>DASYAV010000164.1:0-204861 GCA_036501145.1 Streptosporangiaceae bacterium | reverse complement strand
GGAGGGCAGCGCGGGCCGCCCGCCCGACGGCCAGGGCGTCGGGCGTGGCCTGCCACCCGCCGGGCTCGGTGTCCGGGTCGCCGCCCCACAGCAGCAGCGCGACCTCCTCGAAGCTGCGCCCGGTGGCCAGCTCCATGACGTCCCGCCCCCGGTACCGCAGGTGGTCCGGCGTGATCTCGGTCACGCCCGTCTCGATGACCAGCTCGGCGCCGGCCGGCGCCCGGCGGGGCCGTCCCTTGCGGGCCAGCCGGGCGATCTCACGGGCGTCGTACAGGCTCCCCCGCCCGCCGGGCTCCTGACGGCGGGCCAGCACACCCCGGCTGACGTAGGCATACAGGCTGGCGGGCTTGATCCCCAGCCGCTCCGCGGCCTCGGCGGCCCCGATCCACTCCGTCATCCGCTCACTCTGCCATCCGGCCGGCCCCGGCGGTCAGCCGCGGCACGCGTCGCCCGCCCGGCGGGCAGGCATGTCATCGGTACACCCTAGTTGATCATAATCAACATTGAATATCTGAAGTACACTCGAAATCAATGTCCGATCGCCGATCGGGCGCGCGGACCACCGGAGGTCACGACATGCCGACCGTTCACTTCCTCGACGTCACCAACCGCGACGGCGTGCAGACCGCGCGGACCGGGCTGTCCAAGTTCGGCAAGACGATGGTCAACTTCTACCTGGGCCGGCTGGGCGTGGCGCAGTCCGAGATCGGCTTCCCGTTCCTGTTCCACGAGGTCCCCTACGTCCGGGCCAACGTCGCCCTGGCCCGGGCCGGGGCGTTCGGCGACCTGCGCCTGTCCGGCTGGTGCCGGGGCATCGCCGCCGACGTCGAGAAGGCCGCGCCGCTCGGGCTGGCGCACTACAACCTGTCGATCTCGACGTCCGACCAGATGATCGCGCACAAGTTCCGCGGCAAGCTGGACCGCGGCGCGATCATCGCGGAGATGGCCGCGGCGGTCGCAGCGGCGGCCGGCAGCGGGGCGGAGACGATCGGCGTCAACGCCGAGGACGCCTCCCGCACCGACGACGGGTTCCTGCTGGAGTTCGCGCTGGCCGCCAAGGAGGCGGGCGCCAGCCGGGTGCGGTACTGCGACACGATCGGCGGCGACACCCCCGAGCGAATCCGGGAGCGGTTCGCCAAGCTGGCCAGCGCGGTCGGCCTGCCGGTCGAGACACACTGCCACAACGACCTCGGCATGGCCGTGGCGAACTCGCTGTCCGGTGCGCTCGGCGACCTGGATGCCGGGCAGGACGCCTGGGTCAACACGTGCGTGAACGGCATCGGCGAGCGGGCCGGCAACGCGGACCTGGTGTCCTGTGTGCTGGCCTTCCAGCACGGCTTCGGCACCGCGGGCCGGGCCACGGTCGGCGACCCGGTGGATCTGTCCTGGGCGCGGCGGCTGGCCTGGTGGGCGAGCTACGCGTTCGGCCAGCCACTCCCCCAGGGCCAGCCCGGCGTGGGCCGCAACGCGTTCGCGCACGAGTCCGGGATCCACGCCGACGGAGCGCTCAAGGACCGGCAGAACTACGAGCTCTACGACGACGGCACGCTGGGCCCGTTCCCTGCCGACTGGCACACCGGGGCGGGCCGGGTCGTGCTCACCGGCGAGTACGGCGGCAAGGCCGGGTTCCGGCACGTCATGGACGGTATCGGCGCCGAGGTGACGGACGAGGAGCTGACCTTCCGGCTGGTGCAGCTGTGCGGCGCCGCCACCGGCAAGCCGCTCACCGACGACGAGTTGCGGCTGATCGCCGGGTACCCGCAGCAGCTCGCGCTGCTCTACCCGGGCCTGCTGAGCTGACCGCGCCCCGCACGCCGTCACGCCGGGTCGGCCCGCTAATACAGTCTAATCAATCGGAATTATTGACAATAGTTCTCCGTGGTGCTTTCGTGAGGCGTGTGACCAGCGCCGCACCCACCACGCAGGAGGAGTGTCAATGACCCACACCAGCCCGAGCATCGACGTACGCCGGGTCGCCGGGCACATCGGGGCGGAGATCACCGGAGTGCGGACCGGGCCGGACCTGCCCGGCCCGGTCCTGGACACCATCCGGGCCGCCCTGCACGAGCACCAGGTGGTCTTCCTGCACGGCCAGGATCATCTCGACGACGAGACCCAGGCCGGCTTCGCCCGGCTCTTCGGGGACCTGACCACGGCCCATCCCACCGTGCCGGGGCTGGACGCGGCGCGCCACGTGCTGCCGCTGGACGCCCAGGCCGGCGGGGGCAAGGCGAACGCCTGGCACACCGACGTTACGTTCGTGCAGCGCCCGCCCGCGCTGTCGTTCCTGCGCGCGGTCACGCTGCCGCCCTACGGTGGCGACACGACCTGGGCCAACACGGCGGCTGCCTACACCGCGCTGGCCCCGGAGCTGCGCGACCTGGCCGCCCGGCTGTGGGCGCTGCACACCAACGACCACGACTACGCGGAAACCCGCGGCGGCGGGGTCAACACCATGTCCGCGCGTGACCGCAAGCATCACGACGAGGTGTTCCTGTCCACCGTGTACGAGACCGAGCACCCGGTGGTGCGGGTGCACCCGGAGACCGGCGAGCGGACGCTGCTGCTCGGCCAGTTCGTGCGGCAGATCCTCGGTGTGCCCAGCGCCGACTCCAGGTACCTGTTCGACCTGTTCCAGCGGCATGTGACCCGGCTGGAGAACACGGTGCGGTGGCGCTGGTCCCCTGGCGACCTGGCCATCTGGGACAACCGTGCCACCCAGCACTACGCCATCGACGACTACGGCGACCTGCCGCGCCGGATGCACCGGGTCACCGTGGCCGGCGATGTCCCGGTGGGAGTGGACGGGCGGCGCAGTGTGGCCCGGTCCGGCGACGCGTCGGCGTACCTGGCCTCGGTGCGCTGACCGGGCGCTGCTGAACCGGCGGCGATACGGCATGATGGTCCTCCCGGCATCTGGCACCGGGGTTCCAGGGGTTGCCCTCCTGGGCCGGCGCGAAGGGGGACCGATGACGCTATCGCTGCCGGTCAGCGACGCCGCCAACGAGCTGCTTAGCCGCAGTCCGCTGGCGCTGCTGATCGGGATGCTGCTCGACCAGCAGGTGACGATCGAGAAAGCGTTCACCTCGCCCGCCGATCTCGTGCAGCGGCTCGGGCATGAGCCGGACGCCAGGGAGCTGGCGGGCTACGACCCGGAGGCGCTGGCCGACGTGTTCGCGCAGCGGCCCGCGCTGCACCGGTACCCGCGGGCGATGGCGGGCCGCGTGCAGGAACTCTGCCGGCTGATCGCCGACCGCTACGACGGCGACCCCGCCGCGATCTGGACGCAGGCCAAGTCGGGCGCTGATCTGCTGAAGCGGGTCGGTGAGCTGCCTGGCTTCGGGGCGCAGAAGGCGCAGATCTTCGTCGCGCTGCTCGGCAAGCAGCTGGGGGTGCGGCCCAGGGGCTGGCGCCAGGCGGCGGGACCGTTCGGGGAGAAGACCTCCTACCGTTCGGTGGCCGACATCGTGGACGAGAACTCGCTGGCCCGCGTCCGCGCCTTCAAGCAAAAGCTCAAGGCGGCAGCGAAGGCGCGCGGCTGACCCGGCCGTGGCGCACGGTGCCCGGCCTGACCGGGCACCCGGCCCCGCGGCGGCTACCGGCCGAGCTGGCCGCGGCGGCGCGCCTCGCGCAGCCTGCGCCGCTGCGACGGGTCGAGCATCAGGTAGGCCGTCGTCGGGATCGCGATCGCGGCGATGATGATCAGCGCGCTCACGTACCACGGCAGCCAGATCAGCAGGATGAGCCCGACGATGACCCCGCCGATGGCGACCCCTGTGTGGCGTGACATGTCTGACTCCCTCTCTCGCCGGGGCCCCTGGGCCCGGCCTCCTGACGCGGCCGTACGCGTCCACTGAACCACATCGTGGCTCTCAAGACGTAAACGAGTGCGGCCCCCGTGTGTGTTCCGTGGACGGCCGGCCGTATGCGTGCCGCGTGCGCGGGGCAGGTGGCCGCCGCCGGGCCCGGTTTGCCCGGGTCGTGGGCGCGCCTCGGCGCTGGCATAGGGTGCCGTTTCATGACCAGCGGGCAGCGGAACCGGCCCGGGCAGCCGGGTGCGCTCCGTCTGATACTGCCCGCGCTGCTGCTCTTGCTGATCCTGGCCGGGCTGCGCGGGGTGGCCAGCACGAACCGCTGGGCCGGCCGGTACACCGGTGACGGCGTCGTCATCGGTGTGGCCCTCGAGGCCGTGGTGGCCGTCCTGCTGGTGGTGCTCGCGGTCCGTGCCCGCCGGGCACCGAAGGACGCACTGGTCGCGGCCCGGCTGCGCAGCATGCTGGGCTACCTGCTGGTCGCGGCGGCGATCGCGATCCCGCTGGTGCTGCTGTTCGGCCACCTGCACGGGCACGGCCGGGCCCGCAGCCCGCAGAATCCGCTGCGCGAGCGGCCGCTGCCGCGGCTGCACACGGTTCCGCCGGTGCGCACCGGGACCGGCTCGGCATTCCCGTTCACCGACGTGCTGTACGGGCTGCTCGTGGCGCTGCTGCTGGCCGCGGTGATCGTCTGCTGGGTGCTGCTGTCCCGGCGCAGGCACGGGCCGGCCGCCGGGCCGGAGCCGGAACTGGACGACGACCCTGAAGATCTGCGCGCGGCGGTGGAGTCGGGCCGGGCGGCACTGCGCCGTCTCGACGACGCGCGGGCGGCGATCATCGCCTGCTACGCCGCCATGGAGCAGAGCCTGGCCAAGGCGGGCACGGCCCGGGCGGTGGCGGACACCCCGGATGAGCTGCTGGCCAGGGCGGTGGCGGCCGGCCTGGCCCAGAGCCCCGCCGCGACCCGGCTGACCCAGTTGTTCTATGAGGCCAGGTTCTCCACCCACCCGCTGGCCCAGGGGGATCGGGCCGCGGCGGAAGAGGCCCTCACCGAGATCGCGGCCAGCCTGGCCAAGCCGCCGCCGAGTCCCGCCACGGACGCCACAGCCAGCACGGACGGCGCAGGCAGCACAGGCAGCACGGGAGCCCGACGGTGACCGGGCCCAGCCCGCGTCGCCCTCGCCGGGCCACGGCAGCGCCAGACCGGGAGGCGCCAGACCGGGAGGCGCCGGGCGAGCCTGTCCCGCCGGCCGGGTGGCGCCGTGCCCGGCCCGAACTCGCCGTCGCCACGGTGACCGTGGCCGCGGCCGCGGCGGCCAGCTATGCGCTGGCCGGGCCGCGGGCACTGCCGGTGGTGCTCGTGGTGGCCGCGGCGGCCGCGCTGGTGGCCCTGCGCTGGCTGCTGCCGCCCGTGGTGCCGCCACCTGCGGTGGACGGCGGCGCGGACACCATCGCCACCGGCTGGTCCTCCTACCGGTACTGGCGCAGCGTGTCTGACCTGCGCGACGGGGTGGCCGCGCGGGCCGCCTACGAGACGCGGCTCCGGCCGGCCCTGGAGCACCTGCTCGCCGCCCGGCTGGCCGAACGGCACGGCATCAACCTGTACACCGAGCCGGCCCAGGCCCGGCGGCTGCTGTGCCGGGCGGGCCGGGACGACGATCTCTGGGCCTGGATCGACCCGGCCCAGGCCGGCCCGGAGACCGCCGGCGGACCTGCGGCCGCGGACGCACCGGAAGAACGGCCGGCCCGGCGCACAGCAGGCGAGCAGCCCGGCATCCCCCGCCGCACCCTGGAACGGCTCATCAACCGACTGGAGCAGCTTTGACCGAGATGACCCGCACGCCCGCGCAGACCGCCGAGCGCTGCACCGCGATCCTGGACGAGGTGGAGCGGGCGGTGGTCGGCCGCCGGGCAGGCCTGGAGCTCGTGCTCACCGGCATCCTGGCCGGCGGGCACATCCTGCTCGAGGACCTGCCCGGGCTGGGCAAGACGCTCATCGCCCGGTCGTTCGCCCGGGTTCTCGGCCTCGACTTCGCCCGCATCCAGTTCACCCCGGACCTGCTGCCCTCCGACGTCACCGGGGCCCCGCTGTACGACCAGCGCCGGGCCGAGATGGTGTTCCGGCCCGGGCCGGTGTTCACCCAGCTGCTGCTGGCCGACGAGATCAACAGGACCCCGCCGAAGACCCAGGCGGCGCTGCTCGAGGCCATGGGTGAGGGGCAGGTGAGCGTGGACGGCGAGACCCGCCCGCTGCCACAGCCGTTCGTCGTGCTGGCCACCGACAACCCGATCGAGTACGAGGGCACCTACGAGCTGCCCGAGGCGCAGCTGGACCGGTTCCTGATGCGGCTGCGGCTGGGCTACCTGCAGCCCGGCGACGAGGTGTCGATGCTGCAGCGGCGGCTGGACCGGCACACCGAGTGGCCCTCGCTCGGCCGGGTCGCCGATGCCGCCGAGCTGCTGGCCATGCGGGCGTCGCTGGAGCAGGTCGAGGTGTCACCGGATCTGCTGGAGTACGTCGTGGCGATCGTCACCTCGACCCGGAACCATCCCCAGATCCAGGTCGGTGCCAGCCCGCGCGGCGGCCTCGCGCTGGTCCAGCTGGCCCGCGGCCAGGCCGTGCTGCAGCAGCGGGACTACGTGATCCCGGACGACATCAAGCAGATCGCGGTGTCCGCCCTGGCGCACCGGATCACCCTGCGGCCCGAGCTGTGGGTGCGCCAGGTCAGCGCGGACAGCGTGGTGACCAGCCTGCTGGCCTCCGTGCCCACTCCGCGCACCGATCCCACCGCCGCGGGCAGCCCGGCATGAGCCAGCCCAGCGTCAGCCAGCCCAGCGGGGGGCAGCACGGGCCGGCCCGGCCGGTGCGGCTGACCCCGCGCTGGGGGCTGTCCGCGCACGCCCGCAGGCTGCTCACCGTGGGCCTGGCCGGGCTGATCATCGCCGTGGTCACCCGGCGGGCCGAGTTCGCCGGCGCGGCCGCCCCGGCGCTGCTGCTGCTCACCGGCTGGCGGCGGGACCGGCGGCCCACGCAGGTCGAGGCGACGATCCGGGGCAGGTCGGCCCGGGTTTTCGAGGAGGAGCCACTGTCGGTCGAGGTGCTGATCACCGGGCACGGCGAGCACCAGCCCGAACTCGTGGTGCACCCGCACGAGTCGGTCGAGCCCGGTCCGATGCCGGTGCTGGCCAGGCCCGTGCCGGCTGGGCCGAAGCCGGCAGCCGCCTCGGGGCCGGCCGGATCAGCGTCGACCGGATCAGCGCCGGCTGGGCCGGGCGAGCACGCCACGGCCCGCGCCGTGCTGCCGCTGACGGTGTCCCGCTGGGGGCGCCGGCCGCTGGGCATGTGCGAGGTCATCTTGCGCGACAGGTGGCGGCTGTCGGAGGGCCGTGCCGTGCTCGCGCTGCCCCGCGTGGACTGCTACCCCGAACCGGCCGAGCAGCGCACCCGGGTGCTGCTCAGCAAGCTGCCGAACCGGCTGGGTGAGCACCCGGCCCGGACATCCGGGGAAGGCGTCGAATTCGGCGGGGTCCGCGAGTATGTGCCCGGCGACCGGCAGCGCCGGATCAACTGGCCGGCCACTACCCGGCGCGGGGGCAGGCTGCAGGTCAACACGTTCGCCGCGGAGCGCTCACAGGACGTGCTGCTGCTGGTGGATGCCAGCTGCGACGCCGGCGAGCGCGGCTCGACCCCGCTGGACCTCGCGCTGCGGGCCGCCGTCGCGGCCGCCCGCGCCTACCTGGCCGCCTCGGACCGGGTCGGGCTGATCACCTACCAGTGGGGGGTGCGCTGGCTCGCCCCCGGGCACGGCGAGCGGCACTTTCTGCGCATCGCCGAGGCCATCCTGTCCGGCCCGCCCAGCGGTTCGCGGGAGAGCAGGCTGGACCGGCTGCCCCGGGCCGCGCTCCCGCCCGGCGCCCTGGTCCTCGCGTTCAGTCCGCTGCTCGACCAGAGATTCGTCGAGACGCTGCGTGACCTGCGCGAACGCGGGCACGTGGTACTGGTGATCGACGTGCTGAACAATGAACCGGCGGCGGGCCGGGGCAATCTGGCCCGGCTGGGCCGCCGGTTCTGGCGGATGGAACAGCAGGCGATCAGGTTCTCCCTGCACGAGCTGGGCATCGGTGTAATCCACTGGGACGGCACGGCCAGCCTGGACCTGCCGCTCGCCCCATACACCCGGCGGCCGCTGGCCTCCCGGCCACGGAACTGACGGGGCGAGGCGGGCATGGCGAGGGCGGACGCGGCGGAGCCGACATGGTGGAGCCGGCACGGCGCGGGCCGGCACGGCGGGAGCTGACATGGCGCGGGCTGGCATGACCACAGCGGGCCTGACCGCGGGGCGGCAGCTGGCCGCGGCCGGGCTGCTCGGCGCCGCGTGCTGCGCCTGGGCCGCCTGGCCGCTGGCCGGCGGCGGGCAGACGCTGCTGCTCGTCGTGGCCGCGCTGTGCGCCGCCGCCGACCTGGCCCGGCTGGTCACCGCCGCGATACCGGTGCAGCGGGTGGACACCTTCTCCCACCCCGCACTGCGGCTGGCCCGCTGGGGCCACACCGCGCTCAGCCAGCTCCCGCTGGCCGAAGGGACGGCGCTGGCCGTGCTGGGCCTGGAGCTGGCGCACCCCTCCCGGCCGTGGCACACCGGCCTGCTGGGCGTAGCGCTGCTGTGTTACCTGCTGGCCGTCCACCTGGCCGAGTCCGGCGCCCCGGCCCAGGTGCTGCGCCCGCAGCTACCGGCCCTGGCGGCCGGGCTCGGCCTGCTCGTGCTCGGCACCGCCGCCGCGCTCGTTCCCGCGGCCGCCCCGGGGCTGGCATCCGGGACGCTGCGGGTGCTGGCCGCCATCGCGGCGATCGCCGTCGGCGCACTCGCGCTGCCGCTCTAACCGGCGGTCCCGGCTAGCGGCCGGCCGCGTACCCCTGCATGCCGCGCGGGTTCGCCGCCGCGTACAGGAACCCGCCCGACCTGGCCACCGCGCTGATCCGGCCCAGCGACCACGGCGGCACGACGGTGACCTCGTGCCCCTTGGCCCGCAGCGCGGTGATCACGTCCTGGCCGGCCCGCTCCTCGATGTCGAGCGACAGCGGGGCCGACTCGCGCGGGTAGAAGGAGGACGGGAAGTGCCTGGTGTGGAAGGACGGCGCGTCGATCGCCTGCTGCAGGTTCATGCCGTAGTGCACGTGGTTGAGGAAGAACGGCATCGTCCACTGGTCCTGCTGGTCCCCGCCGGGTGTGCCGAACGCCAGGTACGGCTCGCCGTCGCGCAGCGCCAGGCTGGGGCTGAGCGTGGTCCGCGGGCGCTTGCCCGGGGCGATCGTGTTGGGCAGGCCCGGGGTCAGGCTGAACATCTGCCCCCTGGTGCCCAGGCAGAAGCCGAGGCCGGGGATGACCGGCGAGCTCTGCAGCCAGCCACCGCTGGGCGTGGCGGTCACCATGTTCCCGAACTTGTCCGCCACGTCCAGGTGGCAGGTGTCGCCCGTGCGGGCGGACGCCTCACCGGCCCGGGGGCTCGGCTCCCCGGTCGCCGGGTCGAACGAAACCGAGCCGTCGCCGTTCCCGGCCGAGCCGCGCTGGGCGAACCACGGCAGCCGCGGGGACCGGCCGCCCGGCGCCCCCGGCACCAGGTCGGCGCGCGCGGTGTCGCCGACCAGGCCACGGCGTTCGGCGGCGTAGTCCGGCGCGAGCAGGGTGTCCAGCGGCACGTCGGTGAACCGGGGGTCGCCGTACCAGGCTTCCCGGTCGGCGAAGGCCAGCTTGGCGCACTCCACCACGGTGTGGATGAACTCGGCGCTGCCCGGCCGCAGGCTGCCCAGGTCGAAGCCGGACAGCAGGCTGAGCTGCTGCAGGAACACCGGGCCCTGCCCCCAGGGCGGTGTCTTGCACACGGTCAGCCCGGCGTAGCCGAAGGTCGCGGGCTGCTCGGCGGCCGCCCGCCAGCCGGCCAGGTCGGCATGGCTCAGCAGGCCCCGGTGCGGCTGCCCGGTGACGTCCATCACCTCCGCCGTAGCCAGGTAGCTGGCGATTGCCTCGGCTACGAAGCCTTCGTAGAAGGCCCGCCGGGCGGCCTCGATCTGCTCGTCCCTGTCCGGGCCCGCGGCCTCCGCCTCGGCCAGCACCCGCTCGTAGGTCGCGGCCAGCGCGGGGTTGGCGAACCTGGATCCTGGCGCGGGTGCGTCCCCGGTGCCGGACAGGTAGACCTCGGCCGAGGAGGGCCAGTGCTCACGGAACAGGCCGGCCACGCTCTGCACGGCAGCGCTGATCGTGGGCAGCACCTGGTATCCGCCGGCCGCGTAGCCGATGGCGTACTGCATGACGGCCCGCAGCGGCAGCCGGCCGTGGTCGCGCAGCAGCAGCATCCACGTGCCGAACGCGGCCGGCACGGTCGCGGGCAGCAGCCCGCTGCCCGGGACCAGGTCCAGGCCGAGCGAGGTGAGCGCGTCCAGCGTCGCGGCCGCGGGCGCCACGCCCTGCCCGCTCAGCACGAACGGCCCGCCGCCCTGGGCGGCGTCGAACCCGATGATCGGCACCTCGCCACCCGGCCCGTTCAGATGCGGCTCCACCACCTGGAGCACCAGTCCGGTCGCCACCGCCGCGTCGAAAGCATTACCGCCCTGCTCGAGTGCTGCCATCCCGGCGGCCGAGGCCAACCAGTGGGTGGAAGCCACCATCCCGAACGTCCCTGCGAGCTCCGGGCGGGTGGTGAAAGCGGGGGCCACCGGCATGATCACATTCTCCCTTGCTGTGGGTGATGGGCCTGCTCATACCCTCGCACACGCCCCGGCGCGGAAGAAAACCATGCCCGCCTGGACGGGCCCGGACTTTTATCACTAGCACGCCGCCAGCAGTGTGGTTACTTTGCTCCGATTAGCGGCAAAAGGCGTCGGCAAACGCCGCCGCCCATGCATCCGGCGGGCATCGGCGCACCCGCCCGGATGCCACCGGTAAGCGGGCCTATTGCCAGGCTCGAAGGCGTGCCGTTATGGTGTGACCCTGCCTTGGCGGCGCTGCGAGGAGGGCCGGCCGGATGGAGAAAGGCTAGGGCTGTGGCTACGGGCAGGGTCCTGCAGTTCGATGAGGAACGCGGTTACGGATTCATCGCCGCCGATGACGGCGGTGAGGACGTATTTCTGCACGCATCCGTATTTGAGGGCGACTCGAAGGAACTTGTTCCCGGGGCAGCCGTCGAATTCGAGACCATGGCGGGCGACCGCGGGCGCAAAGCCTTCGGCGTTCACCTGCTGCAAGGTGGCATCGCCCGGTCTGTCCCCGGGCCGCGCGAGCCGGAAGGACAGCAGCAGGCGCGCAGCACGGCAGATACCGATGCCCTGTGTGACGTGCTGTCCGAGGCCAGATTCGGGCAGGAGATCACCGAGATCCTGCTGGAATTCGCGCCAGATATCACCGGCAAGCACATCGTGCAGGTACGGCAGGGTCTTATAACTTTCGGCCGTAAGCACGGCTGGATTGATTCACAGACTGTTCTTCCCGGTTCCTGACACCGGCCAGGGAACGGCCTTGGGATCATTCCCGGCACCGGAGGATGGCGCAGCCGTCTCGGAATATTCCTGGTTATCGGCAAACCACGGAGAACGGCGGCTGACAGACCCTGCGGAGGCCACTGGGTAAACGGCGGCAAAATCGGGATGAACGGACACGCCGGGCCGGACGTGCCCAGGTCAGCCGGACGGCGCCCGCGTGACCGCGGTGTGTACAGGTGGGCGCTGGGCTGTAACGTCTGTCCGCATGGAAGAGCTAACTCCCCGGCTGCGTGCGGTTTGCGACCTGCATGTCGCTGAGATGCGCGAGTCGAGCGGCCGCCACGAGTACGACGGCCAGATCCAGGACCTCTCCCCCGGCGGCGTGCGGTCCGGGCTGGCCCAGCTGGAGCAGGCCCGTTCCGGTACCGGGGCGCTGGATGACCCGCATGACGAGGCGCACCTGCGCGCGTTCGAGGAGCTGTGCCGGGTCGAGTACGGCGAACTCGAGCTGCACCGGCGCAACCCGCTGGTCCATCTCGGCGAACTCGACCTGGCCTGCTACGACAGGGAGTACGCCGCCGAGGAGCAGCGGGAGGCGGCCCGGCTGGCCCACCTGGCCGCCTGGCCGGCCGCGATGGACAACGCGGTAGCCGCGCTGGACGAGGTCAGCGGGCCGGTGGCCAGCGCGCTGCTGGACGCGGCGCGTGGCCTGGCCGCCGGCATCCCGGGCAGCGCAGACCCCGGCATCCGGGACGCCGCCGTGGCCGCACACGCCAGGCTTGTCGCCCATCTGGAGCGGGCCGCCGGCGGCGCGGCGGACGCCGGCCTGGGCAGCGCCGGGCTGGCCGCGCTCATGGGCAGCGCCGAGGGCACGCCGGTGAACATCGGGCGGCTGGCCGAGCAGGCCGACGCCGAACGCGGTCGGCTGCGCGCACGGCTCACCGAAAGCTGCGCCAAGCTCGACCCCGGCCGCCCCGCGCTCGACGTGGCCAGGGAGCTCGTCCGCGACCATCCCGGCCCGGATCAGGTGATCGACGCCGCCCGGGAGTGGACCAGCCGGGTGATCGAGTTCACCCGGGAGCGCGAGCTGATGCCCTACAACGACGGCGAGTGCCTGGTCGGGCTCGCGCCTCCGTCACGCCGCTGGGCGATGGCGATGATGAGCTCGAACGCGCCCGGCGAGCCGGAAGGCCCGTCCTGGTACCACATCACCCCGCCGGAGCCGTCATGGCCCGCGCAGGAGGTCGAGGAGTGGCTGGAGGTGTTCAGCGCGGCCACGCTGCCCGGGATCACCGTGCATGAGGTCGCGCCCGGGCACTTCTCGCACGGCCGCGCGCTGCGCCGGGCGCCGACCACGGTCCGGCGGGTGCTGCACTCGATGGCGTTCGTCGAGGGCTGGGCACACTATGCCGAGGAACTGTGCGTGGAGGAGGGATTCGGCGCGCCCGACCCACGGTTTGAGATCGGGGTGTGGCTGGAGGCCTTGATCCGGGTCACCCGGCTGGCCTGCGCGATCGGCGTGCACACCGCGGGCATGAGCGTCGCGGAGGGCGCCCGCCGGTTCGAGGAGGACACCCACCTGGCCGGGCCGGCCGCGCTGTCCGAGGCGAAGCGGGCCACCTTTGACCCGACCTATGGCCGCTACACCTGGGGCAAGCTCGCGATCATGGAGCTGCGTGAGCGGGCCAGGAAGGACTGGGGGGGCGGCTTCACGCTGCGCCGGTTCCACGCTGCCCTGATGGATCTGGGGGCGCCGCCGCTTGGGCTGCTCAGCACCGCCGTCGATCGCGGCTGAGAACCTGCCCCAATCCCCCTGTGCCGCAAGGGATCCCGGCTGTGACCGTGTCGACGCAGTCACCGCCCGGAATCTTGTGTTTTACTCCGTTGAATGCTGCTTGAACAGATATACGAAGGTGCGCCGACCGTCATTTCCGGGCGGTACCGGACCACGATCAACGAACTTACCGATCAGCGCCCCGCGCTCCGGCCGGAGATCCTGGCCGAGGCGGTGAACCGGCTCGTCCGGCTGGGCACGTTTCCCGCGGCCACCAAGCTCCTGGTCGAGGAGGACAAGGGCGGCATCCTGGCCGGCCCGGTATGCCTGGCCACCGGCCTGCCGCTGGCGGTGGCCCGCTGGTACCCCTACGACCTGCCGGGCGAGGACGGAAAGCCGGCGCCCGAGGTGGAGATCACCTCGGAGTACTACACCGGGCACCTGTACCTCAACGGCATCGTGCCTGGCGACCGCGTCGTGATCATCGACGACACGGTCAGCACTGGCGGCACCCTGGTGGCGCTGGTCGAGGCGGTGCGGCGGGCGGGGGCCGAGGTGCTCGAGGCGCTCGTGGTGACGGAGAAGCCCGCCAACGGCGGCGCGGCCGTGGTGCGGGACAGGTGCGGCATCGAGGTGAAGCCGGTGCTGCGGGTGGCCATCGACTCCAGCAGCGGGCTGGTCCACGTCCTGCCCCCCGATGACCTGGGGCGGAGCGGTGAGCCTGGTGCGGCGCCGGAAGGCGGGCCGGGCACGGGAGCCGGTAGCGGGCCGGGCACGGGAGCCGGTGGCGGGCCCGCCGCGGGCGGCACCGACCTGTGCCCGCTGCGGCACGTGGTCGCGCCGGGCGGTGCGAGCGTGTACGCGAAGTGCGAGTTCCGGAACCCGACGGGCAGCCACAAGGACCGGATCTTCAACTACATGATCGACGCCCTCGAGCAGCGTGGCGAGATCGAGCCCGGCTGGACCCTGGTGGAGTGCTCGACGGGCAACGGTGGCGCGGCCCTCGCCCACGTCGGGCTGGCCCGCGGCTACCAGGTGGTGGTGCTGATGCCGACGGGCATGACGGTCGAGCGCAAGACGCAGATCGCCGCGTTCGGGGCGGAGATCATCGAGACCGATGCCGAGGGCTTCCTGCTGCAGGCCGAGGACGAGGCGCGCGAGTACGTCCGCCGTCATCCGCGCAGCTACTTCCTGGACCAGTCCACGAACCAGCTGAACTGGCAGGCCTGGCAGCAGGCCGGGCGGGAGATCGCGGCGGACTTCCGCCGGGCCGGACGCGAGGTGGACACGTTCGTGTGCAGCCTCGGCACCGGCGGCACGTTCTCCGGGATCGCGGCCGCGCTCAGAGCGGTGTTCCCGGCGATGCACACCGTCGCCGTGGAGGTGGATGTGTCCGCGCCGCTGCGGGCTAAGCGGGAGCACCTCCCGTTCCGGCACAGCCCGCACAACCTGATGGGCCTGGGCCCGGGGAAGATTCCGCCGAACGTGCGTGAGGATCTGATCGATGAGGTGCGCACGGTGACCGGCGCCGAAGCCTGGACGATGATGAAACGGCTCATCGCCGAGGAGAAGCTGTTCACCGGGCCGACCGCGGGCGGCAATGTGCACGTGGCGGCGCAGGTCGCGGCCGGCCTGGCGCCCGGCCGTTCGGTCGTCACCGTGCTGTTCGACTCGGCCTGGAAGTACGTCAGTGTGTGGGACGGGGATTATTCGCGCTTCCGCCCGGGGGCGCCCTAGCCGCGCGGGACAGACGCGATGCGGGAGCGGCGGAAGCGAACGGTACGGTAGTGGGCATCGGCGTCCGGCGCGCGAGCGCCGCACGGCGGCGCCGCCGGACACTAATCGCAAGACATCTGAGCCCGGACGGCTGGGCAGAGGACGACTGGGGACAGGACACATGCACAGATCGAACGGCCGCCCGTCCCGGCGGCCAGCGGCGATCCTCGCCGGCTGTGCCCTCGCCGCCGCCCTCGGCATCTCCGGCTGCACCACCGTGGCGTCCGCGGACCAGGCGCCGGTCCAGGCGACCTCGGCCTACGTGCCGCTGCCCATCACCCCGGGTACCACCGCGGCCTACCTGGCGATCAGGAACTACACCGGCTCGGCCGATCGCCTGATCTCGGCCCGGACCAGCGTGGGCGGCCAGATCAGCTTCCGGGCGCCGGCCGGCGGCAGCAACGGCCAGATGCGCACGGTCACATCGATCGCCATCCCGGCGAACTCCGTCCTGCGCCTCGTGCCCGACGGCCCGCACCTGCTGATCACCGGGGCGGGGCCGATGAAGAACGGCAAAGCAATCACCCTCACTCTGGTGTTCAGCCACGGTGGCGCCCTGCAGGTGACCGCGGTGGTGACCAATCCGCAGGACACCCAGGGCAGCAACTACTCGATGAACTGATGGGCGAGCTGATCCTGCTCCGGCACGGGCAGACCGAGTGGAGCCAGGCCGGCAAGCACACCGGCCGCACCGACATCCCGCTGACGGCGCGCGGTGAGGCCGCCGCGGCCAAGCTGGCTCCCCAACTGGCCGGGCGGCACATTCAGGCGGTTTTCACCAGCCCGGCGAAACGGGCGGTGCGGACCGCCGAACTGGCCGGGCTGACCGGTGGTGTCCCCGACCCCGATCTGTGGGAATGGGATTACGGCGGCTACGAGGGGCGTACCACCGCGGAGATCCAGCAGGAACGGCCGGGCTGGTACCTATGGCGCGACGGCGTCATCCCGGGCGATGCCGGACATCCTGGTGAGAGCATCGCCCAGGTCGGAGTGAGGGCAGACGCGGTGCTGAACCGGGTCTGCCCGCTGCTGGCCGGGCATGACGGCGATGTGGTGCTGGTCGCACACGGCCACGTCCTGCGCGTGCTCACCGCCCGCTGGCTCGGCCTCGAGCCCGCTGGGGGCCGCCTGTTCAAGCTGGACACCGGGACCGTCAGCACACTGGGCACCGAGCATGACGAGCCGGTCATCGCGAGCTGGAACGTTCCGCCGAGCTGACCCGGACGCCGCGTTACGGGGGCCGGCTCGCTACGGGCGGCTTGTTAATGGGTGACCCGCTCCGGGCGGCTCGCCACGGGCGGGCCGGCAGTGGGCGGCTTGTTACGGGCGGCCGGCGTGCGGTGCGGGCTGGCAGGGGGCCGCGAGCAACTGCCCGGTCCAATCCGGCCCACTGCTCATCGCCGCCTGCATCCCATGCCATTTCGCGGCCGCGATGAACAGCGTCCTGCCGTCCTCACCGCCGAGCATGCAGGCGAAGCATCCTCGATCCACAGCGACCGCATCGAGCACCTCGCCGCCCTCCCGCACCCGCACACAGCCCTGGCCCGGAACGCTCGCGACCCACACGGCTCCGTCGGCGTCGGCACAGATGCCGTCGGGCGCGTCCTCAAGATCAGCCCAGACGCGACGTCCGGTGAGGCTCCCGTCGCCTGCCACGTCGAACCCGACAAGCTGTTCGGCGTGCGAGTCAGCGACGATGAGCGTACGGCCATCGTCGATCAGAGCCATGCCGTTGGGCCATCGCAGGCCGTCGGCGACCTCGCGCATGCTGCCGTCTGGCCGGACACACACGACCTTGCCCGGCCCGCCGTTCACGTAGGCGTTGCCGGCACCGTCCACCACAAGCTCATTAAATGGCGGGAAGCCGAAAGCGGTGAGATCCGCAACGGTGGTAAGCGTGCAGTCCGGCTCCTGGCGCAGCAGGAGGCCCCGTGGCCCGTCGACGACGAGCATCCGCCCGTCGGGAAGCCAGTCAATGCTGAGCGGGATGGTCCGCGGAGCGAGACGGGCGACCACCTCGTACTCGTCGTCCCCGCCGACCGCGAGAACCTCACCGACACCCCAGTTGCACAGCCAGGCACGGCCTTCGTGCCACCGGGGCGACTCCGGAAAGCCCAGGCCATCGGCCAGGACGCGGGCTTCGTTCATCTCATGATCTCCTCTACCCATCGGACTCCCCCGTGCACTGCCGAGCCTCGCGCTAGAGCTAAGCGGCCGGTGACGGGGATGTGACAACTTTCACTCTTCGCTGACCAGCCCGGTAGAGACGGATGTCGCCAGCTGGCGATGATGAACGTCATCGCCGGATACCCGATACGCCTCTGGCCAGCTCGGCGCCCAGGCGCATCCGCGTGGACCCCGACCCGTACAGCTCACAGCCGCCGGCAGCGTGGAAGGCGGCCAGCACATTCACCCGCGCCGCGGTGTGCACCGCCTCGGCCCGCTCCAGCGCCCGCAGGCAGTCCGCCTGCGCGGACGTGCCCAGCGAGGCGGCATCGACGCGTGCCAGGTAGGCAAGCCCGGCGGTGACCGCCGCGATCGCCTCACCCGGGCTCTCCGGCGCGGTGTCACACATGCGGTCATCTCCCTCCGGCCTGCTGATCGATGTCTGGCTCCAGCCTAGCCGGGCCCTCTGACAAAAACGTGTTCGATACAGCCCCTGTGGAAAGGAAATTCTCAGGTGTTTACTGGAGAGCACCCGAACCAGGTACCGGCGGGAAGGAAGCCGTGGAGTGGCAGCTGAGCTCCGCTGACCGGGCCTCAGCCGGGCCGAACGGTGAGGTCGGCCAGGGCACGGCCCGGCGCTACGGTGCGGGCGTTGGCTTCGTCGGACGCGGCGACGAAGCGCTGCGCGGCTTCGGGCGTCTTTCCCCATCGCACGTGCCGCGCCACCAGCCGGCTGCGCCGCTCGGCGGCGGGCAACTCGACCCACCACGCCTCGTCGAGGAAGCTGCGGACCTCGGTCCACGGCGGCTCGCTGAACAGCAGGTAGTTGCCTTCGGTGATGACCAGGCGGGTGCTGGCGGGCACCGGGATGCTGCCCGCGATGGGCTGGTCGATCTTCCTGCCGAACGAGGGGGCATACACCGTCTCGCCGGGGGCGGCCCGGCGGATGCGGGCCAGCAAGGCCAGGAAACCCGCCACGTCGAAGGTGTCCGGTGCGCCCTTGCGGCCCAGCCGGCCGAGGCGGATGAGTTCCGCGTCGGCCAGGTGAAACCCGTCGAGCGGCACGACGACCGCGCGGCGGCCCAGCCCGGCGGCCAGCCGGGTGGCGAGTGTGCTCTTGCCCGCTCCTGGTGGGCCGGTCAGGCCGAGGATGCGCCGCGGCCCGGGCCGGCAGGCCAGGTCCGCCGCCCGTTGCAGTGCCGCCGCCGTGGTCAGCAGCGGACCCGGGTGTGGTGCCATCTACTCCGCCGGAACCGTTCGCGTTAGCTGGCCGCCGCGGCCACCGGGCCGCCGCCACCGGGCCGGCCAGGTGCGGCGCTGGCCGCGGCGCGGACGATCTGCCGCAACGTGGGCTCGTAGAGCAGCTTGCCGGGCAGGCCGGTTGAGGCGCGGCGGGCAGCCCGCAGGGTGGCGGTAGCGGCCAGGTCGGTCGCCGCGCTGCCCGGAGAGCCGTACATCCGGCGCGCCCACCGCGGCAGCGTGGCGAAGGCGAGCGTGTTGAACGGCGGCACGATCAGCTTGAGCGGAGCCAGCGAGGCCGGCATCGGCGGATGGTAGGACTGCCGGAGCGCCTGCTTCGCCTCAGGGCAGGCGTACAGGCGGGGCCGGATCTGCGCGTAGTACGCGTCGATCTCGGCCATCGAGGCCGGCACCTGCGCGGGATCCAGGCCGACAAGGGCGGCGCTGCGCCGTTGCTCGTCCACGAACCCGTCCAGGTCGGCCGAGGAGACCGGCATGCCGCTGCGCCTGGCCACGTCCGCATAGGAGCTGATCTCGCCGCAGTGCACCCACAGCAGCAGTTCGGGCTCGTCCAGCCGGAAGGTGCTGCCGTCCAGGTCGGTGCCGCGCAGCGTGGCGTGGATCTTGCGGACCCGGCGAGCGGCGCGTTCCGCCTCGGCGGTGCTGCCGTAGGTGCGGACCCGGACGAACTCGCTCGTCCTGACGAACCGGGCGAAGGCCTGCTCGCGGTCGGCGAACGCCGTGTTCTGCCAGGTGGCGCGCATCGCCCGGGGGTGCAGCGCCTGCAGGTACAGCGCCCGGAAGCCGGCCACCCACATGACCGGGTCTGACATCACCCGCCAGGTCACCGAGTCCGGGCCGAACAGGCCGTGGTCGGCTCCGGATGCCGCTGTGGCCGGCTGCTGCTGGCCGTCCAGGTGGCGCTCGTCAGCTGGATGCCCGTCACCGGCGCCCGGGCCCGCCGTGGCTGCTGCCATGCCGCCGCTCCCTCCCGGACGAAGGCCGCATCTAACTCTGGAGGGTCTCCTCCCGGATCCAGCTTAGGTAAGTGGCCGACCCGGCGAGGATCGGCAGGGCCACGATCTCCGGCTCGTCGTAGCTGTGCCGTTCGGTGATGAAGGCGGCCAGTTCGCTGTACCGGTCTGCAGGCAGCTTGAGCATCACCAGCCATTCTTCGGCACGCTCGATGCCGCCCTCCCACCAGAACGTGCTCGCGATAGGGCCAGCCACCTGGGCGCACGCGGCCAGCCTGGCCTGAACTGCCGCCCGGGCAAGCTCCATCGCCTCGGGTCGTGAGTCGGTGGTCGTTTGCACCTGGAGGAACTCTCCCGCGGCGCCGGACTCCCCGGAGGGTGACGCCGCGCCGCTCTGAGACGCCATGGCCATGATCGTACGCCGGCCCGCGTGGCCGCAGGTCTCAACTCTGCCCTAGGTCCGACCGGCCTGCGTTTGGCCGGGTTCGCCTGGCCGGCCAAGGCCTGTCACAGGCTGCGCATCCAGCGCCCGGACGGCGGCGTCCAGCGCCCGCTGGCGGTCGCCGGGAACCAGCCCGATCCTGGTCCTGCGATCCAGCAGGTCGCCGGGATCGAGGGCGCCTTCGTGCGCCACGGCGAACGCGAACTCGGCCGCGATGGTGGGCAGCCCGTCGGCCACCGGGGCGGCCAGCGCCGCGTCCTGACCGGCCAGGCCGTGCACCAGCGGGGCTTCCGTGCCGTACCTGGCGACCAGCCGGGCGGGAGCCGGCACCCGGGCCAGCGACGACACGGGCGCGGCACCGGCCAGCGGCAGCCGCGCGGTACGGCTCGGCCCGGCCGGCCGCCCGGCCCACCGCCCAGACAGCGCCGCGTCCACGGCGTCCCGTGCCATCCGCCGGTAGGTGGTGAGTTTGCCGCCGACCACGGTGACGACGCCGTCCGGCGAGGTGAGCACGGTGTGCCGCCGGGACAGGTCCGCGGTCGGCGTACCGCCCTGCTGGCCGCCCAGCAGCGGGCGCAGCCCGGCGAACGCGCCGAGGATGTCGCCCGGGCTGAGCGGGGTGCCGAGCAGGCCGCTGACCGCGCCGAGCAGGAACGTGATCTCGTCCTGGCTGGGCTCGGGCACGTCGGGCACCGGCCCGTCCACCGGCTCGTCGGTGAGCCCCACGTACACCCGCGGCTCTCCCGGCACCGGGAGCGCGAGCACGTACCTGTTGTGCTCGCCGGGCACCGGCGCGATCAGCCCGGCCCGCAGCCCGCCGAACGCGGCGTCGGCCAGCACCAGGTGCGTGCCGCGGCTGGGCCGCAGCCGGACACCCTCGGCCAGCTGCCCGGCCCACACCCCGGCCGCGTTGACCACGGCCCGCGCGCGAATCTGGAATGACTCGCCGGTCAGCCCGTCGGTGAGTGTCGCCCCGCGCCCGGTGAGGCCGCTCGCCGCGCACCGGGTCAGGATGACCGCGCCGAAACCGGCCGCGGTGCGGGCGATGGCCAGCACCAGCCGGGCGTCGTCGGTGAGCTGGCCGTCCCAGGACAGCCAGCCGCCGCTCACGTCACGGCGAAGCTGGGGCATGACCGCCATGACCTCGGCCCTGGACAGCCGCCGGGGGCCGGGCAGGATGGCGCGACGGGTGCCGGCGGCCAGCCGCAGCACGTCGGCGGCGGCCAAGCCGAACCCGGTCAGCGCCCGGGACCCGCGGCTGCTCTCCGGCCCCCACGGGTAGATCATCGGCAGCGGCCTGGCCAGGTGCGGCGCGAGCCTGGCCATGATCAGGCCACGCTCGGCCGCGCTCTCGTAGGCGATGCCGATCTCACCGCGGGCCAGGTAGCGCAGCCCGCCATGGACCAGTTTGGAGCTCCACCGGCTGGTGCCCGAGGCCAGGTCATGCCGTTCGGCCAGCACCACCGAAAGCCCACGGGACGCCGCGTCCAGCGCCACCCCGGCGCCGGTGACGCCGCCGCCCACGACGAGCAGGTCCACCTGGCCGCGCTCAGCCACGGCCGCCATCTCGCGGGCACGGCGGGCCGCGTTGAGCGACGTCCCCGGCAGGCCGGGCCGCCCAAGACCCAGGCCGTGCGGCACATCCGGCGCGGTCACGCCGGGCCCTCCTGGCGGCCGGGACTGAGATAGCGGTCCAGCAGCACGGCGGCCTCGGCATCGAGCTGGCCGGGGGTGAGCAGTCCGGTCACGGTTCGCGCGGACAGCACCAGCGACTGGATGCTGAGCAGCACGGTGGCTGACATCGCGGTCACGTCGCCGGCCCGCACCGACCCGTCGCGCTGGCCGGCCCGGATGCGGTTGGTGACGAAGCCGAGCGCCATCCGCTGGCTGGCACCGAGCCGGTCGAAGATGTAGGGCTGCAGCAGCTCGGGGTCCACCTCGATGATCTTGGTGAGCAGCGGGTGGGCGCGCAGCCCGGCCGCCGCGGCCAGGAACTGGCCGACCGCCTGGGCGCGCACCTCGCCCGACCGGTCCGGCTCATGCCCGGCGGCCGTGGCGAACACAGCGGCGAGTTCCCTGGTCATCAGGTCGGCGACGAGCGCCTGCCGATCCGGCCAGCGCCGGTAGACGGTCGGGCGGCTGACCCCGGCCCGGCGGGCCACGTCGGACAGCGAGGTCCGCCGCACGCCGAACGCGAGCACGCACTCGCCGGCCGCGTCCAGGATCGTGTTCTCGGTGGCGTCCGGCTGGGGGGCGTCCGGCTGGCTGAACGCCGCCGCGCCAGCCTCTGGACCACCGATCGCTGCGTTACACATTGACATGGAATGTAAGGTTATCAATCATGGCTGAGCACGGCGAGACCCAGCAGGCGGGCGGCGCACCCGAACCGCTGGCCGGTGCAGCGGAACGGCCGGCCCGGCGGGCACCGGACATGCCCTGGGCCGGCTGGGGAGCACCGGCGCCACTTCCGCCACGCGCTCGCGAGCTGCTCGCCGGGTTGCTCGGCGGGGACCTGCGGTCATCGCCGGCGGTAGCTGAAGACGACGTGCCGGTCCCGCCGTCCCGGCTCTCCCCCGCCGCGCTGGCGGCGTTCACCGCCGCGGCCGGCCCCGGCCAGGTACACACCGGCCGGGCGGCCCGGCTGCTGCGGGCCGGCGGTAAGAGCACCACGGACTTGCTGCGCCAGCGGGCGGGGGACGCCGTAAAAGCGCCGGACGCGGTGCTCACTCCGGGCAGCCACGACGAGGTCCTGGCGGTACTCTCGGCGGCCAGCGAACACCGGGTGGCGATCATCCCGTTCGGCGGCGGCACCAGCGTCACCGGCGGTGTCGAGCCGCTGCCGGGCCAGTTCGCCGCCGCGGTGGCCCTGGATCTGCGCAGGCTGGACCGGCTGACCCGGCTGGACACCACGTCGCTGACCGCGACCTTGCAGGCCGGGCTGCGCGGCCCAGAGGCAGCTGAACTGCTCGCCCGGCACGGGCTCACCCTCGGCCACCTGCCGCAGAGCTTCGAGCACGCGACGATCGGCGGGTTCGCCGCGACCCGGTCGGCCGGCCATGCCTCCACCGGGTACGGGCGGTTCGACGACATGGTCCTCGCGGTCACCGCGGCCACCCCGCGGGGCACGATCCGGGCCGGCGGGCGGGCGCCCGCCTCGGCGGCCGGCCCGGACCTGCGCCAGTTGCTGCTCGGCTCGGAGGGCGTGTTCGGCGTGATCACCGAGGTGACCGTGCGGGTGCGCTCCGTCCCGGAGACCGTGCTCGACGAGGCCTGGTCGTTCGGCAGCCTGGCCGAAGGCCTAGCCGCGTTGCGCGTGCTGAGTCAGACTGGCCAGGGTGGGCCGGTCACCGTTCGTCTCAATGATGAAACGGAGACCGCGATCCTTGGCCTGACCGGGGGGCCGCAGATAACAGGGTGCCTGGCGATCACCAGCTACGAGGGGACGGCGGCGGCCGTGGCGGCGAACCGGGCCGCGGCGGCGGCGGTGCTGCGCGGGCACGGCGGGACTCCGCTCGGCGCGGAGCCGGTGGCGGCGTGGCGGGACGGCCGGTTCGCGGCCGCCCGGACCCGCGACGCGCTGCTCGGCGTCGGCGTGCTGGCCGAGACGCTGGAGACCGCGACGAGCTGGTCGAACCTGCCCGCGCTGCACGCGGCGGTGTCGGCGGCGGTGACCGGCTCGCTGGCCGGCGCGGGCACGCCACCGGTGCTGAGCTGCCACGTCTCGCACGTCTACCCGTCCGGCGCGTCGCTGTACTACACGGTGGTCGCGGCGCAGGCGGCCGACCCGGCCGGGCAGTGGGCGGCGGCCAAGGCCGCGGCGGGCGACGCGATCATCGCGCATGGCGGTACGATCACCCACCACCACGCCGTGGGCACCGACCACCTGGGCTGGATGCGCGACGAGATCGGTGACCTCGGGGTGGACGTGCTCCGCGCGGTGAAGACGGCGCTCGACC
Organism: Streptosporangiaceae bacterium; assembly: GCA_036501145.1. Taxonomy (GTDB): domain Bacteria; phylum Actinomycetota; class Actinomycetes; order Streptosporangiales; family Streptosporangiaceae; genus PALSA-505. The sequence goes on along the minus strand of DASYAV010000164.1, from coordinate 181,251 downwards.
CGGTGGGCGTGCTCAACCCGGGCAAGCTCATCCCGCCCCGCTGACCGCCGCCGGAAGACCGGGCCGACCGGGAGGACGCATGACACGCACCTGCTGCCTGGTGGTGAACCCGGCCGCGGGCGGCGGCCGGAGCCAGCGGCTGCTGCCCAAGGTGACCGGGGTGCTGGACGCGGCCGGGGTCCGGCATGTGGTGCGCGCCTCGGCCAGCCTGCGGCACGCGGCCGAACTTGCGGCGGCCGCCGCGGGCCGCGGCGAGACGGTGGTGGCGTTCGGCGGCGACGGCATGGTCGGCACGCTGGCGGCCGCGGTGGCCGCGGCGGGCGGTGTGTTCGGGATCGTTCCGGCCGGGCGGGGCAACGACTTCGCCAGGACGCTGGGCATTCCGTTCAGCCTGACCGAGGCTGCTGACCGGCTGGTGACCGGCCAGGAGCGGGCGGTGGACCTCATCGGGGTGGCCCAGGAGGGCCGGGCGCCGGGCGGCGAGCTTGTCGTGGCCGGCAGTGTCTACCTGGGCATACCGGCCGTGGCGGCGCAGATCGCCGTCGGCTCCCGGTTCCCGCCGGGCGCGCTGGCCTACCCGGTGGCCGCACTGCGGGCGGTGGCGGGCTGGCGCCCCGCCAGGTTCCGGCTTGAGCTGGACGGTGAGCCGGGCCAGGGTAGGACGGACCTGGACAGTACGGACCAGGGCGGGACGGGCAGCCGGGTGCGGGAGTTCGCCGGGGGTGCCGTGGTGGTGGCCAACTCGCGCTACTTCGGGGCCGGCATGATGGTCGCCCCGGACGCGGACACCGGCGACGGGCTGCTCGACGTGCTGTATATCCAGGGCTCGGCCAAGCCCGCCATGATCCACGCCCTCACCAAGATCAAGAAGGGCGGGCACGTGACCATGCGCCCGGTCGGCAGCGCGCGGGCCGGTGCGGTGACCGTCTCCGCCGACCGGGCCATGCCCGGCGGCGCGGACGGCGAGCCGCTCGGCTGCGCCGCGCCGCTGGAGCCGGGTACCCGGCTGGTGATCCGCGCCCTGCCCGGCGTGCTGCGCGTCATCAGCTGACCCGGGCCGCGGCAAGCTGCCGGCCCGGCCAGCCGCCTGCCGGACGCGGGCTGGCTGGGGCTCGGGCGGGTTCGGCGGCCACGGGGCATAACCTGGTCGGTCGTAGAGCCGATCGACTCGATCAAGGACGACCGGATCGCCCGGCACGCGAGCTGGCCACCCGGTCCGGGCGGGCCGCCGCCGGGCGCTGCCTGATCGAGGGAGCGAGCCTGATCGGGCAGGTGCTGGCGGCGGGCGCGGCGCTGGACTACGCGCTGTACCCGGCGGGCCCGGCCGGGCCGAAAGCCGGTGCCGCAGGCGGACCCGCAGCCAGCGGCGCGGACGAGCCGGTGCTGCGGGCCGCCCTGGAACGGGCCGGGGTCCCGGCGTACCCGGTGCGCGAAGGGCTGCTCCGCAAGGTGACCGGCACGGCCCGGCCGCCCGGCTGGCTGGCGGTGGCCGCGCTGCCCGCCGAGGCCGGGCCTGACGAGCCCTACGGCGACTTCGCCGTGGTGTGCGAGCGGGTCGCCGATGCCGGCAACCTGGGCACGATCGTGCGGACGGCGCGCGCCCTCGGCGTTCGGGACGTGGTGCTCACCGACGAGCAGACCGACCTGTCCTCGCGCCGCGTGCTGGAGGCGGCGCGGGGCGCCGTGCTCGGCTGCCGGGTGCGCCGGTTCGCCGGCCCGGCGGCGGCGCTGGCCGCGCTGCGCGAGGCCGGCTTCCAGATCGTGGTGACCAGCCCGCGGGGCGCTCACCTGCAGTCCACGGCGCCGCTGCGCGGCCAGCGGGTGGCCCTGGTCGCGGGCAACGAGACGGACGGGGTGAGCGCGGCCACCGTCGCGGCCGCGGACCTGGTGGTGCAGATCCCGATGGCGGCCGCGGTGGAATCGCTGAACGTGGGGGTGGCCACCGGCATCGGGGTTTACGAACTGCGGATGAGGATGATTCTGGCCATGCTGACCGACCGGATCCGTGGCACCCTCGGGCGCAACCTGGCCGTGGCCACACAGCTGGCCAGGCAGGCGTTCGGCGGCGAACTGCGCGAGATCACCGCCCTGAGCAGCGACCAGGCGGTGCTGCTGATGGTGCTGTCTTGCGAGCGGAGCACCCCGCTGGGTCAGCTGCGCCGCGACCTCGGCGTGGACGCCGCCGAGCTGACGGCGCTGCTCGCCCCACTGCGCGACCAGGGCTACCTGACCACCACCCAGGACACCGACACCCAAGACGGCGCCACCCAGGACACCGACACCCAGGACATCGCCACGATCAGCCGCGATGGTGAGCAGGCAGTGGCCGCGCTGTGGGCGGTGCAGGAGCGGGCCGAGGAAGTGCTGTACGCCGGCTTCACCCCGGCCGAACGCGATCAGCTGCTCGGTCTGCTCCGCCGGGTCCAGCAGAACGCGGCACGCGCGATCGCCCGTGACGGGACAGCTGGTGACGGGACAGCCGACGAAGAGACGCCCGGCTAGACCGGCTTGGCCCTGGTCGCGTCCGGCTTCCAGCGCCAGTTACCGACGTCGGCCTGCTCATCCACGACCCGGTTGCGGATGGTGCCCACGCCCTCAACGGTGATCTCGACCACGTCGCCCGGGGTCAGCCAGACCGGCGGCGTGCGGGCGAAGCCGACCCCGCCGGGGGTGCCGGTGGCGATCACGTCGCCGGGCCGCAGCGTGGTGAACGAGGACAGGTACTCGATGCCGCTGGCCACGTCCACGATCATCTGTGACGTGCGGGCCGACTGCATGACCTCACCGTTGAGCTTGGTGGTCAGCGCCACGTCGGAGATGTCCACCTCGTCGGTGGTCACCACCTCGGGGCCGATCGGCATGCTGCCGTCGAAGTTCTTGCCCGGCGTCCACTGGGTGCCGGCCCGCTGCCAGTCCCGCGCCGAGGCGTCGTTGAGCACGACGAACCCGGCCACCGCGTCGAGCGCCTTGCTCGCCGGGATGTACCGGCCGCCGGCCCCGATGACCAGCCCGAGCTCACCCTCATAGTCGAAGCCGTTGGTAAGCGCGGGCCGGACCAGGTCGGCGTACGGGCCGAGCACGCTGCCCTGGCCCCGGACGAACACCTCCGGCCAGCTCGGCACCTCGCCGCGGCTCTCGATCGCGTGGTCGCTGTAGTTCACGCCGAAGCACAGCACACGCTCGGGCGCCGGCACCGCGGGGCCGAAGTCGGCGGGCTGGTACTCCACCCCGTCCCGCCCGGTCAGTTCGCGGGCGACGTCCATCGCCTGCTGCCCGGCGGCCAGGAACGGGCCGAGCGCGGCGAACCGCTGGTCGCCGGTGGCCTCGGCGAGGTCTACGTATCCGGAGCGCCCCCGCACGTGCAGGCGCGGGCCGGCGGCGGTGGCAATCGTGGCGAGTCTCACCTGGCTGATTCTCCTCGTCCGGGGCGGGCGGCTCTCCTGACGAGCCTACCGATCGGCCACGCCCGGCCCGCGGGCCGGGCAAACGACGGGCCCGCCCAGCCCCGAAGGCCAGGCGGGCCCGTCCCGCACCCGTGCTAGATGGTGCCGTGCTAGATGGTGCCGTGCTTGATGGTGCTGGGGCTTACTTGTGCTTGATGGTGAAGGTGCCGCCGTTCAGCGGGCCGGGCGTCCAGCCGCCGGTGGCGACGAGCTTGGCCGGGTGGAACGCGCTGAGCTTCTTGCCGTTCACCGTGACGTTGCTGAACGTCACGCCGTTGGGCAGCCCGGGGAACCCACCCGGAGCCTCGATGATCGCCTCGGCGCTCGCGTTCTTCGCGGACAGGCTCTTGTGAATCGTGTGGCTCCAGCCCTTGGTCACGTCCTGCAGGGTGAGCGAGTAGGAGTTGCCGCCCGCGAAGACGACCGTGGCCCGGATGGTGTCACCGGTGCTCACCGGGTTGCTGTAGTACACCGGCGCGGCCGGGTACATCTCGTACCAGCCGGAGTCGACCGGGTGGCCGGAGGAGCAGCTGGTCTGCACTCCGGTCTGCTCCACGGTCTGGTCGCCATAACCGTCCAGGCCCAACCACGGTGCGTACAGATCGTGACTCGCGGTGCACTTCGCCACGGGCTCCTTCCAGGTGCCCGTGATCTTCTTGAACCCGCTGCCGGTGGCCGCGTACCCGCCCCAGTTGCCCGCGTTGGTGTGCGGGCCGCCCCAGGCGTGCGGGGCGAAGGACGGCGCGGCCGCGGCGGACCCTGCCACGGCGGGCCCCGCCACCATCATGGCCCCGGCCAGCCCCGCTACCGCGGGCAGGCTCAGCAGCCGGGTGATGCTCAGTCGTGTCATCGCCAGGTTCTCCTGTTCGGTGTCCCGGAATCGTGCTTTGACCGGCACCACCATGACATGACCGAGCCCGCTAGTCACCCATAAACAACCACAATTCCTTGAACATCACTTTTCGCCAGGACAACACGGGGTTTGCCATCCGCCGGCGCACGGCGCAGGGCCATGCCGCGCTCGCACGCGGTGACTGGTCAGTCGGCCATCCGGTGACACAGCCAGGCCAGCGACTGGGGGTAGCGGTAGTCGATGCCGGCGTGCGTGGCCTCGAACAACTCGAACTCGATCACGTCCGGCGCCACCCCGGCCGCCAGCAGCGCGTCCCGGAACGCGGTGGCCCCCAGGTCGAGGAACCAGTCGTCCTTGGTGCCGGCGTCGATCCAGATGCCGCGCAGCGAACGCAGCGCGTCGGCGTACTTGGGCACCATCCGGACCGGGTCCCAGTCCAGCCAGCGCTGCCAGACCTCCGGCCGCAGCACCCCGCTGGCGGGCTCGAACGGCAGCTCCACGGTGCCGTCCTCGCGGGCGGAGAAGCAGGCGGACACGCCGAGCAGCATGAGCAGCGTGTGGTCCTCTTCCTTGGTGAACGAGGTGCGCGAGGTGAAGTCCCGCCACCAGTTCCAGATGTTGCCGCCGTAGCCGCGCAGCTGCCGCACCGAGGTGCCGAAGTCGGGGATGTAGCACAGCTCGTACAGCGAGTCGCCGGCGTGCGTGGCCAGCGCGCCGAACAGGTCGGGCCGCAGCATCGGGGTGATCATCGCGCCGAACCCGCCGCTCGACTTGCCGGTGATGGCCCGGTGGGCGGCGTCGGCCCGGGTGCGGTACCGGGCATCGACCCACGGCACCACCTCGTCGCACAGGTAGGAGTGGTAGCGGCCGGTGCCCGGTGAGTCGACGAACTGGCTGCCGCCGTACTTGGTCCACGCGTCCACGTAGACGACGATGGCCGGCGGCGCCTCGCCCCGGGCGAACACCGCGTCCGCCGTCTCCGGGAACGGCTGCCGGTAGGCGGCCCGGTTCCGCCACATGGCCAGGTGCCCGGTGTACCCCTGGATCACGTACACCGCCGGGTAGTGCCGGTCCGGCTCGTCGTCGTAGCCGGGCGGGACGTACACCCACAGCGGCCGTTCGTGCGGGTCGCCGAGCGGGTTCCCGCGCAGCAGCTCGCTGCTGAAAACGTGCTCGTCCATCCGGCCGGCGAACTCCGCGGACCAGGGCAGCATGACGCCTCCATCGGTTGTGGTCGGGTCGCCCCAGTCTGGCAGGGTCCCGAGGCGGCCCGGAATAAATATCCCGAGACGGCTGCGCCGGGCTCGCGTTGACCACTTGACGCCAGCGCCCGCAGAATGGCCGTACAAACGGGCTGAGTCACGACTCGGTGCCGCGCCAGCTGACAGCTGGCCGCACCGGGAGTTCTGAATGGGCCTGAAGGAGCCGCTGTGGATGCCAGAACCACCCGCGCCCCGCTGCGTGCCGTGCCGGCCGACGACGGCCGCTCGCCCGCTTACCAGCACCTGGCCTCGGACCTGCGGCAGGCCATCGCCACCGGCCGGTACCCGGCGGGCCAGCGGCTGCCCACCGAGGCCGAGCTGGTCTCCTCGACCAGGCTGAGCAGGCAGACGGTGCGCCGGGCGTTCCAGGAGCTGGTCTCCGAGGGCGTCATCTACCGGGTGCGCGGCCGTGGCACGTTCGCCGTGCCCGGCGACGGCAGGTACCTGCGCTCGTTCGGCAGCATCGACGACCTGATGGCGCTGTCGCTGGACAGCGAGATGCAGATGGTCGAGCCGCTGCACGTGCTGGCCAGCGTGGAGATGGCCGGCCAATTGCAGACCGGTGACGACACCGTGATGACCACCTCGTTCCTGCGCCTGCACGACGGGCTGCCGTTCGCCTACACCCGGGTGCACCTGCCGGCCGAGATCGGCCGCAGGCTGCGCCAGCTGCCGGAGCTGGCGGCGCTGGCCGAGCCGGGCGACCGCGCCACGTTCACCATGATCAGCCTGGTAGACCGGGTGAGCGATCACCCGATCCACAGCGCGATGCAGAACGCCACCGCGGTGGCCGCCAGCCCGGACATCAGCCACCGGCTGGGCTGCCCGGCCGGGGAGCCGGTGCTGCGCATCGACCGGATCTACCGGGACAGGGACATGCGCCCGCTGGAGCTGGCCATCAGCCACTTCCACCCGGAGCGGTATTCATACCGGCTGCAGCTGCACGGCCGGGTGGACCGCCCCCCGGCCGCCCCGGGTACCCGGTGAGCGGCGCGGGCGAGGTCGTGTCCGCGCTGGCCGCGGCGGGAACCCGGCTGGTATTCGGCGTGCCCGGTGGCGGGCCGAACCTGGACGTGGTCGGCGTGGCGGCCGGTGCCGGGCTGCGCTTCGTCCTCACCCACGGCGAGACCGCGGCGGTGATCATGGCGGCCACCTGTGCCGACCTCACCGGGGCGCCGGGGGCGGTGGTGGTCACCCGGGGGCCGGGTCTGGCCAGCGCGGTCAACGGAGTCGCGCACGCCGCGCTGGACCGGCTGCCGGTGGTGGTGATCTCGGACACCGTCGCGGCGGCGGACGCGGACCGGATCAGCCACCAGCGGATCGATCAGGCGGCGCTGGGTGCGGCGGTGGCCAAGGCGGCGGTCACCGTCGGCGGCCAGGACCCCGCCGCCGCGGCGCGGGTAGTCAGGACGGCGCTGGCCGCACCGCCAGGCCCGGTCATCGCCAACATGGACGCCAGCAGCAACACCAGCACTGCTAGCCCTACCAGCACCACTGGACCCACCAGCAACAGCACCGGAAACGGCGGGCCCGGTGGCGGTCCTGGTGAGCCGGCGCCTGCGATCGCCGCACCGGGTGGGCCCAGACAGGCTGAGGCCGCCGGCAAGCTGGGCGCGGCAGTGCGGGCGGCGCGGCGGCCGCTGCTGCTGCTCGGCACCGGCGCGATCCCGTACACCGCCGCCATCCGCGGCGCGCTGGCCGGCCGGGGCATCCCGGCGCTGCACACCTACCGGGCCCGCGGCGTCCTGCCGGATGACGGCCCCGACGCGGCCGGGCTGGTCACCGGGGGAACGATGGAGTGGCCGCTGCTCGCCGCGGCCGACCTCATCGTCGGGCTCGGCGTGCACGAGGCCGAGATGATCCCCACCGCATGGGACTACGCGGCCCGGACAATCCTGGTCACCGGGCCGGGCCAGCACAGCGGGCTCGGTCCGTCCCAGGACGGCGGGTATCGCGGCTACTTCACCGGGGCCAGCGCGCTGACCATGCCACTCTCCCAGGCCGCTGCCGTGCTCGGCACCGCGCTGGCTGACGGTCCCCGGCACGGCTGGCCGCCCGGCGTGGGCCGCGCGGCGCGGCGGGACGCGACCCGGCGGCTGATGGCCGCGGCCAGCGCGGCGCCGGGGCTGCTGGCACCGCAGGCGATCGCGGCCGCGGTGCGGGCCGGCACGCCGCCGGGCACCGTCGCCACAGTGGACGCGGGCGCGCACATGCTGGCGGTCATGCCGCTGTGGGAGGTGGCCGAACCGCGCAGGCTGCTGATCTCCAGCGGGCTGGCCACCATGGGCTACGCGCTGCCCGCCGCCATTGCGGCGGCCCTGTGTGGGCCAGCACGGGGTGGGCCAGCACGGGGTGGGCCAGCACGGGGTGAGACTGGCCAGCCGGTGGTGGCGTTCACCGGCGACGGCGGGCTGGGCATGACGCTGGCCGAGATCGAGACGGCCGTCCGGCTGGCGCTGCGGATCGTCGTGGTGGTGTTCAACGACTCCGCGCTCAGCCTCATCAAGATCAAGCAGAGGCCGGCCGGCCAAGGCGGCGCCGGGGCGGTCAGCTACCGCCCGGTCAGCTACGCCGCGGCGGCCGCCGCGATGGGCGCGGCCGGGGTCACCGTCAGCACCGAGCCGGAACTGGCCCGGGCGCTCACCGCCGCGCTGCGCCGGGCCGGACCGACCGTGATCGACGCCCAGACCGACCCGGCCGGCTACCCGGCGGTCATCGACCTCAGCCGGGGGCAGGCCGGGCGCACCGCCGTACCCGGGCTGGCCCGGGACGCATCGAACCAGCTGCCCGCCGCCGCGGGCAGCGCGAGCGCGAAGGAGCGTGTGCAGTGACCATCACCGTGGCGAAGTTCAAGGACGTCGCCGAGGGCACCCAGCCCGGGCAGTTCACCATCGGCGACCGCGAACCGGTCACCAGCCTCGCCGACCTCGACCCGAGCTACAAACGGCTGCTCGATGAGCCGGTGACCGCGATCGTCGCCGTCACCGGGGCCGACGGCCAGCCCAATCTGACCCCGGTGTGGTTCGACTACGACGGCGGCACCGTGCTGCTGAACCTGGCCACCCACCGCAAGAAGGTGAACTGGCTGCGCAAGACGCCGAACGCCACCTTCCTGCTGATGAATCCGGAGAACGCCTACCACTGGGTCAGCATCAAGACCGTGGTCAACCGGGAGGTCTCCGAGGACGATCCGGCGGAGGGCCAGCGGGTTACCGACCAGCTTGACCGGATCTGGGTCAAGTACACCGGCAACGAGCCGCCGTACGCGCTGCGCGACCCGTCGATGGACGAGCGGCGGGTGCTGTTCGAGTTGCAGGTGGTGAAGGTGGCCACGTTCGGCCGGCCATAGCCGGCCCGGCCCGGACGAGGGAGCCTCGGCGGTGCCCGGGATGCCCAGCGTCACCGTGATGGGCGGATCGGTGGGCGGCCTGACCGCGGCGCTGGTGCTGCGCGACGCCGGCTGCGAGATCCGCGTGTTCGAGCGGTCGTCGGCCGCGCTGCGCGCCCGCGGCGCCGGCATCGCCGCGCTCGACGCCACGCTGCGGTACCTGGCCGAGCGGGGCGGCCGCGAGCCGGACGAGGTGTGCTCGTCCACCAGCTGGATCAGGTTCCTCGGGCCGGACGGCGGCGTCCAGCACGAGCAGCGGCACCGCTACCGGTTCTCCTCGTGGAACACCATCTACCGGGCGCTGCTGGATGAGCTGGGCCGGGAGCGCTACCTGCTGGGCAGCGAGGTCACCGGGTTCGGCGAGGCCGCCGGGCAGGTCACGGTCACGCTGGCCGGCGGGGGCACCGCCCGGGCCGACCTGCTGGTGTGCGCGGACGGCGTCGGCTCGCTGGCCAGGTCGCGGCTGCTGCCGGACATCCGGCCGTCGTACTCGGGGTACGTGGCCTGGCGCGGCACGCTGCCCGAGCGCGACCTGCCGCCCGGCGTCCGTGAACTGCTCGGCGACGCCATCACCTACCAGGTGATGGCGGCCAGCCACATCCTGGTCTACCCGATCCCCGGCCTGGACGGCGCGCTGGCCGCGGGCGACCGGCTGGTCAACTTCGTCTGGTACGTGAATGTCGCCGAGGGCAGGCCGCTGGAGGAGCTGATGACCGGCCGGGACGGCGTCCGCCGGGCGGTGTCGCTGCCGCCCGGGGCGGCCACCGGCGAGGCGGTGGCCAGCCTGCGGGCCGCCGCGCGGGACCGGCTCGCCCCGCCGGTCGCCGCCGTGGTGACCGGCGCGGCGGAGCCGTTCGTCCAGGCCGTCTACGACATCGCGGTGCCCCGGATGGTATTCGGCCGGGCCTGCCTGATCGGCGACGCCGCGTTCGCGGTCCGCCCGCACGCGGCCGCGGGCACGGCCAAGGCGGCCGCCGACGGCTGGGCGCTGGCGGCCGAGCTGACCGCCGCGGCGGGCGACGTTCCGGCCGCGCTGGCCCGCTGGGAGCGGACGCAGCTCGCGCTCGGCCGCGCGCTGCTGGCGCGGTGCCGCGACATCGGCGACAGCTCACAGTTCCACGGCACCTTCCGGCCCGGCGACCAGCGGCTGATCTTCGGCCTGCACGGGCCGGGCAACTAGTACCGCTACGGCAACGAGGGGACAACGACGCGATGACCGCGACCGTGCTGCGTGAGGAAAGCTTCGATCCCGCCGCCTACCAGCAGGAGCTGGCGGCGGCGCCGGACAACCTGGAGGTCGGCACCCGGCTGTGGTTCGAGAATGACCACCTGCGGGTGTGGGAGGTCCGGCTGGCGCCGGGCGAGCGCGGCCCGTTCCACGCGCACACCCGCCGCTACTTCTGGACCGTGGTGGACGGCGGCACCGGCCGCCAGCGCTCCGCCGACGGGACGATGATCACCCGGGAGTACCACACCGGCGACACCAGCTACTCCGAGCATTCGCCGGGTGAGCCGATGATCCACGACTTCGAGAACGCCGGCGAATCGGAGATCCGCTTCGTCACGGTTGAGCTCCTCGACTGAACCGTTCCCAGTGAGCAAGCGATAGTGCTCATCCCACCGGCACCCCGGCTGCCCTGCGGACGCTGGGTAGCGTGGTGTTTCTGGTGACACCACATTGCCGCGCCGCCGGCTTCAACTGACCCATCTTGGCCATCACGCGTCCTCCTGTGCCAGGAGTATGCCTCCCGGCGCCGACAACCGGCCGGGGGCCGATGCTCCGCTGGGCGCATCCCACGGCCATCAACGGTTCCGGGCGTCAGGCGCCTGCCGTGTACACCGAGCGCTGACCGACCAGTTCGGTATTCATCCGCCCCAGCCAGTCCCGGTGCTCGACCACCGCTGTGGTTACGTTCGGGTCCGCCAGCAACCGCCGCACCTTGGCCGGGGAACCGTTCATTCCCAACCCGACCGCGACGTCCACGTGCACCACCTGGCCACCCGGTACTGCTTGCTACTTCTGCAGTGGCTTAGCACCCCGCCCTGCTCCGCCCACCACGGCCCAGGGCAAGATAGCGGCCAGGCGGGAGGCCGAGGGAGCAGGGCGAGGGATGACGGAGCAGGACGAACTGGCGGGTGGGCGGCCGATCAGGGCCGGCTCGGCGCTCAGCGTTCCGCTGGCGGTGCGGCTGCTGCGCGCCCAGCTCGGCAGCAGGCACCTGGACGAGGCCGCGCGCTGGCTGCGTGAGCAGGGCCGCGGCCACTACACGATCGGGTCGTCGGGACACGAGGGCAACGCCGCGGTGGCCGCCGCGCTGCGGGTCACCGACCCTGCCCTGCTGCACTACAGGTCCGGCGGGTTCTTCCTGGCCCGGGCGTGCCAGGCCGCCGGGGACACCGACGCGGAGAAGGGACTGGAGCAGGGGCTGCGGGACGTGCTGCTCGGCCTGGTCGGCGCGGCGGCCGAGCCCATCGCCGGCGGGCGGCACAAGGTGTTCGGCCGGGCCGACCTGGCCATCATCCCGCAGACCTCGACGATCGCCTCGCATCTGCCCCGCGCGGTCGGGCTGGCGTTCGCGCTGGACCGGTCGCGGCGGGCCGCGCCGCGAAGAACGGGCGGGGCGCGGCCGGGCGGTGAGCAGTGGCGCGGCTGGCCGGTGCCGGACTGGCCGGACGACGCGCTGGTGGTGTGCTCGTTCGGCGACGCCTCGGTGAACCACTCCACCGCGGCCGGCGCGTTCAACACCGCCGCCTACTGCGCCTACCAAGGCCTGCCGCTGCCGCTGCTGCTGGTGTGCGAGGACAACGGCCTGGGCATCAGTGTGCGCACCCCGCCGGGCTGGGTCCGGGCGGCACAGTCCGGCCGCCGCGGGGTGGCCTACTTCCACGCCGACGGCGCCGACCTGGCCGACACGTACGACACGGCCCTGGCGGCCGCCAGGCACGTGCGGGAGCGGCGCGCCCCGGCGTTCCTGCACCTGTCGGTGACGAGGCTGGGCGGGCACGCGGGCTCGGACGCGGAGGCCGCCTACCGCAGCGCGGCCGAGCAGGCCGAGGCGGCGGCGCGGGACCCGCTGGCCGGCACGGCCAGGCTGCTCATCGAGGCGGGCGCGCTCACCGCTGCCGAGCTGGCGGACCTGCGCGCACGCTCCCGGGAGCAGGTGCTCACGCTGGCCCGTGAGGTGGCGGGCGAGCCGGGGCTGGCCAGCACGGGCCAGGTGATGGCGCCGCTGGCACCGCGGCGGGCGGGCGTGGTGGCGGCCCGTGCCGCGGCCGCCGCCCCGGCCGATGACAGGAAGCGGGCGTTCGGCGGGCGGCTGCCCGAGCAGGCCGGCCCGGTCACGCTGGCGCAGGCGATCAACGCGACGCTGGCCGACGGGCTGGCGGTTCGGCCCGGCATGCTGGTGTTCGGCGAGGACGTGGGCCGCAAGGGCGGGGTGTACGGGCTGACCCGGGGGCTGCTGCGCCGGTTCGGCGCGGGCCGGGTGTTCGACTCTCCGCTGGATGAGCAGGCGATACTCGGCCTGGCGCTGGGCGCTGGGCTGGCCGGGCTGCTGCCGGTGCCGGAGATCCAGTACCTGGCCTACCTGCACAACGCCGCGGACCAGATCCGGGGCGAGGCGGCCACACTGCCGTTCTTTTCCCAGGGGCAGTTCCGCAACCCGCTGGTGGTGCGGATCGCCGGGCTCGCCTACCAGGAGGGCTTCGGCGGGCACTTCCACAACGACAACGCGGTCGGCGCGCTGCGCGACATCCCCGGCCTGGTCATCGCGGTGCCGGCCCGGCCGGACGATGCCGCGGCGATGCTGCGCACCTGCCTGGCCGCGGCCGAGGTGGACGGCACGGTGTCGGCGTTCCTCGAGCCGATCGCGCTCTACCACACCCGGGACCTGCACGAGGCGGGTGACGGCGGCTGGCTGGCGGACTACCCGGCGCCGGGCGGCTGGGCGGCCGGGCACGTGCCGATCGGCCGCGCCCGTGCCTACCCTCCGGCCGGCCACGCCGCGGACCTGACGATCGTGACGTTCGGCAACGGGCTGCGGATGAGCCTGCGCGCGGCGGCCCGGCTGGCGGCAGCCCGGATCCGCTGCCTGGTGCTGGACCTGCGCTGGCTGGCACCGCTGCCGGAAGCCGACATCCTGCAGGCGGCGCGGCGGACCGGGCGGGTGCTGGTCGCCGACGAGACCAGGCGCACCGGCGGGGTGTCCGAGGCGGTGCTGGCCACGCTGGCCGACGGCGGGTTCGGCGGCCCGGTGGCCAGGGTGGCCAGCGAGGACAGCTTCATCCCGCTCGGCGACGCGGCGGCCGTGGTGCTGCTGTCCGAGCAGGCCATCGAGGTCGCCGCCCGCGACCTGGCCAGGCAGCCCGCCGGGCTCTGACTTTATCCGGTGGGGTTACCCGCGCCGGGTCATTAGGCTGCGGGTATGCCCGAGGAAACGGCTTACGCCAGCTCGCTGCGGATAGTCTTCGCCGCGGCCGACGGCGACAGCGCAGGTGACGAAGACCTCCGGCCTGAGCTGGCCGATGTGCGCAGGCTCGGGCATCGGCTGCTGCAACGGACGGTGCGGGCCGCCCGGCACGAAGACAACCCGCTCGGCCGCCTGCTGCGCGAGCATCTGGGTCCTGCCGCGGCCAGCGTGCCGCTGGTCAGCGGATCCTGGCTGCAGTACGACCACGTCAACGTGCAGCTTGGGGTTGAGGCGTGGCTGGCCGAGGCCGGCCGCCGCCACGACATCGTCGGGCTGACCGGGTTCCGGCACCGCGACTTCGGGCTGGCAGACCTGGTCCAGACCGGCCGGTTCGCGGAGCACTTCGGCATCGGCAACGTGGCCACGGTCGCGATCCCCGCCGGGCCAGGTGGCCGCACCCGGTCCTGTGTCCGGTGCGGCCTCTACCTGGTCAGCGAGGGAGAAGCCCGGTACGCGCTGCTGCTGCGCGGCCCGGACGACCCGCACCCGATGGCCGAGATCAGCCTGGAGGTGGCGGCCGGGGACGGCGAGCGGGCCGAGCAGGTCCTGGCCGAGATCCGGGCCCAGGCCGTCAAGCACAACGTCTACCGCGGCAACGTGATCTCCTTCGGCGGCCAGATGTTCGGTCATGGCCGGGGCGCCCTGCTGTCGTTCCTGGACCGGCCGCGGGTGGCCCGCTCCGATGTGGTGCTGCCGCCCGACGTGCTGGCCGGGGTGGAGCGGCAGGTGCTCGGGGTGCAGCGGCATGCCGGCCGGCTGCGGGCCAGCGGCCAGCACCTCAAGCGCGGGGTGCTGCTACACGGTGCCCCCGGCACCGGCAAGACACACACGATCGGCTACCTGATGGGGCAGCTGCCGCAGGCCACGATCGTCATCCTCACCGGCGCCGCGCTCGAGATGATCAGCCAGGCCTGCTCGGTGGCCCGGCTGCTCCAGCCGTCGGTCGTCATCGTCGAGGACGTGGACCTGATCGCCGAGCAGCGCACCCCGCACCACGGCCCGCACCCACTGCTGTTCGAGTTGCTGAACGAGATGGACGGGCTCGGCGAGGACGTCGACGTGACGTTCCTGCTGACCACCAACCGGCCGGACATGCTCGAGCATGCGCTCGCGGACCGGCCAGGCCGGGTCGATCACGCGGCCGAGCTGCCGCTGCCCGACGGCGACGGCCGGCGCCGGCTGCTGCAGCTCTACCAGGGGCCGCTGGTGCTGGATCTCAGCGATCCGGCCGCGGTGATCGAGCGGACCGAGGGCGTCACCGCGTCGTTCCTCAAGGAACTGCTGCGCAAGGCCGCGCTGTTCGCCGCCGAGGACGGAGACGGCGACAGCGCAGAAGCCGCCGCGGACGGCGGCGATGACCGGCCGCTGCGGGTGACCGACGCGCACATGACCGCGGCCCTTGACGAGCTGCTCGGCACCCGCAACCAGCTCACCCGGCTGCTGCTCGGCGGCCAGCGGGCCGGCCAGCCCGGCGCGGGCCCGGCCAATCCATGATCCGGGAGACTCGAGCCTGCTGTCACAGGCCTAGGTCTCCGGGTTAACGGCCGGAGTCGCTCAGGTGGGCGAGCAGGGCGGCGGTGACCGGGCCGGGAGCCTGCACGTTGGCCAGATGGGCGGCGCCGCGCACCACGGTCAGCCGGGCGGTGGGGATCCGGGTGGCCAGCAGGGCCGCGTGCGGCGGCGGCGCGGACGGGTCCTCGCTGCCCGCGATGACCAGGGTGGGCGCGGCGATCCGGGCGAGCGCCGGGCGCAGATCCATGGCCGCGATCGCCTCGCAGCAGCCTGCGTAGCCCGCCGGGTCCACCGCCTCCAGGGTGGCCCGGCAGGCGGCCACGGTGCCGGGCGCCGCCCGGCGGAACGCGGCGGTGAACCAGCGGCCGAGCGACGGCCCGGCGACCGGGGCCAGGCCGGCCGAGCGCACCAGGGCGGCCCGCTCCAGCCAGGCCGAGGCCGGCGGCATGTGCGCCGAGGTGCAGCACAGCCCGAGCGCGCCGATCCGGTCCGGCGCGTGCGCGGCCAGCCACATGCCGACCATGCCGCCGAGCGATATCCCGGCGTAGTGCGCGCGCTCGATGCCGTACCGGTCCAGCAGCGCGAGCACGGCGGCGCCGATGCCGTCGATGCTGTACGGGCCGGCCGGGGCCAACGGTCCCCCGGGCCGCCCGTGGCCGGGGAGTTCCCAGCGCAGCAGCCGGAACCGCCCGGCCAGCGAGGGCAGCTGCGGCTGCCACACCTGCCGGGAGGTGCCGAGCGAGTTGCCCAGCACCAGCACCGGCTGGCCGGCCGGGCCGTCCAGCGACGCGGTGAGCGGGAGCACGGTGTCCCCCGGTTCAGACATCAAAGAAGACTGTCTCGCCGTCGCCTTGCAGCCTGATGTCGAACCGGTAGGCACCGGGGTTGTCCGCGATAGCGAGCAGAGTGTCACGGCGCAGCCGTTCATCAATAGAACACAGGACCGGATCGGCGGCGTTGGCGTCCGGCTCGTCGGGGAAGTAGATCCTGGTCACTACGCGGTCCAGCAGGCCGCGGGCGAACACCGACACGTCGATGTGCGGCGCCTCCACCGCACCGTCGCCGGCCGGCAGCGGCGCTGGGCGCACCGTGACGATCCGGTACCGGCCGTCGTCGTCGGTCGGGCAGCGGCCGAACCCGCGGCCCGCGGCGGCGTCACCGGGCGGGCCCGGCTGGCGGGGGTCGTCCGGGTGGCCGAACCTGCCGTCCGGGCCGGCCTGCCAGGTCTCCACCAGGGCGTCCGGCACCGGGTCCCCGGCGCCGTCGGTGACCCGGCCGGTAATGACGACCGCGCCTGGGGTGCCGTCCGGGACCACGTTCGGCCCGTCGATCCACGGCAGGCCGATGGCGAAGAACGGGCCCACCGTCTGCGACGGGGTCACCGGCAAGCTGGCCACTACTCCCCCTCCCGTGGCTCGAACGGGGTCGCGTCCCGGCCGCGCAGCACGATGTCCCAGGTGTAGGCGAGCGCCCATTCCGGCTCGGTCAGCGCGATGTCGAACGCCGCCACCAGCCGCTGCCGCCCGGCCGGATCCGGCACCGAGTTGAACACCGGGTCCAGCGGCTGCAGCGGGTCCCCGGGAAAGTACATCTGGGTGACCAGCCGCTGGGTGAACGACCGGCCGAACAGCGAGAAGTGGATGTGCGCGGGGCGCCAGGCGTTCGGGTGGTTGCGCCACGGGTAGGAGCCCGGTTTGATCGTCACGAACCGGTACCCGCCCTCGCTGTCGGTGACGCACCGGCCGAGGCCGGTGAAGTTCGGATCCAGCGGCGCGTCGTGCTGGTCCACCGCGTGCTTGTAGCGGCCCGCGGCGTTGGTCTGCCACAGCTCCACCAGGCTGTCCGGCACCGGGCGGCCGCCGGAGTCCAGCACCCGGCCGGTGACGATGATCCGCTCGCCCAGCGGCTCCCCCTCGTGCTGCCGGGTCAGGTCGGCGTCGCCGGGCTTGACCCGGCCGGCCCCCAGCAGCGGCCCGGTGATCTCGGTCAGCCGGTGCGGCAGCACGACCAGCGGCTGGCGGGGCGCGCGCAGCACCGAGGACCGGTAGCCGGCGAAGTCGAGCGGCGGGTGCACCCCCCGTGGACGCTGGTAGGGAGGCAGCGCGCCGTATCTATTCACTGGGCCGTCGCTGTTCACCGTGATGCTCCTTCCGCCTCGCTGGCCGCCCGCAGGGCACGCAGCGCGGTCAGTTCACCGGGACCTGGGGGTGCGATCGTCTCCGGTGCCTGCGTGGTGGCCAGATCCCAGCCGGTGTTCTCCCGCACGTCGGCCACTGTCACTCCCGGGTACAGCCCGGTCAGCGTGAGCTCGCAGCTGGCCGGGTCGGGCCGCAGGACGCCGAGGTCGGTGATGACCTGGCGGGGGCCGGCGCCGGTCAGCCCCAGCCGGGCCCGGTCCCCCGGCCCGGCGCCGAATCCCACCGACGTGACGAAGTCCACCCGGTCCACGAACGAGCGCCGGGTCTGCCGGGTGACGACGATCACCTCACGGCAGGACGCGGCGATCTCGGGCGCGCCGCCGGCCCCGGGCAGCCGGGTCTTGGGCTCGGCGTAGTCGGCGCCGATCACCGTGGTGTTGATGTTGCCGAACCGGTCGATCTGGGCGGCGCCGAGGAACCCGATGTCGATCCGGCCCGGCTGCAGCCAGTAGTTGAAGATCTCCGGCACGCTGACCACGGAGTCCGCCGTCCGCGCCAGCACGCCGTCGCCGATCGACAGCGGCAGCCAGCCCGGCTTGGCCCCGATCGTGCCGGACTCGTAGATGAGCACCAGGCCGGGCGCGTGCGTGGCGCGGGCCAGGTTGGCCGCCACGCTGGGCAGGCCGATGCCGACGAAGCAGGTCATCCCGTCGCGCAGGGCCCGCGCGGCCGCGACGGCCATCATCTCGTCGGCGGTGTAGCCGCCGGCCCGCCTCGCGGTTCCCGCCATGTCCTGCCGGCCCTCCGCCTTCACCGATCGCCGCCGCACCAGACTGTACGCCTTCCGCCCGTTGGTGCGCTATCCGGTGATCGTCCCGTGCCCGGCCGGGGTCAGGGCGGGTACATCCGGACCAGGGCGCGGGTGGTGTCCCGGATCAGTTCGCGCAGCGCCGGCGGGGCCAGCACCTCGACGTCGGGGCCGAGCCGGAGAAACTCACCGCACGCGTGCGGCAGCGATTCGATCGGCACCACCGCGGTGACCCAGCCGTCCCCGCCGGGTGGGCCCGCGCTGTCCTCGATGGCGCGGATGACCACCGGACTGGTCTGCGTGTAGAGCCGCTCCCGCCCCTGCGGCGACAGCCGCACCGTCGCCTCCGCCTGGTACAGCCGGGCCCGGAACTCGGTGAGGTAGGAGTCCCAGTAGCTGGCCAGCTCGAACTCCGTGTCCCGGCCGAACTGCTCACCCAGCAGGGTCAGGCCGAGGATCTGGTTGACCCGGTAGGTGCGGAACCGGCCGTCGCTGCGGGCGACCAGGTACCAGCGGCCGGCCTTGAGCACGATGCCGTGCGGGTCCAGGGTCCTGGTGACGTCGGTGGGCGCCGCCCAGCGGCGGTACCGGACCTGAATCCGCTGCTGGTTCCACACCGCGTCGGCCACCGTGGCCAGGTGCGGCGAGGTGTCGGTCTCGGCGTACCAGCCGGGTGCGTCCAGGTGGAACCGGTCCCTGATCACGGCCACCCGCTCACGCAGCCCGGCGGGCAGCGCGGCGCGCAGCTTGAGCTCGGCACTGGCCAGCACCGTGCCCAGCCCGAGCTCGGCGACCGCGGCGGGCGCCCCGGCCAGGAACAGTGCCTGCGCCTCGGCCGTGGTCAGCCCGGTCAGCCTGGTCTGGTAGCCGTCCAGCAGCCGGTAGCCGCCGGCCGGCCCGGCGTCCCCGTACACCGGCACTCCCGCGGCCTGCAGCGAGACGATGTCCCGGTAGATCGTGCGCTCGCTGACCTCGAGGCTGCTGGCCAGTTCGTGCGCGGTGAGCCTGCCCCGGGCCTGCAGCAGCAGGAGCACGGAAACGAGCCGGCTGGCTCTCATGATCTCGTTCTCATACCCCTGACAATAGATGTCAGGGAGGCGGCGCTACCGTCTGCGCATGCCATTCCGTGAGAAATACCTCCGCACGCCCGGGGTCCTCGACGTCGCGGGGCGCCACGTGAAGCGCTACCACGTGACCACCGCCGACAGAGAGATACCCGGCGAGATCCAGCGCGCCGCGCTGAACCTCCTGCCTGCGCTGCTGCCCGAGCCCGACGGGGAAACGCCGCCGGCCTCGTTCGCCATCCTGCACACCTCGCCCGGGGCGTCCTACCTGTGCGCGTACAGCTGGGTGTGGGGCAACGTCATCGAGGCCAGAACGGCGGCCGCGGGCGTGCCGTTCCTCGGCTGCGAGGACGAGGACCCGGCCAACTTCCGGCCGGTCGACCGGCCATGGGTCGGCTGCGTGTGGGAGCTCGGCCCGTTCGGGCACGAGCGGTCGGCCTGGGTCCGGCACATCCTGGTGCCCGCTGAGCCCGACCTGCCCGGCTACCTGGCCGACGCGCTGACCGGCGCCACCGTGGGCGGGCCGCGGTGAGCGGCTTCGAGTTCCTCGCCGGGTCCTGGGACGTGGCCAACCGGCGGCGGCAGCGCTGGCTGGCCGACTGCGACGAGTGGGACGAGTTCCCCGCCTCCTCCACGTGCTGGCCGCTGTTCGGCGGCGCGGCCAACGTGGACGAGATCACGTTCCCGACCAAGGGGTTCACCGGGCTCACCCTGCGGCTGTACGAGCCGGCCACCAAGGTCTGGACGCTGAGCTGGGTCAACAGCCGGGACGGCCGCCTCACCCCGCCGGTCACGGGCGGTTTCACCGACGGCGTCGGCACGTTCTACGGCGAGGACCGCCACGAGGGCCAGGACGTCCGGGTGCGCTTCATCTGGTCGCGGATCACCCCGGAGTCAGCACACTGGGAGCAGGCCTTCGCCGCCGGCGACGGGCAGGACTGGGAGACCAACTGGGTGATGGACCTCACCCGCCGGGCAGGCAGCGGCTAGGCAGACATCCCCGGAGCAACGTGTCACCGGGCCGGTGGCTGGGTAGCGGGCGTGGGCGGCTGGGCTGACCTGTACCTGGGCGGCCCGGCCGGACCGACGCGGACCACGAGGGACGCGGACCACGAGGGACGCGGACCACCGGGAGGGGATATGGACAAGCCAGAATTCGTCGAGCGGCTCAACGCCGACCTCGGCACCGAGTTCCAGTCGATCGTCCAGTATGTGCAGCACACCGCGACGATCAAGGGGGCGCAGTACCGGTCCATCGCCGAGGAAATGGGCAACCACCTGGCCCAGGAACTGGAGCACGCCAAGACGCTGGCCACCCAGATCGACTTCCTCGGCGGCACCCCGGCCGTGCAGGTCCCGCCGGTGCCCGACTGCCCGGACGGGGCGTCCGCGCTGCGCGCCGATCTGGAGCTGGAGGAGCGCCAGCTGCAGCGCTACCGGGACCGGGTGGCCGAGGCCGCCGACATGGGCCTGCCCGACGTGGCCGAGGCGCTGCGCCCGCTGCTCGAACAGACCCAGGACCATGTCATCGAGCTGCGGGACGCCCTGGGTGCTGACGGCTGAGCGGCGCGCTGGCGGAGGGCGCGTTCCCGCGGGCGCGCGCCCTCCGTTTGCGCAGCACCGACCGCAGCACCGGCTGGGCGGCGAGCAGCGATCCGGTCGCCGCGCTGCCGCCGACCGCGAGGTCGATCGAGATGCGGCCCTGCGCGGCCCAGTAGACGTCCTTGAGGTCGAGAAGCAGGGCGAACTCGTCCACGATGAGCGCCAGCCCGGAACCGTAACAGACCGCCACAGCCGGGTGGCGGCGGTGCCGGTCGGCCCCACGGACGGCGATGGCCCCGACGCCGGCCAGCTCGGCGATGCCCCACATGTAGTGATGCAGATGCTCACCGCCGGCGCTCAGATTGTGGAACGGCCCGCGGCCAGTGCGGATGCTGTAGGTGATGCCGCGCACCCCGATGAACGTGGCGGTGAAGGCGAGCCAGCTCAGCAGCGCGCCGCGGCGGCCGGAGTCCAGTTCTTCATGGAACGCCGCCCGCAGGTCGGCGCCCAGCGCAGAAAGACCATCCGCCATTCCGGCACCCTACTCCGGCCAGGCCGGCCCACTGCCGCCCCCGCCGGGGTGATGCGCCAGGTCACCCGGCCGGCTAGGGCTCGCCGCCGGGCTGGGCCAGCATCCGCTCGGCCTGGCCGTGCGCGGCGAGTGCCCGGCGGACGAACTCCGCCGCCGCGCCCAGGTAACCGGCGGGGTCCAGGGTCGCGTCGATCTGCCCAGTGTCGAGCCCGCTGCCGGACTCCAGCAGCACGTCGCGGAACGGGCGGCCGGTCTGCGCGGCCCGCGCGGCCGCGGCGGCCACCAGGTCGTGCGCCGTCAGCCTGCCCAGCGTGGGCGCGAGCACGGCGGTCACCTGCTCGGCCAGCGGCAGCCCGCCCGTGGCGGCCAGGTTCGCCCGCATCGCGGCCTCGTCCACCTCCAGGCCGTCCAGCAGATCCGCGCACCACGACGCGGCCGACCCGGTGAGCCGGAGCAGCTGGCTGACCGGGTGCCACTCGGCGTGCCAGGCGCCGGCCGCGCGCTGGTGTTCCTGCTCGGCCGCCGCGGCCAGGGTGGCCAGCAGGCCGGGTGCCTGCTTGACGCAGCCCAGCACGGCGACCGCGGCGACCGGGTTCCGCTTGTGCGGCATGGCCGACGACCCACCGCGGCCGGCGCCCGCGCCCTCGCGCACCTCGGCCACCTCGGTCTGGGCCAGCAGGGTCACGTCCCTGGCGATCTTGCCTGCCGCGGCGCACACCCCGGCCAGCGCGGCCGCCAGCTCGAGCACCCGCAGCCGCTGCGTGTGCCAGGGCAGCACCGGCTCGGGCAGCCCCAGCTCCTCGGCGAGCAGCGCGGCCACCCGCGGGCCGTCGCCGCCGAGCGAGGCCAGCGTCCCGGCCGCCCCGCCGAACTGCACGGCCAGCCGGTCCCGGCGCACCACGGCCAGCCGCTGCCGCGCCTCGTCCAGGCCGGACAGCCAGCCCGCCGCGACCAGGCCGAAGGTCACCGGCACGGCCTGCTGCAGCAGCGTCCGGCCCGGCATCAGGGTTCGCGCGTGCGCGGCCGCGAGCCGGGCGGCGGCCGCCGCCGCGCCGGCCAGGCTGGCCGCGATCGCGCCCGTGCCGTCCCTGGCCACCAGCATCATCGCCGTGTCGATGATGTCCTGGCTGGTCGCGCCCTGGTGCACGGCCGCCGCGGCGGGCGGCGGCAGCATCCCGGCCAGCTCCCGGACCAGGGCCGGCACCGGGTTGCCGGTCAGCGCGGCCTGGCGGCCCAGATCGGCGGCGTCGAAGTGGGCGGACTGCGCGGCCGCGGTCACCTCGGCGCCCGCTCCCGCGGCGGCCAGCCCGGCCCGCTCCAGCGCCCGGGCCAGCCCGGCCTCGGTGTCCAGCATGGCCTGCAGCCACGCGCCGTCGCCGGTGTCCGTGCTGCCGCGACCGAACACCCCGCCGAACAGGCCGCCGGGCTCAGACACGGGCCAGCCCCACGTAGTTCTCCGCCAGCGAGGTGGCCGCCGCGGCCGAGCCGCACACGTAGTCCAGGTAGGACCGCTGCAGCCGCCGGTCGTAACCGTCCTGGTCGCCGAAGGTGTGCAGCAGCGTGGTCATCCACCAGGAGAAGTGCTGCACCCGCCAGACCCGGCGCAGGCAGGTGTCGGAGTAGCCGTCGAGCAGCCCGGTGCTGCCGTCGGCGTACCAGGCGGCGAGCGCCTCGGTCAGCACGCCCACGTCGTAGGCGGCCAGGTTCAGGCCCTTGGCCCCGGTCGGCGGCACGATGTGCGCCGCGTCCCCGGCCAGGTACAGGCGACCGTAGCGCATCGGCTCGGCCACGAAGCTGCGCATCGGGGCCATCACCGTCTCCAGCACCGGCCCGGTGCGCAAATGCCAGCCCGGCACGGTCTCCAGCCGGGCCCGCAGCTCGGCCCAGAACCGCTCGGCCGGCCACTTCGCGACGTCCTCGTCCGGCGCCACCTGCAGGTAGAACCGGCTGAGGCTGGGGCTGCGCATGCTGTGCAAGGCGAAGCCGCGGTCGCTGTAGGCGTAGATCAGCTCGTCGGTGGACGGCGCCACCTCGGCCAGCACGCCGAGCCAGCCGAACGGGTACTCGCGGTCGTAGGTGGTCAGCGCCCCGTCCGGGATGGCGGGCCGGCACACCCCGTGGAACCCGTCGCAGCCGGCGATGAAGTCGCAATCCAGCCGGTGCCGCTGGCCCTGGTGGGTGAAACCGACCCACGGCCTGCCGGTCGCGACGTCGGCCGGCGCCACGCCGGAGACCTCGAACCGGATGTCGCCGCCGACCGCCAGCCGGGCGGCGATCAGGTCCTTGACCACCTCCTGCTGCCCGTACACGGTGATCGCACGGCCGGGCACCAGGTCCTCGAAGGCGATCCGGTGCGCCCGGCCGCCGAACCTGAGCTCTATGCCGTGGTGGACGAGGCCTTCGCGGAGCAGCCGGTCACCGAGGCCGGTGTCCACCAGCGTGTCCACCGTGCCCTGTTCCAGCACGCCGGCCCTGACGCGCTGCTCGAGGTAGTCGCGGCTGCGGGTCTCGAGCACCACGGAGCCGATGCCACGCCGGTGCAGCAGGTGGGACAGCAGCAGCCCGGCCGGGCCGGCGCCGACGATCGCGACCTGGGTGCGCACGACATCATCGTGCCACTGCGGGTGCGGCCGACGGGGTTCCGGCCAGGTTATCCGCGGTCAGCGGCAGGTCTCCGGCGTATGTGACGCAGGGCGGCACCGGGTGGCGGGCCGCTCCGTTCCATGGTGATTCCGCTGCCCCAGTCTGTGCCTTTTACCCAACATCGCCACGTTAACCTGATCTACACGTTTTTTCGGATTTGTATGTTTGACCTGGATTGTGCGGACACAGGTTCTCACCAGCGATTTATGTCAAAAATCTTCAAATAGAGGGTGAATCGGGTATACGGTCGCAGAAACTGCGCAGTACCGGCGAGTAGCCCGCGCCGGGTCGCCCGCCGGCTGCCCCGTTTACGGACGAAGGAGCCTGGCAAAATGATCCCCCGCTTTTGCGTAGCCTTCGCCGCCGTCACGCTGGCATTCGGGTCGCTGATAGCGGCCGCGGGCAGCGCTGACGCCGCGACCACCCCACATCCCGGTATCACCCACGTCCGCCCCGGCGGCGCCGTGCACACGTTCGTGCCCGGCGGTGTCATGCAGCGTCCCACCGGCGCGCTGGCCCGCGGGCGGGCCGCCAGCAACCAGGCGGAGAGCACGAACTGGTCCGGGTACGCCGCGACCGGTTCCGCCGGATCGTTCAGCAGCGTCTCGTCCAGCTGGACTGAGCCGTCGGCCACCTGCAACGACAGCGGCGACGAGTACGCGGCCTTCTGGGTCGGCCTGGACGGCTACAACAGCAGCTCGGTCGAGCAGACCGGCACTGACTCCGACTGCTCCGGCGGCAGCCCGGACTACTACGGCTGGTACGAGATGTACCCGAACGCCCCGGTGTACTACAACAACCCGGTGCAGCCCGGGGACAGCATGAGCGCCTCGGTCTCGGTCAGCGGTGACACCTACACGCTGGTGCTGACCGACAGCACGCAGAACTGGACGCAGACCCAGACGATCAGCGAAAGCGGACTGCAGGACTCCTCCGCCGAGGTGATCACCGAGGCGCCCTCGTCGGGGTCCGGCGTGCTGCCGCTGGCCGACTTCGGCACGATCAACTACTCCGGCTCGGCCGCCAACGGATCCTCGATGGCCAACTCCAGCCCGACCAGCATCATCATGGTCGGCAGCAGTGGCGACCAGCTCGACTCGACCGGCCCGATGGACGGCTCCGGCGACTTCAGCAACACCTGGATGGCGGAGAGCTAACCTCCTCCGCCGGGGCGGGCGTTTCCGGGTCCGGTGGCCTATTGTCGGCGGTATGACGGAACAGTCCACCACGGCTACCGGCCCGGCCGCCCCAGCTCAGCCAGCTAACACGGAGCCAGCCCACACGGAGCCGACGCTGCCGCAGCGGCGGCACCTGGTGACCGAGATCCCGGGCCCGGCCTCCCGGGCGCTTGCCGAGCGGCAGCAGGCCAGCGTGGCCCCCGGGGTCAGCAGTGTGATGCCGGTGTTCGCGCAGGCCGCCGCGGGCGGTGTGCTGCTGGACGTGGACGGCAACTCACTGATCGACTTCGGATCCGGCATCGCCGTGACCTCCGTCGGCAACAGCGCGCCGCGGGTGGTGGCCGGGGTCACCGAGCAGGTGGCCAGGTTCACCCACACCTGCTTCATGGTCACCCCGTACGAGAGCTACGTGCAGGTCTGCGAGGAGCTGGCCCGGCTCACCCCCGGCCGGCACGCCAAGCGGTCCATCCTGGTGAACTCGGGCGCGGAGGCCGTGGAGAACGCGGTGAAGATCGCCCGGCACGCCACCGGCCGGGACGCCGTGGTGGCGTTCGACCACGCCTATCACGGCCGGACCAACCTGACCATGGCGCTCACCGCCAAGAACATGCCCTACAAGCACCGGTTCGGCCCGTTCGCGGGCGAGGTCTACCGGATGCCGATGGCCTACCCGATGCGCTGGCCCGGCGGCCCGGACCGCTGCGCCGCTGAGGCACTCGACGTGGTCACCGGGCTGATCCACACCCAGGTGGGCGAGCAGAACACCGCGGCGGTGATCATCGAGCCGATCCAGGGCGAGGGCGGGTTCATCGTGCCGCCGCCGGGGTTCCTGCCGGGGCTGGCCGAGTTCTGCCAGGCGCACGGCATCGTGCTGATCGCCGATGAGATCCAGAGCGGGTTCTGCCGGACCGGGGACTGGTTCGCATGCGAGCACGAGGGTGTGGTGCCGGATCTGATCACCACGGCCAAGGGGATCGCCGGCGGGCTGCCGCTGGCCGGGGTGACCGGCCGCGCCGAGCTGATGGACTCGGTGCACCCGGGCGGTCTCGGCGGCACCTACGGCGGGAACCCGGTAGCCTGCGCGGCGGCGCTGGGCGCGATCGCCACCATGGAGGCCGAGGACCTGGCCGGGCGGGCCCGGCACATCGGCGGGCTCATGCTGCCCCGGCTGCACGCGCTGGCGGCGAAGTACCCGGCGATCGGCGACGTGCGGGGCCGCGGCGCGATGCTCGCCATCGAGCTGGTCGAGCCCGGCACCCTGGTACCCGACCCGGCCGCCACCGGGCGGGTGGCCAAGGCCTGCCACGCGGCCGGGCTGATCGCACTGACCTGCGGGACGTTCGGGAACGTGCTGCGGTTCCTGCCGCCGCTGGTCATCCCGGACCACCTGCTGGATGAGGGGCTGACCATCCTCGAAGAGGCGTTCGCCAGCCTGTGAGCACCGATCCTGTGGGCACAGGCCACCGGCCGGCCGGCCGGCTCAGCGAGTCCGTGGCCCTGCTGCGTGAGCAGCCGGTCGGCGTGTGCGAGAAGGGGTTCGGCGTCATCGCCCCGGTGACCGTGACAGACCTGGCGCAGCGGCGGCCGCCGCTGTTCGGCGGGTCGTTCACTACGCCGGTGATGGTGCTGCGGGAAACCGCGCTGCGGCACAACATCGAGGCGATGGCCGGCTACTGCGCGGCGGCCGGGGTGGAGCTCGCGCCGCACGGCAAGACCACCATGGCGCCGCAGCTGTTCGCCCGCCAGCTCGCCGCCGGAGCCTGGGGCATCACCGCCGCCACGGCCGGTCACATGCGCACCTACCGGGCCTTCGGCGTGCCCCGGATCCTGCTCGCCAACGAGCTCACCGACCCGGCCGGGATCGGCTGGCTGGCGGCCGAGATGACCGCCGACCCCGGGTTCGACTGCTACGTCTACACCGACAGCCTGGCCGGGGTGCGGATGCTCGATGAGACGTTCGCCGCCGCGGCGCCGGGGCGGCCGCTGCCGGTGCTGGTGGAACTGGGCCAGCCGGGCGGGCGCACCGGCTGCCGCGGCGTGGCCGACGCGGTCACCGTGGCGCGGGCCGTAGTGGCGGCGGGCTCGCTGCGGCTGGCCGGCGCGGCCGGTTACGAGGGCAGCATCGGCCACGACCCTTCTACGGCCACGCTCGGCGCGGTGGCCAGCTTCTGCCGGGAACTGCGGACCCTCAGCGAGCAGCTGCGCGGGCTGGTGCCGAGCCCGGAACCGCTCATCGTCACGGCCGGCGGGAGCATGTTCTTCGACATCGTGGTGCGCGAGCTCAGCACGGCGCAGAGCCCCGGCCCGGAACCGAGGATCGTGCTGCGCAGCGGCGCTTACATCGCCCACGACCACGGCCTGTACGCCGGGCTCACGCCGGGCGGTGCCGCCTGGCCGGACCGCTCCGGGCCGGAGCTGGACCCGGCGTTCGAGCTGTGGGCGCACGTGCTGTCCCGGCCCGAGCCCGGCCTGGCCCTGCTGGCCGCGGGCCGCCGGGACGTGGCCTACGACGCCGGGCTCCCGGTGCCGCTGCGGGTGCGCCACCCCGGCGGCGAGCAGGCCGCCGCGGACCAGATGACCGTCACCAAGCTGGACGACCAGCACGCCTACCTGACCGTGCCGACCAGCGCGGAGCTGGCGCCCGGGGACCTGGTCTGCCTGGGCGTCTCGCACCCGTGCACCAACTTCGACAAGTCGCGGGTGATCCCGGTGGTGGACGACGAGCACCGCGTGGTGGACGCCGTCCACACATTCTTCTGACTCAGCTTCTGGCCCAGGCCGAAGGGAGGCACCGATGGGCGCGCCACTGTCCAGGCTGGCCGTCGACGCGGGAGAGCTGGCCGAAGGCCCCTGGTGGGATGCCGCCGCGGGCGGGCTGTACTGGGTGGACATCCCCGCTGGGCGGGTGCACTTCACCAGCGGCGACGGCGGCCAGCGCAGCTGGGACGCGGGCCAGCCGGTGGGCGCGGCCGTCACCCGGGCCGGCGGCGGGCTGGTGCTCGCCGTGCGGGACGGCTTCATGACGCTGGACCCGGCGACCGGGGCGACGGCCATGCTCGCCGAGGTCGAGCGGGACCGGCCGGGCAACCGGATGAACGACGGCGCCTGCGACCAGGCCGGCCGGTTCTTCGCCGGCACCAAGTCCGAAGACGACGAGCAGGGCGCCGGCGCCCTGTACCGGCTGGACCCGGACGGCCGGGTCACCCGGGTGATCAGCGGCGTGACGATCTCGAACGGCCTCGGCTGGAGCCCCGGTGAGCGGCTGATGTACTACGCCGACACCCCCACGGGGCGGGTGGACGTCTTCGACTACGACCCGGCCACCGGGTCGCTGGCGGACCGCCGCCGGCCGTTCGTCACCATCGACAAGCCCGGGGCCAGCCCGGACGGACTGACCGTGGACGCCGAGGGCGGCGTGTGGGTCGCGCTGTGGGGTGGCTCGGCGGTGCACCGGTACACCCCGGACGGCCGGCTCGACCGGGTGCTGGACATCCCGCACGTGCACGTGACCAGCTGCGCGTTCGGCGGCCCCGGGCTGGACACGCTCTATGTCACCGCGGCGGCGGGCCCGGGTGCGGACCGCGGCGCGCTGTACTCGTGCCCGGCCGGCGTCTCCGGCCAGCCCGCCCACCCATATCAGGGATGAACGGCTTCACCCTGCACACCGGCGCCCAGCCGGGCCGCCCGCGTCAGCCTGGCGCGGAACCGGCCGGCGGCCGGCCTGACGGCGGGCTGCTGGGTGAGCGATCCGGCCGCAGCCACTGCTCACGAGACGGCGGCGGCAGATCGGCCGGCGGCAGGTAGACCGGCTGCTCCCCCCGGTCGCGCTCGTCTTGCTGGCCCGGCCAGGCGGGCATGCCGGCTGTCGCCGGCCCGGTGGCTGCGCCGATTCCGGGCGCCTGGCCAGCGGGCACGAGCGGCTGCGTGCTGACCCGCGGCAGCGTGATGATCGACGGGTCACACTCGACCGCCCGCAAATCCGGGCCGACCGCGGCCCGGGCGACCAGCAGCAGCGCATGGTCGGGCAGGTTCTGCAGGACGGTGGGCTCGACGGCGTACTCGTAGACCCGCTGGCGGGTCTTGGCGTCGGTCCAGTTGCTGCCGTGCGCCCACGACAAGGCCACCGACCAGTTCCGGGACACCGTCCTGCTCCAGGACCGGGTGACGCTGCCGGATCGGCCGCTGGTAAGCGAACGCCCGGCGCTCCGCGATTCGCTGCCAGCGCTGGAGTGGCTGCTGCCACTGGTAGGGCTGCTGCCACTGGTGGCACTGTTGCCGCTGGAGTGGCTGCTGCCGCTCGTCTCCGAATTGCTCGCTGTCGACGACCGGTGCCACCCGTCGGCGACGGAGATGCCTCTGGTCTGGCTGACGCCGTAGCCTTCGGTCTCGGTGCGGGTGTGCGTCTCGTTCCCGCCCAGCGTCGCGGTGAGCTGGGACAGCACGAACTTGTGCTGGCGGCCGATGAAGCTGGCCGCCAGCTCGGCCTCGGTGTGGTTGCCCAGCCGCATGAACGCCGCGGTGCCGCCGCCGAGCAGGCCGAGGCCGTCGTCGCGCAGATGCCGGAACATCAGGGTGAGCGGCACCTCACGGCGCTCGCACGCGGTGGAGAGCCGTTCCAGGTGGGCCCGGGTGATCTCGTCGGCCCCCGCGATGATCACCGCCGGGGCGGGCCCCTGGCCGCCGGTGACCTGGACGGTGAGCCACTGAATGACCAGCGCGGTCAGCATCTCGATCCGGGCACCGCGCGGCCTGGACTCCAGCGCCAGGCAGGTGAAGTACGCGGCGCTGGCCGGCCTGCCGGCCGCCGCGCCGCCGGTGTCCGCGTAGCGGGCCAGGTCGGCGAGGAACGCGTCCAGCCGGACCAGGTTCTGGCCGATCTGCTGCCGGTAGCTGGGCGGGAACAGCTTCCCGGTGACCAGCGCCTCCTCCGCCGGCGTGAGCTGCCCCGCGCTGACCGGATGGCCGAGCGCGGCCTGGGCGGCCGCGGCCAGCCGGACCGGGGTGACGTCGTCACCCAGCGCGCCGGTGAGCTGTTCCAGCACGCGCAGGTCCACGGCGCGGTCGGCGCGGGCACCGCCGGGTGCGCCGGCGTGGATGGCCTCGGCCAGCGCGTCGGCCAGCTGGGCCGGGGAGAGGGCGGCCAGCAGGCCGCAGCGGCCCATGTCGTCTGGCAGCAGGTGCACCACCGAGGGCACTCCGGTGTCCTCGGCCAGCTCGATGAGCTCGCCGCAGGCCATCTCGCCGGTGAGGTCGACGGCCAGCAGTGGCTGGGTGGACAGCACCGAGGCGCCGTGCGTGGTCAGCAGCGCGCGCCAGCCCCACAGGCTGCCACCGAAGACGTCGACCCGCTGGGTGGGGGGCTCGGCGCTGCCCCACTCGTGCGCGTCGTGCAGCCTGGCCAGCTCGGCGTGCTCGTGCGCCGTGGCCCGCTGCTGCCAGGATTCCAGTGCCTGCTGGTACTCCGGGCCGGACACGGCCTGCTTGGCCTGCTCACGGCGCTGCCAGTAGACGCTGGTGATGACGATGCCCGGGATGCCGAGCACCAGCGCGGTGAGGAGCGTCCCACCCACGCTGGCCTGAGGGTTGATCTGCCGCTCGCAGCCGGACAGCACCAGCAGGATCAGCAGGACGCCCAGGCTGGGCCCGCCCAGCCACTTGCGCATCTTCTGGTAGGCGGCGTCCGCCTCCGCGGCCCGCGCCACGGCTTGCTCGCGCAGGGCCGCCTCGTCCGGCTCCGCCTCGGGATAGGGGTCGGCCAGCTCCCGGCGGTCGCGGAAGATCCAGCCCAGCCGGGCGCCGGGGGTGAACAGCAGCGCACGCTGATCACGGGCGCCACCTGCCGCTGCGGGCGGAACGCTCACGACCGATTCCTTCTCCTCTGCCAGCTACATGGTGCCCGGTAATGCCGCAGCCCACACGGTCAGGCCCGCACGGTCCCGCCCACACGGACCGTGACCGTGTGCTCGCGGACGCGTTCCGGCCCTCGTTAGGCTGGGGGCACCTGAACGTGAGCGTACGGTACCTGGCTGGCAGGGCGGCAGAGATCGGGTGATGACAGACACGGCGTGGCAGGTGCTGCGGGGGCTGGTTGCCTGGCAGGTCGGCGACATCCCGCGGCTCCCGCTTGCCCGGGCCCGCGACGGCGGTCCCGAGGAGGGTGACTGGCTGGCCGCGCAGCGGCTGCAGGCGCTCGTGTCGGCGTTCCACCACGGCAGCCCGCTCGCGCTGGGCTGGCTGCGGGCCCGGGCGGGCGGCCCGGTCCAGGTGATCGCGGCCGGGCAGGCGCTGATGGGCGGCGCCGACGGCGGGCAGGTGCTGCTGACCTTGCCGGCCGGGGCGCGTGGCGACCCGCTGCCAGCGGACGGCGCCGGCGCGGCGCTGGCGCAGCTGCCCTGCTGGATACGGCTGGGCGGCATCATCGAGCCACTGGCCGCCGGGATCGGCGGCCCCGCGCTGACCGGCCGGGACCAGGCGCCCCGGCGGGACCAGGAGGCCAGGCCGTCGCTGGAGGACGGGCTGCTGACCGCCTGGTCCGGGCCGTTCGGGTGGGTCGTGCTGGCCGAACCGGTCAGCCCGGAGAGCCTCGACGCGCTGACCGACGACGTGTCACTGGCCCAGCTGCGCGCCCAGCAGCGCGACGACCCACAGTCGACGATCGCGGCCCAGCGTCTGGAGGCCCGGCACGCCGAGTTGCGGCAGGCCGCCGCGACCGGGCTGTGGCGGGTACACCTGCTGGCCGGCGGCGAGAGCCCGCAGGCGGCCGCGCAGCTGGCCGGGCTGCTGTGTGCCTCTGTGGATCTCGACGGCCTGCCGTACGTGCTGGCCCCGGTGCCCGGGGACGGCAGCCTGGACAAGCTGCTGGACGTGCCATCGTCGGCCGCGGCCGACTCGCCCGCCGACGGCGGGCCGGGGCTGCGCGGCCAGGACCTGCCCGGGCTGCGGGCGCCGTTCTACTCCTCGTCGAGGATGCTCGCGGCCGTGGCCCGGCCGCCATCCCGCGAGGTGCCCGGGGTCAGGTTCGTGCTGCGCCCGGAGTTCGACGTCACGCCGGAGTCGATCGAGCCTGTCGGGGCGCCATCCGGCACCGCCGCGGCGCCGGTGCCGCTCGGGATCGTGCTGGACGGCAACCGGATGCCCGCCGGAACGCTGGCGGTGCCCCGCTCCTCGCTGAACCGGCACACCTTCGTGTGCGGCGCCACCGGAGCTGGCAAGTCGCAGACGGTCCGCGCGCTGCTGGAGGCGGCCACCGCGGCCGGCCTGCCCTGGCTGGTGGTCGAGCCGGCTAAGGCCGAGTACGCCGCGGGCATGGCCGCCCGGCTGCCGGGGGCGGAGGTGGTGCGGATCCGGCCGGGCTCCGCGGACGAGGTCGCGGCCGGGATTAGCCCGCTGGAGCCCGCGCCGGGCCCCGGCGGGGTGCGGTATCCGTTGCAGACGCACGCGGACCTGGTGCGCGCGCTGTTCCTGGCCGCGTTCGAGCCGTACGAGCCGTTCCCGCAGGTGATCGCGGCCGCGCTGACCCGCTGCTACGAGCAGGCAGGCTGGGACCTGGCGCTGGGCGAGCCGATGGTGGACGGCGGCACCCCGGCCTACCCGTCGCTGGGGGATCTGCAGCGGGCCGCCGAGCAGGTGGTGGCGGAGATCGGCTACGGGCCCGACATCAGCAAGGACGTTGGCGGGTTCATCAAGGTCCGGCTGTCCAGCCTGCGGCTGGGCACCACCGGCCGGTTCTTCGAGGGTGGCCACCCACTCGATTTCGCCGCACTGCTGGAACGCAACGTGGTGCTGGAGATCGAGGACGTCGGCGACGACAAGGACAAGGCGTTCCTGATGGGCATGGTCGTGGTACGGCTGGCCGAGCACCTGCGGCTGCACCAGCGTCAGGCGGGCCCGGCGGCGCCGGGGCTGCGGCACCTGACCGTGATCGAGGAGGCGCACCGCCTGCTGCGCAGCGCGCAGCCTGGCGTCGGCCAGGGCACCGCGGTGCACGCGGTGGAAATGTTCGCCGACCTGCTGGCCGAGATCCGCGCCTACGGCGAGGGCCTGATCGTGGCCGAGCAGATCCCCGCCAAGCTGATCGACGATGTGATCAAGAACACCGCGGTCAAGGTCGTGCACCGGCTGCCGGCCGCCGACGACCGGGACGCGGTCGGCGCAACGATGAACCTCACCGACGACCAGTCGCAGTACCTGGTCACGCTCACACCGGGCGAGGCGGCGGTGTTCACCGACGGGATGGACTACCCGGTGCTGGTGCGGATGCCCGACGGCACGCCCCGGGAGGCCGGCCCGCCCGCCGAGCTGGCCTCCCCCGCGCGGATCGTCGCACCCCGATCGGCCACCTGCGGCCGGGACTGCCAGGAAGTGCCGTGCACGCTGCGGGACATGCGCGCGGCCCAGCGGGTGCTGCGCGCCCATCCCGTGATCACGCTGTGGGCCGAGTATTCGGTGCTGGGCCACCTGACCGCGTGGCACATGCCGCTGCCGGCCCAGGAACTCGAGTCCCTGATGGCGGGCCTGCCGCGGCGGGAGCGGGACTGCGCCATCTCGCACGCCGTCGACGCCGCCGTGGCGGCCCGGGTGGCGGTCATCTCCTCCCGGGTGAGCCCGGCAGCGCTCGCCGGGCACGTAACCGCGGCCATCCGCGCCACCATCGACGAACGTTCCCTGCTGTGCGCGCTGCCCTCCAAGGAGACGGTCTGGCTGGCGCCGTGCTACCGGTGGGCGGTGGTGCTGGAGAAGCTGCAGGAGCTGCACGCCCAGAACCCGGACGCGCCGCGCCACCCCGACTCCGGCAGCTGGGAGCAAACGTACGGGCGGCCGATCCCTGGCCCGACCTGTGCCGCCCAGCTGCACACGGTAAGCCGCTGGTACAAGAACGACACCCGTGACACCCGCGAATGCTGGCAGGTCGTCCTGGGCAGCCAGGAGCCGCCCGCGCTGGAGCTCGCGGTGGGTGCGCGCCGCGGTGACCCGGACTGGAACCAGCGGCTGGCCGACGGCCTGGAATGGTTCGAAGACGTGCACTTCCCGCTCATCTACCTGGCCACCTCCCCACCCGACGGCGAAACCCCGCCGTCCGAGGGGAAGAGCTGACCAATGGCCACCGACCGGCCCGGCAGCGGCGACGAGCACCGCGACGACCACGCCGACAAGCCGCGCGAGCAGCCTCCTCCCCCGCCGCCAGGCGGCGACCAGCAGCGCGGCAGCGACGACAGCCGCGCCCGCGACCACCAGGCCGGCCAGTCCCGCGGCAACTGGGACTCCCGCGGCACCGACCAGCCCAGCCAGGGCACCAGCCGGCAAGAGACCAGCTCCCAAGACTCCCGGCCCCAGTCCCAGGACAACCGACCCCAGTCCCAGGACACCCGTTCGGCCAGCCAGGACACCCGGCCCCAATCCCAGGAAAACCGTCCATCCCCCCAGGACCGCCGCGACGACCAGCCCACCAGCACCACCCAGCCGCAAGACCGGAGCACCCAGCAACCCGACCGAACCGAACAGCAGCCCGACCGCAGTACCCAGCAACCCGACCGGAGCGAGCGGCAGCCCGACCTGAGCACACAACAGCAGCCGGACCAGAACGTCCTGCGGCAGCCCGACCAGAGCGCTCAGCAACCGGACCGGACCGAGGAGCAGCCTGACACCCGCAGCCGGGGCCAGATGGACTCCGACAACCTCCGCGGCGCCGAGTCCAGCCAGACCTCACCCAGTGAGCATGACTCCCGGACCGACACCGAGCCGCCCAGCGACCACCGCACCGACGAGGCCCGCCAGCAGACCTCCGAGGACCGGGAACGCGACTCAGAGCCCAGCGACCACGAGTATCGCACCCCCGAACCAGACGAGTCCCAGCACGAGCCATCAACAACCGACGACGAGCAACCCCGCCAGACCGAAGACCGTGACGGCCTTGCTCCCGGCACCGGCCAGGAGCAACCCCCCGCCGAAGAACAGCCCCAAAGCACTCACGAGGACCCGTCAGCCACCCACGAAGAAACCCCGACGACCGAGCACGACCCCGTCGCCACCGAAGAACACCCCCAGGCCGGCCCCAGCGCACAGGAACTCGCCGACGAGGACACGACCGCAAACACCGACGTCGACGCCGCTGCCCAACCCTCGGAGCAAACAAATGATGAGGGCCAGAAGCTGGGCGATCAGGTTAAGGATGCGGATCACTCTCCCGGCGAACCAACTGCGGAAGTGGCTGGCTCGCCAGACGTTTCTGGGCAGCTTGGCGACCAACAGCGTGAGCAGTCTGCCGATCATGAAAGATTCGAATCGGATGCCGATGCTGTGTCCGAGCGAGATGATGCTGACGACGAACCGTCGCAGGCTGAGTTGGATAGCGCGCGCGCCTATCACCAGGAGTGGCGCGAACAAGTTGACGCTGGATGGGGGCGGGGCAGCAACGTCGCTGGGGACAAACCAGACGAAGCCCCAAGCGACGCAGGCGACCTGCCACCCACGGGCGAGCAGCTCGTCGAGATGGATTCCGAAGAATCTAGGGCTGCGAAGTTTCGTCACGAGGCCTACAAGCCTGACGCCGTAGAGAGCATCCACGACACGATCGAGCAAAATGCGGATCAGGTGCAAGCGCTTATCGAACGCCCTCCGGCTGATACTCACGTCGGCGTGCCGAGCTCTACACCGAGCATCGGTCCGGTCACACCCGAACATGCGAGCGCAAGCGACCTGACGATGGCTACTCTGGCCTTCGGCGTTGTGCTCTTCGAGGTCGGCCGTCTGACCCGCAATAAGATTGAGGCACTGAGAGGTAGATGATCATGGCAGTGACCGACAGGCAAGCCGCAGCACTGCGTGCCCAACTGGCGGGCAAGCGCGACGAGCACAAGCATCTGTTCAGCCAGCTCGACTGGTCCGCAGAAGGCCCCGCCTACGTCGCGTTGATGGACGCAGCGTTCTTCAAGGCGGTGGACCAGCGGTTCGGTGGCGGCCGCAGCACCACCGATGATGTGATCAACTACGTTGCCGACGTCCGGGCACGTCTCGACACGGCGGCTGACGCGATCGATCCCGCCGCCGCGGAGCGTCTCATTCTCAAGGTGCTCGGCTACGGCTTGATCAACGACCTGGACAGCACGGTCGCCTTTCGGGCCAAGAACTTCCTACTGGCCGCACTGATCACTGACGAGCAGCTCGACGACTCCGGGCTGGACGAGTTTATGACCCAGGCTCGCAAGCTCGCCGATCAGTGGCTGACCTGACTGGCAGGGCGGCGGACCCGAGTGATGCCCGTAACTGACGAGCAAGTGGCCTGGCTGCGCACCTACCTGGCCGGGGAGAGCGAAGTAGCCCAGCAGCTCTATGACCAGCTCACGGGCGCCGCGGATGCGGCCGGTCTGGGCGCCCTGGTGTATGCGGCCTTCGTCATCGCGGCCCGGCAGAAGTTCGCCTCAGGCTGGGCGCGCGCCGATCTGATCAAGTTCATCGCTCAGACGCGGCAGTCGCTTGGTGTACGGCCGGACGTGTTCGATCCGCTGGTGGCGGAGAACCAGCTGGCCCGCGCTCTTGGGGAGCAGAGCCCTGATTCCCCCGATGTGAAAGCCAATGCTCGTGCGCAGCTGGTTCTGCTGAATGCCCTCGTTGTGAACGCCGATCTTGAAGACGAGGCAGTGTTCAGCTTGCTCATCCGGGCCCGAAAGATGGCCGACCGGATCCTGAATGATGCCGTGTGAGCGTCTGCCTCGGCTTCGAATCAGTTGAGAAGTGGTGGGAATTTCTTGATGTGACCGAGAACGCCATAGAGGGGGTGGAAGTTGGATCTGAACTATCCCAGCGCTTATGCTGCCAGCGCTGATGAGCGAGGGGAGGCCATAGGAAGACATGGCCGTTACAGACAACGAGGTTTGGGTATTGCATCCGTTCCTGACGGGTGACCCGCGAGAAAACCTCCGGACGCAGCGTTTTGCTGAGCAAACACGGACTATCGTCGTCCGTCTTCTAGTCGGTCCGGGTAAAACAACCGCCCGTGCTCTCGCGGGCTTGCGCAGCACGGTAAGAGTGGAAGGCCGGGTATCCGCTACGGGCCAGGGGTGATCGCGTCGTGGACTCCTGCGTAGGTGGGTTGCCGGCCGAGGCCCGCCAGCCGCCAGGTCGCGCCGGCCGCCGCCCACGGGGCGGGATCGTCACCGGGCGGCACGTCCACGGCGAAGTCGAACGGGGCATCCGGTGGCCGGACGGCGCGGACCTCGGCGACCAGTTCGGCCAGGGCGTCAGGGCCGGGCAGCCGGATCGGGAACAGGCCGTCCCAGCGGGCGGCGCGCTGCACGGGCCGGCGGTGCGGCCACTCCGCCGCGACCCAGACCGGGATCCGTGGCTGCTGCACCGGCACCGGCTCGAACTCGC
Source organism: Streptosporangiaceae bacterium (assembly GCA_036501145.1). GTDB lineage: Bacteria > Actinomycetota > Actinomycetes > Streptosporangiales > Streptosporangiaceae > PALSA-505. Next base: position 144,050 of record DASYAV010000164.1, on the reverse strand, counting down.
CGGACCAGTACCGGGTCAGATCCTCCAGCCCCTGGTCGAGCAGCTTGGCCCGTTCCCGCGCGTCGGTGACCTCGCCGAACGGCTCCAGCTCGCCGGTGCCGCGGGCGCCCAGGCCCACGCCGAGGGTGAGCCGGCCCGAGCTGAGCAGGTCCAGCGTGACGGTCTCCCGGGCCAGCTTGTGCACCCGGCGGCGGGACAGCGGGGTGACCATGGGGCCGATCCTGACCCGGCTGGTGGCACCGGCCACCGCGGCGAGGGCCACCCAGACGTCGGCCACCGCGCGCACCGGGGCGGCGTGCCGGATGTGGTCCCAGAGGAAGAACCCGTCCCACCCGGCGGCCTCGGCTTCGGCGGCCAGCCTGGCCACGACCCGGGGGTCGGCGAGCTCCTCGAAGGGGGCAACAAAGATCGCGTGTTTCACCCGGCAAAGCTTAGCGGGGCTAACTGCCGGGCCGCGGCCCGGCCTCGACCGGCCCCGCCTCGATCGCCTGGGCCACCACAGCCGCGGACTGCTCCAGGCCGAAGTCGGTGACCACCCAGGTCGCGCCCGCCGCCGCCCAGGGCCGGACGTCCTGACCCGGTGGCAGGCCCACGATCAGGTCGAATGGGCCGTCGCCGCGCTCGGCGCGGACCTCGGCGGCCAGTTCGGCCAGCGCCGCGGGCCCGGGCAGGCCGGTGGGGAACAGGCCGTCCCAGCGCAGCGCGCGGCGCACCGGCCGGCGGTGCGGCCACTCCCCCGCGACCCAGACCGGGATCCGCGGCTGCTGCACCGGCACCGGCTCGAACTCCCCGGACCAGTAGCGGGTCAGATCCTCCAGCCCCTGGTCGAGCAGCTTGGCCCGCTCCCGCGGGTCGGCGACCTCGCCGAACGGCTCGAATTCGCCGTTGCGCGGGCTGCCCAGACCGACGCCGAGGGTGAGCCGGCCCGAGCTGAGCAGGTCCAGCGTGACTGTCTCCCTGGCCACCTTGTGCACCCGGCGCCGCGACAGCGGGGTGATCATGGGCCCGATGCGCACCCGGCTGGTGGCGCAGGCGATGGCCGCGAGCGCCACCCACGGGTCGCCCACCGCGCGCACCGGCGCCCGGTAGGCGATGTGGTCCCAGACGAAGAAGCCGTCCCAGCCGGCGGCCTCGGCCCGGCCGGCGAGATCGGCCAGCACCCGTGGGTCGGCCAGTTCGCCGAACGGCCCGACGTCGATGGCCTGGCGCACGGCCACGGCTAGTTGCTCACCGGGAACTGCAGGCTCACCGTGGCGGGGCCGGGGTCGGGCCAGCGAGAGGTGACGGCCTTGCCGCGGGTGTAGAAGTGCACGCCCTCGGTGCCGTGCACGTGGGTGTCGCCGAACAGCGAGGACTTCCAGCCGCCGAACGAGTAGTAGGCCATCGGCACCGGGATCGGCACGTTGACGCCGACCATGCCGACGTTCACGTCGCTGACGAACTGCCGGGGGCGGCGCCGCCCCCGGTGGTGAAGATGGCCACCCCGTTGCCGTACGGGTTCCCGTTGACCAGGTCGAGCGCCTGCTCGGGCGACGGCACCCGGACCACGGACAGCACCGGGCCGAAGATCTCGTCGGTGTAGGCCGACATCCGCGGCGTGACGTGGTCGAGCACCGACGGGCCGAGCCAGAAGCCGCCCGGGTCGCCGCCGGTGACCGGGTGGTTCCGGCCGTCCACCGCGAGCGTGGCGCCGTCCCGGACGCCGGAGTCCAGGTAACCGGCCACCTTGTCCCGGTGCGGGCCGGTGACCAGCGGGCCCATCTCGGCCTGCTCGTCGGTGGCCGGGCCGACCCGCAGCCTGGCCACCCGCTCGGCGATCTTGCCGACCAGCTGGTCGGCGACCTGGTCCACCGCGACCACGACGGAGATCGCCATGCACCGCTCCCCCGCCGAGCCGAACCCGGCGGACACCGCGGCGTCGGCGGCGTTGTCGAGATCCGCGTCGCCCAGCACGACCATATGGTTCTTCGCGCCGCCGAGGGCCTGCACCCGCTTGCCGGTGGCGGTGCCGGTCTCGTACACGTACCGGGCGATCGGCGTGGAGCCGACGAAGCTGACCGCGGCGATGCCCGGGTGGGCGAGCAGCGCGTCGACCGCGGTCTTGTCCCCATGCACCACGCTGAACACGCCGTCCGGCAGTCCCGCTTCGGCCATCAGCTCGGCGAGCAGCACGGATGCGCTCGGGTCCTTCTCCGACGGCTTGAGGATGAAGGCGTTACCGCAGGCGATCGCGATCGGGAACATCCACATCGGCACCATGGCCGGGAAGTTGAACGGGGTGATGCCGGCCACCACGCCGAGCGGCTGGCGGATCGAGTAGGCGTCCACCCGGGTGGACACGTTCTCCGAGTACGAGCCCTTGAGCAGGTGTGGGATGCCGCAGGCGAACTCCACCACCTCCAGGCCGCGGGTCACCTCACCGGCCGCGTCGCTGGCCACCTTGCCGTGCTCGGAGCTGATCAGCTCGGCCAGCCGGCCGGTGTTCGCCCGGATCAGCTCGCGGAAGCCGAACATCACCTGGGTGCGCCGGGCCAGCGACGCCTGCCGCCAGCTCCTGGCCGCCTCGGTGGCCGCGGCGACGGCGGCGTCCACCTCCGCGGCCGAGGCGAAGTCCACGGTGCCGGAGACCTGCCCGGTGGCCGGGTTGTAGATGTCACCGCGGGCCCCGCTGGCCCCCGGCCAGGACTTGCCGCCGATCCAATGGCTACAGTGCTTCATTGCTCGCTTCTCCGCGCCTTCGGCGCGTCGCTCGCCCTGCTTGTTCTCGGTCACCGGGATGCCTCCTCGCTGGCGGCGGTGGCTTCGGCGCTGCGGACATCGGTGGCTTGCGCGTTCACCGCCCGGAGCGCGTCGATCAGGATGGCCAGGCCCTCCTCGGCCTCGGCGGCGCTGAGGGTGAGCGGTGGCGCCATCCGCAGCGCGTGCCCGTACAGCCCGCCCTTGCCGATGAGCAGGCCCCGCTCCCTGGTCTCCTCGAGCATCTTCGTGGCCAGCGGCGGGCCGGGCTCCCCGGTCTCCGGGTCGACCATGTCCACGGCGAACATCAGCCCCTTGCCGCGGACCGCACCGATCGTGGGCAGCTCATCGGCGACCTCGCGCAGCCCGCCGATGATCCGGGTGCCCAGGGTGGCCGCCCGGCCCTGCAGGTCATGGGAGAGCACATAGTCGAGCGTGGCGTTCCCGGCCGCGGTGGCGATCGGGTTGCCGCCGAAGGTGGAGATGCCGTTGCCGGGCAGCCCGTCCATCAGGTCGCCGCGGGCGACCACGCCGCCGATCGCGAACCCGTTGCCCAGCCCCTTGGCGAACGTCATCATGTCCGGGACCACGCCGTGCGCGCCGATGCCCCAGAAGTGCTCGCCGGTGCGGCCCCAGCCGGTCTGCACCTCGTCGGAGATGAACGCGATGCCGTGCTCGCTGAGCACCTCCTGGTAGGCCGCGAACAGCCCGTCCGGCGGCATGGTGAACCCGCCGACGCCCTGCACCGGCTCGGCGATCAGGCACGCCACCGGGCCGATGCCGGCCAGCAGATGCCGCAGATCCGCGGTGGCCGCCTCGATGTACTGGGCGTCGGACATGGCGGCGAAGGCGGGCAGCTGCCGGTCGCTGCCGTGCAGGTAGTGCACCTGCACCGGGGACAGCGTGGACGGTTTCCAGGCGTTGTTGCCGGTGATCGCGACGGCGCCGAACGAGCGCCCGTGGTAGCTGTTGCGCAGCGCCAGCACCTGGTTCGAGCCGCTGGCGGCGGTGGCCAGCAGCAGCGCGGTCTCGTTCGCCTCGGTGCCGGAGTTGGTGAAGAACACCTTGGCGCCGGGGATGCCGGACAGCCGGGCGATTTTCTCGGCCAGCTCCACCTGGTGGCGGATCAGGTACAGCGTGGAGGTGTGCACGACGCCGGTGGCCAGCTGGCGCTCGACCGCCTCACGAACCTCCGGCACGTCGTAGCCGAGCATGTTGGTCAGGATGCCGGCGAAGAAGTCCAGGTAGCTGCGCCCTGCGGTGTCGGTGACGCGGCAGCCCTTGCCGCTGGCGATCTCGATCGGGTGGTCGTAATAGAGCCCCACCCAGTTGGGGATGACGGCGCGGTGGCGGGCAAGCAGGTCCTCGGTCATGTCCCCCAGTTTGCCCCATCTCTGCTGTCCCGCTTCTTTGGCGTCAGCCGTTCTTATTAATGAATGAACGGCTGCGCGGCCCCGACGCCGAACACCGCGGCGGGCCGGTATCTGAGCACCGGCCCGTCGCGGCAGGGCAGTCAGCGCCGGGGACTCACGTCCCGGGGGTGAACGAGACCCCGCGGAGCACCTGGCGGCTGGCCGCGGAGCGGACGGTGCGGAAGCTCTCCGTCGCGCCGGGCGCGGTGGCGGTGGGCTTGTCGGTGACGGCGACGAGCTTGTTCGGGTCGGCACCCTGGTCGCCGTTGCCGCTGACGGTCGAGGTGATGCCCCAGACCGTCACCGTGCCGTTCGGGTTGACCCGGCCGGTGATGTTGCGCAGGCCGTCGGTGGCCGGGGCCCAGGGCAGCCCGGTGGCCGCGTTGTCGCCGGACGGGTAGCCCCGCACCGTATACGGCGCGCCCAGGTTGAGCCCGGCGTCCAGGGTGTAGGCGAGCTGCCAGCTGGTGCCGTTGAAGACCCACTTCTGCAGGCCGGCCGTGGTCTGCGCGGCGGCCGAGGTGTAGGTGCTGCTGGCCGGGTCGTAGGTGTTGTCACCGTTGCCTTCGTCCGCCACGTACAGCGTGTCGGCGTTGGCGAACCACATGCCGAACGGGAACGAGGTGGTGGATGACAGCGCGGTCGGGAAGCCCTGCAGGACGCACATGTTGTACGGGGTCACGCCCTCGGTCTGCAGCAGTGCCGGGTTGTAGTCGATGGGTGAGGCCGGCAGTGCCGCGCCGGGCTGCGGCACGCCGGTGCCGTCCGGGCAGGCCTTGCCGGTGGTGTCGATGAAGTACACGGTGTTCACGCCGTTGCCGCCGCTGCCCTTGGTCAGGTACACGACGTTGTTGAAGATCGTCAGGCCGCGGAAGTTGGTGTCCTTGCCGATCTTGTCGGGTGAGTCACCGAGCTGGGTGATGCTGAAGCTGCCCACCGGCTCGGCCGGGCCGGGCCGCTGGGCGCTCTCCGGCCGGTGCGCCGGCGTGGCGATCTGCGCGCCGGCGCCGGTGATAATGCCGTCCGGCTGGGGATTGCTGCCGTTGCCGGCGTTGCCTGCCATGTAGTACACCGGCTTGCGGCTGGTGTCGTTGAGTATCGCCGCCCGCCCGTTGTTGCCGCTGTAGGCGTTCGTCTCAGTGAAGCTGACCCCGCCCTGCTTGCTGACCTGCGCCACGACCCGGTAGTCGGCGCCCGGGACGGGGTTGGAGGGGTCGATGACACCGGGTGTGTTCGAGTTCGACACGTCCACCTGGTTGGGCTTGGCCGCGTAACCCATGAAGGTCAGGGCGCGGCCGCTGGTGGACAGGTTCAGCGCGATCTCCGACTTCGACGAGAAGCTGGTCGCCATGTACCCGTCGGCCCCGCCGGTGCCGGCGCCGTCCGGGACGGGCAGCGTGTTCACCAGGTGCCCGGACGGGGTGACCTGGTCGAGGTAGACCGGCGAGGTGACGCCGAAGCTGGGGTCGGCCAGCACGTTGTTCCACACGCCCGGGTAGGCACCGCTGTTGGTGGCGGTCACGCAGTCGCTGGTGCAGCCGGGCGGCAGCACCGTCACACCGGGCGTGAGCAGCCCGGCCTTACCCGTGTACACCGAACGGCTCACCACCAGGTTCCCGGGCTGGAACCACGACCGGCTGCTGACGTGCGCAGATGCCCCGCCGGCTGTCCCGGCGACCAGCGACGCGGCGGTGATCGGGGCGGCGACCGCGGCGAGGCGCCAGCGTCCCGGCCGTAGCGGCCAGGACAAGAACTGGGACGGGCGGTGTCTGGTCATCGTTGGGTTACCTCCGAGGGGAGCCGATACGCCGGACATAGCCTGCTCAACCGGGCAGGCCAGCACGCGACCACCTCGTGAACCCCGTGTGAACATCCGGCCGCCGCCCTGGGCCGGGCCCCTGGTCAGCCGCGCACCGGGGTCAGTGCGTGAACACCAGCAGGTCGCCGCGGGAGGGCACCGGAGCATCGCCGATGGTGGGCAGCGCCGCCTCGATGTCACCGAACCCCCGCTCGACCTCGTCGCCGGGCAGGTGCTCGAAGGTGGACAGGGCGCGGGTGCGCAGCCGGGCGAAGTCCTCCCGGATGCTCACCGCCTGCGTCACCGCCACCTCGTCCACGGTGCGCCACGACCAGCCGGCCCCGGTGAAGTCGGCCACCACCGCGTCGAGCGGGCGGTACATCCGCTGGTCGGCCAGTGCGGCGCCAGGCAGCCAGCGGTACCACCAGAGATCCGGCATCCGGTCCGAGCAGTTCGTCCGCACCAGCAGGCGGCCACCGGGCCGCACCACGCGGTGCAGTTCGGCGGCGGCGGCCTGCTTGTCCGCCACGTGGTGCCAGACGAAGAACAGCAGCGCCGCATCGGCGGAGCCGGCCGCCAGCGGGATCGCCTCAGCCGACCCGGTCAGGTAGCCCACCCGGGGGTGGGCGGCGTCGGCCACAGCGTGCCGGAGCATCATCCGCGACGGCTCGATCCCCACGGCCGACCCGCCGAACGCGTCCGCCAGCGCCGGGGTCAGGCGGCCGGTACCGCAGCCGAGGTCCAGCAGCGCCAGCGGCCGGCGTTCCGGCAGATGCCGGGCGAAGGCGCCAGTCCAGGCCCGGAGCGCCTCCGGCGCCATCTCCCGCCCCTTCGCATAGACCGCATGCAGCCGCTGGTCATAATCAACGCGCCTCAGGATTCCCCCCGTTCTGGGCGCGGCTTGCCTCCAGCACGGCGTCGGACAGGACGTCGTACTCCTCGCGCGTAAGTTCGCGTCGCGCATAGGCCGCGGTCACCTCGTCGTAGGACCCCGGGACGTCCGGCCGGGGATCCTCCTCGGCCCGCCCGGCCATCTCCTGGTAGCTGGCCGGCGGCGGTGGCACGGCGGACGGCCAGCGCCGGTTGCGGAACAACTGGGCCAGTTGGTCCAGAGTCAGCTGTCCGGCCTTGTACCGGCCGATGAGTTCGGTTACCTCGCTCACGCGCGCTCCTTCGTGCCGGGCCCGGTGGCGTCGCTCGATGCGACAAGCCGGGGGGCGCGGCCGGTCACCGAGTTGTCATACACGGCCCAGGCATCGAACCTGCCCTTGACGTCCTCAAACGTATGGCGGTTCGCGCTCCCCCACTGCGGATCTGCCTGCGAGCGGATCACGTCCGCTGGCACGTAACGCCCCCCTGGACCTGTGCCCTCCCGGTATTCCTCCTGGCCATGCCGGTGCCGGTCACCGGCCCGCTGGACACTCACCTCGACCGGAATATCAACGAAGATCGCGCGGGTAGCGTAGCTAGCCTCACCCAGATCGTGCAGCCGTGCTTCGACAGACTCACGACTCGACATCGTGATGTCCCAGATGACGTTCTTCCCATCCGCGAGAGCACGACCCGCCAGCAGTTTGGCGACGTGTGAGGACTCCTCGTGCACGAGGTCAGATGCTTCCATCGGGCTCAGGCCGCCAACGTCGGGGATCAGGCCCCGCTCGGCCATCAGTTCCTTGATGTCATCGGGATTGATAGTCAGGTAGGCCTGCTTGTCTACGCCAGCGTCGCTGGCCAGGACGGTGGACTTACCTGCACCGCCAAGACCGCCCGCGATGACCGCCTGGCGATCGCACGGCACCCCCGCGCCGCGGGAGTACAGCGTGTCTACGAGCCCATCGTGGATGTCACGGCGTTCCTTGGCCCACACACCGGTCGTCTGATCCTGATACTGCCGGTCGGTGGCGAGGCCTTCGCGGCGGGCCCAGTCGAGGCGCTGCTGAACCCGGCGGACGTGGTCGGCGTGCTCGGCCTCGGTGAGCGGCTCCTCCACCGGGGAGGCGCCGCTGCGGTCGTGGGGCGTGGGCTGGCTGGCCACGGCACCGTCGCCGCGGGAGCCGTCGTCGATGGGGTTGTCGCCGGGTAGCGGGAGTTCGAGGTCACGTAGCCGGAGCGGGGGTGGCTTGCGTGAGCCGTCGGCGTGGTAGTTCGAGCTGGGGTGACCACGCGGCAGCCGCTCCAGGCGCTCCTGGAGGTCGGCGTAGGAATAGGGCGCGGGACGGTCGCCAGGTGCCTGGCCGACCTGCCGCTGGTCGTAACCGCGCTGCTCATCGGTCCGCGACACGAGCGGCATCCCTCCTGATCTGCGCACCGGCAGCAATCGTGTACGCGACGTTACCGCAAGCTGACGCAGAGCACGAGAGTCGTGTCGCGCCGCAATTTTCGGCAGAGTAGGTGAGCCGGGCGTCGATTCCGGCTGGGCCCGTTCGTGACTACGGTGAGGACCGGCAGCGGGCCGGGCCGGCTGAAGGGAGAACCGACATGAAGCAGTACCTGCTGGCCGTGCACATGGTGGAGGGCCAGCCCGTTCCGTCCGAGGCCGAGATGCAGCAGACCTACAAGGCGGTCGACGCGCTGAACGAGGAGATCAAGGCGGCTGGGGCATGGGTGTTCGCCGGCGGGCTGCACCCGCCGGCGGTGGCCACCGTCGTCCGGGCGCAGAGCGGCCAGGTGATCACCACCGACGGCCCGTTCGCGGAGACGAAGGAGCAGCTTGGCGGCTTCTGGGTCATCACGGCGGCCGATCTGGACGCCGCGCTGGAGTGGGCAGCCAAGGGGTCGGCCGCCTGCGGCGGGCCGGTGGAAGTGCGGCCGTTCCAGGACGAGCCCTAGCCGCCAGGAGCACGCTTAGCCACCAGGAGCACATGTGCCAAGCACGGACGCCACCGCCCTGGAGCGCGCCTACCGGGAGAGCTCCGGGCGGGCGGTGGCGACCCTGGTCCGCCTCTTCGGTGATATCGATCTTGCCGAGGAGGCGGTCCAGGAGGCTTTCGCCGTGGCCGCCGAGCGCTGGCCGACAGCCGGCGTGCCGCCCAACCCGGGTGGCTGGATCACCACCACGGCCCGTAACAAGGCGCTGGACCGCCTGCGCCGGGAGTCGACCCGGACCGGCCGGGAGAGCCAGGCGACGTTCGAGAGCCAGCTGAACGCCAGCGCCGATCCACCCGAGGAGGTGGGACCGGTGCAAGACGACCGGCTGCGGCTCATCTTCACCTGCTGCCATCCGTCGCTTGCCGCCGAGGCGCAGCTCGCGCTCACCCTGCGGCTCATCGCCGGGCTGCAGACTCCAGAGATCGCCAGCGCATTTCTGCTGCCGGAGCCGACGGTGGCGCAGCGTCTGGTGCGGGCCAAGCGCAAGATCCGCGACGCCGGCATCCCCTACCGCATCCCCCGCGACGCGGAGCTGCCGGACCGCCTGCCGTACGTGCTGGCGGTCGTCTATCTCGTGTTCAACGAGGGCTACACGGCGTCGGCGGGCGACGGCCTGGACCGGCCGGAGCTGTGCGCCGAGGCCATCCGGCTGGCCAGGCTGCTGGCCGAGCTGATGCCGGACGAGCCCGAGGTGCTTGGCCTGCTCGCGCTGCTGCTGCTGACCGCGGCCCGCCGCGCCGCCCGGGTAAGCCCGGACGGTGACCTGGTGCTGCTCGCCGACCAGGACCGCACCCTGTGGGACCGGGACATGATCGCCGAAGGCCAGCAGCTCGTGCGGGCCTGCCTGCGCCGTAACCGTCCCGGGCCCTACCAGCTGCAGGCGGCCATCAACGCCGTGCACAGCGACGCGGCCACCGCCGCCCGCACCGACTGGCGGCAGATCCTCGCGCTCTACGACCAGCTGACCATGATCGCCCCTACGCCGGTGGTGGCGCTCAACCGGTGCGTCGCGGTGGCCGAGGTGCACGGGCCGGCCGCAGCGCTGGACCTCACCGACGAGCTCAGCCTGGACGGCTACTACCTGTTCCACTCGACCCGGGCCGATCTGCTGCGCAGGCTGGGCCACCAGGAAGAGGCCGCGGCCGCGTACGGGCGGGCCATCGCACTGGCCGGCAACGGAGCCGAGCGCGCCTTCCTGGAACGCCGGCGGGACAGCCTGGCCGGCTAGGCATGTTCGCGGCGGCTACCAATCTCCCTCGGCTGCGGGCTACCTCAGCAGGCCGGATTCCGGCCGGCGTTACGCTCGGATCAGCCTGTGCCGGCCGCAGCAGATGAGCCAGACAGACGGAGGAGCCAGCAAATGCCGATCGAGCTCAACCACACGATCGTCCCCGCCCGCGACCCGCAGGCCGCCGCCGGATTCCTGGCGGGCATCCTGGGCCTGCCAGTGGACCCGCCGGTGGCGCACTTCACCCCGGTCACGCTGTCCAACCAGGTGACCCTGGACTACGACCAGAGCGACGACTTTGAGGCGCACCACTACGCGTTCCTGCTGGGCGACGACGAGTTCGACGCCGCGTTCGCTCGCATCCAGGGCCAGGCCATCACCTACTACGCCGATCCCGGCTGCCAGCGGGCGGGCGAGATTTACCGCAGTGGCGGGGGCCGCCGCGGCGCTTACTTCCGCGACCCCGGCGGCCACCTCATGGAGATCCTCACCGCGCAGCGCTAGGTTCCTCGCCCCGGCGGCGATGCGGCTGTGACAGACACCCCCGAGTGCTGGTGCACCCCCCGCGGGGAGAGCTAACTGAGCCTGGTCCCGGCCAGCAGCGAGTTCTCCAGGTCGGGCAGGACCACCTCGACCGAGCACAGCCGGGGATCACCGAAGAACAGTTCCCGTTTCACGTCGCCGGACCGCAGCGGTGAATCGGGTGGCAGCCGCCGCAGCGGCGTCACATCGTCCATTACCAGCTGGCCACCCACGCGGACCAGGTCCACGAGCGTGCCCAGGCCGTCCGGGTCACGCCACCCGCCGTCGGCGAACAGCAGATCAAACGGTGCGTGCGGGGCGAGCAGCGCCCGGGCGTCACCGGACAGCACGGTCACCCGCTCATCGGCGGCCAGCAGGCCCGCCGCGGCGGCCGCCCGCGCCCCGTCGATCTCCACGGTGACGAGCGTGCAGTCCGGCGGCATGACGCTGGCCATCCAGGCCGCACCGACTCCGGTGCCGGTGCCGATCTCGCCGATGCGGCCGCCCGGGCAGCCCGCCGCGAGCACGGCCAGGAACCGGCCCACACCGGGCAGGCTGGCCGACGGCCCGCCGCTCCCGGCGGCAGAATCCTGCCTGGTCAGCGGGAACCCCATCTCGCGGGCGAGCGTGCGGGCGTGCTCGACCAGGGGCGGGTATTCGTCCATGCCCCGATTCTCCTGCTGGCCCGCCGCGGTGTCCCCGGCGGGCCAGCAGGAGCCGGTCAGTGACCGCGCGGCGGGTTGACGTAGGCCAGCAGCGGGTCGTGGTCGCTGGTCTGGCCGGCGAAGTTGGCGTTGATGTGCACCGGCATCGACCGGGCCACCAGCTTGTTCAGGGCCGGGCTGACCAGCAGGCCGGACAGCGTCTCACTGTCGCCGTCGAAGACGTAGTCGTAGCGCTGGCCCCGCGGCAGCCGGTTGATCGTGTCCACCAGCGCGCCGTGCGCCTCCAGGCCGGTGATGGCCGGCTCGAACCCCTGGTCGTTCAGGTCGCCCAGGGTGACGATCCAGGCCTTTGGGCTGGCCTTCTCGAGCTGGGTGACGAAGCTGTGGATCACCGCGGTCTGCTGCTTCCGCTGGACCTCCGACCAGAGCACCGGCGGCTGGTAACGGCCGAAGTCGGCGTCGTCCTCGAGCTTGGCGTCGAGGTGATTGTTGATCACGAAGAGCTTGTGCCCGTGCCAGCTGAACTGGGCCGCGAGCGGCTTGCGGCTGGCGCCCGAGGTCATGGTCCGGCTGGTGGCCGGTGAGGTCAGCGTGGAGCCCGCGGCGAAAGCGGGGTTGGCCGGGTCGATCCGGCCCGGGCTCTGTGCCAGCGCCGTGCTCGCGCCGGACCCGGTGACCGAGTCGGCCACGGTCGATCCGCCGCCGGGGATGGAGTCGAGGGTCAGCCCCACGTCCGTCCGGTACATGGTGACCTGGCGGATGTTGCCGCCAGGCTGGCCGCCGTCCTGATCGTTGACCGGGTCGATCTCGGTCCAGGCATATGTCGGTCCGCCGGCCGCCACGATCGCGTTGACCAGGTCGGTCATGGTCGTGGCGCAGGCGACAACGCCGTCGTCGGTGGCGCCGTCGTTGTCCTGTATCTCCTGAACGGCCAGGATGTCGGGCGAGCCAAGGTTGTGCACGATCTGGTGGCCAAGGCTGGTGAACTTCGCGGCCGCCGTGCTCGGCGCGAGGTTGTCCAGGTTGTAGGTGGCCACGGTGAGCTGGCCCGACTTGGCCTTCGGCGCCACCTGGGGCTTGAGGCCGTGCGAGACGCCGGTGGCCGACGAGGTGGTCAGGTCGAGCTCAGGGTTGCCATCGAACTCGGTCATGATGCCCTGGATCCCCCCGGTGAAGTGGTCGCCGGTGTTCACCGTGGGGGGCGTCACGCCGACCGGGCCGTAGACGGCGATCCGGCGGGAGTTGACGGTCTGCCGGCTGACGTCGGCCAGGCCGCCGGCCGGGGTGCGGATCCCGGCGCCCGCCCCGTTGTCCGGGGCGACCGCGAACGCGAAGCCGTTAGTCGGCCCGACCGCGACCGGCTGCTGCACCTTGACGTACTGGCCGTACAGGCCCTGGTAGAAGTCGAGAGCCCGCTGCAATGGCTTGAACGTGCTGTCGGTGGTCACGTCGACGCTGGCCTGGCCGCCGCCGTAGATGTGCTGCGCGGGCGGCAGCACACCGCTGCTCCCGATGATGACCGGCGCGGGCAGCGGGTTCCCGCTGGAAACCGCCGTGATCGTGGGGTGCTCGATCTCCGCGATGGGCAGTGCGGACGGAGTGTCGGACTGGCCCGGGTAGAACTCGGCCACCTCGCCCGAGACGGTCACGTCGTCGCCCACGGAGACGGTCGGCTTGCTGCCCGTGTAGACCTCGACGGCCTGCTTGAACGGGGTGCCACCGATCTGCTTCGGGTCCTGGAGGTAGAAGTAGGCGGAGGCAACGTCGGTGACCACGCCCGGCACGCCGGACACGTTCTGGCCTGCGTACGGCGAGACGTGCCCGCCGCCGAGCACGGCGTGGATGGTGAGCGCATCGGCGGGCCGGGAGGACGCGGCGGCCGCACCGGACGGCAGCACTCCGCCGGCCAGGGTCATTGCGGCTGGTACCGCAGCATGACGGACATGTCGATTCATGGACAGGACCGTACCGGTTTACTAGCGCTTGACCACGCCCGCAGAGATGAACATCTCTTTGCCTCCCGGATAACTAACGCATAGGCGCGACGTAATCCAGGCCTGGCCCTGCCGCGGGCCGGCTGAGATCCCAGGCCGGCTGAGTGCAGGCGCAACCAATCCGAACTGCTGCGCGGAAACGATTTATCAACCAGGGTGAGGCGTGCCAGAGTGAGTGGCATGACCGAGCAGTCAACTACCGAGATCCGCCGCTACCGGACCCGGGGACCACGATGCGGTGATGGCCCTGGCCCCCCGCCTCACCGAGTGGGTGCCCACCTGGCGGGATCCGGCCGCTGTGCTCGCCGCCGCGTGCGGCTGGGTCAGCGGTTCGGCCGACAAGGCCGGCGACCCGGATCGCGCCTTCTTCGTCGCGGTCACCGGCGGGCAGATCGTGGGCCTGGTCGGCGTGGGCGAGCAGGCCCACTTCAGCGGGCAGATTGACGCCTACGTGGGCGAGCTGGTGGTCGCGCCATCCTGGGAGGGCCGGGGCATCGGCAGCCAGCTCATGCGGGCCGCCGAGAACTGGGCGGCCCGCCGCGGGCTGTCGTTCATCTGCCTGGACACCGGCGCGGACAACGGCCCGGCCCGCGGCCTCTACAGCTCCCTCGGCTACACCCTGGAAGCGGTCCGCCTGACCAAGCCGGTGGCCCAGCCAGGCTGACCGGTCAGGACCGCAGCGCCTCCGGCAGCAATTCCGGCGGGACGTCCTGGTAGACCACCGGGACCAGCCAGCGCCGGATGGCCGCGGCGCCGACCGAGGTGTAGGCGGGCGCGGTGGTGGCCGGGAACGGGCCGCCGTGGTGCTGTGCCCAGGTCACCGCGACACCGGTCGGCCAGCCGTTGCACACCACCCGCCCGGTGGTGCGGCCGAGCACCGGCAGCACCTGGCGCGCCGCCGCCACGTCCGCCTCCGCGGAGTCGTCCAGGTGCAGGCAGCCGACCAGGTTCCCGCCCAGCCGGGCCAGTACGCCGGCCAGCGCGGCCACGTCCGGGTAGCTGATCACCAGCCCGGCCGGCCCGAACCGCTCCTCGGCGATGCCGGGCAGCGCGGCGGCGAAGTCGGCCAGGCCGCTGCCGAACACCTGCGGGGTGGCCGCCCACGGCCCCTCCCCCGGCTTTCCGGTGGCCAGCGGCTGGACACCGGGCTGGCCGGCCAGTCCGGCCACCGCGGCCTGGAAGCCGGCGTGGATCCGCTCCGACAGCATCGGGCCGCCGCTGGACGCGCCCACCGCGCCGGCGATCGCGTCCCGCAGCGCGGCGTCCTCCGGCACGAACAGCAGCCCGGGGTTCGTGCAGAACTGCCCGGCGCCCAAGGTGAGCGATCCCGCGTACCCGGCCGCGATCTCGCCGCCCCGGGCGGCGGCCGCGGCGGGCAGCACGACGACCGGGTTGACCGAGCCCAGCTCGCCGAAGAACGGGATCGGCACCGGCCGCTCCGCGCAGATCCGCTGCAGCGCGAGCCCGCCGCGGGCCGACCCGGTGAACCCGGCCGCGGCCACCGCCGGGTGGCGCAGCAGCGCGGTTCCCGCGTCCATCCCGTGCGCGACGGCGAACACGCCGGCCGGCGCCCCGGCCGAGGCCAGCGCGCCGGCGACCAGCTGCCCGGTCAGCACGCTGGTGCGCGGGTGCCCCGGGTGCGCCTTGACGATCACCGGGCACCCGGCGGCCAGCGCCGACGCGGTGTCCCCGCCGGCCACCGAGAAAGCGAACGGGAAGTTGGACGCCGCGAACACCGCCACCGGCCCGACCGGCCGGCTGATCCGCCGCAGCTCCGGCACGGCGGCGCCGTCACCGGCCGACACCGCCACGTCCTGGAAGCCGCCGTCGCGCAGCACGTCGGCGAACATCCGCAGCTGGCCGGTGGTGCGCGCGACCTCGCCGGTCAGCCGGGGCCCGCCGAGCGCGGTCTCCACGTCGGCCAGTTCGGCCAGCTCCGCGGCGTGCGCGTCCAGCTCGCTCGCCACCGCCTCCAGCATCGCGGCCCGCGCGGCGGGCGCGGTGGCCGCCCAGTCCGCGGCGGCCGCCGCGGCGGCGGACACGGCCGCGTCCAGCTCGGCCTGAGTCGTCTCGGCCACCGGCGCACCGGCCGGCGAGCCGGTCCGCGGGTCATATCCCTGGATCATGGGGCGCTCCATCCGCACACGCGACTATGTGACATTGCAATTTCACCAGATGCCGGGACCTGCCCGCACACGCCGGGGTGGCGCCGGGTCTGGAAGAGGTGCTGCCGGGGCACGGCCGGGCGGGACCGGTCAGGTTGGGTAGCTGACGTCCAGGCTGTGTGAGGTGAACTCGCCGCCCAGGTAGTCGAACAGCGGGTCGCCGGGCTCGGCGTCCCCGTAACTGCCGATGACCTCTTCCGCGTACACCTCGGCGTCGTCCTGCGGCTCGTAGCCGAGCGCCCGGGCCTCGTCCAGGGACACCCAGCCGCCGCGGGTGTTGGCCGACACCCCGTAGATCACCCGGAACCCGGGGTCCGGCGCGGTCAGGCAAGCCTCGAACAGCCGCCCGGCGTCGTCCGGGGACAGCCAGGTGGACAGCATCCGGGCGTCGTAGGGCCGCTCGGAGCAGGTCAGGATGCGCACGCAGATGGCGTCCATGCCGTACCGGCTGTTGTACAGCGAGGCCAGCGCCTCGCCGGTGGCCTTGGACACCCCGTAGTAGGTGTCGGGGAAGGGGTAGGCGTAGTCGGGCACCGGGAACTCATCGCGCGGGGTGAACCCGACCACGTGGTTGGACGAGGCGAAGATGACCCGCGGCACGCGCGCGCGGCGGGCCGCCTCGAAGGCGACGTAGGACCCGTGGATGTTGACCTTGAGTATCCGGCCCCACGGGGCCTCGCCCGCCTGCGCCGCCAGGTGGATGACCGCGTCGACTCCCCGGCAGGCCTTGGTCATCGCCTCGAGGTCGGTGGCGGAGGCCTGGACGGCCTCCTCGCCCGGGGCGTCGGCGGTCAGCGCCTGGGTGTCCAGCAGCCGCAGCGTCCGGCCGGGTTTGGCCAGCCGGGTGCGCAGCATCTTGCCGACGCGGCCGGCCGCACCGGTGATCAGGATGACGGGCATCGTGTTTCCTCTGGTTATCTGGTTATTGCGGGTTGGGCTCGGGGCTGACGGTGCCGCTGCGCCGGGCCAGGAAGCCGAAGTCACAGCCCTCGTTGGCCTGGGTGATGTGCTCGCTGTACAGCAGGCCGTAGCCGCGCTCGAACACCGGTGCCGGCGGCTGCCACTGGGCACGGCGTTCGGCCAGTACCTGGTCCGGTATATCGACATTGAGCGTCCGGGCCGGGACGTCCAGCGTGACCGGGTCGCCGGTGCGGACGAGGGCGAGCGGCCCGCCGATGTGCGACTCCGGCGCCACGTGCAGGACACAGGCCCCGTAGCTGGTGCCGCTCATCCGCGCGTCGGAGATCCGCACCATGTCCCGCACCCCGGCCTCGAGCAGGTACCTGGGGATGGGCAGCATGCCGTACTCGGGCATGCCGGGGCCGCCGAGCGGGCCCGCCGAGCGCAGCACCAGCACCGAGTCCGCGGTGATGCCCAGCGACGGGTCGTCGATCTGCTGCTGCATCTGCTGGTAACTGTCGAACACCACGGCCGGGCCGGTGTGCTTGAGCAGCCGTGGCTCGGCCGCGATGTGCTTGATCACCGCGCCGTCCGGGGCGAGGTTGCCGCGCAGCACGGCCACCCCGCCCTCGGCGGCCAGCGGGTTGCCGACCGGCCGGATCACGTCGTCGTTGTGCACCGGCAGGCCGGCGATCTGCTCGCCGAACGTCCGGCCGGTGACGGTCAGCCGGCCGGTGTGCAGGGCGCCGGGCACCTCGGCGAGCCGGCCGAGCAGCGCGGGCAGCCCGCCGGCGTAGTAGAAGTCCTCCATCAGGTACTTCCCGCTCGGCCTGATGTTGGCCAGCCACGGCACCCGCCGGGCGATCGCGTCGAAGTCGTCCAGCGTCAGCGACACACCCGCCCGGCCGGCCATCGCGATCAGGTGGATGAACGCGTTGGTCGAGCCGCCCAGCGCGAGCACCGTGGCCACCGCGTCCTCGAACGCCTCCCGGGTCAGGATGGCCGAGGGGGTCAGGTCCTCCCAGACCATCTCCACGATCCGGCTGCCGCTGGCCGAGGCCATCCGCTGGTGCGCGGAGTCCACCGCCGGGATCGACGCCATGCCGGGCAGCGTCATGCCGAGCGCCTCCGCCGACGACGTCATGGTGGATGCGGTGCCCATCGTCATGCAGTGCCCGGCCGACCGGGCGATGCCGCACTCCACCTCGGACAGCTCGCACTCGCCGATCAGGCCGGCCCGGTAGTCGTCCCAGTACTTCCACACGTCGGTGCCGCTGCCCAGCGGCTGGCCGCGGTAGTTGCCGCGCAGCATCGGGCCCGCGGTGACATAGATGGCCGGCAGGTCCGCGCTCGCCGCGCCCATCAGCAGCCCGGGGGTGGTCTTGTCGCAGCCGCCCATCAGCACCGCGCCGTCGATGGGATAGGAGCGCAGCAGTTCCTCGGTCTCCATGGCCAGCAGGTTGCGGTACATCATCGGGGTCGGCTTCTGGAACGTCTCCGACAGCGTGGCCACCGGGAACTCCAGCGGGAACCCGCCGGCCTGCCACACTCCCCGCTTGACCGCCTGGGCCCGCTCACGCAGGTGCGAGTGGCAGGGGTTGATGTCGGACCAGGTGTTGAGGATGCCGATGACCGGCTTGCCCAGGTGCTCCTCCGCCAGGTAACCGAGCCCGCGCATCCGGGACCGGTGGCTGAACGTGCGAAGCCCGTCGGCCGTGCCGCTGCCGAACCAGCCGTGACTGCGCAGCTGCTCGGGCGTCTTCCTCGGCCGGTCGATGCGTTCAGCGCGCGCGGAATCAGGAGGGGTGGCTGTCATGGATGCGATCGTATCGGGGCCGCAGCGGACGGGCCCGCCGCGCATTTCCGGCATTCAGCCCCATACCGCTGGTGCGGACCCCGTAGGAAACCGTAACCTTCACGATTGATTCAGTAGCGAAAGTAGCCATAACCCACGGAATCAGTTGACAACCCCGCTAATCATCGGGAGCATGGGCAGCATGGCCCATGCTCCCGGAACCGTGCCGCTGGATGGCCGACGCCGCAGATCCGGTGGTAACGCCGGAGCCCAGGCCGGGCCGCCGGTCGTGCTGGACGGCACGGCCAAGCAGATCATCGAGCAGCTGCAGCAGGATGGCAGGCGATCCTATGCCGCCATCGGCAAGGCGGTGGGGCTGTCCGAGGCCGCGGTGCGGCAGCGGGTGCAGCGGCTGATCGAGGGCGGGGTCATGCAGATCGTCGCGGTGACCGACCCGCTAACTCTCGGGTTCCGCAGGCAGACCATGATCGGCGTGCGCTGCGAAGGGGACCTCGAGCGGGTGGCCGAGCAGCTGGCCGTGCTCGACGAGATCGACTACGTGGTGATCACCGCCGGGTCGTTCGACCTGCTCATCGAGGTTGTCTGCGAGGACGACGACCACCTGCTGGAGATCCTGAGCCGGGTGCGCTCGGTCCCGAGCGTCACCGGCACCGAAACGTTCGTGTACCTGAAGCTGCTGAAGCAGACCTACTCATGGGGAACGAGATGACGACACCGCAGCACTCACCCGAGCCCGGCAGCGGCCAGCAGAGCAGCCAGGAGATCAGCGAGCAGCAGGCCGCGGCCAAGCGGAACCTGTGGCTGCACTTCACGCGGATGTCGTCCTACGAGCACGCGGACATGCCGGTCATCGTGCGCGGCTCCGGGCCCTACGTCTACGACCAGCACGGCAAGCGGTACCTGGACGGGCTGGCCGGGCTGTTCGTCAGCCAGGTCGGGCACGGCCGCACCGAGCTCGCCGACGCGGCCGCCCGGCAGGCCTCGGAGCTGGCCTATTTCCCGCTCTGGTCATACGCCCACCCGCGGGCCATCGAGCTGGCCCAGCGGCTGGCCGAGCTGGCCCCCGGGGACCTGAACCGGGTGTTCTTCACCACCAGCGGCTCGGAGGCGGTGGAGTCGGCCTGGAAGCTGGCCAAGCAGTACTTCAAGGCGGTCGGCCAGCCCGGCCGGTACAAGGTGATCAGCCGGGAGATCGCCTACCACGGCACGTCGATGGGCGCGCTGGCGATCACCGGCCTGGCCGGGATCAAGGCGCCGTTCGAGCCGCTGCCGCCGGGCGGCGTGCGGGTGCCCAACACCAACTTCTACCGGGCGCCGGACTTCGTGGCCGGCGACCTGGCCGAGTTCGGCCGGTGGGCCGCCGACGAGATCGACCGGGCCATCGTGCGTGAGGGCCCGGAGTCGGTGGCGGCGGTGTTCCTCGAGCCGGTGCAGAATTCCGGCGGCTGCTTCCCGCCGCCGCCGGGTTATTTCGAGCGGGTCCGGGCGATCTGCGACAAGCACGGCGTGCTGCTGGTGTCCGACGAGGTGATCTGCGCGTTCGGCCGCCTCGGCCACTACTTCGGCTCGCAGCGGTACGGCTACCTGCCCGACATCATCACCTTCGCCAAGGGCCTCACCTCGGGCTATGCCCCGCTTGGCGGGATGATCACCAGCGACCGGCTGATGGAGCCGTTCACCCACGGCGAGGCTAGCTTCGCGCACGGCGTCACGTTCGCCGGCCACCCGGTGTCCACCGCGGTGGCGCTGGCCAACCTCGACGTGTTCGAGAAGGAGGACCTGCTCGGCAACGTCCGCGCCAACGAGGCCGGTTTCCGCGCCACCCTGGAGAAGCTAACCGACCTGCCGATCGTGGGCGAGGTCCGCGGCGCCGGCTACTTCTACGGCATCGAACTGGTGCGGGACAAGGCCACCCGGGAGACGTTCACCGACGAGGAGTCCGAGCGGCTGCTGCGCGGCTTCCTGTCGCACGCCCTGTTCGACGCCGGGCTGGTCTGCCGGGCCGACGACCGCGGCGACCCGGTGATCCAGCTGTCCCCGCCGCTGATCTGCGGCCAGGAGCACTTCAACGAGATGGAGCAGATCCTGCGCGCCGTGCTCACCGAGGCGTGGGCCCGGATTTGACGTTTGTTCTGCTGAACGGCTGCGCCGTGCACCCTCCGCCCCGGGTAACCGGCGGCGCTGGTCAGCGCAGCTGGGCCAGCAGCTCGCTGTAGGCCTCGACGTACCGGGCCACGTCGGCGCGGGCCGCCGGGACGGGGACCGTCGGCCCGGCGCCGGGCAGTGCCTCCCAGACACCGCGGTTGGCCAGCCAAGGTGCCCCCGGTCGCGATGTCCCGTGCCTCCAGCTGGCTGCCCAGTTCGGCGGTGACGCCGTAAGCGCCCATCGGCAGCCCTCCGGCGGCGGCCTTGCCGATCGTGACCATGTCGGGCCGCAGCTGCCACATCGCGGTCGCTCCGCCGGGGCCGACGACATGGGTGTGGGTCTCGTCGACGGCCAGCAAGGTGCCGTACTGCCGGGTCAGCGTGCGCAGCTCGCCGTGCCAGCCGGGCTCGGGCAGCAGCAGGTGGATGTTGTTGGTCAGCGCCGGCTCGGTCAGTACCAGGGCGGCATCGCCGGGCTCGAGCGCCCGGCGCAGCGTGCCGGTGTCGTTGAACTGGGCGATCCGCACCCGGCGGTGACGCCGCGCTGCAGCCCGCGCTGCAGGGCGGTGGCCTGGGCCGTCCTGCAGATCCACCAGGCCTTCGTCGAAGTGGCCGTGATAGTGGCCCTGGAACAGCACGACCACGTCGCGCCCGGTGACGGCGCGGGCCAGCCTGATGACCTCCGTGTTGGCCTGGGTGGCCGACAGCGTGAACTGCCACTTCGGCACCGGATAACGCCGGGCCAGCTCTTCGGCCACCTCCACCGAGGCCGGCGTCGGCAGCAGGAACTGGGTGAACCGCGCCGCCTGGGCCACGACGGCGGCCACGATCGCCGGGCTGGCGTGCCCGCAGAACATCGCCATGTCCGAGGCGTTGAAATCGAGATAGCCGAACCCGTCGATGTCGGTGAAAGCCGCGCCCTGGCCGTGGTCGATGTAGACCGGCTGGTCGTTTGTTGGTCGGCCCGTAGGCGCTCTCCGGCACCAGCATGATGGTCAGCGGCCGTCTGCTCAGGCTTTCCTCCAGCTGATGACGATGCTGGCCAGGGCGCACAGGATGCCGACGCCGAAGATCGCGGTGCCGAACACGAACACCTGGGGCGGGATGCCGATGCGGGTCGCGCCGTAGACCCAGACGGGGAACGGCACCGCGTTCCCGCTGACGAAGTTCGAGGTGACGAAGTCGTCGATGGACAGTGCGAACGCCATCAGCGCGCCGGCCAGCACTCCGGGCATGATCAGCGGCAGGGTGATCTCCCGGAAGGTGACCCAGGAGTTCGCACCCAGATCCTGAGCGGCTTCCTCCAGGGACCGGTCGAAGCCGGCCAGCCTGGCCCGCACGGTGACCGCGACGTAGGCGATGCTGAACATCACGTGGGTCAGCAGCAGCGTGAGGAAGCCGCGGGCCACGTTGATGGTTACGAACAGGCCCAGCAGCGAGGCGCCCATCACGACCTCGGGAGCCGCGATGTTCAGGAACATGACCTGCTCGACGGCGGTCTTGCCGCGGAACCGCGGCGGGTGGTAGCGGACCAGCGCCAGCGCGAGCAGCGTGCCCACGATCGTGGCCAGCAGCGTGGTCAGCACCGCGAGCCGGATGGACAGCCAGAACGCGGAGGTGAGCCCCGGGACGGAACTCCAGTGCTGGTACCAGTGCGTGGTGAAGCCGTTCCAGGCGAAGCTCACCTGCGGCAGCCCGGTGGTGACGTTGTTGAAGCTGTAGACGACCATGACCGCGATCGGGAACACCAGGTAGGCGATCACCAGCCACGAGTACGCCGGGAGCACGAACCTGCCCCACCGCCGCCGGCGGCGTCCGCCCGCCGGTGCCCGGCGGTCAGCGCTCCGGCGGGCCGGGGCGGTGACCGCCGCGCTCACCGGGCAGCCCCGGTTGCCATGATCACAGGTACTCCTCGATGGTCCGCGAGCCCAGCAGGCGCGCGTAGGCGAAGATCCCGACCAGGGCGATGGCCATCAGCACCGCCGACAAAGCGGATCCGCCGGCGTAGTCCAGGTTGGTCAGGAACGCGTTCTGGATGACCGTCCCGATCATCGTGTTGCTGGTGCCGCCGAGGATCTGCTGGTTCACGTAGTCGCCGAGGGCAGGGATGAACGTCAGCAGGAACGCGGCGAACAGCCCGGGAACCGTGAGGGGCAGGATCACCTTCGCGAACGCCTGCCGCCTGGTCGCGTACAGGTCGTAGGCGGCGTCCAGCACCCGCTTGTCGATCCGCTCGATCGCCACGTACAGCGGCAGCGCGGTGAACGGCAGGTAGTTGTAGGCGAGCCCGGCCACCACCGCGTACCCGGTGGCCAGCACGTGGAAGTTCTGCGGCAGCAGGTGAGCGTGCTTCAGGCTGCCCAGTATGATCCCGTTGTCGGAGAGGATGAACTCCCACACCACGGTGCGTATCACGAACGAGACGAAGAACGGGACCAGCAGCATGAGCAGGAAGAAGTTCTTCTTCGTCCCGCCGTGGAAGGCGATCCAGTAGGCGATCGGGAACGACACCACCAGGTCGATCACGGTCGCCGCGCCGGCGTAGTAGAAGCTGTTCAGGAACTGGCTGTGGTAGAGGCTGAGCTGCTGGCCGAACTCGCCCCAGTGCCAGGTCATCACGCAGGCCCCGGTCGCCGTGTTGCAGGTCTGCAGCGACAGCGACAGCATCACCACGAGCGGGATCACGAACAGGGCCAGCAGCCACAACCCCGCGGGCAGGGTCAGCAGGTAGGGGGCAAGCGCCTTGCCGAGCCGCGGTCTGCCCGCGCGGCGGGTCAGGCTCCCTGGGTGATCGGCAAGAACAGGTTGTTCCATGCCGTCAGTGCCTCCGGGTCGTCGAGGGTGGCATAGCTCCGGGAGAGCTTGATGTACTGCTCGGTCGGGAAGACCGTCGGGGCGTCCGCGGTCACCGAGGTGGGCAGGCCGATCTCGGGGTGCATCTCCTTCAGTGCGGTCTCGGCCCAGCCGGACGGGTGCAGCAGCACCTGCTTGGCCGACGCCACCGGGCAGACGTAGTCGTTGTAGTACTCGACGACGGCCTCCACCTGCGGCTGGTAGAAGAAATCCATCAGCGTCATGGCGTCCTTGGGGTTCTGCGCGTACTGCGGGATGCACATGTTGTCGGTCCAGAACATGGCGCCCTCGTCCGGCATGAGCAGCTTCAGGTCGCGGTACTTGCTGTTCAGGTCGGCCTGGAAGATGTCACCGGACCAGGCCTGGGAGACCACCGTGTCGCCGTTCTTCAGGTGGTCGATGTAGCTCTGGTCGTAGTAGGCGCGGACGATGCCGTCGCTCTTCTGCTGCTGCAGCTTCTTGGCCGCCTTCGCCCACTCGGACTCGTTCGCCGTGGCCGGGTCCGCGCCGATGGCCAGCAGCCCGACCTCGCCCAGTTCCTGCGGGTCGGACATCATGCCGACCTTGCCCGCGTACTTCTTGTCGAACAGGATGCCGACGCTGTTCCCGGGGTTCTTGATCACCGAGGAGTTGTAGCCGATCGCGGTCCAGCCAGACTGCCAGGCCATGGTGAGCTTGTTGCCCCGGTCCCACGACGGGTTCTTCACCAGCGGGCTGGCGTACTTGTAGAAGTTCGTCATCATGTTCTGGTCCAGCGGGGTCAGCCAGCCGAACTTGATCAGGTACCCGAGCGCGTTGGGCGTGCTGTTGGTCATCACGATGATGTCGTAGCCGGTGTACTGCTTGGCCTCCAGCGACGGCCGGATCTTCGCGTAGAACGGGACGTTGTCGCTGATCGGCTCGCTGTAGCTGACCTCGATCCCGGTCTGCTGGGTGAAGTGCTCCAGGGTGAGGTGCTTGCCGCCGGTGGTCACGTCGATGTAGTAGGGCCAGTTGGCGAAGTTGACCTTGTGGTGCAGTTTCTGCTTGCCCCACCACTGCGCCGAGCCGACGCCGGTGGAATTGGCCGCGGTAGGGGTGACACCCTTCACGCCGCAGGCCGAGGCCAGCGCGGACAGGCCGAGCGCGCCCGCTCCCGCCCCCGCGTACCTCAGCATGTCCCGCCGGGACAGCCGGGGCTGGGTGAGCCCGCGCCAGATCGCCGGGTCGATGTGCCGTGCCTCGCGTCCCCTGTCCCCGTCTGCTGGTTCCCGCATCGTTGCTCCTTAGCCGATCGGGTAGGAATGCTCCGGGTGCCAGGACAGCCAGACCGCCTCGCCGCGGGCCGGGTGGCCGCGGCCGGGCGCCAGGTTCTGCTGGAAGACCACCACGTCCGCACCGGCCGTCGTGGTGACAGAGAAGTTCGTCGACGTGCCGAGGTAGACCACCTCGGTCACGGTCCCGCGCAGCTGGCAGCCGTCGGTGCCGGGCGGGCTGGTGCCGATCGAGATCTTCTCCGGGCGCACGGTCAGCTCGACCTCGTCCCCGGCGCTCACGGTCTGTCCCGGCAGCACGATCCGCTCGTCCGGGCTCACCTCGATGACGGCCTGCTCGCCCAGCAGCCGGCTGACCCGGCCGGACAGCAGGTTGGATGTGCCGATGAACCCGGCCACGAACCTGGTGGCCGGCCGCTCATAGATCTCTTCCGGCCCGCCCTGCTGCTCGACCCGGCCGTCGTTCATCACGGCCAGCCGGTCGGACATGGTCAGCGCCTCGTTCTGGTCGTGGGTGACATAGACGAACGTGATGCCGACCTCACGCTGGATCCGTTTGAGCTCGATCTGCATGGCCTGGCGGAGCTTGAGGTCCAGCGCGCCCAGCGGCTCGTCGAGAAGCAGCGCCCGGGGGTGGTTGACCAGGGCACGGGCCAGCGCGACCCGTTGCTGCTGCCCGCCCGACAGCTCACGCGGCTTGCTGTCCTCCTTGCCGGTCAGCTCCACCAGTTCGAGCATCTCGCCGACCCGCAGCGCGGTTTCGTCCCTGCCGACGCCCTTGCGGCGCAGCCCGAAAGCGACGTTGTCCCGCACCGTCATGTGCGGGAACAGGGCATAGCTCTGGAACACCATGTTGACGTCCCGCCGGTACGGCGGGACGCCGGTGACGTCCAGGCCGTGCAGCAGCACCTGGCCGCGGGTCGGTTCCTCGAAGCCGGCGATCATCCGCAACGTCGTGGTCTTGCCGCACCCCGACGGCCCCAGCAGGGAGTAGAACTCCCCCGGCTGGATCCGCAGATCGACGCCGCGCACGGCGGCCACGGCGCCGCGGCGGGCGGTGAATTCCTTGGCCACGCCCACGAGATCGATCGCCGCCGGGCTGCCGCTGGGAGCGTCCCGCGCGGAACGGCCGCCGCCGGCATCCTCCGGGGTGTTTCGGGCGGCGCGCGTATCGGTCATCTCCGCATACGCCTCCTCTGCCTGCGAGGTCGACCGTGGCAGATATCCGTACCTTTTGACAAGGGGTTCCGTTGCGAGGGAGGGGATTTACCTACGGATTCCCTTGCACTTGCCCACGCACGGCACGATTAACGCAGCACGGAGGCGCGCATCGCCAGGGACGCGGCACATCAAGCTCGCGGGAAACTACACGGTGTAACGCCACACCGCACTTTCCCGATGGGGACATAACCATTCAGTAACGGAGCGATTTCTCTGCGCAACCGGGTCTCGGTACGGATTCATCTGGGTACTGGCGCAGGTAGCCAGGCCCAGCCAGGAGCCGCCAAGGCAGCTCCGTGGCGGGCGATCCACCGTGCAGCCCCTGGTCACAGGCGGCTCCGGGTCGTGTGCGGAGGCGTGCATGCACGAGCCAGCCAGGCCGCGGGGGCGGCGGGTGCCCTCGCCTTGGGTGTGGGGTTCGGTGGGGGTGCTCACGCTCGTGGTGCTCGGCGCCAGCACGCTACGTTTCGTAACCGCGTCCTGCGCGGCCGCGCTGCCCCCGGCCGGCACCGCCGCGATCACCCAGGCGGCCGGAGGCGCGGCCGGCCCACCGGCGTCCAGTGAAGGGGGAATGGGGAGGCGGGCGGGGCGGCACGGGCGGGCGTACTTCTACAACCCCGGTGACGGGGACGGCAGCTGCTCGTTCGGCCCGCTGCCCGCGGACGGCCGGTACGCGAGTGTGAGCCCGGCGCAGTACGCCGGCGGCGCGGCCTGCGGCAGCTATCTGGATGTGACCGGGCCACGCGGGACGGTCCGCGCCCAGGTGGTCGACCTGTGCCCGGGCTGCTCGGGCGGCGGGCTGGACATGAGCGAGGCCGCGTTCCGCCGGGTGGCCAGCACGGCGGCGGGCACGGCGGCGGTGAGCTACCGGGTGGTCCGGGATCCGCGGCTGCCCGGGCCGCTGGCGCTGCGGCTGGCGCAGACCACCTCGCCCGGCTGGCTGGCCGTCCAGGTGCTCAGCACCGGCAACCCGCTCCGCTCGGTACAGGTGCGGTGGGCCGGTCAGCACGCCTGGCAGCCGCTCGTGCTGAGCTCCGACGACTACTGGGCCGCGCCGGCCGGCGCCGGCCCGGGGCCGTTCCGGTTCCGGGTCACCGACACGCTGGGCCACCGCGCCGTGCTGCCCGGCATCCGGCTGCTGCCCGGCGCGGTGCAGCGGACCCGGGTGCGGATGTACACCGCCGCCGCGGCCGGCCAGCCCGGCGCGGTCACCCATGGGGCCCGGCCCAGCCAGTCGGGAACCACCCAGCCTGGGACCACACCGCCAGGGAGCACGGCACCGGCCACGGGGCACGGAACGGGCGGGCCGGCCCACGGCGCGCAGGCCGCGGCCGGCGCGGCGCCCGGCGGCGGGCACGGGGCCCGGCCCGGCGCCGGGCCGAGCCGCTCCGGCACTGGCCCGCACTGCTGATCGAGCGCTCCCGCGACCGGGCGGCGGGGCCGGTCTGCGGCTACTCGCCGGTGGTGCCGTCGAGCAGTTCCCGGACCGAGTCGGCGTGCCCGGCGTGCCGCGCGGTCTCGTTGATCAGGTGCAGCAGCACCCAGCGCAGGTCGGTGCCATCGCCATCGCTGGCCGACTCGGCCCGTGCTGGCTCAGTAAGCGACGGTATCGCCCGGACCGCCGCCTCGGTGGCCCGGGCCCGCT
Organism: Streptosporangiaceae bacterium; assembly: GCA_036501145.1. Classification (GTDB taxonomy): domain Bacteria; phylum Actinomycetota; class Actinomycetes; order Streptosporangiales; family Streptosporangiaceae; genus PALSA-505. The sequence continues at coordinate 116,829 of DASYAV010000164.1, read as the reverse complement.
CGGTGTAGGCGGTGACGGCCGTGGTCACCGTGAGCTCTTCGTCCGGGCGGAACTCCGCCTCGCTCCGGCTAACCTCCTGCCCGCGCATCGAGCCGTCGATCCACCGCCATTCCACGTGCGTGAGGTGGTTGACGATGCCGATGAGCGGGATCAGCGTGCCCGGTGGCGTCCACCTGGCCTGGTCGTCGGACAGGCCCTCGATGTTGCGCAGCACACCGCCGCGCAGGTAGTCCAGCCAGCGCAGCAGCAGTTCCCGCTCGTCCGGGCCGGGCTGCGGGAAGTCTGGCTTCTTCTTCGGCGCCATTCCCCCACGCTAGTCCCCCGGGCGGCCAGGTGCGGCGCGCGTGCTGCCGGGCGGCCAGTTTTTCCAAGCGCTGGCCGGTGGCCCTCCCTACGCTGGACGGCTATGACGGAATCTGGATTCGTCCGGCGGGCCGGTGACGGCGACGCCCGCTGGTTCTTCGGGAACCTGTTCGTGATCAAGGTTGGCGGGGCCGACACCGAGGGCCGCGTCTCGGTTATGGACTGCACGTCTCCACCGGGCTTCCAGCCGGGCACCCACACGCACGCGGGCGAAGACGAGATCTTCTATCTGCTGGACGGCAGGCTGGAAGGCCGGTGCGGGGATGCCAGCTGGACCGCAACGGCGGGTGACCTGGTGTTCGTCCCCCGCGACACCTCGCACGACTTCACCGTGATGGGCGGGCAGCCCGCCCGGTACCTGCTGATCAACACGCCGCCGGGCTTCGAGGACGAGGTCGCGGCGGCACCGCCCGCGCAGGCCCCGACGCTGCCGCCAGACCGGTAGTCCGCCGGCCGGTAATCCTGGCCGGTAGCTTGCTGGCATGGCGCACTACAGCAGGATCGCCAAGGTGGTCATCGACGCACCGCCGGCCGGCCACCAGCGCGAGCTCGCGTTCTGGCAGTCCGCCTGCGGCGTTCCGCTGGCCCAGGGCGTCAAGTTTCCCGAGTATCACGGGGCCGAGCTGCCCGGCCAGCGGCTCGGGCTGCTCGTCCAGCGGCTCACCGACGGGCCGGCCCGCATGCACCTGGACGTGCACACCGACGACCTGGACGCCGAGGTGGCCAGGTTGGAGCGGCTGGGCGCGGAGCGGGTGGAGCAGGTGGCGACCTGGTGGGTGATGCGCGACCCGGCCGGGATGCTGTTCTGCGTGGTGGCCGAAGAGCCCGGCGTGCTCTCCGACGGCAACGCGCAGCGGTGGGACTAGCAGACCCGGCTCTTACCTGGCCGGCTCTTATCTGGGAGCCGGGGGCGCCTCGGCGCTGAGGTAGGCGACCGCGCGGCGTTCCTGCCCGGTGCCCGATTCCACCAGCGGCTTGAGGTGCCCGGTGAACTCGGCGGCCTCAGCCGGGCTCAGCGTCCGCGCCATCGCCTCGTGCAGCGGGGGCACCAGCGGGTTGCCCGACATGCGCACGAACCGTTCCCACGGGCAGGGCCGCCGGCTGGCGTGCACGCCGACCCGCAGTTCCAGCTCGATGCCGGTGAAACCGGCCTGTTCGGCGAGCCGGACGAGATCGCGGTCGTCGAAGTCCAGCATCGGATCGCTGTCCGGCGGCTGGATGCTCTGGTAGAGCGCCTCCACCTTGGCCGCGATGGCCGCCACCGGGCCGATGTCGTAGCCGGAGAACCGGCCCGGGTCCGACATGAGCCGGTTGACCGGCTCGAACAAGCTGATCCGGCCGCCCGGGCGGAGCACCCGGTGAAACTCGCGCAGCGCGCCCGCCTTGTCCTTGACGTAGATCAGCACCGACCTGGTGGTGACCACGTCGGCCGACGCGTCCGGCACCGGGGTGAGGTCGTCGGCGGAGGCGCGGACGAAGCCGCACCGGTCCGCGAGCCCGGCCGCGACGGCCAGCTCGCGGCAGTGCCCGAGCAGATCATCGGAGATGTCGGAGAAGATGACCCGGCCGCGGGAAGCCAGCCGGTCCAGCGCACCGAACGCGATCAGGCCGTCGCCGGTGCCCACGTCCAGCAGCGTGTCGCCCGGCTGGAGCATGGCCCGGTCGAGCACGGCGTCCCGCACCGGGTAGAGAAACTCTGTCAGCTGCTGCTCCAGCTCGGCGGTGTCGCCGCCGAACCGGACGTCCAGCAGCCACCGGTGCCAGCGATCGCAGGCCGCAGTCATGGGCATCCGCCTCCCGTGCGTCGTGCCGCTCCGCTCTGTAGTGCCGCTGCCGCCGCCCGGGTTAGCTCCGGCCGGCTGCCCGGTGTCAGCTGCCCGGCCGGATGGTGACGCGGTTGCCCGGGCCTGACGAGCTGACGTGGACCCGCGCGCCGACCGGCTCGCCGGCGCTCAGCAGGGCCAGCATGTCCTCGTCGTGGTCGTGGCTGCGCGCGACGAAGCGGCGCCCGTCCGCGGCCAGGCTGCCGATGACCACACCGGCCAGGCTGCCGTCCCGGCGCGGCGCGACCGTGCAGGCCTCGATGCGGGCCCAGCCGTCGGCGCGCCGGGCCTGCGCCGGCGCCGGCCAGCCGTCGATCCGGGCCTGCAGCCGGGCGCTGCGGCACGGCCGCCACGGCGCCGGGGCGGTGCTGTAGACGGCCGCGGAGTACTTGCTCATGACACCGCCGTTGGCGCCGACGAAGCCGTAGCTGCCCGGGGCGGCGCGGGCCCGCCGCACGGTCTCGGCGATGGCGTGCATCGAGTAGTTGTTGCCGGGCCCGCCGAAGAACGGCAGCCCGCCGGTGACGGTGAGGCCGCGCGGGTCGTCCGTGGCCAGCCCGAGGCCCTCGCAGATGTTGAACACCGGGGCCGGGAAGCAGCTGTACAGGTCGATCGTGGCCAGCGCGTCCGCGCCGATGCCGGCCACCTCCAGGGCGTGCCGGGCGGCCAGCACCGAGGCCGGGCCCGCCGACAGGTCGCGGCGTTCCAGCAGGTCCCGCTCCGCCACGTCGGCGTGCCCGTGCAGGAACACCCAGCGGTCCCGCGGCACACCCAGCCGCCGCGCCGTCCCGGCCGGCATCAGCAGCACGGCCGCGCCCTGGTTGACCTTCTCCCTGGCCACGATGTAGCGGGTGTACGGGTCGGCGACCGGCCGGTTCGCTTCGGTGGGGGTGATGAGCTCGGTGGCGCCGCGGACGGTCCGCGCCGCGGCGTGCGGGTTGGCCGCGGCGACCTCGGTGAACGGGGCGAACAGCGCGCCCATGGCCGCGGCGTACTGCCCGCGGGTCAGCCCGAGCCGCGCCCGGCGGGCGTTCTCGATCACCGCGTACTGCCGGGCCGCGCTGGACAGGCCGTGCGCGGCGTAGTGCGGCGGGCCCATCCCGGTCGGCCCGTAGCCGCGGTCCTCCAGGCTGCCGCCCGGGTCCTCGGTGAAGTCGGGGCGGTCTGTGCTGCCCGGGTCCCCGGCGGCCAGGGCGTAGCGGGCGATGCTGGACAGCGCTTCTGAGCCGGTGATCAGCACCGTCCCGGCCGCACCCGCGGCGATCGCGGCGGCCATGTCGCTGACCAGATGCTGCGGTGACTGGCCGCCGCTGACTTCGAGGATGGCCCGGCCCGGCCGGGCGCCGATACGGGCCGCGACCGACCGGGGATAGTTGCTGGACCGGCCCAGCGGAGAGCTGACCCCCGGAACGGAGATCTCGAACTGCCGCACGCCGGCCACGGTGCCGATCGCGGCGGTCACCGCACCCGGGTCGGCGCCGGTGTCGGCCACTGCCGCCAGGGCCGCGGCGGCCGCCAGGTCGGCCGGCGAGCGGCGCTGGTAGCCGGGCTCGCCGATCCGCTCGGACGCCTCCCCCACCCCGGCGAGCACCGGGGTGTGCGGCGGCACCTCAGGGTGCGGGGCGCTGGGCGGCATGGTGTCCTCGTCGTGGCCTGGTCAGGGACCGGCCGCCGCGGCGGGCCGGGCCGCCTGCGCCTGCCGGGACTGCTGGATCTGCCGTGACGGCTGCGCCTGCTGGGACTGCGCGTACTCGGCCGGCGTCCGCCCGATGGCCGCCCGGAAATCCCTGGTCAGGTGGGCCTGGTCGGAGTACCCGAGGCCGGCGGCGACCTCCGCCCAGGACACCGGAGCGCCGTCGCGCACCGCCTCGGCCGCCTCCAGCAGCCGGTACCGGCGTATCACCCAGGCCGGTGACACCCCCGCGTGCCGGCCGAACATCCGCTGCAGGGTGCGCACGCCGACGCCGGTGGCCTGGGCGAGGTCGGCCACCCTGCGCACCGACCGGTCGGTCTCGGCCAGTCTCGCAGCGGCGGTGACCTCCCGGGCGGCCTGGATCAGCCCGGCGCCGGCATCCTGTTCCGCCACCTGGTGCAGCGCCTGCTCGAGCGCGGCCGCCAGCAGCCGCACCCGGGCCGCCTCGCTGGGCTCGGCGGTGACCTGCTGGAGCAGGCCGGCCTCGTCCACGGCGACCGCCTGGCCCAGCGGGACGACGCGGTCGGTGAACTGCGCCGCCGGGCCGGTGACGAACGCGCCCAGCCCACCGGGTGTGGTCAGTGCGGCGACGCCCCAGCCCTGCCCGGCGAGCACCCGCTCGGCCAGCCGCCGGGGCACACCGTTCAGCCGGCCCTCGACCGGGCCCGCCGCCCGGTCGCCGGGCGCGGCGCTGGCGTGGCCGATGCTGATGTTGGCTCCCGGATGGGTGAGCACCTGCTGGCGGTGCTGCTGTCCCGGCGGCAGATCCCAGCGCACCGCCCAGAACCGGTCCACCAGGCCGGCCAGCACCGGGCCGGGCGGGTACCGGGTCAGCCGGACCCGCTGGCGCAGCAGCCACGGGTCGAGGATGCCGCGGCTGTCCCGGTCCACCGGTTGCGGCCCGCTGGCGCTCATCCCGCCACGATAACGGCGGAGCTTTCTACGCCGGAAAGAAACCTACGGCAGAGCTTTCTACGCCGGAGAGAAACCCTACGGCGGGGGTGACGCGAATATTCAAGCCGTGCCCGCCGCGGCGCTGCTAGCTTGCCGGCCATGACCACGTTCACGAACAGCACGGCTGACCGGCTCGCCGCCGTCCTCGACAATCTCGCCGCGGTCACCGGCGCGATAGCTCCCGGGCAGCTGCACGACCCGACCCCGTGCACCGAATTCGACGTCGGCCAGCTGCGCGAGCACGTGGTGGGCTGGCTGGAAACGTTCGCGGCCGGCTTCGCCGACCCGGACGGGCGGGCGCCCCGGGACAGCCTGGACGGCTACCAGATGCCCGCGGACCCGGCCGGTGCCGTCCGGGCCGCGTCCGGCGCCCTGATCGGCGCGCTCCGCGGCGGCGCCGCCGGCCGGCCGCTGCGGCTCGGTGACAGTGCCATGCCCGGCGAGGTGGCCGCCGGCCTGATCTTGTGGGAGTTCCAGGTGCACGGCTGGGATCTGGCCCGGGCCACCGGGCAGCCGTGGTCGCCGCCCGCCGCGGCCACCGAGGAGTCGCTGGCCTTCGTGCCCGGCATGCTCACCGATGACCACCAGGGCGAGGGCAAGCCGTTCGGTCCGCCGGTGGCTGTGCCGGAGTCCGCATCCGCCCTCGACCGGCTGCTCGGCCTGTCCGGGCGGGACCCGGCCTGGCTGCCGCGCGGCGCGGTCGGCGCCACGCCCGCCGCCACCTCCCCCGCTCCGCTCATCGCCCGGTTCCGGGTCGATGGGGCCGAGCCGAAGCAGATCCCGGGCGTGGACGGGGACTGGGCCGGGATGCTGATCTTCAGCAAGACCTTCACCTCCGGCATCACGGGGTCGGCCACGACCGTGTTCATCTCCGCCGGCACCCAGGAGGGCAGCCGGTCCTACGTGGCCGCCGAGCAGATCACCGGCCGCACCGACGACGGCCGGGAGGGCACGCTGGTGGTCCAGCACGGCGGCCTGGAATCCGACCCGGGCACCTGGTTCGGGCACATCGTGCCCGCGGCGGGCAGCGGCGATTTCGCCGGCTGGACCGGCTCGGCCCGGATCCGCCACGACGACCAGGGCGCCTACTTCGAGATCGTCCTGGCCTAGTGCCACCCCGGCCGCACGCGTCCGCGGGGCCCTAGTTGCTGCGCCCGGTCACCGCGACGGTCACGCCGACGCCGATCATGGCCAGCCCGCCTGCCCCGCCGACGATGGCGAACCGCCGCGGCGAGCGGGCGAACCAGGCCCGCAGGTGGCTCGCGGCCAGCCCCCAGGTGCTGTCGGACATCAGCCCGATCCCGATCGACACCAGGCTCAGCAGCAGCATCTGGACCGGCACGTAGCCGGCGGCCCGGCTGACGAAGTGCGGCAGCACCGCGCCGAACAGGATCAGCGCCTTGGGATTGGTCACCCCGACCACGAACCCTTCGCGCAGCGCCTGCCGGTCGCTGCGCGCCGGGGTGACCTCGGCGAATGCCCCGGCCAGCGTGCCGCGGTGCCGCCACGCCTGGATGCCCAGCCAGATCAGGTAGCCCGCCCCGATCAGCTTGACCACGGTGAACGCCTGCGCCGACCGCTGCACGAGCGTGCCGATGCCGACGGCCACGCAGATGGCGACCAGATAGTTGCCCGCGGCGTTGCCGAGGACCGTGGCGCGGTGCGCCGCCCGTAGGCCAGGCCCCGGCCGACCACGAACAGCACACTCGGGCCCGGGATGACGATCAGCACGAACGAAGCCAGGGCGTAACCGGACAGATCAGCTGGAGAGATCACCGCCCCACAGTAACCGGCGCGGACAATTAGTTGTAGACTTACAATTGTTATAGGAGTACAAGTATCCGGGGACACACCCCGCCCACCGAGGTGACCCGCTTTGCCCGAACTCAGCCGTCAGCGGCGCCTGCTTGTCCTGGGCATCTGCTGCCTGAGCCTGTTCATCGTCGGCCTGGACAGCACGATCGTGAACGTCGCGCTGCCGTCGATCGGGCGTGACCTGCACTCGTCCGTCTCCGGACTGCAGTGGACGATCGACGCGTACACGCTGGTGCTGGCGAGCCTGCTGATGTTCTCCGGGTCTACCGCCGACCGGATCGGCCGCCGGAAGACCTTCCAGGCGGGCCTGGCCGTGTTCACCCTCGGCTCACTGCTGTGCAGCCTGGCGCCGGGGCTGGGCTGGCTGGTGGCATTCCGGATGCTGCAGGCGGTGGGCGGCTCGATGCTCAACCCGGTGGCGATGTCGATCATCACGAACACGTTCACCGATGCCGCCGAGCGGGCCAGGGCGATCGGCGTCTGGGGCGGGGTCTTCGGGCTGAGCATGGCGCTGGGGCCGGTGGCCGGCGGTGCGCTGGTCGACTCGGTCGGCTGGCGCGGCATCTTCTGGGTCAACATCCCGGTCGGCATCGCCGCGATCGCCCTCACCACGCTGTTCGTGCCCGAGTCCAGGTCCGACCGGCACCGCCGCCCGGACCCGCTGGGCCAGCTGCTGATCATCGTGCTGCTGGCCTCGCTGACCTACGCCATCATCGAGGGCCCCGGCTCGGGCTGGGCCTCCCCGGAGATCGTGTCCCTCTTCGCCGTCGCCGCGGCGGCCCTCGCGCTGTTCCTGCCCTACGAACGGCGGCGCGGTGATCCGCTCATCGACCCGCGCTTCTTCCGCAGCGCGCCGTTCTCCGGCGCCACCGCCGCCGCGGTGAGCGCGTTCGCGGCGCTCGGCGGGTTCCTCTTCCTCAACACCCTGTACCTGCAGGACGTGCGCGGGTTCAGCCCGTTGGTATCCGGGCTCTACCTGCTCCCGATGGCCGCGACGCTGGCGGTGTGCGCGCCGCTGTCCGGCCGGATCGTGGCCAGCCGCGGCGCCAGGTTCCCGATGGTGACCGCGGGCATCGCCCTGATCGTCGGCGGGATCCTGATGACCAGGCTGGCCGACGGCACCAGCACGGGCTCCCTGGTGATCAGTTACATCGTGTTCGGTGCCGGGCTCGGCCTGGTCAACGCGCCGATCACCAACGCGGCGGTGTCTGGGATGCCCCGGCAGCAGGCCGGCGTGGCGGCCGCGGTGGCCTCGACGAGCCGGCAGGTGGGCACGTCGCTGGGGGTCGCGGTGATGGGCTCGGTGCTGAACGGTAACCTGCATGGCGCGATGCGTACCGGATTCGTGCAGGCCAGCGAGCCCGGCTGGTGGATCGTCGCCGCTTGCGGCGCGATCGTCCTCGGCATCGGGATCGCGACGACCGGCCGGTGGGCCCGCCGCACCGCGGCGCGGACCGCCGCCCTGTTCGAACCGCTCGCCGGTCGGTCCCCGGCGGGTGACACGAGGCCGCCCGCGCAGGAGGCGAATGTGCCGTGACCTCCAGCACAGGACCAGCCAACACCGGACCAGCCAGCACCGGACCAGCCAGCGCCGAGCCCGCGAGCACGCGCGGCGGGGGTGAGCTCGCCTCGCAGGCCTGGCAGGCCATGCGGGCGCTCGTGCTTGACCGGTACGACCGCCGGAAGGCTGTCTGCGAAGCGCTCGGCATGAGCTTCATCCGGGCCAAGGCGCTGCGCCGGATCGCCGACGGCCCGATGACGATGCGCGAACTGGCCGCGGCGCTGGGCACCGACCCGGGCTACACCACGGTCGTCGTGGACGACCTCGAGCAGCGCGGGCTGGTGACCCGGACGGTCAGCGCCGGTGACCGCCGCTCGAAGATCGTCACCATCACCCCGGACGGCACCGCGCAGGCCGCGCTGGCCGGGCGGATCCTCGGCGACCCGCCCGGCCCGGTCCGCGACCTGTCCGATGCGGACCTGGCCAGCCTGGCCCGCATCGTCACCACGCTGCTGGACGCCGAGGTGTGAACCATCCCCTGCTACCGCTAGGAGTGCATAAATGAAAGTGGGCTTGCATATCGCGGACTTCACCTGGGACGGCGGGCCGCCCGAGCTGGGCCGCCGACTCGGTGAGATAGCCCGGCGGGCCGATGAGGCCGGAGTGGACCGGATCAGCGTGATGGACCATCTGTGGCAGATCGGTCACCGCGGGCCGCCCGAGCTGGAGATGCTCGAGGCCTACACCACGCTGGGCTTCCTCGCCGCCAGCACCGAGCGGGTCAAGCTGCTCACCGTGGTGACCGCGGTGGTCTACCGGGAGCCCGGGCTGCTGGCCAAGGCGGTGACGACGCTGGACGTGCTGTCCGGCGGGCGGGCCATGCTGGGTATCGGGGCGGCCTGGAACGAGGCGGAGGCCCGCGGGCTCGGCCTGTTCTTCCCGCCGCTGGCCGAGCGCTACGAGCGGCTGGAGGAGGCGCTGCGCATCTGCCGCCAGATGTGGAGCGACGACGACGGCCCGTTCGACGGCCAGCATTACCATCTCGGCCGCACGCTGAACTCGCCGCAGGCGCTGAGCCGACCGCACCCGCCCATTCTCATCGGCGGGTCCGGCGAGCGGAAAACACTGCCGCTGGTGGCCAGGTACGCCGACTCCTGCAACCTGTTCGACACCCCGGAGCTGGCGCACAAGCTCGACGTGCTGCGCGAGCACTGCGCCGCGGCGGGCCGGGACTACGACGAGATCGAGAAGACCGTGCAGGTCCGCTACGACCTCGGCGAGAACGGCGAGCGGGCGGAGGAGACCGTCGAGCACCTGCACGAACTGTCCGAACTCGGCTTCACGGTGGCGCACGGCAGCCTGGCCCAGGTCGGCACGCTGCGGCCGCTGGAGGTCATGGCCGAACGGGTCATCCCCGCCATCGAGAAGTTCTGACCGCCGCCGCCGTCTGCGCCGCCGCCGTCCCCGCGCCGGCGGCGGCCCGGCGGAGGCTCAGCCCGTGTAGCTCCTGGCCGGCCTTCCGGGCCTTCTGCCGCGCCGGGGCCGTTGTTCCATGGTGGCCGGCCTGGGCTCCGGCGCGGGGATCTGCTGCTGCCGCCGGCGGTGACCGGGTTGCCGGTCGCGGGGCAGGCGGCCCGGATCGCGTCCCTGGGCCGGGCCGATCTGGGGCGCGTGTATGTGACGCGCATTTTCCCGCTGGCTGTGGCCTACGCCTCCATGTACGCCGCGTCGGGCGGTGCCGCCGGGGCCGGGGCCGTGTACGAGGCCGGGCCGGTTCGCGAAACCACTTCGGCGTGGCTGGCGGGTCTGGAGGTGACCTCCGGGTCGGCCCGGGTTACCCGTGTCGTGCGTGCCTGTGTCCGCGTTGCCGATTGCCCGCTGACCAGCCCGAGGGCGATCATCACACTGGCGGCCGAGTACGGCCCGGTGCGGAGAACGTGATGCGTGCGGCCGTCGCCGCTGCGGTCGGCTGGCCGCTGGGCGCCCGCCCGGTGCCGCTGCCCTTACTCCGGCCCGGAAGCCTGCCCGGCGGCGCGGCACAGCGCCTCCACGGCCCATCGCGGCCGGGGCTGCCCGCGCCACACGTATGGCTTGAACGGCGGCAGGGTTGTGACCGGGCGGGGCCGGGCTGTCCGGCGGGACTCGGCGGTCTGGCCGCGTTTGCGCAGTGCCCGCCGCTGCTCATCGTCCACCGGCTCGATCGTGACCGTGACGACCGTGGCGTCCGCCCGCTCCGCAGATCCACACAGCTGAGGGTAGGCCCGGCCCCGGCTGGCCGCACGGCCAAATTCCCGCTCCACGGCGGTCCGCTTCCTGTACAAGGACTTGTGCTGCGGTCAAGACTTGGCTTCCAATGCCTCCTTACTCGCCTCATATACGTCAATTACGAGAGGAAGCTTCGGCTGCGCGGGCGGGAATGCGCGCTCGAAATATTCCTCGAACTCAGCCCGGTTCCGCGAAATCTTCATGAGCGTGATAACGGCATTGATCTGCCGGTCAAGATGAACATTGCCGGTGGACTCGGTCAGGTACTGGTGGTTCTTACGCGGGCGGTTCCACTTTTCGTTCCTCGGGTTGAGCCGTTCCAGTTCGGCCAGCACGCCTTGCGGTAGCTGACCGTAGACGTAGTGCTTGATCAGCTTGCCGACGCCGGGGTTGCGCTTGGTCTGGCCTGGCTTGAACGCCCAGCCGTGTATGCGGTAGACCTCGCGGAAGAAGTCATCCGGGAAGGCTCGCAGCCATGGCCGGAATTGTTCCTGGACGTAAGCCTCCAGTATTTTCTCAAGTTCCTGGCGGGCGCGGACCTCCTGATATCCCGTCGCTTCGTCTACCAGGGCGATAATTCCGACGCGGGCCAACCCTCGGATCAGGATTTCGGCCGCCTGTGCCGTCTCAAGCTGGTTGCGCTGGAGCACCCCTTCGGCCCGCGCGTCCAGATAAACTTCGCAGACCAGTGGCAGGATTTCCGCCCGGTATCCCGCCGACCGGGCAGAGCTTCCGGCGTGGCGGTACCGGATGGGTTCCCACATGTCCATAAGCTCGCGCGATATGAAGGGGCGCAGGTTAGCCGCACTGAGAAATGGTGGCCTTGCCTCCGTTAGTTCCCTTCGGCCGGTCTTCGCCTCGCGCCCGAGAGCGGTAAGTACGGTGCCTTGGCTGAGCACGCGGGTCTTGTCGTCAAGGACGGCGCACTCGATGCGCCTGTCGCCGATGACCAGGACGCCTTCGTGCGTGGCCTCAATGATCCCTCTGCCCCACCGCGCCTCAGCCGCTTCCCGGGCGGCACGCGACCGCTCCTCTGGACTGAGCCGTTCGGCCCGGGCATGCCCTCCCTTGCTGCCGCCGAGTTTCCCCAGGGCTGATGCGGACGTAACTGGGTCCGGGGTGCTGCTGTCCATGCTGCTGATCCTCCTTGAACGGGTACGCAGCAGCGTATGCCTACCCGCCTTCGGATCAACGTACCTCTGTAAACCGGGCGTGTTGCCCGCCATCATTTCTGCACGTCAAGATCGGTAAAGGTGGCCCAGCGCTCTGTCTTGCCCGCCGTGCCTAGCCGCCTTCGCATAGGTAAGATGGGCGCGATGTGGAAGTACGCAGGCGACCTGAGCCAGGACGCGGAAGGCAAGCTAGTCTTCCCGGCCGCTGCGAAGTTGCACGTTCCCGGCCTGTACAGGTTCACGATCAGCGACGGGGCCGCGTATGTCGGGCAGGCCAGGCGTTCCCTGCGGCGGCGGTTCCGGCAGTACCGGCGTAGCTCTGGGCTGCCCGTTGGCCCGGACCGGCTGACCACGCGCCGCAACGCGCACACCCTCCGCGATGCGCTTAACGAGGGCAAGACCGTGACCGTCGAGATTGCCACCGGCCTGGCCAGCCTGGACGCGGCAGAACGCGCGGAGATCGCGGCGCTGTGCGCCGCTGGCGTCCCGGTGCTCAACCGCGCGCACGTGCCCGCCTGGCCGGTAGCCCGCGCCGGGCACAGGCCCATCCCGCTCCTGCGGGGTGGGCCTTTCTGCTGCGCGGCGGCGTCGAGCCCGCCGGCATGCCCGGCTCAGGCGCATACTGCGTATGCCTGCGGGCTGGCTACGTGAGCGGCGCTGGCGGCGTCTGAGGGTCTTACGTGGCGCAGACGCCGGTCACGAGTCGTCGGGCTGGTAGTTCAGGGCGACGGCTTCCCCGCGCTTGCGAGCGAAGTAATCCATGAGGTCCACGCCGGCCTGGTGCTCAGCAGCCAGGCCAGAGGGCCAGTAGGCGCGGAAGCTCACGGCGGCTTCGCTGAGGCTCGTGAACGACTGGCGGGTCTCGTGTACGGACCCGAGGGTTTTGGCCACGGCGGCGACAGCCCCGCCTGTGGTGTGGAATAGCCACGCGTCGCGGTCCTCGTGCCCCTCGTCGGTGGCGTCGGGGACCAGGGCACGAGCGGTGGCGTGGTCGAGGATCCGGACCGGGGTGCCGGGCCAGTGCCGTTCGGCCCACTCGGTGTCAGCCATGTGCGTGCCCCTGTACCTTGTGTGGCTTGCAGTTGTGCGTGGAAGGCGTGCAGTTCGGCAGGCAGATGTTCGGGGCGCACGCGCTGGGCGAGCGCCGAGGCAGCCCGGCCGCCGTAGCCGCCTCAGCCACGGTAGCCGGCAGCGGCAGCCCGCCGCGGATGTTCCCGGCGCTCACCCACCGGGACATCGGGCATGGGTGGACCTCGCCGTCCGGACCGACGCAGGCGATGCCGTCGCCACAGGCCCCGCACAGGGCGGCCGGATCGGGGAGGGTGCCCCGGCCGAGGGGCCGGTTGTGGTCGGTGCCGTGCGCGATGCCGAGGGCGGCGAGCATGGCGGCTGCCTGAGTGTGCCGCTGGCCGGGGATGATGCCTGCGATGATCCCGGCCCGCAGCGGGATGCCTCGCGCGTGGGCTTCGGTGATGCTGGCCCAGGTGCGCGCCCACGTGTTCCGGCCGGTTATCTGCCGGTGCTGGGCCGGGTCGTCGGTGTACCACGAGGTCGCCAGGGATACGCCAGGCTGGGTGAACACCTCCCACAGGCGATCCGGGACGTGCACCAGGTTGCTGTACACCTCCACATTCAGCCCGCAGGCGAGAGCGTGGCTGGCCAGGCTGGGCAGGTCCGGGTGCAGGGTGGGTTCGCCGCCGATGAACTGGACCATGCTGGTTTCCGCGCTGGCGGCGGCGGTGATCGCGTCCCGCCAATCCGCCGGGGTCATGGTGCCGTGGGTGCCGGCGGGTGAACTGCCCGCGTAGCAGTGCTCACAGGCCAGCTGGCATTTGCCGGTGATCTCCAGCCACAAGAACCCCGGCGCGGCGGCGGGTGTTGTGGCGGCTGCGCCGCCGGGGCCGTGCAAGGCCGGGCGTGGGGTCTGGTCAAGCTGCGGAGTGTGGGTCATCGGGATTCTCCTTCGGGGTGGGGGTGCGGGCGAGGGTAGCGAGATCGCGGGCGGCCTGGTCGGTGCTGGCCACCGGCCAGGCGGTCTGGGTGCCCTGGTACCGGCAGGTCAGGCGCTGGCCGTCACACCACACGGTCAGGCCCGGCGTCACTGAGACCACCGCGAGCACGGCACACGCCGACCAGTACAGGCGGCCCAGGCCGTGCCCGCGCAGCAGGGTGACCAGATCCCGGATGACATCCCCGGGCCGGTAAGGCGTGGCGGGTCGCGCGGCCGGGGTATGTGCGCCGGCCCAGCCGCGCGGCCGGTCTGCGGGGCCGGTCATCGCCAGCCGTCGGGGGCCATGGCGCGCCGGATCTGGTCCCGCAGGGCAAGCGGGTTCTGGCCCTGGACATCGGCGCTGTGGTTGCGGGGCCGGGTGCAGCGGCGGGCGTAGTACAGTCCGGATGTGCCGCGCCAGCATTCCCAGCCGGGGAACTCGCGCTGCACGTCGCTCAGGGCCGGCTCGCCGTCCGGGCCGGCCCACTCGTTCACCAGGCACCTGTGTTCCCGGTGAGATCGGCTAGTTGGCGGGCCGCGTCTTCCTCGTCGGCCAGCGGCCAGGTGACCTGTTCGCGTGCGTGCCTCCAGGTCAGGGTGTGTCCGTCACACCAGGTGGTGATCCCGGGTGCGACCGGCAGGACGGCGACCGGCGGGGAGGCGGCCACATGGAGGCGGCCCACTCCGGGGCTGCGCAGGTATCCGCTCAGCATCCGGACACGCTTCCCTCGCCGTGGCCGCGCAGGACCCGCGCCACCCGCTCTGCCGCCCTGGTCACGTCGCCGGTCTCCACCATCCGCTCGGCCCACGGCCACCAGTACCAGCCGTCCTGGGCCACGATCCGCTCGCTCAGCACTACAGCCCTGGGGTTGGTCACTTCCAGCCAGGGCAGATCCAGTGCCGGGTTCACCAGCCGGCACTGAAAGCCCAGGCCGCCCAGTTCGATGGCGAGTTTCTCCAGCGCGGCCTCATCGCCGCTGCGGGTGTCACCTGTCATGTGTGTACTGTCCGCCCGCAGGCGGTTACCGTGGCAGTGTTAACGGGCCGTCCGTCAACGGCCGGTCAACGGTCAACACGCGGATCTGGTGCACGCGGTGGACTTCGCCGAGCGGATGCGCGCGCTCATGGCAGAGCGCGGTCTCGGGACACGGGCACTGGCACGGGCTGTGCCATGTGACCCGGCGCTGATCTCCCGGCTTGCCCACGGCAGGCAGTGGCCCTCCCGGCAGATGGCACAGCGGATTGACGACGTGCTGGAGGCGGGCGGGCAGCTTGCAACTGTCGCACGCGCGGACGGCCTGGAAGCAGACGCCGGGGAGCGCCTGGCCGCCGCCGCCCAGGTGCCACGGCGCGCCGGCGAGCAAGAGGCACAGTCACTGTCGGTGATACTTGAGGGCACCCGGCACCTGGAAGACCGGGTTGGCTCGGCTGCGGTCGTGCCGGTCACGGCGGCGCATGCATCCCTCGCGGTGGATCTGGCGTCCGAGGCTCGCGGCAAGGCGCGTCCGGCGCTGGTCAGCGTGGCCGCGCAGTGGGCGCAGTTCCGCGGCTGGCTGGCCGCCAGCACCAGGCGCCCCGGCGACGCGGTCCGCGCGTTCGGGGACGCGCTCACCCTTGCCACCGAAGTCAGCGACACCGACATGATCGCCACCGTACTGAGCATGCGCGGATATCTGGCCTGGCAGGCGGCCAAACCAGGCGCAGTGATCGGCCTGTCCGCCGCAGCGCAGGCCGGTGGCACCAGCCCGGGGGTGCGGGCTCTCGCTGCCCAGCAGGAAGCCCGTGGGCACGCCATGACCGGCGACGCGGCCATGACCGACCGCAAGCTGGACGAGGCGGCCGGGCTCGCTGCTGAGGCAGCCAGCCATCCGGACAGTGAGCCGCCGTGGGTGTACTTCCATGACGAGAACTACCTGGTCATGCAGCGCGGGCGGGCCTACCTGTACTTGCGGCGGCACGCCGCCGCTGCCCGGCTGCTCACCGCCGGCCTGGAGACGGTCGGCGCGGGCGTGCGCGAGTCCGAATGGGCCGCCTGGTACCTGCTGGATCTAGCTGCCGCCTACCTGGCTCTCGGTGAGCGGGAAGCGGCTGCGGACGCCGCCGCCGGGGCCGCCCGGATCGCCGCCGCCACCGGGTCACTCCGGCTCGCGGCCCGCGCCCGGGTGCTGGCCTGAGAAGCGCGTGCACCAGCGCAGCGCGCAGCAGGCGGCGGCGGTTACCGGCCAGCGGCCCGGCTCTGCGGACCCGGGAATGAATGCCATCCGGGAGTTCCGGGACGCGAAGCTGGCACGGCTCAGCGAACCGCACGCCGGGCCGCTCACCGCCCTGGTTGACCGGTGGCGGGCAGAGGGCCGCCCGGTGCCCTACCCGGATCCGGACCTCGGCGGCGTGCACGCCCGCATCCTGTTCCTGCACGAATCACCGGGTCCGAAAGCATCTATGGACAACGGGAGCGGCCTGATCTCCCCGGACAACGCCGACCCGTCCGCGCGGCGGTTCTGGCGGCTCAGCCGGGACGCTCACCTGCCCCGCGATGCCTACATCTCCTGGAACGTGGTGCCCTGGTACGTGTCCGCCACCGGGAAGAACCAGAACGCCACCAGTGCCGACGCGCAGGCGGCGCTGCCGTACCTGCACGAGTTCGTCGGCCTGCTGCCAGAGTTGCGGGTGGTCGTGCTGATGGGCAGGTTCGCGCAGCAATGGTGGCCCCGCTACCTGATCGCCTGCCGGGATGCCCCGGTGCTACGGGTACTGGCTGCGCCCCACCCATCCGACCGGGCCGGGATCGGCAACCCAGGCCAGGAGCCACAGATCCTGTCCGCCATGACCAGGGCCGCCGAGGCATCAGTGCGGCCAATCTGACAGGAACCATGCCCGCGTGCCGACGAGATGCCCGCATTCGCTGATGGTGCCCGGGAGCCGAGCCGCCACCTCGCCCTCTGAGCCGTTCACGTGCAGGCAGGCCCCGTCTTTCTTCGTTCGTTTCTTTCGTGGGATGGCGAGACCCACTAGCCTGCGTGTCCGCTGGTCAGAGCCTTAGACATGTGTGAAGTAGAGCACGCCAAGCCGGTTGCTGGTCCGCACCGCTTCCCCTCGGGCACCTTCTCGAAGTACCAGGCCGGTGCCCGCCGGTCCGGGTCAGCACCGCCGATGCTGGCGAACCCCTTACTGCCGCCCTTGTCGACCGGGCGGCCGAGCACCGCCGACCAGAACGTGGCCACCTTCAGCGCGTCGTCGCAGTCGAACGCGATGTTGCCGATCCTCGCCGTCACGGCATCCTCCAGGTACCTCGACGCGTGCCACGGATCGCCGCACCACCGGCAGCCGCCGGCGAGACAGCCCAGCTGACATCAGCGGCGCAGCTGCCACCTGCCAGCGTGCCGGAAAGCCGGCGCACTGGAAAGTCAGCGGGCCGGGAAGCTGCCGTGCACCGGCTGGTAGCCGCCGGGGCTGGCGTCGAGCACGCCTTCCCCGCCGGTCAGCCCGGGCAGCTGTTCCTGCAGGCCGCGGACCTGTGCCGACGGCAGCAGGGCGGTGACGACGGACTGTTCGGCATCGTGCCGTGGCCGCTGAGCCGCCGCGCCGAGCCGGGCCAGGGCGGACAGCACGTCGCCCATCCGCGCCGCGGGCAGTTCCAGGCGGACCTGATCCATCGGCTGGCAGACGACCGTGCCCGCCTGCCGCAGCGCCTCCATCAGCACCAGCGGGGTCAGCTTGCGGAAGTCGGCGGCCGTTGTCCGCGGCGTGGGCAGCACCCGCTTGGTGGGCCCGTCACCGATGTAGTAGCCGCATTCGTCCATCGTGACGACGCAGTCGGTGACCCGCCAGCCGTACAGGCCCCTGCCCAGGGCGTGCAGGACGTACTGCCGCATCGCTTCGGTGAAGTGGCCGGCGGTCTTGTAGACGTACAGCGGAACGAAGCGCGGGTCGATGTCGAGCTGGAATCTGACGCCGGAGCCGGCCGGCCCGGGTGCTATCCGCAGCCCGACCGTCGCGGAATAGGGATGGCTGTCGGACTGCAGGATCTCCACGGCACTCGCGCTGCGCAGCGGCCGTTCGACGTAGATCATCGTCGTCTCGCGGAACGTGGCGGCGACACCGAAGTCGTCGGCCAGCGTGGAGCCGATGACCTCCTTCTGCACCTCGCCGTAGAGGGATACGTAAATCTCCTGCCGTTCGTCGTCCTGCCGCAGGTTGATGAGCGGATCCTGTTCGGCGAGCTGGCCGAGCGCGACCCGCAGCCGGTTGCCGTCGCGGGGATCAGCTGGCACGACGGCGGACTCCAGCGTGGGCGGCGGGAACTGCGGGCCGGCGTCGTTCCCGGCCCCGCCGATCCGGTCGCCGACCCGGGCCTTGCCCAGCCCCCAGAGCTTGCCGATCTGCCCGGCGCCGACCGCCCGTCCCTGGGCTGCCGGGCCCTGGGCTGCCGGGCCCTGGCCGAAGACGGCGACCCCGGTCACCTTGCCGTCGAGGCCGTCCCCGAACCGCAGCCGGTCGCGAACGTGCACGGTCCCGGAGAACATCCGGACGTAGGCGATCTTCTCCGCCCTGCTGCCACGTTCGATCTTGAAGATGCTCCCGGACAGGGCTCCGCCGGGGTCGCCGTCCGGGGTGGGCAGCAGCTCGGCGATGCCCGCCGTCAGCCGCGCGATACCCGCCCCGGTGGCCGCCGAGCCGAAAAAGACGGGCGCCACCTGCCCACGGCAGGTCTGCTCGGCGAGTGCCACGCGAAGCCGTTCATAAGAAATTCCGGCGGTGGCATGCACGTACCTGGCCAGCAGCCGGTCATCATGCCCGGCCAGCAGCTCGGTCAGGGCTTCGGTGAACCCGGCGTCGGCGGCCCCGGACGCGGTGACGCTGGCGCCGTGCGTGCCCGCGCCCGTCACGTGCCCCATGGCCAGGGCGGCGACCTTGAGGCGGCTGGCAATGTCCCGCAGCACGCCCTCGGGGTCCGCCCCCGGCCGGTCGATCTTGTTCACGAACAGCAGGGCCGGTATCCGCAGCCGCCGCAGCGAGCGCATGAGCACCCTGGTCTGCGCCTGCACGCCCTCGACGGCCGAGATGACCAGCACCACCCCGTCCAGGACGGTCAGCACCCGGTCGACCTCGGCGATGAAATCCGGGTGGCCAGGCGTGTCGATCAGGTTGACGCCGGTGTCCCCGACCGGGAAGGACGCCACAGCGGATCTGATCGTGATGCCGCGCCGCCGCTCCAGCGGCAGCGAATCGGTCTGGGTTGTGCCAGCATCGACCGCACCGAGCCGGTCGATGACACCCGAGTCGTACAGCAGCCGCTCGGTGAGAGTGGTCTTACCGGCGTCTACATGCGCCAGGATCCCCAGGTTGAGCGTTTTCCGCGACACGCGCCACATCCCATGAATAGGTCCCAAAGGCCATCTCGATGGACGTGAACGCCTGGCGCATCTACCCTCCCTGGACGATCTAGCGGTGATCAAGAAAAAAGGGAGAGGGCTCACTCCTCTCCACTATTAATCTATAGCACGCACGGGGGCTTGCGGCAAGACCCGGGTCGTACCGCATAATCACAGGCCGGAGCGAAATCCAGGGAAATGGGGAGTCGCAAATTGCGTGTGCTGCTGTCAACGTATGACTCGCGCGGAGGGATCGAACCGCTGCTCGGGCTCGCGGTGGGGTTGCGGGCGCTCGGCGCGGAGGCGCTGATCTGCGCGCCGCCGGACTGCGCGGAGCGGGCGGCCGTGGTCGGCGTGCCGCTGGTGCCGGCCGGCGAGCCGGTGCGTGCGCTCGTGCACGGGGCGAAGCCGCCGTCCCAGGCTGAGGTGCCCCGGCTGGCGGCCGAGCTGATCGCCGCCTCGTTCGGCAAGGTCGCCGCGGCCGCCGGGGACTGCGATGTGGTGGTGGCAAGCGGCGTGATACCGGTTGCGGCCGCCGCCCGGGCGGCGGCCGAGAAGCTGGGCATCCCCTCCGTGCACGTGAGCTACTGCCCGGTCTACCTGCCCTCGCCGCACCATCGCCCGCTCCCGCTGCCCGGCCGGCCACTCCCCCCGGACGTGACCGGCAACCAGGAGCTGTGGGACCTGAACGCGCAGAGCTACAACGCGATCTTCGGCCCGGCGCTGAACACCCACCGGGCGGCGAACGGCCTGCCACCGGTGGACAGCGTCCGCGACTTCGTCTTCACCAGCCACCCGTGGCTGGCGGCGGACCCGGTCCTGGCGCCCTGGCGCGAGCCGGCCGGCCTCAACGTGGTGCAGACGGGTGCGTGGATCCTGCCCGACGAGCGCCCGCTCCCGGCCGAACTGCTGGCCTTCCTGGACGCCGGCCCGCCACCGGTGTACCTGAGCTTCGGCAGCATGCGCGCCCCCGACGACGTCGCCCGGGTGGCCATCGAGGCGATCCGCGCGCAGGGCCGCCGCGCGATCGTCGCGCACGGCTGGGCGGGCCTGGTCCCGGTCGACGACAGGGACGACTGCTTCGCCATCGGCGAGGTCAACCAGCAGGCACTGTTCAGCCGGGTGGCCGCCGTAATGCACCACGGCGGCGCGGGCACCACGACGACCGCGACCCGGGCCGGCGCGGCCCAGGTGGTGCTGCCCCAGTGGGGTGACCAGCCGTACTGGGCCAGCCGGGTGGCCGGCCTGGGCATCGGCGCGGCCCACGACGTGCAGGATCTGAGCACCGAGTCGCTGTCCGCCGCGCTCAAGGTGGCCCTGGACCCCGGGACGCGCGCCCGGGCCACCGCCGTGGCCGGCGCGATCCGCACCGACGGGGCGACGGTGGCCGCGAGGCTGCTGATCGAAGAGGTCAGCAGGGAAAGGCGGCCGGCATCCGCGTGACACCTTCCGCATACGACGGCCGCCAGCGACCTCCGATCGGAGCTGATCACGTGAATTCCCTGACCACCAGCGCGTTCAACCTTCCCGGCCGGCTCGCCGCCAAAGCCGACCCGGCACTGATCGCCGAGGACGAGAAGCACTTCGCGGCCATCGCGGAGAGCCTCGAGCAGTCCATCGCCGACCTGTCCGGCCGCCTCGACGCCGAGCGCAAGGCACCCGGCGGCATAGGGCAGAAGGCGCTGGACCGGGACACAGAGATCCACCGGCTGTCGTCCCGGCTGCGTGTGCTGCACCGGTTCGGCCTGGACCTGTGCCTGGGACGCATCGTCGGCGCGGACGATGGCGAGCCCGTGTACATCGGGCGGCTCGGCCTCACCGACAGCTCGGGCCGCCGGCTGCTGCTCGACTGGCGCTCCCCCGCGGCCGAGCCGTTCTTCGGGGCGACCCACGCCAACCCGATGGGCCTGGCCAGCCGCCGCCGGTACCGCTGGACCCGCGGCCAGATCAGCGACTACTGGGACGAGGTGTTCACCCCGGACGGTCTGGACGGGCACGCCGCGCTGGATGACCAGTCCGCCTTCATCGCCAGCCTGGGCAGCAGCCGGTCGCCCCGGATGCGCGACGTGCTGGGCACCATCGCGGCCGACCAGGACGCCATCATCCGCGCGGGGTCGGCGGGCGCCCTGATCGTGGACGGCGGCCCGGGTACCGGGAAGACCGTCGTCGCGCTGCACCGCTCGGCTTACCTCCTCTACTCCGACCCGCGCCTCGGTCACCACCGGGGCGGTGTGCTGTTCGTCGGCCCGCACCAGCCCTACCTGGCCTACGTCGCCGACGTGCTGCCCAGCCTGGGCGAGGAGGGTGTGCAGACCTGCACCCTGCGCGATCTGGTCACCGAGGGAGCCACCGCGGGGACCGAGACCGACCCGGAGGTGGCCCGGCTGAAGTCGCCGGTGGATCTGGTGAAGGCGATCGAGCCGGCCGTCAGGTTCTACGAGAACCCGCCCACCAAGGCGATGAAGGTCGAGACGCACTGGTCCGACATCCGGCTCACCGCCGCCGACTGGGACGAGGCGTTCGGCGCGCCGGACCCCGGCACACCGCACAACGAGGCCCGCGAGGAGATCTGGCAGCAACTGCTGGCGATCCTGATCGACAAGCACGACGGCGACGCCTCTGAGCAGCTGCTCCGCAGGTCGCTGCGGCAGAACAGGGAACTGCTGGCGGTCGTCAACCGCGCGTGGCCGCTGATCGAGGCGGCTGACCTCGTCGGGGACCTGTGGTCGGTACCCGCCTACCTGCGGATGTGCGCTCCGTGGCTCAGCCCCGAAGAGGTTCAGCGACTGCAGCGCGCGGACCCGCAGGCCTGGACGGTGTCCGACCTGCCGCTGCTGGACGCGGCGCGGCAGCGGCTCGGCGACCCGGAGGCGTCCCGGCTCAAGCGCAGGCAGGAGGCCGTCATCGCCGCCGAGCGGGAGCGCATGTTGCAGGTCGTGGACCGCCTCATCGAGTCGGCCGACGACGAGTACGGCTTCGGCCTGGTGCGGATGCTCCGCGGCGAGGACTTCACCGACGCCCTGGTCGACCAGGCCGCGCTGCCCGGCGCCGACCCGGACCTGCTGGCCGGCCCGTTCGCGCACATCGTGGTGGACGAGGCCCAGGAACTCACCGACGCACAGTGGCAGATGCTGCTGCTGCGCTGCCCGTCCCGGAGCTTCACCATCGTCGGGGACCGCGCCCAGGCCCGGCACGGCTTCACCGAGTCGTGGCGGGAACGGCTCGAGCGGGTCGGGTTCGGCCAGATCAGCCAGGCCTCGCTGGGCATCAACTACCGGACACCGGAAGAGGTCATGACGGAGGCCGAGCCGGTCATCCGGGCGGCGCTGCCGGACGCCAACGTGCCGGTCTCCATCCGCAGCACCGGCGTTCCCGTCCGGCACGGGCCGGTTTCGGACCTCGGCCCGCTCCTCGACGGCTGGCTCGCCGAGCACGCCGAAGGGATCGCCTGCGTCATCGGCGATGCCACGTTCCAGGCCCGCCCCCGCGTCCGGTCGCTCACCCCGGAACTGTCGAAAGGGCTCGAGTTCGACCTGGTCGTGCTCGTCGACCCGGAGTCGTTCGGCACGGGCATCGAAGGAGCGGTCGACCGCTATGTCGCGATGACCCGGGCCACCCAGCAACTGGTCATCCTGCGCTCTTATGTACCTTGACAGTTACGTAACTGATTCGGTACGTTCAGGGCATGGAAGCTGCTCTGCGGGCACTGGCCGACGAGAGCCGGCGGACCATGCTGGAATCGCTCTCGCACGGCCCGGCCACCGCCGGCGACCTGGCGGCCCTGCTGCCGATCGCCCGGCCGGGGGTGTCCCGGCACCTGCGGGTGCTGCGCGATGCGGGCCTGGTCGAGGTCCGCCACGAAGCGCAGCGGCGGGTGTACAGCATCCGTCCGGAGCCGCTCGCCGAAATCGACGAATGGCTGGCCGGATACCGGGCGCTGTGGGAACAACGGCTCGGCGCCCTGCACACCGAGATAGCCCGGGGCAAACGCGAGCGGAGGAGCACGGGATGACCAGCAACCCACGTCCGGGCAGCAGCCGCCTGCTCGGCACCCTGGGGTCGGCAGATGGCAAGGGCGTCGTGCGCATCGAGGACCGCTACGACACCGGCATCGACGACCTGTGGTCGGCACTCACCGATCCCGCCCGGCTGGCCCGCTGGTACGGCGAGGTGGAGGGTGACCTGCGGCCCGGCGGTGAATACCGCGCACACGTGACGATGAGCGGGTGGGAAAGCACCGGGCGGGTGGAGGTGTGCGAGCCGCCGCGGCGGCTGCGGGTGACCGGCCGGGAAGCGCAAGACTCCTACGACGAGGTCATCGAGGCCACGCTGACCGCCGACGGCGGGCAGACCATCCTGGTGATCGAGGCCCGTGGCATGCCGCTGGAGAGGGTCCACTTCTACGGGGCCGGATGGCAGATCCACGCCGAAGACCTCGCCGCCTGTATCGCCGGGCGTGCGCCCGGCGAGGGCGCGGGCCGGTGGGACGAACTCGTCCCGCCCTATCAGGAGATGGCGGCCGGCATCGGCGAGTGATCGGCTCGGCGTCGGGTCAGGACCGGCTGCGTTCGGCGAGCACCATCAGAAACTTCGGCATGCGGCCCGCGCCGAAGTCGTAGAAGCGAACCCAGCTCGGCACGATCGCGATGCGGGCCATCTGGTCATACATCTCACGGCAGTTCTTCTCGAACTCGGCGGCCGCCTCGGTGCCCATTGACTTGCGCGCCGCGGCAAGGTATTCGGGCACCAGGCCGTCGACGATCTCGACACCCGCCCGCCCGCGCACTGACAGCGCCCGTGCCTGCCCGGGCGTATCACCCCCGTCGATCGACAGCGCAACGTCAGGCCGGGCCTTCAGCGCGGCGACCTTCGGCGCGGTCGTGGCAGTCGAGATCACGAACTCCGTGCCCGTCCAGAAGAAGCCGACCGGAACCACACGCGGCGTACCGTCCCCGGCGCTGTAGCCGAGGTGCGCCGACGACGTCGCCGCCAGCAATTCCCGCGCGCCGGCCGCGGACAGTTCGGCGGCGATGACGTGCTGCTCCATTGCCGTTCTCCCTTCTCTGGCGCGCGCCCGTCGCGCGCTCGCATCTGGGACGGCGCCGATCCCCGGTTCTCGACACCACCAAGAATTGCTGAGGCTGGGGCGACCGCTGCCCTTGGTTCATGAGCTGCGGTGGCAACCAGGAGCTGGCGGCCGGCATCGGCCAGTAACCCAGCACGGCGCGGCCTCGCGATCGTGGTTCGCATCAGCCACATGATCGCCAGGCGCCGCCGTCACGTTGTGAATTCGTTATGCACGGGCTGTCAACGCCATGCGGGCGGGCTCGCGTCAATACTGCGGCCATCGGCTGACGGCAACGCATCTCTCACCACTGTCCAGCCCAGCGACTCTCCGCTGGGCCCGGCGGGCTGCGCCGAAAGCCACCGACGCACACAGACCGCAGGGGATTCGCATGAAGATGATCAAGCTCGGGGCGGCGCTTGCCGGGGCTGCCATGTCGATCGGGACGCTGGCGATGTCCGGCTCGCCTGCCCAGGCGTCCTCAGCCCAGCCATCCTCGGCTCTGGCGGCCTCGCCGATCCGGCTCTACAAGATCTACTACAACTCCCCAGGGCCGGATCGCGGCGGTAACGCCAGCCTCAACGCGGAGTACGTCGAGCTGCACAACACGGCCGGGTCAGCGATCAACCTGACCGACTGGGTGCTGCATGACGGCGGGCAGCGGCACACCTACACGTTCCCCACCTTCACGCTCAAGGCCCACGGTTACGTGCTGATCCACACGGGCCGCGGCGGCACCACCCCGAGCCAGCTGTACTGGGGCCAGTCCTGGTATGTGTGGAACAACGACGGGGACACCGCGACGCTCAAGGACCGGCACAACGACGTGATCGGCCGGTGCTCCTACAGCGACCCGCATGAAAGGCGCAGCTACAAGAACTGCTAAGGCTGGGGCGGCCGCTGCCCCCGAGTTCCTGAGCTGCGGTAGCGGTACAGCCGAGCTCAGACGAGGACGAGGAGCAGCACCTGATGCCTTCCCTGAATGACCGTGTGGTTCTCCTGACAGGCGGCGCGACAGGTATCGGGCGGGCCATCGCCCTCGACATGGCGGCCGCCGGCGCGGCCGTCGCCATCGGCGACACCAACGTCGATGGCGGACGGCGCACGGCCGAGGAGATCCAGAGCGCAGGCGGCACGGCGTCCTTCAGGTCATGCGACGTGTCCGAAGCCGGACAGGTCACCGCCCTGGTCGACGCGGCCGTGGCCGACTTCGGGCAACTGGACGTGCTGGTCAACGACGCCGGCATCTCCGGTGGGTCGCGCCGCCTGCATGAGCTCGACATCGACGCCTGGGACCGGACGATCGCGGTCAACCTGCGCGGGACGTTCCTGTGTGCCAGGGCGGCGATCCCCCACCTCTTGCAGCGGCCGCGAAGCGCCATGGTCAACATCGCCTCCACCTACGGCATCATCGGAGCGCCGCTGGCCCCGTCGTACTGCGCTTCTAAGGGCGGCATCGTCAACCTCACCCGGCAGCTGTCCGTCGATTACAGCCCCGACGGTCTTCGGGTGAACGCGATCTGCCCCGGGTACATCGACACCGACATGGGCGGCCGCCGGGCATCCCTGCCACCGGCCGAGCGCGCCGCCGCCGAGGCGCGCCGGGAAGCGAACGCCGCCTTGCAGCCCATCGGCCGCCAGGCGCAGGCGGCGGAGGTGGCCCGCGTCGCGACGTTCCTCGCCTCTGACGACGCGTCGTTCATGACCGGTTCGATCGTGACCGTCGACGGCGGATGCACGGCCACCTTCCGGCACGGATCATGAAGGTCTCGCTGCCCGACGATGGCCGGCCGGTCACCGAACGCAGCGTGGTGCGGGTGGTGGTGCTCGACACCCAGGGCAAGATGCTGCTCTTCCACACCCACGACCTGGTCAACCCCGATCTGGGGACCTGGTGGGAACTGCCTGGAGGCGGCATAGACCCCGGGGAGACCTACCGCGACGCGGCGGTGCGGGAACTGCGCGAGGAGACCGGGATCATCGCCGCGCACTCCAGCGTCGGCCCGCCGGCCTGGCGGCGGCGGGCCTCCTACCGCTACCGGCAGGAACGCCGCCTCTGCGACGAGGTGATCGCCACGATCCGCGTGCCGGTGCCAGAACCGGGCATCGATGAGTCACAGCGGCTGGACTACGAGAAGGAGGACTACTTCGGCTACCGCTGGTGGCCGGTAGCCGAAGTAGCCACCAGCACCGAGCGCTTCTACCCGGGCACGCTGCCCGTGCTGCTCAGCGCCTTCCTCGGCGGCCAGGAGATCACCGAACCGTTCGAGCTCTGGTCATAGTCCTCGGGGGCAGCTGGGCCCCGGACCTGGGACGGCGGATAACCGGGATCCTGGGCCAAGACCGTCACGAAATTAGAAGGCTGAACTTGCAATACTGAATTGATAAGGCTAGCCTTCTAATCGTGAGCGAGACTGCGGAGACGCTGGGGGTCCGGGAAACGGCCAACGGGCTCCGGGTTGCCATCGGCGCGTTCAGGCGCCGGCTCCGGGAAGCCTCGTCCAAAGGCGAGCTGAGCAGCCCGCAGCTCACCGCCCTGTCGCGGATCGACCGGCTGGGGCCGATGACGACCGCCGAGATGGCCAGGCGCGAGCAGATCTCCCCGCAGGCGATGGGAACGACAATCGCCAGTCTGGAGCATCTCGGCCTGGTGGCGCGCCGCGGGGACGCCGCGGACGGGCGCCGCTTGATCCTGAGCCTGACGCCGGAGGGTCTGGCGGCCATCCGCTCGGGCCGCAACGCGATGGTGGACAGGGTCGCGGCCGTCCTCACCGAGTCGTTCACCGGCGAGGAGACCACGATCCTCGCCGCCGCGGCGCCACTGATCGAGCGCCTCGCCGATCTGCTGTGAGCGCCGCTCCGACAAGCAACTGGAGCCAGCATGTCTGCCTCACCTGAGGCACGTTCTTCTGCCGCGCCCAGCGATGCGGCGCTGCGAGGCCGCCCGTTCCCGTGGCAGTTCACTGCCCCGCTGTTCATCGGCTCGGCCCTCAATCCCGTCAACAGCTCGCTGATCGCGACGGCCCTGCTGCCGATCGCGCACGGGATCGGAGTGCCGATCGGCCAGACCGTGGCACTGGTCACCGCGCTTTACCTGGCGACCGCGATCGCACAGCCGACCGCGGGCAAAGCCGCCGAGGTGCTCGGCCCGCGCCGGGTCTTCCTCGCCGGGATCATCCTGGTCGGCGCCGGCGGGCTGGCCGGCGGGTTCGCGCAGGACCTGATCACCCTGCTGATCAGCCGGGTACTGATCGGCCTCGGCACCTCGTGCGCCTACCCGACCGCGATGCTGCTGATCCGCCGCCGGGCCCGGGACGCCGGGCT
Organism: Streptosporangiaceae bacterium; assembly: GCA_036501145.1. Lineage (GTDB taxonomy): Bacteria > Actinomycetota > Actinomycetes > Streptosporangiales > Streptosporangiaceae > PALSA-505. The sequence continues at coordinate 89,492 of DASYAV010000164.1, read as the reverse complement.
GGACAAGCCGCCGGGCGGCGTGCTGGGCGGCCTGCAGATCGCCGGGATCGCCACCGCGTCCCTCGGGCTGCCGGTGGGCGGCGCCCTGGTTGGCGGGCTCGGCTGGCGGTCGGTCTTCTTCGTCAACGTGCCGGTCGCGCTGATCGCGCTCGTCGCGGCGCTCGCCTGGGTGCCGGCCGACGGGCCGCTCCACCGCCCGCTGCGGTTGCGCGACCTGGCCACGGGCCTCGACCTCGGCGGCATCGCCGGATTCGCCCTCGCGATGATCGCGCTGCTGCTGTTCCTGTTCGGGCTTCCGGTGGCGCACTGGTACCTGCTGGGCATCTCGGCCGCGCTGTGGGCAACGCTTGTGTTCTGGGAACTTCGTGCCGGCACGCCCTTCCTCGACGTGCGGATGCTCGCGTCCAACAGGGCACTCACCCGCACGTATCTGCGCTTCGGCCTGGCCATGCTCTGCCTGTACGTCGTGCTGTACGGGATCACCCAGTGGATCGAGGCCGTGCGGGGACTCAGCGAGACGGAAGCCGGCCTGATCATGCTCCCGATGACGCTGATCTCCGGTCTGGTCATCTCCCCCGTCTCACGGCGCAACCTGGTCCGCGGCCCGGTCATCGCCGCGGCGGTCGCCTGCCTCATCGGCTCGGCCGGGGTACTCATCCTCAGCGGGTCCGCACCGATCGGCTGGATCGTGGTCATCACCCTCATCTTCGGCGTGGTCACGGGCTTCGCCTCCGCGGGCAACCAGACCGCCCTGTACTTCCAAGCGCCTGCCGAGCTACTCGGCACCGCCTCCGGCCTGCTGCGCACCTTCGGCTACGTCGGCTCGATCGCGTCGTCGGCCATCACCGGGATCGTCTTCCACACCACCGTCAGCGACAGCGGCGTCCACCTCATCGCCTGGATCATGCTCGGAGTCAGCCTCGCCCTCGTCCTGATCTCCGTCCTCGACCACACCCTGCCGAAGAGAGCCGGTTCCTAAGATCGCAGTTCTCCACTTCAGCCTGGCCTGATCGAACCTTGATAACTCAACAGCGTTTGTTTCGGGCCATACAGTGCCAGAGCTACAGTTGCGCTGCGAGGCAAATCGCCAGACGCACAATCACATGACAGTCCACCCTTGTTCCTCCACGGGATGCAGGTCATCCCGAGACACCTGCGCCTTCAGCCGAATCACCACCTGCACGCCTGGAGCATCGGGCGGCTTGACAGGATAGTGCTCTACCGCAGCTACGGTCACGAATGGAACCGGTAGCCACGGTGGCGGGGTGATCCCCGCAACGATCTGCGAAAAGACCAGCTCGCCGACACGGGGCAACGCCGAAGCCAGGAAAGCGTCTTCGCAGATCAGGGCCAACCCAGGCTTATCGTTGTCCCAGAACTCGATACGGAATCCGACCTTCAAACTCTCGCTCATCAGTGCCTCACCTTCGATCAGAAATCAGCTTATGAGCATCTACCGACAATGTGCCGACGGGTCGGAGGTCAAGCGACCTCCTCGATGCAAACAAGTCCCAAGTCGGTCTATAGGAGTCGTTTGGGCAGGTAAGCAGTCGGCTGCCGCCTGGCGGAACCAGTCCTAGCCAATGGCGTTGCTGTATTCGCGTGCTGTACAGCCGTCCGCCTGGCAGATGAGGGGGTGCGGTCTGAGCTTCCGATTTTCGGGAGGCTGTGCCGGTCCAGGGCAGTCCACCATCAGCCACCCGAGCGGCTGCTCCCACCCTCCCGGCACCTCCCGGATCAGGCTGCCCTCGGCTTCACCAGCCTGCTGCGACAGGCCAGCGGCGGGCCCGCCCGGTTCAATCGCGCCTGGTGGCGCACGAAGACGCACAGAAAGTCTGCACAGAGTTCGGGCTGGGCATTCGGGCCAGGCAGGTGTCTTCCGGCGACTGACGTGCGGACATTCTTTCGCCAGGTGATCTGCGACACAATGGGCATAGTGATTCCGGTCCTACCGGGCCGGGGAAGGAAGGCGAGACGATGTTCTCCCGAAGGCGGGCGGCCATTGTGGTTTGCGCCGCCGTCGCTGTGGCCCTGACCAGCTCATCGGGCGTGGCCCTGGGGGCTGCGCAGGGCCGCTCGGCACAGCCGGCCCACGGCAGGGCTTCGTGGGCGGTGGTGACCAGCCCCAACGCAGGCGTCCGCCACGGCGACGGCCTGGAAGGCATCGCCTGTGTCAAGGAAGACTCGTGCATGGCCGTCGGGTACTACCAGCCCGGAAGGGCCAGACGGGCGGGGACAGTGGCCTGACCGAGTCGTGGAACGGCACGGCCTGGAAGGTGGTGCCCAGCCCCAGGGTGACTGGCGGCTCCCTAAGGAACGTGTCCTGTGTCGGGGCGGCGTCGTGCATGGCCGTGGGCTCCGGGAACAAGGGCACGCTCGCCGAGCAGTGGAACGGCCGCACCTGGTCAGTCCTGCCGCCCCCCAACCGGGACAGGCGGGACGTACTCGCGGACGTCTCCTGCGTCGCGGCGACCGCCTGCACCGCTGTCGGCTGGGGCAGTTCCTCCACCACTTCCACCACTGTCATCGAGTCGTGGAACGGCAGTTCCTGGTCCGTGGTGCCCAGTCCCACCCGGGGCACGGTCGACCAGCTCTCGGGCGTTTCCTGCGCCTCGGTGGCCTTCTGTGTGGCGGTGGGCTTCGCGGGCGACCACACCCTGGTGGAGTCTTGGGATGGCCACGCCTGGTCGGTTGCGCCCAGCCGCAGCCCCGGCATCAACGCTGAGCTAGATGCTGTCTCCTGCGTCTCGGCAAGATCCTGCACTGCCGTGGGCCTCACCACGCCCAGAGACGGCGTGGCCACGCCGCTGGTGGAGTCCTGGGACGGCCGTGCCTGGTCGAAGGTGCCCAGCCCTAACACGGGCAAGTACGACCAGGTCCTCAGCGTCTCGTGCACCTCAGCCCGTGCCTGCGTGGCGGTCGGAACATCCGGTACCGGCATCGGCGGCAGGGACACGATCGTCATGTCCTGGGACGGCAGTGCCTGGTCACTGCTGCCCAGCCCCAACCCCGCCACAGGAAGCTATCACTACAACTTCCTGACGGGGGTCTCCTGCGTCGCCGCCACCTGCACAGCTGCGGGGTCCTACGGGCACTCGACCGAGCAGTCAACCACGTCTAGCACGCTGATCGAGGCCGGGCCACTCCCGGGCACTGCCAGGTAAGCCCACGGGCTGCCGGACACGGTAACGCAGTCAGGGTGGAACGCTGCGTGTCCCGCCCCGGCCTGGTCTCCCTAGCCGGGCGGCCGCTGCTCACCGCCGGGGTCCTCGGCAGGTCCGGACCGCTACCGCAATTTTCTAGTGGTTGATTTCGAGGTCAGGCCAGCGGCTGAATGCGGACTGCGCGGGCACCTTCCCCGCGCTAGAGCAGCTCACCTAGGACACGCATAGGACACAGCTAGCCGCATACGGCCGTTCCGAACCGCACACAACCGCATACGCGCCGCCATGAAGAAGCGCCCCTGACCCCACTGTTTGTGCAGGTCAGGGGCGCTTCATGCTGATGGTTCACGGAGTGGGGCGGCTGGGGCTCGAACCCAGGACCGGCGGATTATGAGTCCGCTGCTCTAACCAGCTGAGCTACCGCCCCGTGTGGGACATGCCGCGCCCGGCAAGGAACTGGGCCGGTGCGGCATCAAGCCAGACCCTACCGTCAACCGGTGCCGCCGAGCGCCCCGGCCACCCCGTGCAGAGCCCGCCGCCGTCCCGGTCCTACCTCGTGCTCATCTGCATGGTCATGGCGTGTTCCACCAGGGTGATGAGCGTCGTCTTGGTGGATTTGCGGTCGCGGGCGTCACAGCGCACCACTGGCACGTTCGGGCTGACCGCGAGCGCGTCATGGACGTCCGTGGAACTGTACGGGAACTGGCCGTGGAACCCGTTCACGGCCACGATGAACGGCAGCCCGGCCGCCTCGAAGTAGTCCACCGCGGGGAAGGAGTCGGCCAGCCTGCGGGTGTCCACGACGACGATCGCACCGATCGCGCCACTGATGAGGTCGTCCCACATGAACCAGAACCGGTGCTGCCCGGGGGTGCCGAACAGGTAGAGGATCAGCCCGGCGTCCAGGGTGACCCGGCCGAAGTCCATGGCCACCGTGGTGGTCGTCTTGTCCGGCGTCTGGGACAGGTCGTCGATATGGTCGCTGGCCGAGGTCATCACGGCCTCGGTGGTCAGCGGGGTGATCTCCGACACCGACCCGACGAACGTGGTCTTGCCCACCCCGAATCCGCCGGCTACCACGATCTTGACGGAGGCCATCGCCGACTCTGGCGCGGCACCCCGGCCGACCTCATAGCTTGCGAAGTCCACTGAGCACCCTTTCCAGCAGGTTGAGGTCAGGCCGGCCGTGCGCGTGGTCGATCTGGTGGACCCGGACGAGCCCGTCGACCGCCATATCGGCGACGAGGACCCGGGCCACCCCCAGCGGCATCCTGAGCACCGCCGAGATCTCCGCCACGGAACGCCAGTCACGGCAGAAACCGAGGATCGCCTGGCACTCGGGACTGAGTACCGACAGGTCGCGCGCCTCATAGTGCGAGGCGGCGACCATTGCCTCGATCTGAAGCTGATAACGGGGTTGCGTCCTGCCCCCGGTCACAGCATACGGCCTGACGAGTGAGCTTTTCAGCCCGTCTGCACCCTGTGACCTGGCCCGGAACTTCTCCGCGCCGGGAAGCTTCTGCACCCCGCCGGGGAGCGACGGCATGTCGCGCCCGTCGCCCCGTGACTGCCCGCCGCCGGGCGTCTGCCCGCCACCCGGCACCGGTGATTGATCCCCGCCCCCACGGGGTGGCTCAGCCCCTGGCGGGCCGTGCATCGCTGTGTCCTGTCACGATCTGTCATCCTCCGGCCGTTACGGCTGGAATGCCCTGCGGACTTCTGGCGTCAGGGCCCGGCCCACCCGCTCGACGAGCAGGGTCATCTCGTAGGCCACCAGGCCCATGTCACAGTCCGCCGCGGCCAGTACGGCCAGGCTGGACCCGTTGCTGATCGACATCACGATCAGCAGACCCCGCTGCATCTCGACCACCGTCTGGCTGACGTAGCCGCCCTCGAACACCCGCGCCGCGCCCTGCGTCAGGCTGGTCAGCCCGGACGTCACCGCGGCCAGCTGATCGACCCGGTCCGCGGGGAAACCCTGCGAGCAGGCCAGCGGCAGGCCGTCGCTTGACACCACCACCGCATGCGCGACGGCCGGGACGCGCTCCACGAAGTTCGTGAGCAGCCAGCTCAGATCCTGCATCGGCTGGACTACCGGATTCACGAGTCCTCCCCACTCTCCGACCGGGAGCCGCGCGGCGCTCCCCTGGCATCTCTCCCGCTCCCCGGCCGCCCCGCAACCTCTGCGGGGTGGCCGGCCGCCGCCGGAACGGCTGACCCCGGCGGCCTGGACGCATCAGGTGGCATCCTCATCCTCCCCGTCGGGCCCGTCCGGCGACCGCAGGGCCTGGCGGCCCTGCCGGGCTCCACGCTGGAAGCTGGCCATCCGCTGCCGGGTCGCGGCCGCCGACCGGACGAGGCTCGGGACCCGGCCGGGGTCCGCCTCCCCCGCCGATCCGGGAACCAGGTTCGCCTGCGGTACCCGCCTGGGCAGCCCGGCCGCGGTGAGGCCACCTGAGGTGGGCGACTCCACCACCTCGGCCGCTTGCCAGCCCTCGTCGGCGGGCGAACTCCAGCCGGCCGCGATCTCTGGCAGGTCCTGGGTCGCGTCGGCGGCATTCTGCCTGCTGCGGCGGAACCAGTCGGACTCGACCGACTCGAAAATCGGCAACCGGTTGTCCAGCCCGGCCGGCGCCTCAGGCACGATCACGTTGGCGGACAGCGGTGCCGCCGCGCCGTGCGCGGACTCCGGCTCCGGCTCGCTCCGCTCGTCGGGCCTGGCCTCCCCGGCCGCGTCCCACAGGGATCCGCCGCCACGTACCGGCAGCGGGGCCGACTCGTCGTCAGCCGGGCCGGCCGCCGGCCGCTCGCGGCGCGGCAGCCCTTCGGCCCCCGGCCGCCCGTCGCGGCGTGGCAGCCCGTCACCGCCGGGCAGGCCGTCGCTTTCCGGCTGGCCGTCGCGGCGCGGCAGCAGGTCGCCGTCGGCTGACCCGGGGCCCGCCAGCTCCGTGTCGCCCGGCCGGTCCTCGCGGCCGAGCAGCGCCTCGACGCCGCGCCCGGGCAGCGAGCCATTGCCCCAGACTGGCAGCGCAGGCGAGTCGTCACCGGTGCCGCCCAGCGGCCCCTCGGGCCCGGACGGCCCGTCGCCGCCGCGCACCGGCAGCGAGCCGTTACGCCGCACCGGCAGCGGGGGCATGCCCGCGTCGTCCCCGGCCGGCTCGTCGTCGCTTCCGGAGCCGCGCGCCTGCTCGGGGATCTTCGGCAGGTCCTCGTCGGGTAGCGGTTCGGGTGCGGTGAACCGCGGGGCGCGGGCCGCGGCCACCGCCGCCTCCGCCGCGCTGCGCCCGCCCGCCGCGGGCTGGCTGAGGTCCGGGAAGCCCTCCCCCAGGCCCGGCACGGCCGGGCTTTCCACCTCGAACCGCCGCAGGCCGGAGGGGGTTTCGGAGGTCTCGTGGGTGACGGTCTCATCGGGCAGCCAGATGAGCCCGGTCAGCCCGCCGGCCGGGGCGGGCCGGAGCCGGACCCTGATGCCGTGCCGGGAGGCGAGCCGCGCCACCACGAACAGGCCCATCCGCCGGGACACCGAGACGTCCACCGTGGGCGGGTTGTCCAGCCGCCAGTTGGCGTGCGCCATCTCGTCGGCCGCCATGCCGACGCCCTGGTCGGTGATGTCCAGCAGCACACCGCCGCTGTTCAGCAGGTGGCCGGACACGTTCACCTGGGTCTGCGCGGAGGAGAACGCGGTGGCGTTCTCGATCAGCTCGGCCAGCAGGTGCACGACGTCGTTGACGACCTGGCCGCGGACCGCGATGCCCGGCTGCACGTTCAGCACGACCCGCTCGTAGTGCTCGATCTCGGAAACCGCGGCGCGCAGCACGTCCACCAGCGCGACCGGCTGGGTCCACCGGCGGGCGGCCTCGTGCCCGGCCAGCACCAGCAGGTTCTCGGAGTTGCGGCGCATCCGGGTGGCCAGGTGGTCCAGGCGGAACAGGCTGCCGAGGCGATCGGAGTCCTGCTCGCCCTGCTCCAGGTCATCGATGAGGCGGATCTGCCGCTCCACGAGCGACTGGCTGCGCCGGGACAGGTTCACGAACATCGCGTTGACGTTCCCGCGCAGCCTGGCCTCGTTGGAGGCCAGCCGGACCGCCTCCGCGTGCACCTGGTCGAAGGCGCGCGCTACCTCACCGATCTCGTCGGTGGAGTCCACATCGACGGGCTTGATCTTGACGTCGCCCTCGGCGCCCTCGCTCTCGCTGAGCCGCCGGACCATCCCGGGCAGCTGCACCCCGGCGATGCTCAGCGCGTCGGCCCGCAGCCGGCGCAGCGGCCGCACCATCGACCGGCCCACGACGATCGTGAACAGCATGGCCAGCGCGAGCACGATGAGCACGATGGCGCCGACCACCGCGGCGGTGGTGATCGCGTTCTTCCGCAGCTGGCTGGCCCGGGAGATGGCCGTGCCCACCAGCTGCTGGGCCACCGAGCCCATCTGCTTGCTGATGGTGTTCGACATGGCGGCGTACCAGTCGTCCGGCGTGGTCGGGTCGTTGCCGAGCGACTGCCCCGACCTGGAGCCACCGGCCAGCGACAGGGCCTGCTGCTCCTGGGAGTTCGACAGGTCGTAGTCCGACCGGGACGCGGCGTTGTTCCACAGCTGAAGCTGCTGCGGGGTGGCTGCGGCGTTGAACGCCTGCAGGTTGGTCTGCTGGGAGGACACGGAGTCCTGCAGCGCGCTCAGCTCACCGGGGGCGAACCCGCCCTGGTTCAGCGCGGCCGCCAGGATGGCCCGCTGCTGCGAGGCGTCGGCCTGCATCGCCGAGACCAGGCCGAGCACGCTGACCGTCTGGGCCAGGCTCGCGTCGCCGGCGCCCTGGCCGATGTTGCTGCTGAAGGCAAGCACGGTGTTGATGGTCTGGCCGTACTTCTGCGAGACCGCCAGCAGCGGCAGCAGCGTCGTGGTCGAAGCGGTGCGCAGGCTGCTCAGCGCCGAGCCGGTGACGGACTGCTGTACGGCCGTGGCCGCCTGCTGGGTCTGCGCGGGATATCCCGCGGTGATGTGCCCGGCCAGGGTGCTGACCTTTGCCGCGGCCCGGTCGGTCACCGCGTACAGCTGGCGCAGCGAGGTGAGCTGCGGCTGCGCGTTCGCCCGGACGCTCGCCTGCGGCGACAGCCCGGCCAGGCGGCCGCCGTCGGCACCGCTGAGCGAGATGTAGAAGATGGTCTGGTCGCGCTCGTTCTCCAGTGCCTGGGAGAGCACCGTCACGTCTTTGCCCAGCGTGGCCAGCTGTTCCACCCGCTGGTAGGTCTGGTAGCTGCGCACCGATGAGTAGATGCTGAACGCGCCGAACACCAGGGCGGTCACGGTGGGGATCGCGATAAGCAGCAGCAGGCGGGACCGGACCCGCCAGTTCTTCAGCGCCCGCCTGCCGGGGCTATGGCCCGGCGGGTCGGTGGGAGCGCCGCCGAGGGGGCCCTCGTCACGCTCGTCGCCGGCCGGCCCCGCGCCCGGCTGGGCAACGGGCAGTGCCAGGTCCCGCTCCGTCAGTTCCCGCTCGGCCGGGCCACGGCTCGGCAGATCGCGGCCGGCCGCGCGGGAGGGCAGCGCGGCAGCCTCCGCCAGCGCCCGGTCCCCGGCCCCGGGCGGACGGCCAGCGCCCGGCTGGCCCGCAGAAGGCACGGCAGAGTGAGAGCCGGCGAACAGCGGCGCGGTGTCGGAGATCTCTTCCCCGGCAGCCTCGGAAACGCCGCGGCGGCTCTTCCTGCCTTTAGCCCGCACAGCGTCTCCCCTCACCAGGCCGCCGTAGCACGCTCCATACCGTCGGAACCACCAGGAGAAGCGGTCGCTTGCTCCCTTCCGGGTGACAATCCGTCAGCGGTGCCGCCAGTGGTAACCCTAACGTGTAACTGGCCCGTGTCATCAATACGCACGTGACCAGGTGAAACGGACATTACCTATAGTTTTTAGTACAAGCCGTCAGCCGTAGGGTACTCTCATCTCGTTCCCGACTTGTTCCGTTACGCCCAATTGCGCGCGAGGGAGGGCGATGAAACTTCCGCCCACCCGCTGGGCCCGCAACAGCAGCGCGATCGCCCGTCCCGGCGGAGTTCAGCGCCGTCGCGCCATCACCGTCGGCGCGGTCGCCATTTTGTCCGTGGCCGCTACGCTCACCGGCTGCCGGGGAGGCGGCACGGGAGCAGCAAATCTGGGGCAGATCACGGTGGCGGCCACTCCCGGTGTAGCCGATGCGCCGCTCTACCTGGCCGCCCGCGAAGGGCTTTTCTCAAAGGCCGGGCTGAAGGTGACGATCGAGTCATCGCATTCGGACGCCGCCAGCCTGCACGCGCTGACCACGGGCTCGGTGAACGTCGCCGCCGCTGACTACCCAGACTTCTTCTATGTCCAGTCGAACATCGACGTCAGCCTGAAGTTCGTGGCGGATGGCTACGACGCGGCACCGAACGTGATGGGCGTGCTGGCTCTGCCGGGCTCCCGGCTCAACACACCGCAGAGCCTGGTGGGAAAGACGGTCGGCACGCCGGAGCCGGAGGAGTTCCCCTATCAGGCCAGTGCGCCGTACAACCTGGAGACGCTGGCCACGCAGTCGGTGTTGCTGAACGACGGCGTGCAGCCCACCCAGGTGCACTGGCGGCCGATGCCCGAGCAGGACCTGGCCGGCGCGCTGAAGGACCACCGGGTGAACGCCATCCTGGTCAGCGAGCCGTACCTGTACCAGGCGGAGAGCCAGCTCGGCGCCACCGAGGTGATCGACTCACTGAGCGGCTCCACCGCCAACCTGCCGCTGTCTGGCTACTTCGCCTACGGCACGTTCGCCCTTACCCATGCCGCCGCGCTGCGGACCTTCCGGTCGGTGCTGCTGCAGGCGCAAGCCGAGGCGGCGACCGGCAAGGGGGTGCGGACGGTGATCGCACAGGCCCCGAAGATGAACACGCTGACCGCGGCGATGGTCACTCTCGGCGTGTACCCGGCGACGCTGAACGTCAGCGGCGTGCAGCAGGTGGCCAACCTGATGGCCGACTACAGCATGCTCGCCGTCCCGGTCGACGTGTCGACCATCACCTTCCACTGACCAGCCCGCTCAGCCTGCCAGCTCCCCTGTCAGGCCTGTTAGCTCACCCTGCCAGCTCCCCCTGCCCGGCGGCGCGGGCGCGCACCCGGGCGCACGTTCCTAGCGCGCGGCCAGCCCCAGTTCCCTGGCGATGATCAGCCGCTGCACCTCCGAGGTGCCCTCGCCGATCTCCAGCACCTTGGCGTCGCGGTAGAACCGGCCGACCGGGAACTCGTTCATGAACCCGTAGCCGCCGAAGATCTGAGTGGCGTCCCGGGCGTTGTCCATGGCCGCGTTGGAGGCGGTCAGCTTGGCGATCGCGGCCTGCCGCTTGACCGGCCGGCCCGCGACCAGCCGGGCCGCGGCGTCGTACCAGGCGAGCCGGGCCGCGTGCACCCGCGCCTCCATGTCCGCGATCTTGAACTGGATGGCCTGGTAGTGCCGCAGCTCATGGCCGAACGCGGCCCGCTCCCCCGCGTACCGCACGCACTCGTCCACGCAGCCCTGCGCCAGCCCGACCGACAGCGCGGCGATCGCGACCCGGCCGCCGTCCAGGATCTGCAGGAACTGCGCGTATCCCCGGCCGCGCTGCCCGCCGAGCAGGTTGCCTTCGGGCACCCGGCAGCCGCTGAACGACAGCTCCCGGGTGTCGGACGCACACCAGCCGACCTTGGAGTACTCCTTGCCGGCGATGAAGCCTTCGGTGCCGGCCGGCACGATGATCGCCGATATCTCGCTGGTCCCGTCGTCGCGGCGGCCGGTGATCGCGAGCGGCGTGACCACGGAGGTGATCGAGGTCCCGGCGTTGGTGATGAACGCCTTGCTGCCGTCGATCACCCACTCTCCGTCCTCGAGCCTGGCCACCGTGCGCATCCCGCCCGGGATGTCGGAGCCGCCGCCGGGCTCGGTCAGGCCGAACGCGGCCAGCCGGTCGCCCGAGCACAGGTCGGGCAGCCACCTGGCCCGCTGCTCACCGGTGCCGAACTCGTAGATCGGCATCGCACCGAGGCAGACCGCGGCCTCCAGGGTGATCGCCACCGAGGAGTCCACCCTGGCCAGTTCCTCGATGGCCAGGCCGAGCGCGAAGAAGTCGCCGCCCATGCCGCCGAACTCCTCGGGAAACGGCAGCCCGAACAGCCCGAGCTTGCCCATCCGCGCGACGATGTCGTACGGGAACTCGCCGCGCTCGTAGTAGCCGCCGATGACCGGGGCCACCACGTCGCGGGCGAACTCGGCCACTGTCGTGCGTAGCGCCGCGTGCTCCTCATCGAGCTCGTAGCTGATCATCAGCTGCCTCCCCGGCCCTCGTGAGCGCCCATCGTACGCGGCTGGCGCGGACGCCCCTCGCGGTGGCGTAGGGTCCTTGTCAGGAGATCGCGTGGCCCGCTGCCCGCCGCCCACCCAGGGACCTACGCTCACGCGCACAGATCTGCCGTCGTGGAGGACGACATGCCAACCCTGACCTGCCCGGTCTGTGCCGCGGGGGTTCAGCAGACCGACCTCATCTGCTTCACCTGCGGCGCCAACCTGCCCAGGACCGACAAGCAGGACGAGGAGGTCAACACCCCGCCCACCGTCATGCAGGCGCATCTGCGCAGCGACGGTGTCTTCCCCGAGCGCCGCTGCCCGAACTGCGGCACCGGGGTGGCCGACCCCGCCGACCTGGTCTGCGCGCACTGCCGGGAGCCGCTGCCGAAGGGCGGGGGCAAGATCTCCCCGGTGGTGCTGCGCCTAACCTTCCCCACCGGCAACGTGGACGTTCCCGCGGGCACGTCGCTGCTGCTCGGCCGTGACCCGCAGGAGTCACTGGTGTCCGCCGCCTTCGCGCCGTTCGAGAACATCTCGCGGCGGCACGCGACCGTGTCGGTGGACGACGCCGGGCACGCCACCGTGCGTGACGAGCACTCCACCAACGGCACCTGGGTGAACGGCGACCGGGTACTCCCCGGGGTGGACGTGCGGCTGGCCGACGGTGACAGCCTGCGGCTGGCCGCCGACATCAGCGCCGACGTCTCGCTGCCCACCCAGCAGCCCGACCCCGCCACGTTCAGCCGGGACTGACCCCGGCAGGCCGCTCAACGGCCGTCGCCGAGAAACCCGCCCTCGGCGAACCAGGGGTCGCCTGCCCCACCGGCGCCCAGCCAGATCCCGTCATCCCCGCCGCGCCCTGCGAACCACGGCCGGTAGGGGTCGCGCCTGCCCCGCGGCATGATCGGCGTGCCCTTCGGCCGGGTCTCCCGGCGCGCCTGGCTGGCCGCCTTCATCGCCGCGGCACGCTGCCACAGCGCGTCGTCGGCTGCGCGCCGGTCCCGCTCCGGCCCGCGTCTGGCCCCGCCCGGCATCGCCCGCCGGACCGCGGCCGCCACGTCCCCGCCGGCCGCTCCGGGCCGCTCCCGGCCGACGGGTGATTCCCGGGCAGAACCCGATTCATCTGAACGGCTGCGCCCAGGCGTCACGCGTTCGGCACGCTGGCCGGGCCGAGCGCCAGCCTCCTGTCCCGGCTCGGCACGCTGCCCGGGCCGGTCAGGCCCGGCCGCCCGAGGCCGAGGCTGATCCCGGCGCCACACCCCCGGCCAGAGATCGCCCCTGCGCGAGCCGGCCGCACGGGGCTCGCCGGTGCGGGACTCCCCCGTGCGGGACTCGGCCGCGCGGGACTCGGCTGCGCCGGGCTCGGCGGGCCGCCGGCTGGCCGGGCGTTCCCGGTACCACGGCGATGACGGGTGGTTCGCGGGCAGGTTGGCCAGCCTGCGCCGCAGTTCGTCCTGCGGGCTGCGCGGCTGCCCGGCCTCGCCGGGCCGGTCACCCTGGCCGGGCTGGTCCGCGGAACCAGCGCCGGGCCGGTCGGTCCTTCCGGGCATCCCCATCGCCTCGCACAGAGCTTCGTTGAGGTTACGGTCAGTGGCATCGGTTCAGTGGCATGGTAAACGCAGCCGCCCCGCCGGCGGAACCGCCCAACCTTCACCCGGTCCGCATGCTGGCCCGGCGCAAGCCGTCAAGGCAATCGTGTGGGTCATGGGTCTGCACGTGCCGCTCCGCGCGTGAGATCATCACCGCAACGGGACCCAAGGGGGGCGGCGAAGGGCGGATCGCCATGACGGAAGCGGCGGAGGCCAGGACGTCACACCGGGCGGTGCACGGGCTGCGCCGGGACGCCATCGGGCTGCGCGAGGTGCTGTTCCAGAGCATCACCGACATGGCTCCGGGCGCCGCGATCGCGGCCTCGATCCCGGCCGGGGCGGCACTGGCCGGCGGCGCGCTCCCGCTGGCCGTGGTGTTCGCGCTCATCGCCTGCCTGTTCTGCGCGTCCAGCGTCGGGCTGCTGGCGGCCGAGATGCCCGCGGCGGGCTCGCTGGCCACCTACGCGGCGCGCGGCCTGCACCCGGCCGTCGGGTTCCTCGTCGCCTGGGGGTACGTACTGTGCGGCGCGCTGATCTCCCCGCTGGTGCTGCTGCAACTGGGCTTCACCACCGCTTCCACGCTGAACTCGGAGTTTCACGGCTACCCGGCCAACCTGTGGTGGCCGTGGGCGATCGCCGGCGCGGTGATCGTGCTGGCGGCCGGCTTCTACGGCATCCGGACCTCGGCGGTGATGGGCACTGTGCTCGGCGCCTTCGAGATCGCCGTGTTCCTCGTGCTGGCCGTTTTCCTGATCGTGCACGCCGGCGGCCACAACACCTGGTCGGTGTTCGGCACCAGCCACACCCCGTCCGGCAACAAGGGGCTGACCGGGGTCATCGGCGGATCGGTGTTCACGATCCTCGCCTTCGGCGGCTTCGAGGGCGCCGCGCCGCTGGCCGAGGAAGCCCGGAATCCCCGGCGCACGATCAAGCGGGCGGTGCTGCTGGCCACGCTGTGCATCGGCGCACTGTACGTGTTCACCACCTACGCCGCCGACGTCGCGTTCGGCCCGGCCCGGTTCGCCGGCTTCACCAGTTCCGGGCCGTCCTCGTGGGAGGGCATGGCCCGCTCGCTGTACGGTATCTTCTGGCTGTTCGTCTTCCTCGCCATCGTGAACTCGACGATCGCCAACGCGAACGCCGGGATGAACGTGACCAGCCGCACCGCCTACGCGATGGGCCGGATCGGCGCCTTCCCGCGGCTGCTGGCGCTGGTGCATCCCAGGCACCGCTCGCCCACCGTGGCCATCTTCGGCACCTTCGCCGTGACGATCGCGGTCACCCTCGGCCTCGGGCTCGGCTACGACCCGGTCACCGCGTTCTCCATGGTCGGCACTGGCATCGTGATCGTTCTCGCGGCGATCTACATCCTGATGAACGCGGCCTGCATCGGCTACTTCGCCAGGCGCCGCCCGGATTTGCCTGGGCGGAGAAACGCCCGACGGCGGTGGAACCCGGTGCTGCACCTGATTCTGCCGCTGCTGGGCATCGCCACCTTCGTCCCGGCCTGGCTGACCGCCGCCGGTATCAGGGCCTTCTCGTTCGTGGCGCCGCTGTCGCCGCCGGTGTCCTACATGGGAGCCGGCGTCGGCGGGTGGATGGTGCTCGGCGTGCTCTATCTGATCTACCTGCGGTTCCATGACCCGCGCCGGGTGACCGAGGTCGGCCTCGTGCACCTCGAGGAGGAGCCGGCGCAGGACGCGGAATAGGGGCAGAGCAGGGCGGTGGGCGGAGGCGGAGAGCGCGGGTCAGCGCTCGCTGTCCAGGGCGGCCATCGAGCCCGCGTCGTAGCGGGTGCCCACCACCTGGCCGGCCGGGACCGCCGCCTCGATGGCGGCGAGATCGCGCTCGCTGAGCTTGATGCCGAACGCGCGGACCGCCTCGTCCAGCCGGTCCCGCCGCTTGGTGCCGATGAGCGGGACGATGTCGTCGCCGCGGCAGGCCACCCAGGCGAACGCAAGCTGTGCCGCCGTGACTCCGCGGCCCGCGGCGATGACCTCGAGCGCGTCTACCAGTGCCTGGTTGCGCGCCAGGTTTCCCGGCTGGAACCGGGGGAAACGCTGCCGTCGTGGGTCGCCCGCGCTGACGTCCCGGCCGGTCTGGCCGATGAGGCCGCGGGAGAGCACCCCGTACGCGGTCACCGCGATGCCGAGTTCCCGGGCAGCGGGCAGGATCGCGGTTTCGATGCCCCGGCTCATCAGCGAGTACTCGATCTGCAGCGCGGCGATGTGGTGCACGGCGTGCGCGCGCCTGATCGTGCCCGCGCCCATCTCCGACAACCCGATGTGGCGCACGTAACCGGCCTGCACCAGTTCCGCGATCGCGCCGACCGTGTCCTCGATGGGGACGTTGCGGTCCAGCCGGCACGGCTGGTAGAGGTCCACGTAATCGGTGCCGAGCCGCTGCAGGCTGTAGGCCAGCGCGGTCTTCACCGCGGTCGGGCTCATGCTGTGCCCCAGGAACGCACCGTCCGGACCGCGCTGCGCACCGAACTTCACCTGGATGAAAACACTGTCCCTGGGCACGCCGCGCAACGCCTCGCCGAGCAGCATCTCGTTGTGCCCCATGCCGTAGAAATCGCCGGTGTCGAAGAGAGTGATCCCGGCATCGAGGGCGGCGTGAATCGTCGCGATGCTCTCGGTCCTGTCGGCGGGCCCGTAGACGCCCGACATGGCCATCAGGCCAAGCCCGGCCCTGGATACCGCCGGGCCGTCACGGCCCAGCCTTATCGTGTCCACCCGCGGCCTTCCGGTGTCAGGCCGCGCACTCCCGGCAGACCAGCTTTCCGTTTCTGTCCTCCGCGAGCTGAGTCCGGTGGTGCACAAGGAAGCAGCGGGAACACGTGAACTCGTCTGCCTGCCTCGGGATTACCCGGAATGAGAGCTCCTCGTTCGACAGATCAGCTCCGGGCAGCTCGAGCGATTCAGCCACGTCATCCGGGTCGACGTCGATCGTGCTCGACGATCTGTCCATCCGGCGTGCCTGCAGCTCCTGCAAGCTGTCCTCGGTCGAATCCTCGTCCGTCTTCCGAGGGCTGTCGTAGTCGGTGGCCATCCGGCCCTCCCCCTCCATTCTTAAAGCGCTCGTCGCGCGGGTGTAACGCTTGAGGAGCCGCAGTTGTGCCCGATTCCGGCGGGGAATTCTGCCATGTTCGGCCACCGGGCACACGCAACCTGGGCAATGACACAGCCAAGTTTGCGTTTTCCCTGCTCAGAGCGTTGGGCTGTCCCCCGGCGTGTGTCTGCCGCTCAGTCGTCGCGTTCCGGATTGAGACGCGCAAGCTGACCGGCCAGCGCATCGTACAGGGCCGGCCCGGCTGCAATGGTCAAATCCGGGCCCGGCGGCTTGCCCGCCAGCCCGCCGACCGTGGCGCCGGCCTCGGTGGCGATCAGGCCACCGGCCGCGATGTCCCAGTAGTTCACCCCGCGCTCGTAGTACGCGTCCACCCGGCCGGCCGCCACCGAGCACAGGTCGAGCGCGGCCGAGCCGGCCCGCCTGATGTCGCGCACCACCGGCAGCAGGGCCGCGGCCACCGCACCCTGCACCCGCCGCCGGTCGGCCAGATAGCCGAAGCCGGTGGCGACCAGGGCCTGGGCCAGCTGGACGCCGGCGTTGCAGCGCAGCCGCACGGCCGGCGCCTGGCCGGCCCGCAGCCAGGCCCCGCCGCCCGCCGCCGCGGAGAACACCTCGCCACGCACCGGCGCATGCACCACGCCGGCCACGATCTCCCCGTCCACCTCGGCGGCGATGCTCACCGCGAAGTCGGGCAGGCCGTACATGTAGTTGACCGTGCCGTCCAGCGGATCCACGATCCACCGCACCGTCGCCGCGGCGGCGTCCCCGCCGTGCAGGCCGCCCTCCTCGCCCAGGATGACGTCGCCGGGGCGCTCGGCCAGGATCCGTTTGGTGATCATGGCTTCGGCGGTGCGGTCGGCCTCGGTCACCACGTCGGTCGGGCTCGACTTGGTGGCCAGCACGCCGGGCCGCCCGGTAGCCCGGCGGCCGGAGAGCATGGCCGCGGCCTCGGCGGCCGCGGCGTCGGCCAGGCCGAGCAGTGCGCTCGGATCGATCCCCGGCACGCTCACGTCCTGGCCGGTGGGCTGGGCTGGACGCAGCAGCCGGCCGGGCACGCGCCGCAGGCGGCGCCCAGGCGGCCCAGCGCGGCCGGCTGGATCCCCTCGCCCACCCTTCGGGCCTCCCCAACCCCCTTCACTTGCTCGCGCACCAGCTCGGTGACCATGCTGACGAACCGCGGATCGGTGCCGGGCGTGGCGGCACGCTCGAGCGGCAGGCCGAGCCGGTCAGCCACCCGCCGGGCCTCCACGTCGAGGTCGTGCCGGACCTCCATGTGGTCGGACACGAAGCCGACCGGCACCAGCACCGCCGCCGGGGCGCCCGCCGCGGCCAGTTCCTCGAGGTGGTCGCACACGTCGGGGCCGAGCCAGGGCTGCGCAGGCGGGCCGCTGCGGCTCTGGTACACCAGCTTCCAGGGGTGCCCGCCGCCGGTCTGGCCGGCCACCAGCCGGGACGCCTCTGTGAGCTGGGTGACGTACCTGCCTTCCGCGGCGGTGCGCGGCGTAGCTGCCTGGGGCCCGCTGGCCGCGGCCATGGCCTCCGGGATGCTGTGCGCGGTGAACACCAGGTGTGCCCCGTCCCGGGTGCCGGCGGGCAGCCGGGCGAGCGCGGCGCGGGTGCCCGCCGCGAGCGGCTCGACGAACCCGGGATGGTTGAAGTAGTGCCGGATCTTGTCGATCACCGGTGCGCCCGCGCCCACCTCGGTGCGGGCCCGCTCGATGTCGTCCAGGTACTGCCGGCAGCTCGAATACGACCCGTAGGCGGAGGTCACGAACGCGATGGCGCGCCGGACTCCGTCGGCCGCCATTTTCTGGACGGTGTCACTGAGGTAGGGCTGCCAGTTCCGGTTGCCCCAGTACAGCGGCAGATCGACCCCGGCGGTGGCGAAGTCCATGCCGACCGCCTCGAGCAGGTCCCGGCACTGCTGGTTGATCGGGCTGAGGCCGCCGAACGCATAGTAGTGCTCGGCCACCGTCGCCAGCCGCTCGGCTGGGATGTGCCGCCCCCTGGTGACGTTCTCCAGGAACGGCAGCACGTCGTCAGTGCTTTCCGGCCCTCCGAACGAGACAAGCAGGAACGCGTCGTAACCAGGCATTGTGTCAGTGATATTCCGTGTCAGTGATATTCCTGACCGTACTCCCGGGCCAGGGCGAGCACCTCGTTGACGTACCACTGAGCGTGGTTGTAGCTGTAGATCGCGCGGGACAGGGTCGCCGGATTGCCGGCCCCGGCGGCACACAGGTACGCGGCCGCCGACGCCACGGCGTCGTAGGCGTTGTTGATGTCCGGCGGCCCGGTCTGGCCGAACGCGTCCATCCCCCAGATCCGCCAGGTGCCCGGCTCGAACTGCATCGGCCCGAGCGCGCCGGCCGACGACGGGCCGTCGTTCTGGCCGTCCCCGCTCTCGATCTGGCCGATCGCGGCCAGCACCGTCCAGGACATCCCGGGGCAGTACAGCTTGGCGGAGTCCTGGAACAGGGTCAGGTAATTGTCCGGCTGGCCGGCGGTGGCCTGGCCGTTCGGCGCCAGCATCTGCTGCTGGACGGCCTGTGTCTCGGTGAGCGGGACCAGGCTGGCATGGCTGCCGAGCACACCGCGCACCATCGCGTCCAGCTTGGCCGTGCTGATCCCGGGGGCGCTGATCAGGACGCCGGCCTGGTGGACCAGCCCGAGTTTGCGGGACAGTTGCGGGCCGACGAGCGCGTCCACCCTGGGCAGCCCGAGATCGGCCTGGCCGCCGAAGCTGGCCCTCGGCTGGCTCGCGGCCGATATCTGATAGTTCTTCCCGGTGTGCAGGCGCAGCTGCTTGGCGATGGCCGCAGTGGCGACGAACCCGCCGTGCGCCAGCGCGGACCAGACGCCCTTGAGCGACGCGGTCTGCGGCGGGGTCCAGGACCTGAACTGGGCGGGATCGGCGCCGATCATGCTGACCGTGTGGCCGTTCACCCGCACCTCCCCGCCATCCACGGCGATGACGCCGTGCACGTGCCGGAGCTTGCCGAGCCGGGTCAGCTGCGCGGCGGTGATCCCGTGCGGGGCGACCGCGAAGGCGTCCGGCAGCACGGCCTTGTGCAGCTGCCCGGTGTGGCCGGTGGCGCTGGTGTGCTCGCTGGCCTGCGGGAAGGACACGCCGGGGGCGTACCCGCCACCCGGGCCCCACCAGCCGAGCGGCATCTGCCCGGCGCTGGCCTGCCCTGTGGTCGCTGTGCCGGTGACCGACGCGGCGGCCGGGCCAGGCAGCAGGCCGAACACGGTCGCGGCCATGGCGGCGAAAGCGGCAGGGGCGGCAACAGCGGACGCCCGCGTCATCAGCCGTCTCACCGCCGCACCACCATAGCCACACCATATCTGGCACAAGCCGCCTGGGAAGCCCCCAAGTGTCCCCAATCACAACAGCCCCAGGCAAACAATTGATTTGACGCGGCCTATTACGGTGAACGGGGAGGTTTGCGCGAAGTGACGGAGCTCGGCACACGGCGTAGCCGTGGTCGTGTCGCGGCGGACCGCATTCTCACCAGCCAGTACCTGGAAATCTTCCGCCTCCCGGGCACCCGGAAGTTCTCGGCCGCGTGCTTTATCGGCCGGATGCCGATGGCCATGATCAACCTCGGCGTCATCCTGGTGGTCTCGGCCGCCACCGGCAGCTACGCGATAGCGGGCGCGGTGTCGGCGGTCGGCTCGCTGGGTTACGCGTTCGCCGCGCCGCAGCTGGGCCGGGTCATCGACCGCGTGGGGCAGCGGCTTGTGCTCGCCCCGCTGACGGCGGCGTTCGCCGCCAGCGCCGCCGCCTTCGCCGTCTGCGCGGAGCTGCGGGCACCGCTGTGGGCGGTGTTCGTGACCGGCGCGCTGTTCGTGACCACCATGCCGTCGTTCGGTTCGCTGGTGCGCTCGCGGTGGAGTGCGCTGCTCGGCGACTCACCGCTGCTGCACACCGCGTTCTCGTTCGAGTCGGTGGCCGACGAGATGATCTTCGTCACCGGCCCTGCGCTGGTCACGCTGCTCGCCACCCAGCTGCTGCCGGTGACCGGGATCGCGGTGGCGGCCATGCTCGCGGTCCTCGGCACGGTGCTGCTGGCCGGGCAGCGGGCCACCGAGCCGGCCGCCGCCCCGGGCCGGCACACGAGCGGCAGCGCGATCAAGGTGCCCGGCATGACGGTGATCATGGCCGTGTTCGCGGGGCTGGGCGCGATGTTCGGGACGATCGACCTGAGTACGGTGGCGTTCGCGACCGAGCAGCATCACAAGTCGCTGTCCGGGTTCATCCTCGGCACGTACGCGCTGGGCAGTGCCAGCGGCGGCCTGTGGTACGGCGCCAGGAAATGGCGGGCGCCGCTGTCCCGGCGGTTCCTCATCACGCTGGCGGGCATGGTGGCCGGCGTGGCCCCGCTGTGGGCGATCCCGAACGTGCCGGTGCTGTTCGGCGTGATCTTCTTCTGCGGGCTGTCCATCTCCCCCACGATCATCGGCGGGTACGCGCTGATCGAGCGGAAGATGCCGGCCGGGCTGCTGACCGAGGGCATGTCGCTGCTGTCCACCGCGATCGGCCTCGGCCTGGCCGCCGGCCCGCCACTGGCGGGCAGGCTCATCGACGCACGCGGCGCGCACTGGGGCTACATGTTCGCGCTGGCCTGCGGAACCGTGGCACTGGCCGCCGGGCTGATCGGCGCCAGGCGGCTATCCGCCGAGCCGGAAAGACACCCTGCGCCTGCGGTAACGTCCGGGCATGGCTGATGGGGCATGGCGGAACTGGGCGGGTAACCAGACGGCGGCGCCGCACCACGTGCTGACGCCGCGGTCGGCGGACGAGGTCGCCGCCGCGGTCCGCTTCGCGGTGGACCAGGGGCTGGCCGTGCGGATGGCCGGATCGGGGCATTCGTTCACGCCCGCGGCGGTCACCGACGGCGTGCTGCTGCTGCCCGGCGGGCTGACCCGGATCCGTTCCGTGGACGCCGGCGCGGGGCTGGTGACGGTGGAGGCCGGATGCCCGCTGCGGGTGCTCAACGAGACCCTGCTGAGCCACGGCCTGGCCCTGGCCAACCTCGGCGACATCCAGGAGCAGACGGTGGCCGGGGCGATCCAGACCGGGACGCATGGCACCGGGCGGGACACCGGCGGCATCGCGGCCCAGGTGGCGGGCCTGGAGCTGGTGCTGGCCGACGGCACGGTGGTGACGTGCTCGGCGGATGAGCGGCCGGCACTGCTGAGCGCGGCGGCGGTCGGGCTCGGCGCGCTCGGCATCCTCACCGCCGTCACCTTCCGCGTCGTGCCCGCCTTCCTGCTGGAGGCCCGCGAGCAGCCGATGCACTGGGACGAGGTGACCCGCAGGCTGGACGAGCTGACCACGGAGAACGAGCACTTCGAGTTCTACTGGTTCCCGCACACCGGCAACTGCCTGGCCAAGCGGAACAACACCTCGCCCGGGCCGGCCCGGCCGCTGGCCCCGGCCAGGAAGTGGCTGGACGACGAGTTCCTGTCCAACACCGTGTTCGGGCTGGCGAACCAGCTGGGCCACCGGGTGCCGGCGGCGATCAGGCCGGTCAACCGGCTCGCCGCCCAGGCGCTTGGCTCCCGCACGTACGTGGATGCCTCGCACCGGGTGTACACCAGCCCGCGCCGGGTGCGGTTCAAGGAGCAGGAGTACGCCGTCGGACGGGAGCAGCTGCCCGCCGCGCTGGCCGGGCTGCGCGAACTGTTCCGCACCCGGGACTGGCGGATCAGCTTCCCGATCGAGGTGCGGGTCAGCCCGGCCGACGACCTGTGGCTGTCCACCGCGCACGGCCGCAGCAGCGGCTACATCGCCTGCCATGTCTTCCACGCCTCACCGCACGAGCCCTATTTCCGCGACGTCGAGGCGATGCTCACCGAGCTGGGTGGAAGGCCGCACTGGGGAAAGCTACACACCAGGGACGCCGCCTATCTGAGTGCCGTCTACCCGAAGTTTGCCGACTTCGCCGCGCTGCGGGACAAGCTGGACCCGGGCCGCAGGTTCGCTAATGCCTACACCCGGCAGGTGCTCGGCGACTGATCATCGCGGGCGGACGGCAAGGGGACGACAGGGGGGATTGCGCCCGCGACGGTGTGCCGACCAGCTACTCTCGCGCGTATGAGTTCCGACGCCGGCCGCGGCCGGGTACCGCGCGAGGCCGGCCGCGGCACGCCCGGCGGCAGCACACCGAGGGTGCGGGCCGACGCCAGCGCGCAGGCCGACGCCGCAGCCACCAGGGGGCGCTCAGGCCGGCCGCGTCCCTCACACCAGGGTGGCCTGCCCGCCCAGGAACGTGAACTGGGTGCGCAGGGCAGGCAGACCCTGCGCAAGCTGCTGGACGCCGGCATGGCGGAGTTCGACGCGAACGGGCTGCAGGCCGCCCGGGTGGACGACATCGTGCGCCGGGCCAAGACCTCGCACGGCACGTTCTACCTGTACTTCAAGAACAAGGAAGACCTGTTCCGCACGCTGCTGGGGGACGCGCTCCGCGACGTGAGCGCCATCACCGACGACTTCCCCGTGGTGACGCGGAACGACGCGGGCCAGGCCGCGCTCGGTCACTGGGTGGGGCGGTTCTTCGACACGTATGCGGCGCACGCTGCCGTGCTGCGGGTGGTCACCCAGGCCGAGGTGCTGAACGACGAGACGTGGAGCGACGGGCTGCAGTTGCTGTTCCGGCTGGCCGAGGCGATGACCACGGGCATGACCGCCGCCCCCGGGGAAGGCGGCCGGGCCGACCACGCCGAGCTGACCGCGGTCGCCTGCCTGCTGATGCTGGAGCGGGTGAACTCCATGCTCAGCGTGGGGGTCAGGCTGCCCCGCGAGGAGATGATCGACCGGATGGCCTCGATCATCTACGCGGCGTTCCAGAACTAACCGGCGTTCGGGGAACCAGCAGCGTCCCGCGCTGAGTGAGGCCGAAGGGGGCACGACGTGCCGCGTACCGACAGCGGGTCCCGGGTGATCGCCGCGCCGGTTGACCGCGTCTGGGCCGCTCTGGTCGATCGCGAGGCACTGCTGGCATGGCTGCCTCCCGGTGGGATGACCGGCAGGTTCGAGCGCTTCGATGCCCAGCCGGGCGGGTCGTACCGGCTGGTGCTGACCTATGCCGACGCCGCTGGCGCGCCGGGCAAGGCGACCGCGGACTCCGACGTCGTCGAGGCTCGTTTCGTCGATATCGTTCCCGGCGAGAAGGTCGTGCAGGCGGTTGACTTCGTCTCCGACGACCCCGCCTACGCCGGCACCATGATCATGACGTGGGCGGTCGCCGCGGCGGGCGCGGGGACCCGCGCCAGCATCGTCGCCGAGGACGTCCCGGACGGCATCTCCGCCGAGGACCACGCGGCGGGGCTCAGCTCTTCCCTGCCGAAACTCGCCGCCTACGTGGAGCAGTAGCGCGGGCTACGGCTGGCCGCCGCGGAACGCGGCCACCACGTCCAGTGCCTGCCGCGCCGCCGCGACGTCGTGCACCCGGAACACCCGCGCGCCGTGCCAGGCGGACACGGCCAGCGCCGCCAGCGTGCCCTCGATGCGGTCGGTCACCGGCAGGGCCAGCGTGTCGCCGATGAAGTCCTTGTTGGACACCGCGACCAGCACCGGCCAGCCGGTCGCGGCCAGCGCGTCGAGCCGCCGGGTCAGTTCCAGCGAGTGCCCGGTGTCCTTGCCGAAGTCGTGGGCCGGGTCGATCAGGATGGCGTCCGGCGCCACCCCCGCCGCTACCGCCCGCTCGGCCTGGGCTGTGACGTAGCCGCACACCTCACCGACCACGTCCGCGTACACCGGGCTGACCGCCATGGTGCGCGGCGCCAGCCCGCCGGCGTGCGAGCAGACCAGGCCCAGGCCGCGGTCCGCGGCCACCTCCGCAAGCCGGGGGTCAAAGCCGCCCCAGGCGTCGTTGAGCAGGTCCGCACCCGCGTCGGCCACCGCCTCGGCGACCTCCGCACGCCAGGTGTCCACACTGATGGCGACGCCCGGGTGCCGCTCACGCACCCCGGCCACCAGCCCGGCCACCCGGCGGATCTCCTCCGTGACGGTGACCCCCTCGCCCTCCCCCGCCTTCACCCCGCCGATGTCCACGATGGCGGCGCCGTCGGCCACCAGCCGGCTCGCGGCGTCCAGGGCGGCGCCGAACTCATACGTCGCGCCGTGGTCGAAGAAGGAGTCGGGCGTCCGGTTGACCACCGCCATGATGGCGAACGACCCCGGCGGCACGACCAGGCTGCCGAGCCGCAGCGTCCGGGCTGCCTGCTGATCACCCACCGGCAGCAGCATAGGCCGCCCGCGGGGATGCGCCGTTCCGCTGGGTCAGGGCACAGCTCCGCGGCGGGCAGAATCGACATGTGCGATTCCTAGGCGACACGACGCCCGATCACGACCTGACGTACAGCGACGTCTTCATGGTGCCCAGCCGGTCGGCGGTCGCGTCCCGGCTCGACGCGGACCTGGCCACCCGCGACGGCAGCGGCTGCACGATCCCGCTCGTGGTGGCCAACATGACCGCGGTGTCCGGCCGACGGATGGCCGAGACCGTGGCCCGCCGTGGCGGGCTGGCCGTGCTGCCGCAGGACATCCCGGTGAACGTGGTCGCCGACGTGGTGTCCTGGGTGAAGAGCCGCGACCTGGTCTATGACACGCCGATCACGCTCGGCCCGGCGGACACCGCGGGCGACGCGCTGGCGCTGCTGCCGAAACGGGCGCACGGCGCGGTCATCGTCACCGACGACGGGCATCCGGCGGGTGTGGTCACCGAGGCGGACTGCCAGGGCGTGGACCGGTTCACCCAGCTGCGCCAGATCATGTCCACCGAACTGCTCACGCTGCCTGCCGGCACCGACCCGGAACGCGCCTTCGGCCTGCTCTACGGCGGCAGGCACCGGCTGGCCCCGGTCGTGGACGGCTCCGGGCGGTGCGTCGGCATCCTGACCAGAACCGGCGCGCTGCGGGCCACGCTGTACCGGCCCGCCACCGACGGCGCCGGGCGGCTGCGGGTGGCGGCCGCGCTCGGCATCAACGGCGATGCCGCGGAGAAGGCCAAGCTGCTCGCCGACGCCGGTGCCGACCTGCTCGTGGTGGACACCGCGCACGGCCACCAGGAGAAAATGATCGCCGCGCTGCGCGCGGTGCACGAGATGGGCCCGCAGGTCCCGGTGGTGGCCGGGAACGTGGTGACCGCCGAGGGTGTCGCGGACCTGGTGGCGGCGGGCGCCGACATCATCAAGGCCGGGGTCGGGCCGGGCGCCATGTGCACCACCCGGATGATGACCGGGGTCGGCCGCCCGCAGTTCAGCGCGGTGCTCGAGTGCGCCGCCGAGGCCCGGCGGCTCGGCGCGCACGTGTGGGCCGACGGCGGCGTCCGGCACCCGCGCGACGTCGCGCTGGCGCTCGCCGCCGGGGCGTCCGCGGTCATGATCGGATCGTGGTTCGCCGGCACCTACGAGTCGCCGGGAGACGCGTTCCGCGATCCGGACGGCCGGCTGTACAAGGAGAGCTTCGGGATGGCCTCGGCCCGCGCCGTCCGGCTGCGGTCGGCCACCGACTCGCCGTTCGAACGGGCCCGCAAGGAACTGTTCGAGGAGGGCATCTCGGCGGCCCGGATGTACCTGGATCCGGCCCGGCCCGGGGTGGAGGACCTGATCGACACGATCACCGCCGGGCTGCGCAGCGCCTGCACCTACGCCGGCGCCCGCGATCTGGCCGAACTGCACGAGCGGGCCGTCGTCGGCGTGCAGAGCGCGGCCGGCTACACCGAGGGCATGCCGCAGCCCGCCAGCTGGTGAGTCAGGCGACCGCGTCGGGGGCGCCGTCCAGGTCCGCGGGGGTTTCCGCCCGGCCGGTGACGGCCTCCGCCACCCACCGGCCGATCCGGTCCACCAGCGCCGCGTCCGCCGCGGCCTCCGCGTGCCCGAAACCGGGGATGATCCACAGATCTTTCGGCTCCAGGGCCGCCTCGTAGATCTCCCATGCGTGCTCGGGCGGGAAGAAGTGGTCCCGGTCGCCGTGCACGACCAGCAGCGGCGTCGGCGCGATCATCGCCGCGGCCTCGGCCGGCGGCACCGGCACCGGGTCCCAGCGCCCCGAGCTGATCCTGGTCTTCAGCACGTTCTTGGTGTACAGCCGCCCTGACCGGCGCTCCACCGCCCAGTGCACCCGGCGCATCGGCTTGGTGCCCTTGTAGTACCAGTGCCCGGGGCCGCTGACCGAGACAGCCGCGTCCAGCCCGCCGACCAGGCCCGCGTAGCGCAGCACGATCGAGGCCCCCATGGAGAAGCCGACCGCCGCGATCCGCCGGTAGCCGAGTTCGCGCGCGTAGCGGACCGCGACGTCCAGGTCCCGGATCTCGCGGTCTCCCAGCGTGGACAGGCCGCCGGACCGGCCGTGCCCGCGGAAGTCGAAGCTCAGCACCCCGCCGAACTTGTTCAGCCTGGTCGCGATCCGCCACACCATCGGCCGCTGCCAGGAACCTGTGAAGCCGTGCGTGACGATGAGGGCGAGCCGGTCGTCACCGGTCAGGTGCACCGTGTCGATCGGCACACCGTCGTCGGTCACCAGCGTCTTTGTGTAGGGGACGCGCCTGGTCATGCCTTCCATTTTGCTCGCGCCGAGCCAGTGCAATAGACCGGTGCCCTGGCCCCGGGCGGGCCGGGTAGGGCAGGCTGTTCTCCGCGCGGGAGCCGCCCGCGCGAAGCTGCCGGGCTGATCAGGAGGCACCATGTCCGTGCTCAACGACCTCATCGAGGCGCTCCGCGGCGAGCGGGTGGAGGTGATCGATCTCACTGCCCCGCTGAACTCGGCCACCCCCGTGCTTCAGCTGCCCGAGCCGTTCGCCAACACCGTCCCGTTCAGCCTGAGCGAGATCAGCCGGTACGACGAGCGCGGTCCCGCCTGGTACTGGAATGACATCAGCACCGGCGAGCACACCGGCACCCACTTCGACGCGCCGGTGCACTGGGTCACTGGCGCCGACGGCGAGGACGTGTCGCAGGTGCCGCCGGCCCGGCTCATCGGGCCGGCCGCGGTGCTGGACTTCAGCGCCCAGGCCGCCGCCGACCCCGACTTCCTGCTCGAGGTCGGGCACATCAAGCAGTGGGAGAGCGAGCACGGCGCGCTGCCCGCGGGCGGCTGGCTGCTGTACCGCACCGGCTGGGACGCCCGCTCCGACGACCAGCAGCGGTTCCTGAACGCCAACGAGACCGGCCCGCACACACCGGGGGTCTCGGTGGAATGCGCCCGCTGGCTTGCCGAGGAGGCGCCGGTGGCCGGATTCGGCGTGGAGACCGTCGGCACCGACGCCGGGGCCGCCCATTCGTTCGACCCTCCTTTCCCGTGCCACTCGGCGCTGCTCGGCGCGGGCAAGTACGGCCTCACCCAGCTGCAGAACCTGGCCCGGCTGCCCGCGCAGGGCACGGTGTTGATCGCCGGCCCGCTGCCGATCACTGGCGGGTCCGGCAGCCCGTGCCGGGTGCTGGCCCTGGTCGAATCCTGATGCTCGTCGCCGAAGCGGTGGCGCAGGCCCTGGCCGGGCTGGGCGCCGACACGGTATTCGGCGTGGTCGGCAGCGGCAATTTCCACGTCACCAACGGGCTCACCGCGCACGGGGTGCGCTACGTGGCCGCCCGGCACGAATGCGGCGCGGCCAGCATGGCCGACGGCTGGGCCCGGCTGGCAGGCCGGCCGGGACTGCTTTCCGTACACCAGGGACCGGGCCTGACCAACGCGCTGACCGGGATCACCGAGGCGGCCAAGAGCCGCACCCCGCTGGTGGTGCTGGCCGCCGACGTGGCCGGCGCCGCTGTCCGGTCCAACTTCCGCATCGACGTGGCCGGGCTGGCCGCCGCGGTCGGCGCGGTGCCCGAGCGGCTGCACTCGGCGCAGTCGGCGGTCGCCGACACGGTGCGGGCCTACCAGACCGCGGCCCGGCAGCGCCGGACCGTGCTGCTGGCCATGCCGCTGGACGTGCAGGCCGCCGAGTGCGACCCGCCCGGCATCCTCCCCGGGGTTGTGCCGTCAGCGGCCGTGCCACCCCCAGCGCCGTCCCCGGACGCGGCGGCCGCGCTGGCCAGGGCGCTCACCGAGGCCGGCCGCCCGGTGTTCATCGCCGGCCGGGGCGCCCGGGTGGCCGCCGCCCGGCGCGACCTGGAACAGCTGGCCGATGCCTGCGGCGCGCTGCTGGCCACCTCGGCGGCCGCCAAGGGCCTGTTCCGCGGCAGCCCGTGGGATCTGGACGTGAGCGGCGGGTTCGCCACCCCGGCCGCGGCGGAGCTGATCTCCGGCGCGGACCTGGTGGTCGCCTGGGGCTGCTCGCTGAACATGTGGACCACCCGGCACGGCACGCTGCTCGGCGCCGGCTGCCAGCTCGCCCAGGTGGACGACGACCCCGCCGCGATCGGCGGGCACCGGCCGGTGGACCTGGGCGTGTTCGGCGACGCCGCGGTCACCGCACGGGCCGTGCTCACCGCGCTGCGGGACGGCCCGCCGCCGGTAGGTGGCGGCTACCGGTCCGCCGAGGTGCGCGAACGGATCGCCCGCGAGGGCCGGTGGCGGGACGTGCCGTACACCGACGAGTCCGGCGATGGCCTGATCGACCCGCGCACGCTGTCCATCGAGCTCGACGACCTGCTGCCCGCCGAGCGTGTGGTCGCCGTGGACTCGGGCAACTTCATGGGCTACCCGAGCATGTTCCTGTCCGTCCCGGACGAGCAGGGCTTCTGCTTCACCCAGGCCTACCAGTCCATCGGGCTCGGCCTGGCCTCGGCGATCGGCTCCGCCGTCGCCCGGCCGGACCGGCTCACCGTGGCCACGCTCGGCGACGGCGGTGCGCTAATGGGGGTGAGCGAACTGGAGACCGTGGTGCGGCTGGGGCTGCCGATGGTAGTCGTGGTCTACGACGACGAGGCCTACGGCGCCGAGGTGCACCACTTCCAGCCCGGCGGCAGCCCGCTGGACACCGTGCGGTTCCCGCCGACCGAGATCGCCCGGATCGGCCAGGGCTTTGGTTTCGACGGGGTGACGGTCCGGGACCGCGCGGACCTGGCGCAGGTCAGCCGGTGGCTGGCCGGGCCGCGGGAGCGGCCGCTGCTGATCGACGCGAAGGTCACCGCGAGCCACGGCTCCTGGTGGCTGGAGGAGGCGTTCCGCGGCCACTGACCCGCTGCGAAGATCGGCTGGCAGGCGCGGCTGCCAGACTGGCCCGATGACCTGGACCCTGCCCACGCCCGATCCAGCCGACGGGCCCACCACCGGCGATGAGCGGCCGATGCTCGAAGCGTTCCTGAACTACAAGCGCGTCACGCTGCTGAACATCTGCGCGGGGCTGACCGCCCCGCAGCTCGCCGCGCGGCCGCTCCCGGCATCGAACCTGTCACTGCTGGGCCTGATCCGGCACGTGGCCAAGGTGGACCGGATCTGGTTCCGGCAACGCGCGGGTGGTCAGCCGGTCGGGCCCATGTACGACCCGGCCCGGGGCAAAGACGCCGATTTCAGCGACGGCACGCCGGAGCGGGCAGAGACCGACTACCACCGGCTGCGCGATGAGTGGGCGCTGTGCGACGACGCGGTGCGCGATCTGGGCCTCGACGTCACCTTCGACGCGGGGCGGGGCGGGACCTACTCGCTGCGCATGATGTACCTGCACATGATCGACGAGTACGCCCGGCACAACGGGCATGCCGACCTGCTGCGCGAGCACATCGACGGCGTCACCGGCCGGTGATGGCTCAGCCGCCCGGCGGCTGGATGCGGATGTCGTGCTGGGCGGCCCGGGCGGCGGCGAATCCGAGCAGCGCGCCGCCTTCCCCGGACAGCGCGGCCTCGTCGGCATCGGACAGCGCGGCGAACGGCTGAATGAGCAGTGTGGCGGTGTCCTCCGCCGCGCTCCCCCGGCCACCGCTGCTCTTGCCACCGGCGGCGATCCGCCAGGTGCCGCGGAAGCGGCCGTCCAGCAGCAGCATGCCGCACCGGCCGCCGTTGCCGGGGTACAGCGGCACCGGGTGGCCGTCTGGGTTTACCCGGCCGCGGTCGGCGTGCGAGAGCAGCAGGCGGTGACCAGGTGGATGGTGGTGCGCATGAGGTGGATGCGCACCACCTGCCGCGAGCTGACCAGGCCGGCCAGTTCGGCGGTGCGGAACCCGGCCAGCCGCGACCACAGCCCCACGTACGGTGCGTCGGGCGCCTGGGACTGCATCCCGGCGAGCCGGGTGAGCGCCGCGGCGGCGGGCAGCTCGTGCCGGGCCAGCAGCATCTGACGGGCCAGCGTGGCCCGGTTCAGCGCCTGCTCGCTCAGCTCCGGGTTCGGCGTCATACCCGCAGCCTAGGCAGTCATGCGGTCAGTTTCTGTCCGCATTAGCACTCGGCTGGCAGGACGGCGGGTCCCGGGCCCAGGCCGTTCGTCCGGGACCCGCCGTCGGGTCAGCAGGCGCCGTTGCTGGTCCAGGCGCCGGACGAGCCGCCGGGCACTTCGTCGTAGTTCCACTGGCTGGCCGTCCACTGGTCGCCGCCGTAGGAGACCTGGTCGCCGCTGCTGTAGCTGGTGCTGGCGGACCAGGCCGGCGCGGAGCACCCGGTGGGCGGGGGCGACGTGGGAGTCGGCACCGGCGGTGGGGTGGCCGGCGTGCTGTTGGCGAACGAGACCGTATACGCGGTGAAGTCCCACGGATTCTGCGGGACGCTGCTGCACTCGCTGGAGAGCTGGCCGTTGTTGTCCGGCGGGTTGCACTGCCGGTCCCGGTTGACCGACCAGAACGTGTACCGGGTCATGCCCGCGTTCTGCGCGAAGCTCAGCACCGTCTGGAAGTCGCTCTGGTAGAAGTACTCGGCGTCGTCGGTCCGGCCGTTCATGTCGGAGAAACCCTCGTGCTGGTAGGCCTGCGCGCTGGTCCAGCCGAACGTGTTCATCAGCTGGGTGTTGAAGTCCTGCAGCGCGGTCACCTGGGCCGAGCCACCGGTGAACCCGCCGTCGAAGGGCATGATCGTGTAGTCGTCCGGGGTGAACTTCAGCGAGCTGGCCTCGTCGAGCAACTGCTGGCCGAAGTAGTTCGCGCCGGTCGCGATGCTCGGCATCGTGATCGAGATGAACAGACCGGGGTTGTTCTGCTGCAGGATCTGGGCCGCGCCGAGCTCGTTCGCGATGGCGGAGGAGTTCTCGATCTCCGGTTCCTCCAGGTCGAAGTCGAACGCGTGCAGCCCGTAGGCGTCGATCACCTGCTGGTAGGCCGCGGCCGTGGCGGCCGCGGACCCGCAGACCTGGCCGAGCTTGGTGCCGTTGTACCCGCCGGCCGAGACGATGACGTCGCCGCCGTCGCCGCGCACCTCGTTGATCACGGCCGACACCTGGGTGTCGGAGGAGACGGCGTCGGTACCGTTCCAGGCCGGGGCGCAGCTGCCGTTGCCGGCCAGAATGAAGGCCATGTCGAACGCCTTCTGCCCGGTGGCCGACATGACCTGGCCCAGGTCCGGCGCGTCCGGGTCCAGCGTGCTGTAGTACGGCGCGGACTCATACCAGTTGGCGGTCAGTGCCGCCGGGGCGGCCGCGGCCCGCGACGTGGCCAGCGCCGACCCGGCTCCGCCCGCCACGGCCAGCAGAGCCGCCGCGACAACGGCGGTCGCCCGGCCCGGACGGGAGCCCAGCGGCCGTGCGGAGCGACTACCCCACCGTCGTGCGGAGCGATCACCCGGCGGTCGTGCGGAGCGTGTGCCCGGCGGCCGCGTTCCGCGGGGCCGGGCGTGATCCCGACGGTCGGCCGGATGTGCTGGGGTCGGCGGGGTCCTGTGCCATCTTCTGAGCGGGGTTGCTGGATCCACGTTCCCTCCTGCGGGGGCTCGGGTGGACGGTGGAACCTTGAGGGTGAAACTAATAGGAAAGTTTCTTTATAGTTTTGACCCTTAGCGTAGTCATCCCGCCGCGCTCAGTCAACGCCTGCCCGGACCACCCGCGGCGCGTGCTGGTGGGAGGCACGGCCGACCGTTTCTGGGACAGTCCGGCTGCCCGGTCGGTCACGCCGCACGTCATCGAGATCGAGAGCGCGGATCACGGCCCGTTCGTGGCCGGCCCGCTGTCGGCACCGGCGGCGGTACTCGGCCGGATGATATCCGTTGTTCGAGGAATTCCTTGATCACGCCGTTCGGCCATGACGCGCTCGATCCTGCCTGCGGGCTGACGTCCGCGAGCCGCGGGCCGGCTTAAATCTTTGCCACGCCGGCGGCGTCGGTCTCGGCCGCGTCGGGCCTGGCCGCGTCAGACTTAACCGCGGTCGCCACGGCGGCCTGCGGGCTCTCCGTGGCCGGGTCGGGCGCCTCGCGGCGGTACCGGGCGAAGCCGGGCAGCAGCAGGGCGATCGCGATCGTGCCGACGATGGTGAGCAGGCCGCCGCTGAGGGCGCTGATCACCGGTGTGGTCAGCGAGCCGAGCGCGCCGGATTCCAGCGAGCCGAGCTGGCCGCCGCCCGCGCCCACCACGTAGTCGGCAGCCATCACCCGGCCCTGAAACTCGTCCGGCGTCCCGGCCTGGACGATGATTCCCCGGAAGACCACGGTGAACGTGTCCGCCGCCCCGGCCACCCCCAGCAGGGTGAGGGTCAGCCACAGGCTGCTGACCACGGCGAACCCGGCGAAGGCCGCACCCCACACGGCGACCGTGCAGAGCATGGCCAGGCCCTGCCGGGAGATGTGCCGGACCGGCCCGGACAACACCGCACTGACCAGGCCGCCAACCCCGATCGCAGCGGTGAACAGGCCGAGCGTGCGCGGGTTGCCGCCGAACCGCTCGGCGTTGATCGCCGGGAACAGCGCGATCGGCAGGCCGAACACGGTGGCGCTGAGATCGGCGAGGAACGCGCCGGCGATGGCCTGGTGGCGGTGGATGTAGGCGGCCCCTTCGGCCACCGCACGCAGGCCGGGCCGGCGCGTCCCGGACTGCGGGCGCATCACGGGGAGCCTGGCCACGGCGTACAGTGCGGCGGCGTAGGTGGCCGCATCCACCAGGTAGCAGCCCCGCAGGCCCAGGTGGGGAGCACCGGCGATGATGCCCGCCAGCGCCGGGCCGACGGTCAGCACGATCTGGAAGCTGATCCGGTTCAGTGCCAGCCCGGCGGACAGCTGGGCCGGGCTGAGCAGGTTCGGGATGAACGTGCTGCGGGCCGGGCGGTCGATGGCGGCGAACGCGGACTGCACCGCGACGAGGCCGTACAGCAGCCAGAGCTGCCGCAGCCCGGCGAAGGCCTGCGCGGCGAGCGTCGCGGATATCAGGGCCAGCACGCTGCTGGTGATCAGTACCAGCTTGCGGCGGTCGGTTGTGTCGGTGACCGAGCCGCCGAGCAGCCCGACGGCCAGGGTCGGCACCATGGCCGCCACGCCCAGGGCGCCGACCGCGAACGGCGACCGGGTGAGGTTATAGATCTGGAGCATGACCGCGAACCCGGTCAGCGAGCTGCCCACCGAGGACAGGGTGGAGCCGACCAGCAGCCGACGGAACGCCGCCGACTCACGCAGCGGCCCGATGTCCGCGAGCAGCCGGAACCCGCCGGGCATGATCGTGTCCCCTTCCGCTGGGTGCTGCCTCCCATGAACCTCAGTGATTGTAACAGCACTTGTATAAGAGCTGTTACAATTAATGAATGAACGATTCGGGCTTCCGCGACCCCACGGAGCAGAGCGCCTGGCGGCCGTTGCGGCTGCTGCAGGCGGCGATGGATGCCGACATCACCCGGGTCTACACCGAGGCCCGGATCGACCAGCTCAAACCGACCTGGGTGCTGGAGTTGCTGCGGCTGCACGCCAGGGGGCCGATGACGATCACCGCATTGGCTTCCTCGGTGCAGCTCACGCATTCGGCGGTGAGCCAGAAGGTGGCCGCGATGCGCACCGCCGGATGGGTGCGCACCACCGCGGGTTCCGATGCCCGCAGCAAGCAGGTCCACCTCACGGCCAAGGCGACACGGATCATCGATCTGCTGGCGGCTGAGTGGCGCGCCACCGAGGCTGCCGTGGCTGAGCTAGAGGCGGAGATTCCCTACCCGCTGAGCCAGGTCGTCACCGACATCGAGGAAGCCCTGCGGCACAGGAGCTTCCACGATCGCATCGTGGCCAAATTGGTTCAGGATCCAGCCTGGACTCTGGATGCCCCGGAGTTCCCGGCGCGGTTCGCGGGTTCCCCCGAGCCCGGTCAGGCCAAGCCCACGTCGGCCGAGCCCAGCCCGGACGGCATGACGGCAGGCTGATGCCAGCCCACGGAGTTCGCGGCTGCCGTGGGCTGGCGGGCTACCTCTTTCCCCTTCCTCAGCCTGTCCTCGGCCGGTGGCCGATCCCTCAGTGGCTGACTGAGAAGTGCACCGAGCCGTTCGACGCCTTGGTGACCGTCACGTGATACGAGCCGCTCGGGGTGGCTGTGCTGGGTGAGCCGGAAACTCCCTGAGCTGTCCAGGCGACCGAGCCGGTGGCGCAGTCCTGGAGCCCCGCCTGGTTGTCGAACCCGGCTAGCTAGTAGGACTCGGTGCCGGATGCTTTCTTGGGGGTAACCGTCCCGACTGGGCGATCCGCCACTTCTCCCCCAGTGATGTCGGCCACTGGCTCGATCTCGCCGAGCAACGCGCCCGCTGAGCCAGCTGAACGCGCTCACACAGAGACACAGAACAGAGGGGCGCCGTCTGGACGCGGCAAGCCCTGGCGCGCCCCAGGGCGCCAGGACCCAGAGACGACGGATGACCGCAACCTGGCCGGTTGCGGTCATCCGTCTTAGATGGCGGCTTCTCCAGAGCCACCCTTAGGTTGGCACGGCCACCCCACTCTTGTCAATAATTCCTATAGATTTACTAGTTATCTGGATCCGGCGGCCTACCCACGTCCCGGCCGCCGCCAGTCATAACGGAAGCCGCACCCGCCTCGTGCCCGCTGCTCAGCTCCCCGCCGCTGGCCACCTCGTGCCCACTGCCCGCCTCCCGGCCGCTGCCCACGTCCCGGTGACCAGCTGTCTCGTGGTGGCCGGACCCGACGCGCACCAGTTCCTCGGACGGGTAGACCTCTTCGCCGTGCACCGCGACGTCGCCGATCTCCAGGTCCGCCTCGGGCATCCGCAGCTTGGTGAACAGGCCGATCACCTTCAGGATGACGAACGTGACCAGGCCGTCCCAGACGATGATGGTCAGCGCCGCGCCCGCCTGGATGGCCAGTTCCATCGGGTGGCCGTAGAACAGCCCGGTGCCGGCCACCGACGAGTTGTTGCCGAGCCCGATGTACTCGATCATCTTGGGGTCCGCGAGCAGCCCGACCAGCAGCCCGCCGCAGAGCCCGGCGAACCCGTGCGTGTAGACGACCCCGAGCGCGTCGTCCACCTTGTTGAACGGCCAGACGTACCGGGGCAGATAGGTCCAGGCCACCCAGACGACCGCCGAGCAGACCAGGCCGATCACGATGGCGCCGACCCCGTTCACATACCCGGCGGCCGGGGTGATGCCGACCAGCCCGCAGATCATGCCGTTCAGCCCGCCGAGGAACGTCGGCTTGCGCTCCTTGCTGAGCGTCATGTCCATGACGACCCAGGTCATCATCGCGACCGCGGTGGCCAGGTTGGTGTTGATCACCGCCGAGGCGGCGTCCGCCCCGGCGAAGTAGGGGTCACCGCCGTTGAAGCCGTTCCAGCCCAGCCACAGCAGCCCGGCGCCGACGGCCACGAACAGCAGGTTGTTCGGCACCGCGCGCTGCCGGTCCCGCTTCAGCCGGGGCCCGATGACCGCGGCGGCCACGAAGCCGGACGTGCCCGCGGCCAGATGGATCACGTAGCCGCCGCTGTAGTCCAAGGCACCCTTGCCCGCCCAGAACCCACCGCCCCACAGCATGAACGCGTTGACTGTGTATGCGAACGTGATCCACAACGGCACGAAGATCAGCCAGACGTGGAACTTGATCCGGCCGATCACGCTGCCGATGAACAGGATCGGGGTGATCGCGGCGAACACGAACTGGAAATACACCAGCGACGACTCGGGGAACCGGAACTTCGGCATCAGCCCGACCAGCAGCGGGACGACGGCCTGCCCCTGCTCGCTGCCGGCGCCGAGCACCGTGCCCGGCTTGCCGAGGAAGTGACCGATCCACGGCGTGCCGAACCCCATCTTGAACGCCCAGAGCACCCAGACGATGAGGGTGATGCCGAACGCGCTGAACACCATCAGCACCGTGTTCATCGCCCACCGGCGCTGCACCAGGCCGCCGTACAGCACGGCGATGGCCGGGATGCTCATCAGCCCGACCAGCGTCGCCGCGGTGAGCTGCCAGGCGTTGTCCCCGGCGCTCAGCCAACTCGGATAGGGAACCACCGCGCCTCCCGGGGCCTAAGTGAAGGGCCGCCGGTGGCCCCGGGCCGCGGACGGCCAGGGTTAGCCCGGACGGCCGCTTCGCTGTCTTCGGAACAAGCCCCATTTCCCCATGGCCGGGTTTCGGCCCAGTTTCCCGCTCGTTACAGCGGGGGCAACGCAGCAGGCAGATGCGGCGGCTGATGTTTCACGCCTGTTTCGGGCAGGCCTAATTGATATTTATGAACGGCTGCGCCCTAGCCACCACGCCCACCCGCACCCGGCGAAACCGTGCCGTAAAACCTGAGTAGCTTCTACTCATCAACGCCTGGCGCGGCGCTGCCAGGCTGCGGAACATGAATCTGCTGGCCGCCTGCACGAGCGAGGACGCAGGTGCGTCCCGGCTCAGCAGCGACTGGTGGGTGCGAGCGCTAGCCGCGCACGAACGGCCCGGGACACGGGCCGCGGCAGCAGACGGTCCCCAGCCCGCCAGGCCGGGCTGGGGGCCCCGCAGACCCGCGCCGGTACGCGGGCACGACTCCCAGCCCGGCCTGGAGCCTGGTACGCAAGCTGCGGGAGGCACGCGGCGGGCCCGGCCGGGCTGGGCAGACGTGGTGGAGCAGGCGGTCGCGGCGGCCCGGCCGCCGCGCGTGCTGCCGTCCCCGGGCAGCTGGCAGGACGCGTTCGCCATCCCATTGCGACCGTTCCTGACGGGGGCCAGGGACGGCCTGGTCGCGGCGGCGCGGGGATGCCTCTCCCCCGCGCACGCCGCTCCCATCCCGATCGCGGACACGTTCACCGCGGCGCTCGGGCGGCAGCTGGCCCAGCTGGCCGTCCGGACCATGATCTACGAACTGCGGGTGGCTCACGACCAGGGACGCCTGACCGGCACGGACGGCCGGGCCCGGTTCAACGACTTCATCTGGCGGCTGTGCGAGCCGGCCGGGCTGGCCGCGCTGCTCGACCAGTACCCGGTGCTGGCCAGGCTGCTGGGCACGGCCAGCCTGCGGGCCGGCCGGGCCGGGCAGGAGCTGATGATCCGCTTCGCGGCGGACCGTCCCGCGGTGGTCGGCTCGCTGCTCGGCGGGGTCGACCCGGGCCCCGCGGTAGCGGCCGAGCCCGGGCTCGGCGACCGGCACCGGCAGGGGCGCTCGGTGACGGTGGTTACCTTCGCCGACGGCCGCAAGGTCGTCTACAAGCCGCGCAGCCTGGCGGCGCACGCGCTGTTCGGCGACGTCGCGGGCTGGCTTAACCAGCGGGTGCCACAGGCCGGCCTGCGCACCGCGCGCGTGCTGCTGCGGCCAGGCTACGGCTGGCAGGAGTTCGTGACTGCGCAGGCGCTGCCCAGCCAGGCCGCGGCCGGCGACTTCTATCGCCGGGAAGGCATGCTGCTGGCCGCGCTGCACGTGCTCTGCGCGGTGGACGTGCACTGTGAGAACGTCGTCGCCTGTGGCGACCAGCCGATGCTGATCGACCTGGAAACGCTCTTCCATCCCGTGCTGCCCTATCCGCACATGGCGGGCGACGACCCGGCGGCTGCCGCGCTGACCGCCTCGGTGCAGCGCACCTCGCTGCTGCCCTGCCTGAGCGCCGGCGAGCACGGTCAGGCGGATCTGTCCGGGATGGGCGGCGACAGGGCGTCGATCCGCCCGGACGGCGTGCTGGACTGGGAGCCCCCGGCGACCGACCGCAGCCGGCTGATCCGCCGGGCCACCCCGGTGGGCCCAGCACGGACGGCAAGCCCGGCGGGCACAGGCCCAGTGGGCACGACGGGCATGAGCCCGCGGAACCGGCCTTGCCGCGACGGCAGGCCGGCCGAGCCGGCCGATCACGAGGCGGCGGTGCTGGAGGGCTTCCGGCTCGGCTATGACGCCATCGTGGCCGACCGGGCCCGGTTCATCCGGCTGATCATGTCGCGGGCGGACATCGAGACCCGTGTGGTGGTCCGGCCCAGCCGGGGTTATGCGCGGCTGCTGGACGAGTCCACCGCACCGGATCTGCTGCGTGACGGGCGTGACCGGGACCGGGCGCTGGCGGTGCTGCACGAGGCATCGGCGGCTGCCCATCCGCTTCCCCATTCCGCTTCACTGTGGCGCCGGCTGGCCCCGCACGAGGTGGCCGATCTGTGGACGGGTGACATTCCGCTGGTGACGGCCCGGCCCGCGGCCCGCGGCCTGTGGACTTCGGCCGGGTGGTATCTGCCCGGCCTGCTCGGGCGGCCCGCGCTGAGCTGCGCGCTCGAGAAGATCGCGGCGATGGGTGATGTGGACAGGCGCGACCAGGAGTGGATCATCTCAGCCAGCCTGGCCACCCGCCGCGAGACCGGCGGCCACCGAGGCGCGGTGCCAGCCCAGCGCCCGGTGGCCGCCGCCCCGCCCCCGGCCGTTATCCCAACGCCACGGCAGCCGATGGCCGCAGATGTCGCGGCCGCTGGTCCAGCACCATGTCAGCGGTAACCGGCGACGCTGCGACGAGCGTCCCGCCAGCCCGGCAGCCGCCGGCGGCCGGCGCCGCCCCCGCCGCCACGCCGTCCCGGTTGCTCACCGCCGCTTGTGGCCTGGCCGATCAGATCGTGGCGTGCGGGATGAGTTCATCCGGCGACGCGCCGCCGGCCTTCATCCGGGGGCTGGCCGCCGGGAGCAGCACGTCGCGGGGCGGTCACCGGCTCGATGACCTGGACCAGGACGGTCAAGCCAGCGACGGCCAAACCAACGGTGGGCAGTCCCGGGTGAACTGGCTGGGTCTGCAGCCTGTGGACGGCACCCCGTGGATGGTGCTGCCGATGGGGGCCGGGCTGGCCGACGGGTATCTGGGCGTGGCGTTGTTTCTGGCCCAGCTGGCCAGGCTGTCCGGTGTCGGCCGGTACGCCGAGGTGGCGCGGCGGGCGGCGAGCTCGCTGCCCGCGCTGCTCGGCGCGCTGGACGCCCGTCCCGACCTGCTCGCCACGGTGGGCTGTGGTGCCGCCGAAGGGATGGCCGGCATCAGTTACGCGCTGGCCCGGATGAGCACGCTGCTCGATGACCGGGCCCTGGGCGAATGGGCCGACGCCGCGGCGCTCCTGACGACCCGGCTGCTCGCGACTGCGCCGGCTGGGTGGCCGACCGTGAATCGGCCGGGCACGGCTCGGCCGGCCACAGGCACGCCGGCCACAGGCACGCCAGCGACGGCAGGGCCGGCCAGCGGAGAGCAAGCCGCCGGAGAGCAGGCCACGAGCAGGCCGGCCAGCGGAGAGCAGGCCATAAGCAGGTCGGCCAGCGGAAGGCAGCCCGCGGGTTACCGCACGGCGGGCGAGCTGGTGGCGCCGTCCGGTTGGCTGGACGGGCTGGCCGGGTGCCTGGCCGCGATGACCGCGGTGCACACCGAAATCGGCTCGGCGGCTGCCGCGGCCGCGGCCGTGGCGGCCGCCGATCAGCTCGCCGCCCTGGTGCAGCGGACCGGCGGCCGCTGTGCGGCTGCTCTGCAGCCGGTCTCGCCGGGGTTCGCCACCGGGCCGGCCGGCGTCGGCTGGGCGCTGGCCAGGTTCGGCGTGACCATGGACGATCCCGCATACCAGGAGGCGGGGCGCCGTGCCGTATGGTGCGCGGTCGACCCCGTCGCCGGGGGTGGCGGGGACGGCTCACCCGGCTGGTGCCGGGGCACGGTCGGCCTGCTGGTGGCGCGGTCCTGCCTGGGCGACACCGAACTGCGCCGTGAGGCCCAGCTGCTCATCCAGCGCCCGGTGCTCCGCGACCTCAGCCTCTGCCACGGCGAAGCCGGCATCACCGAGGCGCTGACCATGCTCACCGGGGCCGCGCTCACCCCGGGCACAACGGCGCGCACAGCGCTGGCACCGGCGGGCCAGTCACCCACCGGGCAGGCCGGCCACGGGCAAGCCGCCCTGCCGCCGCCGTGGCGGCACCGCGCCGGGCTCATGGTGAGCGCCCTGGGCCGGCACACCAGGTTCTGCGGGACACCGGGCGGGGTGCCCACTCCGGGGCTGCTGCGGGGACTGGCCGGGGTCGGGTACGGGCTGCTCCGGGCGGGCTTCACCGAGCGGGTCCCCTCGGTGCTCTTTCTCGAGCCAACTCCGGCTGCCGGCGAGGGCGGCAGACCCGGTTAGCGAAAGCGCAGCAAGGTAACCAGCATCATCTGTTTCAGGGGGAACGATGAGGAACTCACACAGCCAGGCCAGCATTCATGACGGGCAGCTTGACTCCGGCAGGGGGGCCGCCGCGGCACGCCTGCTGCCGTCGGCAGCCTTCGGCGCCCGGGCGGCCGTACTGGCCGGCGTGGTCGCCACCGCCTGTGCGACCGCGGCCCCGGCCGCCTCGGCGGCTGCTTCGCCGACCGCGGCCACCCACGTGCTGGCCACGGTCACGCTGCACGGGCCGGCCGGCGGGTTCATCACCCCGGCCGATTCGACCTGCTGCATGTAGCGGGCGGCATCCGGCGCCTGCCGCCGCGTGCGGTCGGCGCCAGCCAGAGCCGGAAACCGGGCAGACGGCACCGAACACACCGAGAAAGTGCCGTAGGGCGCCCCTTTGGTCAAGAAGGTCCTGTAACCGTCAGAAAGCCGGTTAATAGGACAGATCATTAGGCGGGATTGGTGCATTCGCCCTAAGGTCTGTCGTGTGACGATCCGGGCGTCGGTCACCGTAGGCCGGGATGGCGAGTTGCGCCATCTCGACCGGGCGCTGCATGCGGCCCAGGCCGGCCACGGCGGCGCGGTGTTCATCACCGGGGAGAGCGGGATCGGCAAGTCGCGGCTGGCCGCCGCGGTGGCCGATACCGGCTTCGCGGCGGGCATGCGGCTGCTGCGCGGGCGGGGCAGTTCGGCCGGGCCGATGGTGCCGTTCCGCTCGCTGACCGAAGCGCTCATGTCCCTGCTGCGCGACGGCGACCCGGTCGACGTCTCCGAACTGGGTCCTTACGCGTCCGTGCTGGCACGGCTGATCCCGGACTGGGGGCAGCCACCTCCGCCGGAGGAAGGCCGGTCGCTGGTGGTGCTGGCCGAGGCGGTGCTGCGGCTGTGCGCACTGGTGGGCCGGGACCGCGGCTGCCTGCTCCTGCTGGATGACATGCAGGACTTCGACACCGAGACCCGGGCCGCGGTGGACTACCTGGCCGACAACCTCGACCGGCAGCCCACGCTGCTGGTCGGCACGGTGCGCAGCGATCCCGGCCCAGCCCTCGACCTGGCCCGCGCGGCGGCCCAGCGCGGGTCCGGCACGCTGCTCGAACTGACCCGGCTGTCCCGCGAGGAGCTGCGCGGAATGGCCGCGTCCTGCCTTGACTGTGAGCCCGGCGGCATCCCTGACGAGGCGTTCGGCCAGCTCTGGCGGGACAGCGAGGGCATCCCGCTGCTGGCCGAGGAGCTGCTGGGCGGCATGTGCACCGATGGTCTGCTGGTGCGGGACGGCGCCGCCTGGCGGCTCACCGGCCCGCCGCAGACCAGGGTGCCGGCCACGCTGACCCGCACCGTGGACCGGCGGCTGGAACTGATCGGCGCGGAAGGGCGGGAGGTGCTGTCGGCCGCTGCCGTGCTGGGCCGGCGCTTCCCCGTCGCGGTGCTGCAGGCGGCCACCGGGCTGACCGACCGCGACCTGCTGAGCCACCTGCACGCCGAGCTGACCGGCCAGCTGGTCGCGCCGGATGAGGAAACGCCCGACTGGTACGCCTTCGGCCATCCGCTGCTGCGGGGCGCGCTGCTCGGCCTGCTCACCCCGGCCGAACGCACCCGGCTCACCCGCCAGGCCGTGGCCGCGGTCGAGACGGTGTATCCCGGGCTGCCCGGCGAGTGGTGCCAGCTGGCGGCCACCCTGCATGAGCAGGCCGGCGACGCCGCCCGGGCCGGGCAGCTGTTCGCCGAGGCGGGGCGGCGGGCGCTGGACCAGGGCGCCGCCGATTCGGCGGTGGCTCTGCTGGACGAGGCGATCGGGCTGCTCACCGAGGGCGGCGACGCGCCGGGCCGGGCGGCGGCGTTCGCCTCCCGGCTGACCGCGCTGGCCGAGGCGGGCCTGGTGGAGCGGGCGGTCGCCGCGGCCGCGGAGCTGGAGCAGCTGGCCGGCCTGCTCGCCAGGGACGAGCGGGCCCGGCTGCATACCCGGCTGGCCTGGGCCGCCTCGGTGGCCGGCCGGTCGGCCGACGGGCTGGCCCAGGTGGAGATCGCCCGCGGCCTGCTCGGCCCGGGCGCGGGCGGCCGTGACGCCGCGGCGATCGACGTGGTCGCCGCGCACCTGGTGCTGGACCTGCCCGGCACGGGCCACATCGGCGAGGCCGAGACGCTGGCCCGGCGGGCGGCCGAGGTCGGTGAGGCCAGCGGCCTGCCGGTGATCGCCAGCCAGGCCTGGCAGCTGCTGGGTGCGCTGAGCCGGCCACGGGACGCCGCCGAGGCGACCGAATGCCTCGAGCGGGCCCGGCAGATCGCGGTCCGCGGCGACCTGCGCGTCGAGGAGATCCACGCGCTGCTTCGGCTGGGCAGCGACGACGCGCTGCGCACCGGCAATACCAGCCGGCTGGAGCAGGCCAGGCGGGCCGCCACCCAGGCCGGCGCGGTGACGTCCCGCTACCAGATCGAGTCCACCCTCGCGCTGGCTCTCACCCTGCAGGGCGACTTCCCCGCCGCGGGCGCGCTGCTGGACCAGGTGCTGGAGGCCACCAGGCGGCTCAAGCTGATGGAGAACGTCCGGTACACGCTGCTGGTGCAGGCGGTGTCGGCCGCCCACCGGGGCCGGCGGCGCGACATGGACACCGCGCTGGCCGAGATGCGCGACTGGGGCGGCGCGCTGCCGATGCACGCGCCGCGGGTGCACGGCCTGGCCCGGGCCTGGTGCGCCCTGCTCGAGGAGGACGGGCCCCGGGCGCGGGAGGAGCTGGCGACGGCAGCCGCACAGCAGAGCTCGACCGTCTTCCAGCTGACCGGCCGCTACGGGATGAACCTGCTGCTGCGGGTGCTGGACGGCACGGCGGGCTGGCCGGAGTACGCCGAAGCCATCGAGGCCGCGGCCAGCAAGATCCGCTGGGACCGCCAGTTCACCGTGCTCGCCCGCGCGGCGCTGGCGGGCCGCAAGGGCGACGGCGAGCAGGCCGCCGCGGCGGTGGAGGAGGCGCTGCGGCTGGGCGCGCCCTACGCCACCGGCCGCCATCTGGGGCTGCGGCTGGTCAGCGAGGCCGCGATCGCCGACGGCTGGGGCACCCCGGCGGACTGGCTGCGGGCAAGCGACGAATACTTCCACGCCGCCGGGGTGCCGGCCGTGGCCAGCGCCTGCCGCGCGCTGCTGCGCCGGTCCGGCACGGCGGTCGGGCAGCGCCGCCGCGGGGTGTCCGCCATCCCGGCGGAGCTGCGCAAGGCCGGGGTCACCGTGCGCGAGCACGAGATCCTGCTGTTGCTGACCGACCGGCTCAGCAACAAGGAGATCGCCACCAGGCTGCACCTGTCCACCCGGACCGTGGAGAACCACATCCACAGCCTGATGGCGAAGACCGGCCAGCCCGACCGGCTCGCCCTCGGCCAGCTCGGCCGCGGCTCTCAGCCGTGACGGCCGGCCGGATGAGAACAGCCAGATGAGAAGGAGCGCGCACCCGATGGCCGAGGAGAACGTGAGCGCCACCCTGACCTTCGGCGTGCCCGCGGCCAGGGTGTTCGCGGTACTGGCGGATCCGATGACGCATTCGTCGATCGACGGCAGGGACGAGGTGACCGACGGCGTCGGCCAGGTTCAGGAACCTGTCGACCGGGCGCCGCTGACCGAGGCGGGGCAGGTTTTCCGGATGGACATGTACCACCCCAACCATCCAGACGGTAACTACCGGGTGGCCAACAAGGTCTTCGTGCTCGACCCGCCGCGCGCCATCGGGTGGCTGACCGGGACGGAGAATGACGACGGCCAGCTGGACTTCGGCGGCTGGTTCTGGCGTTACGACCTGGCGCCGCTCGGCCCGTCCGAGACCGAGGTCACCCTCACCTACGACTGGTCGGCGGTCCCGCAGCGCATCCGGGAGTACCTGCACTTCCCGCCGTTCGACCCCGACCATCTCAGCAACTCGCTGCAGCACCTGGCCGAGCTGGCCGCGCCGGCGTCCCCGGCCGGGGCACCCGGCAGCTAGCCGGGCCACACCTTCCAGTGCCGTACTAGGCCTGGTCTTCGATGCGGCGCTGCAGCTTGTTCATGCCGGCCAGCCAGCGGTCCGGGTCGGCGGCGCGGTTGGCGTACATCTGGGCCACCTCGGGATGCGGCAGGATCAGGAACCGGCCGCCGGCGATGCCCCGCAGCACCGCGTCCGCGGCCTCCTGCGGGGTGATCGCCGACCCGTCCAGCAGAGCCCGCGCGGCCGCCCCGGAGCCGTCCAGCATCGGGGTGCGCACGCCCTGCGGGCACAGCGCCTGCACGGTGATGCCGCGGTGCGCGTAGCTCGCCGACAGCCATTCGGCGAACGCCAGGGCCGC
This sequence comes from Streptosporangiaceae bacterium, assembly GCA_036501145.1. Classification (GTDB taxonomy): domain Bacteria; phylum Actinomycetota; class Actinomycetes; order Streptosporangiales; family Streptosporangiaceae; genus PALSA-505. The sequence goes on along the minus strand of DASYAV010000164.1, from coordinate 44,659 downwards.
GTGCTTGGTGGCCGAGTACGGCGCCGAGCCCAGCATGCTGAGCAGCCCGGCCGCCGACACCGTGCAGATCAGGTGCCCGCTCCCCCGGTCCAGCCAGCCGGGCAGCAGCAGCCGCGCCGCCCGGACGTGCGCCATGACGTTCACCTGCCAGGACAGCTCCCAGTCGGCCTCCTGCTCGGCGACCGGCGCGTCCGCTTCGCCGGCCCGGGCCACCCCGGCGTTGGCGCAGTACAGGTCGATCCCGCCGAGCGCCTGCGTGGCCGCGGTGATCAGCTCCGCCACCCCGTGCACGCTGGCCGCGTCGGCGGGCACGGCGGTGCCGCCGCAGGACCGGGCGACGGCGGCGGCGGCCTCCGCGTCGATGTCGTTGACCACGACCCGGGCGCCCTCGGCGGCGAACCTGGCGGCCAGCGCCGCGCCGATGCCACTGCCGCCGCCGGTGACCACGACACCGGCGCCGGTCACCGACCTCATGACCAGACCACGCCCTTCCGGCCCCGGCGGCCCTGTTGGCTGGCTCGCCCCCGGCAAGGCGGAGTGGTGCTGCGCATCCCGTCCGCCGGCTTCATGACGGGCCGGGCAGGCCGACGAGGGCGGCCAGCGTGCTGCGGTGCCGGTCCGGCGTGCCGAACGCGATCGAGCCGCTCTTCGCCCGCTTCAGGTACAGGTGCGCGGGATGCTCCCAGGTGAACCCGATGCCGCCGTGCAACTGGACGCACTCCTCGGCCGCGCGCACCGCCGCCTCACCGCAGTACGCCTTGGCCATCGCCACCGCGACGGCCGCGTCCGCACTGCCCTCGGCCAGGCACCCGGCGGCATACCTGGACGCCGCCCTGGCCTGGGTTACCGCCACGTACAGGTCGGCCAGCCGGTGCTTGATGGCCTGGAACGAGCCGATCTGCCGGGCGAACTGGCGGCGTTCCTTCGCGTAGGCGACGGTCATGTCGAGGCACTGCTGCGCCACGCCGAGCAGTTCGGCGGCGAGCACCGCGGCCCCGGCCGACAGCGCCGCGTCCACCGCGGCGGCCGCGGCGTCACCCGCGGCCAGCCGCCGGGCAGGCACCCCGTCCAGGGTGAGGTCGCACAGCACCCTGGTGCCGTCCAGCGAGACCACCGGCGATCTGGTCACCCCAGCGGCGTGCGCGTCCACCAGGTACAGCCCGAACGGCACTCCGTCGGCCGGCACCAGCAGCACGTCGGCGGGCAGCGCGTCGGCCAGCCGGGGCACGGTGCCGGTCAGCGCGGCGTCCGGCCGGCCGCCGTCCTGGCCGTCGTCATGGCCGCCGGCCGGTGGCCCGGTGACCCTGACGTGCGACTGCCCGCCGCCGCCCGGCGGGGTCTCGAACGGGACGGCCAGCGCGGCAGTGACGGCGCCGTCGGCGAGCGAGCCGATCAGCTTGCGGTCGGCGTCCGCGGCCGGCTCGGTGCCGGTGGCGGTGACCAGCGCGGTGGCCGCCACCACGGCGCTGCCCAGGTAAGGCACCGGGGCGACGGCCCGGCCGGTCTCCTCGGCCACCACCGCCGCCTCGCGGAAGGACGCGCCGGCGCCGCCGAGCGATTCGGGGATGAGCAGCCCGGCGCACCCGACTTCGGCGGCCAGCGCGCGCCACAGCGAGAGGTCGTAGCGATCGCCACTCTCCAGCCGGGCGAGCAGGCTGGTAGGCGACAGCCGTTCATTCAAAAGAGCCCGGACGGCTTTCCGCAGATCGGTTTCCTGCTCGCTGTAGAGCAGATCCGGGACTGGCCCTGGGTCGGTCACCGCGGCAGGTCTTTCCATGGCACGTCCTTATCCACGCGGATCTCCGGGGGCAGGCCGAGCACCCGCTCGGCGATGATGTTGCGCAGGATCTCCGAGGTGCCGCCCTCGATCGAGTTGCCGCGGGCCCGCAGGTAGCGGAACCCGGGGCCGCGGCCGAAGAAGTTCGAGGCGGCCGGCCGGTGCATCGTCCACTCGTCGTAGGTCAGCCCGTCCCCGGCGGCCAGCTCGACCTCCAGCCCGGAGATCTCCTGGTTGAGCCGGGCGAAGACCACCTTGGCCGCCGAGCCTTCCGGGCCGGGCTGGCCCGCGGCCAGCTGCTGGCGCAGCCTGGCGCCGGCGATCCTGGCCACCTCGGCATCCACCCACAGCCGCAGCAGCCGGTCGTGCAGGCCCGGGGTGCGCTGCTCCGGGCGCTCCCGCCAGGTCTTCGTGACCAGGCCGATCATCCCGCCCTCGCGGGGCAGCGAACCGCCGCCGATGGACACCCGCTCGTTCATCAGCGTGGCCATCGCCACCCGCCAGCCCTCGCCGACCTGGCCCAGCCGGTCGGCGTCCGGGATCGGCGCGTCGGTCAGGAACACCTCGTTGAACTCGGCGTCGCCGGTGAGCTGGCGCAGCGGCCTGACCTCGACGCCGGGCGCGGTCATGTCCAGCACGAAGTAGCTGAGGCCAGCGTGCTTGGGCACGTCCGGGTCGGTGCGGGCGACGAGGATGGCCCAGCGCGCCTCGTGCGCCATCGACGTCCAGACCTTCTGCCCGCTGACCCGCCAGTCCCCGCCGAGGTCACCGCCGTCGCGGACCGCGCGGGTGGCCAGCGCGGCCAGGTCCGAGCCGGCGCCCGGCTCGGAGAACAGCTGGCACCACACCTCCTCGCCGGTCCACAGCGGGCGCAGCCAGCGTTTGTGCTGCTCGGGGGTGCCAAAGGCGAGGATCGTGGGGGCGGCCATGCCGAGCCCGATGCCGATCCGCCGCGGGTCGTTGTCCGGCGCTCCGGCCGCGGCGAACTCGGCGTCGGCGACCGTCTGCAGCGCCCGCGGCAGGCCGAGGCCGCCCAGCCCCTCGGGATAGTGCACCCAGGCCAGGCCGGCGTCGAAGCGGGCTCGCAGGAAGTCCAGCCGCGGCGTGCTGGCCGGGTCGTGCGCGGCGAGCACGCCGGCGGCCCGGCGGCGGATGTCGGCCGCCGCCGCGGCCAGGCCGCCTGTCTCGGGTTCGGTCAGCACGGTTGCCCTCCTAGCACAGTGGCCCGCCGGCCACGTAGATCACCTGGCCGGAGACGAATCCGGCGCCGTCGCTGGCCAGGTAGGAGATGAGGTTCGCCACGTCGTCGGGCTGGCCCACCCGGCGTACCGGGATCTGCGTGGCGGCGGCCTTCTGGAACTCCTCGAAGTCCATGCCGACGCGGGCCGCGGTGGCCGCGGTCATGTCGGTGGCGATGAACCCGGGCGCCACCGCGTTGGCGGTGATGCCGAACTGGCCGAGCTCGATGGCCAGCGTCTTGGTGAAGCCCTGCATGCCGGCCTTGGCCGCGGAGTAGTTGACCTGGCCGCGGTTGCCCAGCGCCGAGCTGGACGACAGGTTGATGATCCGCCCGTAGCGCTGGTCCACCATGTGCTTCTGCGACGCGCGGGCCATCAGGAACGCGCCGCGCAGGTGCACGCCGAGCACCATGTCCCAGTCGTCGTCGGTCATCTTGAACAGCAGGTTGTCCCGGATCAGGCCGGCGTTGTTGACCAGCACCGCCGGCGGGCCGAGCTCAGCCACGACCTTGCCCACCGCGGCTTCCACCTGTCCGGAGTTGCTCACGTCGGCGGCGACGGCGACCGCGCGGCCGCCCGCCTCGGTGATCGCGTTCACCGTGCCGGCGCAGTTGGCCTCGTCCAGGTCGAGCACGGCCAGCGCCATCCCGTCGGCGGCCAGGCGGCGGGCTGTGGCGGCGCCGATGCCGCGAGCCGCGCCGGTCACGATGGCGACGCGCTGCTGATCCTCTGACATGTGGTTCCTCCTGGTCGCGCTCAGTTTTAGGTCAGGGGGCGTGTTTGCGCAGCTCGCGGCGGGCCAGCGACCGCTTGTGCACCTCGTCGGGCCCGTCGGCGAAGCGCAGCGTGCGGGCGCTGGCCCACAGCTGGGCGAGCGGGAAGTCCTGGCTCACCCCGGCCGCGCCGTGCGCCTGGATCGCCTTGTCGATCACCCACTCGGCCATCGACGGGGTGCCGATCTTGATGGCCTGGATCTCGGTGTGCGCGCCCTTGTTGCCGACCGTGTCCATCAGCCAGGCGGTCTTCAGCACGAGCAGCCGGGCCGCCTCGATCCGCACCCGCGAGTCGGCGATCCAGCCCTGGATGACGCTCTGCTCGGCCAGCGGCCCGCCGAACGCGGTGCGCGCCGACACCCGGCGGCACATCAGCTCCAGCGCCCGTTCGGCCGCGCCGATCAGCCGCATGCAGTGGTGGATCCGGCCCGGGCCGAGCCGGGCCTGGGCGATGGCGAACCCCTTGCCCTCGCCCGCGATCAGGTTCTCAGCGGGCACGGTGACGCCGGCGAACTCGACCTCGGCGTGCCCGCCGTGCGGGCCGTCGGTGTAGCCGAACAGCCGCATGCCGCGCTTGACCCGCACCCCGTCGGTGTCCCGCGGGACGAGGATCATCGACTGCTGCTCGTGCCGCGGCGCCTGGTCGTCGGTGCGGCCCATCACGATGAGAATCTCGCAGGCCGGATCCATCGCGCCGGACGACCACCACTTGGTGCCGCTGATCACGTAGCTGTCGCCGCGGCGCTCGATCCTGGTGGCGATGTTGGTCGCGTCGGAGGACGCCACGTCCGGCTCGGTCATGCAGAACGCCGACCGGATCTCGCCGTCGAGCAGCGGCTTGAGCCAGCGGTCCTGCTGGGCTGGGGTGCCGAACTCGGCGAGCAGTTCCATGTTGCCGGTGTCTGGCGCGGCGCAGTTGAGCGCCTCGGGGGCGAGCGCCGGGCTGCGGCCGGTGATCTCGGCCAGCGGCGCGTACTGCAGGTTGGTCAGCCCCGGCGTGCCCTGCAGCTGCTCGGTGTGCTCGTTGCGGGCCAGGAACAGATTCCACAACCCTTGGCGGCGGGCCTCGACCTTGAGCACGGCCATGACCGGCGGCCGCTGCCAGCCGCGGCCTTCCGCCGTGGCCTGCGCCACCTGGTCCGCGTAGACCGCCTCGGCCGGGTAGATGTGCTCGTCCATGAACGCCAGCAGGCGCTCACGCAGTTCTTCCGTGCGGGTGTCGTACGCGAATTCCATTCCGGCACCTTCCGGCGTTCGTCGGCCGCCTGCGACGGCCCCGCGGCGTTTGCTGGCCGGGCGGGATTCGCGGCGGCTGGCGCAGCGCGGGACCGGACACGACTCTACCTACCCGTCAGTATCCGCTCCCAGACTGGGCTGGCGGCCGGTTCCGCCGGCCCGGTTCCGCCGGCTACCTGCCGCACGCGGTTGTTTTCGCTGTCGGCGATCAGCAACTGGCCCGCGGGACCCGCCACGGCGTCGACCGGGTAGTTCAGCCCGGTGCTGGTGGCCGGGACGCCGTCGCCGGTGTACCCGATCGTCCCGTCGCCGGCCACGGTGTAGACGTCGCCGGCGGTCATGGGCTGCCCGTAGAACGTACCGGTGGACCCGGCCACCACCCGGACGCGGTTGTTACCGGTGTCCGCGATGACCAGGTTTCCGTGCGCGTCCACGGCAGCGGACTCCGGGAAGACGAACGTGGCGCTGGTGGCCGGGCCGCCGTCGCCGGAGAACCCCTCCGTCCCGTCGCCGGCCACCGTGTAGATGTCACCCGCGGTCATGGGCTGCCCGTAGAACGTACCGGTGGACCCGGCCACCACCCGGACGCGGTTGTTACCGTCGTCCGCGATGACCAGGTTTCCGTGCGCGTCCACGGTAGCGGACTCCGGATTGGCGAGTTCGGCGCTGGTGGCCGGGCCGCCGTCGCCGGAGAACCCCCTCGTCCCGTCGCCGGCCACCGTGTAGATGTCACCCGCGGTCATGGGCTGGCTGTAGAACATGCCGGTGGACCCGGCCACCACCCGCACCCGGTCGGTGCCGGGATCGGCTATCAGCACGTTGCCCGCGCTGTCCACCGACACCGCGTCCGGGAGCTTCAGTTTGGCGCGGGTGGCCGGGACGCCGTTGCCGGAAGAGCCTGTCTTCCCCCCGCCGCCGGCCACGGTGTAGATGTGCCCGGCCGTCATGGCCCGCCCGTAGAAGGTGCCTGTGGCCGCCGCCACCACCTCGACCCGTTTGCCGCCGAGGTCGGCGATCAGCAGGTTGTCCGCGTGGTCGAGGGCTACGCCCTTCGGGTTGGCGAGGCTGACTTTGGTGCCCAGCCGGCCGCCGCCGCCGGAGATGCCTGGTTTGCCGTCGCCGGCCACGGTGTAGATGTGCCCAGCCGCCATCGGCCTGCCGTAGCGCGGACCGGTGGATCCGGCCACTACCATCACCCGCTGGTTGGTCGTGTCGCTGAGCGCCAGCGTTCCCGTGGGGCCGGCCGCCAGACCGGACGGGCCGTTGAGCTCGGCCGCGGTGGCCGGGCCGCCGTCGCCGGAACTCTGCATCCGGCCGTGGCCGGCCACCTTGTAGATGTCCCCGGCCGTCATGGCCTGGCCGTAGAACGTGCCCGTGGAGACGGCCACCACCTGGACCCGGCCGCCGGTGTAGTCGCAGATAGCCAGGTTCCCCGCACCGTCCACGGCCACCCCGTCCGGGGCGTCGAGTTCGGCGCTGGTGGCCGGGCCGCCGCCGCCGCGGTATCCCGCTGTGCCGTCGCCGGCCACCGTGTAGATGTCGCCCGCCGTCATGGCCTGCCCGTAGAAGGTGCCGGTGGACTCCGCGACCACCCGCACCCGATTGTCACCGGAGTCCGCGACGACCAGGTTGCCCGCGCCGTCCCTGGCCACGCCGCCCGGGTCCGACAGCGCGGCGCTGGTGGCCGTGCCGCCGTCGCCCAGGCTGCTGCCCCCGCCGGCCACCGTGTAGATGTGCCCGGCGGTCATGGCCTGCCCGTAGAACGTCCCGGTGGACGCGGCCACCACCCGGATCCGGTTGGCGTAGCTGTCGGCGAAGACCAGGTTCCCGGCCCGGTCCATCAGCACGGCCGAGATGTAGAACCCGAGCCCGGCCTTGGTGGCCGGGCCGCCGTCGCCAGAGAACCCGGTGCCCTGCGCGTAGCCCGCCACCGTGTAGATGTCCCCGGCGATCATCTTCTGGCCGTAGAACCTGCCGGTGACGGCCGCGACCACGCGCAGCCGGGCCCCCTTGGCCCCCTTGGTGTAGCTCGAGTCGGCGATCACCAGGTTGCCGTGCCGGTCCACGGCCACGTCCTGCGGGTTGCGCAGCGCGGTCTGCGTGGCGGCCACCCCGGAGCCGCCGAATCCGCTGTGCCCGTCACCGGCCACCGCGTAGATGTCCCCCGCCGTCATCTGCTGCCCGTAGAACGTGCCGGTCCTGGCGGCCAGCACCCGCACCAGGGCATTGCGGGAGTCGGCGATCACCAGGTTGCCCGCGTGGTCGGTGACGGCGCCGCAGGTCTGCAGCAGGGCGTCCGGGCCGGGCCCGCCGTTGCCCGGCAGCCCGAACTCCACACCGGTCCCGGCGGGCGTGGTCAGCCGGCCGGTGCTCTCGCTGATCTTCCGCAGCACCAGCCCGTCACCCACGTACAGACTGTTCCCCGCCGCGGACACGCCGCAGGCCGAGTCCTCGTAGTACTGCTCCAGCGAGACCGTGGTGCCCGGGCCGGGGCCGCCGACCCCGCCAGCCACGGCCGATATCGTCCCGGCCGGGCCGGCGGGCGCGCCGCGGGACGGCTGGCCACCCGGATCCGCGCCTGTCCCCGGGCGGGTCACCGCCGCGCTCGCCGCCGCGGCGCCGGCCACCGCGGCCGCGGTGGGTGTCAGCGCCAGCACGGCGATCACGGCTGCGGCGCGGCCGAGCGGGCTGGTTCCGGTCATCCGCGGACAGCGCATCGGATCCTCCGTAGCGGCCCGGCAGCCCGGCGCAGCCCATGCTGGCCGGGGCGGAGCAAGGGGCCTCGTAAGTACGACGCCGGCTCACCGGGGCGGGTTTACCAGCGGCCGCCACGCCCGGGCCCGCGTCCCGGCGCTGATGCACCCGGCGGCCGCGGCGGCCTGGACGGCAGTGGGGCCGCAGCGGCCTAGCCGTGCAGGCGTTCCAGGGCCTGGCGGGCGCGGCGCTGGGCGGCTTCGGTGCGGCGAGCTTCGGCGCCAGCGGCGCGCAGCCGGCCACGGGCGTCGGCGAGTTCACGTTGCAGCCGCCGGATCACCATCTCCTGCTCCAGCTGATCGGCGGTAGCCGCCGCGACGGCCTGGTCGGCGTCGGCGACGGCCCGCTCGGCCTTGGCCCTGACCTCGGCCCGGCGGCGTTCCTGGGCCGCCCGCGCCTCAGCCAGGCGCTGCTCCTCGGCCGCCCGTGCTTCTGCGCGGCGCTGTTCCGCGGCCGCGTTCAGTTCTGTCTCGTCCGGGCCGGTCTTCGCCGCTCCCGTCGTGCCCTTGCCCGGCTTGGCCGTGCTTGTCTTGCCTTTGCCGGCCGGGCCCTTGCCCCGCTGCTTGCGGCCGGCCGGCGACGGCACCACCGACAGGGTGGGCTGGTCCGAGCCGAACCCTGCCCGCAGGACCGCGCGCACCAGCGTGCCCTGCTGGACCTGCCCGGCAACCTCAGGGTCGGCGATGGCCGCGGTGAACGTGTCGGTCAGCTCCTCGCGCATCGCCGCCGAGGCCGTGTCCTGCCCGGCCGCGGCGAGCGCCTGGCGGACCAGGGCGGCGATCAGCTGGCGCCGCCGCCGCGCGAGTTCGCGCATGGCCGCGCCGTCCCTGGCCCGTTCGGCGGCGCGCAGGTCCCGGCCGAGATCGTCCAGTTGCGCCACCGCGTCCGGGTCGGACCGGGCCAGCCGGTTGACCACCCACGCCGACCTGGTGGGCTTGCGCAGCGCGGCGATCTGCCTGGCCACCGCGGCCTGCCCGGCCGCGCGGGCCCGGCCCACCAGTTCCTGGCGGCGGCCGGTGAACTCGTCCGGGTCGGCTGTGTACAGCTCGGCCATCGCCTCGTCAAGGAATTCCACACTGGTCACATCGCCATCCTGCCGCAGCCGGCCGCGTTGTGGCAGGCTGGCCGGATGCCGCCCGCCATGTCGCAAACACCGGCGCCGCAGACGCCTGCCCCGCCGGGCCCGGCGGGGCAGGCGGCCGTGCAGACCGTGCGCGGACTGGTCGCGCTGGCCGAGCTGGGGCGGGTGTTCATGCACGAGCATGTGTTCGTGCTGAACGAGGAGATCCGGCAGAACTACCAGGCCGGCTGGGACGAGGACCAGCGGGTCGCCGACGCCGCCGCCAAGCTGACCGCGCTGGCCGGGCGTGGCGTCGCCACGATCGCCGACCCGACCGTGGTCGGCCTGGGCCGCAACATCCCCCGGATCCAGCGGATCGCCGCCCAGACGCCGATGAACATCATCGTGGCGACCGGGCTGTACACCTACCACGACGTCCCGCTGTACTTCCGCTACCGCGGCCCGGACAGCGGGACCGGCGGCCTGGACCCGATGACCGAGATGTTCGCCGCCGACATCACCGAGGGCATCGCCGGCACCGGGGTCAAGGCGGCGTTCCTCAAGTGCGCCATCGAGGAGGAGGGCCTCACCCCGGGGGTGGAGCGGGTGCTGCGCGCGGTGGCCAGGGCGCACCTGGTCACCGGGGCCCCGGTGATGGTGCACACCCACCCGGCCAGCCAGTCCGGGCTGGCCGCGCTGCGGGTGCTGACCGAGGAGGGGGCGGACCCGTCCCGGGTGCTGATGGCGCACAGCGGCGACTGCGCCGACCTGGACTACCTGACCAGGCTGGCCGACGCCGGCTGCCTGCTCGGCATGGACCGGTTCGGCCTGGACATCCTGCTCCCGTTCGACCAGCGGGTGGCCACGGTGGCGGCGCTGGCCGGCCGCGGCTACGCGGGCAGCATGGTGCTGTCACACGACGCGTCCTGCCACATCGACTGGTTCCCGCCCGGCCTGATCCCGGTGTTCGCGCCGAACTGGCACTTCACCCACCTGCTCGACGACGTGCTGCCCGCACTGCGCGAACACGGCGTCACCGGCGAGCAGATCGACACGATGCTCGTGGCCAACCCGCGGCGCTACTTCACACCGCCGGGCACCGCGTGCATCACAACCTGACCTGGGTCAGCCGGTAACCATCCGCACCCGGGTATTCCCCGTATCGGCGAAGAACACGCCGGGCCGCTTCACACCGGCGGCCCGGCGAGCTGCTCCAGCTGCACCGGCCGCGCGGTATGCGCCGGGCGCGCCGGATGCGCGGGCAGCGCCGGATGCGCGGGCGGCGCGGCACTGTCCGCCGGGCCAGTGTGCCCGGCCAGGCCGGCCAGTTCGGGCACGAAGTCGGGCGCGTAGATCGTGCCCACGCCGGTGGCCAGGCTGTAGCCGGGCCGGGAGCGGAATCCCTGCACGGTGTGCCGCTGTCCGTGCTGCCGGAAGGAGACCGTGTTGCTGCCCCTGGTCACGGCCACGATGCCCGGGTCGTGCCGGGCGGACATGGTGTACAGGGCCGGGTTGATCGGGCCGAGCGGGTGCCCGGCGACCTGGCCGGCCAGCGCCACGATGCCGGCGAACATCGGGGTCGCCTCGCTGGTGCCGCAGGTCGGGTACCAGCCGGCCCGCTGCCCGCGGAAACTCTGGTACATGTCCACCGCGCCGTCACAGGAGGCGCTCATCGAGATGTCCGGGACGCCCCGGTGGCCGCCGACCAGCTTGGCCATCGCGTTCTGGTAGCCGGGCCGGGCGAACACCGACGACGTTCCGCCGCCAGTGGCCAGCGGGGCCGGGCCGGCGCTGCCGTTGATGTAGCGCTGGGCCGGCTTGCTGTAGGTGTCGTTCCAGGCCGTGTCCGGCGCGCTGCGGTGACCGGCCGAGGTCAGCTGGAGCCGGGTGCCGCCGACCGCGGTGACCAGCGGGTCGGTGCCCGGCCAGGAGGCCACCGGGTGCAGGTAGTACGTCGACCCGTTGGGCCCGACGCCGGCCGCGCCGCTGTCGCCGCTGGCGGCGAGCACGGTCACCTGGTGCCGGGCGGCGTTGGTGTAGGCGCTGCGCAGCGCGAGCAGCGACCGGTGGGTCGGGAAGCTGTTCTCGGTGGCGCTGAAGCTCTGGCTGATCACCCCGCCGAGATGGTGCGCGATCACGTAGTTCTCGGCCCTGACGATCTGCGGGAAGCCGCTGGTGCCCTCGTTCTCTGCGGTGGGCGTCGCGGCGACCACGATGTTCGCGTCCGGGGCGATGACGTGCGCGTACTCCACGTCCAGGTCGGTCTCGCCGGCCCAGCCGACCATGCCGGTGTTGTGCGGGTCGTAGGCCGGGACCGGGCCGTCGGGGTGGATGACGCGCAGCGCCGGCGGTGCCACCAGCCCGAACCGCTGGTCGAACACGGACAGGTCGTGGCGGAGCGTGGGCGAGCCGAACGAGTCCACCACGACGATGGTCTGCCCGGACCCGGTGAAGCCGCTCGCGTACAGCTTGAGCAGCCCGTAGGCCGCCTGGATCTGCGCGGGCTGGTAGCAGGCGATGCGGAACCGCGCCTTGCACCGCGCGGTGCTCAGCGGGGCGGTGGACGGCGTGAACACGGCGTGCAGCGCGCCGGGATGCAGCACGACCACCGGCCGGGCCGCCTTCCCGGCCGCCGCGGGCCGCGGGCCGGCCGCCGCTGCGCCGTCTTGCCGCGGGCCGGCCTGCCTGGTGACGGCCTGTCCGGTGACGGCCAGCGCGGCGGCAGCCAGGGCGACGCTGACAGCAGCAGCCGCTAGGCAGACCCGGCGCATGGCGTCTCCTCGGCATCCCTGGAGAACCGGAGGCACAGGCGCCCCGGTCATGCGCTGACCGTAACACCGGAACGCCAGTTATGTCCCTGCCGGTGGGACCTAAGAAATGCGAAATACGTCCCTACTGTCCCGTTCGCTAGTCTTGCTGAAATTTGCCGAGACGGCTGCGCCTTGCTCACCTGAGCAGCAGGTGGCCGATGCGGCGGGACGCCACGGCCAGCCCGGCCAGCCCCATGACCGCCAGGTAGAGGACGTGCAGCAGCATCGCCGGGTCAACCGCGCCCAGGGTGAGCCCGCGCAGCAGGGCCACGCCCTGGTACAGCGGCGTGACCTCCACCACGACCCGCAGCGCCGCCGGGTACACGCTCAGCGGGTAGAACGAGCCGGAGAACAGGAACATCGGCAGGATGGCCAGCATGACGAACTCGAAGTGCTGCCAGCTGCGCATGTAGGTGGTGCCGGCCAGCCCGGTGGCGGCGAACGCGAACCCGATGAGCAGCGCGACCGGCACGTCGAGCACCGCCCACACCGAGTGCACCAGGCCCATGGCCAGCATGATCACCATGAACGCGCACGCGTACATACCGCCGCGGATAAGCGCCCAGGTGACCTCGCCGAGGGCGATGTCCCGCGCGCGCATCGGGGTGGCCAGCGCGGCGTCGTACAGCTTGGCGTACTTGAGCCGGAAGAACACGTTGAACGTGGAGTCGAAGATGGCGCCGTTCATCGACGAGCTGGCCAGCAGCGCGGGCGCCACGAAGGCGGTGTAGGTGATCAGCTCGCCGCCCGGCCCGGTCACGTGGCCGACGAGCCCGCCCAGGCCGACGCCGATCGACAGCAGGTAGAACAGCGGCTCGAGCAGCCCGGAGGCGAGCATCAGCCAGGCGTGCCGGTACACCCGGGCGTGCCGCTCGACCAGGTGCAGGCTGCGCGACCGCAGCGGGACGGGCAGCACCCGGAGTGCCCCGGCCGCCTCGTTCAGGGTGGGCGCCGTCACGGCGTGCGCTCCGCGCGCTCAGGCATGCAGCCTCCTGCGGTAGGTGCGCTCCCCCACCACGCTGCCCGCCACCGCGAACAGCAGCAGGTAGCCGACATGCAGCAGGATGTCGCCGGTGGTGAGCGTGCCCAGGCTCAGGCCGCGGCACAGCTCGACCCCGTGCCATAGCGGGGTGGCGTAGGCGACCGGCTGGAGCCAGCCCGGCAGCTGGGTGATCGGGAAGAACGTGCCGGAGAACAGGAACAGCGGGATGAGGATGAACCGGAACACCACGGAGAAGTAGGTGTCCTTGTTCAGCGTGATCGCCCACGCCTCGACCGGGGCGGCGAAGGCGAACCCGGTGAGGATCGCGGCGGGCAGCGCGGCGATCACGGCCGGCGAGCGCACCGCGCCGAACGCGGCCATCACCGCGAGAAACAGCGCGGAGTTCATCAGCAGCCGCATGAGGACGAACAGCTGGTGCCCGTGGAAGATGTCCCGCGGCCGCAGCGGGGACGAGGCGGCGGCCTGGTAGGTGCGGTTCCACTTGACCGAGCCGAGGATCGGGTAGGTGCACTCGCCGATGCCGGTCTGCATGGCCTGCGCGGCCAGCAGCCCGGGGGCGAGGAAGGTCAGGTAAGGCACCCCGCCCAGGTGCGTGGTGCCGTGCTGGTCCACCATCTTGCCGAGGAAGAGTCCCATCGCGGCCAGGTACAGCGTCGGGTTGAGCACGCTGGAGTAGATGGAGCCGCGCCAGGTGCGCCGGTAGTCGGTCAGCCAGAACCGGAAGTGCCGGACGGCCAGCGTGCCCGCCGCCGCCCGCGCGCTCGTGAAGGCCATCAGTCCTCCAGCACGCGGCCGGTGAGCCGCAGGAACACGTCCTCCAGCGTGCTGCGGCGGACCAGGGACGTCAGCGGATCCAGGCCGAGCTCGTGCACGCTGACCAGGGCCTGGTCACCGTTCTGAATGTAAAGAAGGATGCGGTCGGCGAGGACTTCGGCCCGCTCGGCGGGGACGGCGGCCAGCTTCTCCGCGGCCTGCTCGTGCGTGGACGGGTCGAAGCGCAGCTCGAGCACCTCGGGGGTGGAGTAGGCCGCGATCAGCTCGCGCGGCGACCCCTCGGCGGCGATCTTGCCGTGGTCCATGACGACGAGCCGGTCACACAGCTGCTCGGCCTCGTCCATGTAGTGCGTGGTGAGGATCAGCGTCACGCCTTGCTGCTTGAGCCGGAACAGCCGGTCCCACACCACGTGCCTGGCCTGCGGGTCCAGCCCGGTGGTGGGCTCGTCGAGGAGCAGGATGTCCGGCTCGTTGATCAGCGACCTGGCGATGGTCAGCCGCCGCTTCAGCCCGCCGGACAGCGGCTCGACCTCGTCACCGGCACGGTCGCTGAGCTGGACGAACTCCAGCAGCCTGGCGCTGCGCTCACTGATCACCTGGCGGGGCAGGCCGAAGTACCGGCCGTAGATCAGCAGGTTCTCCCGCACGGTCAGCTCGACGTCGAGGGTGTCCTCCTGCGGCACCACACCCAGCCGGGCCCGGATCGCCGAACCGCTGGTCACCGGGTCCATGCCGAGGATGGACAGCTCCCCGCCGCTCGGCGGCGAGACGCAGCCCAGCATCCGCATGGTGGACGACTTGCCCGCGCCGTTCGGGCCGAGGAAGCCGAACGCCTCACCGTGGCGCAGCTCGAAGTCGATGCCGTCCACCGCGGTGAAGCTGCCAAATCGCTTGGTGAGGCCGCGAGCGCGGACCAGGATGTCTGACTCGGGCACGTTGTGACGCTACCTTGCGGGTCTGACATTGCCGAACGGGTTTTGCTCCCGGCCGGGCCGCCGCGCCGGTCAGGTGGCAGGGCCGCCGCAGCTGCCGGAGCCCTGTGGCGGTGGCGCCAGCGCGTCGGCCCTGGGCACCAGGTGCAGCGACTGCCGCAGCGCCGCGCTGGCCTGGGACTTGGTGAGCACGCCGGTGGCGACGAGGCGGCCGAGCACGTGCGCCTCCCTGGCGTGCGCCGCGGCCGGGCCGGTCACCGGGTCGTAGCTGGACGGGGCCTGCACGATGCCGGCCATCAGCGCCGCCTGCGGCCAGGTCATGCTGGCCGGCGGCACGCCGAAGTACCCGCAGCTGGCCGCGCCGAGGCTGTAGTAGTCCTGCCCGTAGTAGGCGACGTCGGCGTACATCCGCAGGATCTGCGTCTTGCTGTAGCTGAGGTCCAGCTTGACCGCCATCGCCACCTGCTCGGCCTCGGCGGTCGCGCTGGACCGGCCCGGGGTATAGAGCATCTTGGCCAGCTGCTGGGTGATGGTGGCGCCGCCCTGCTGGCTGCCGTTGCCCTTCAGGTAGCCGAGCGCCACCCGGCCGACGGCGAACGGGTCGATGCCGGGGTCGGAGTAGAACCGGTGATCCTCGGTGGCCACCAGCGACCTGGTGAACCTGGCGGGCACCGGCGGCCCCGGGTAGGCCACGCCGTGCGCCTTGTCCTGCGCCCGGGCGAGCTGCTGGGCGTCGCCGGCCGACGGTGTGAGCAGGAGCAGCCCGCCGAAGCCGACGATGACCAGCAGCACGATGACGCCGAGCACGGCCAGCGTGCGGCGGATGAACCGGCCGCGGCGGTGCCGCCGCGGCGGCGGCCAGTCGGTGTCGGTGACGGCGCCGGGGCCGCTGGGTCGCTGGTAGCCAGGTGTGCGATATCCAGGTTCCTGGAAGCCGCGATCCCGGTAACCGGGGTTCTCGAAGCCGGGGACGACCGCGCCGGGCACCGTGCGACCGTCCTGGGCGCGGAACGGGATCGCCGGCGGGTCGGCCCAGCCTGGGCCTTGTCCCCGTCGCGCCATGTCCTGCTCCGTTCCGCTACCCCGCTGGCATCCTGCGACTTCTTTCTACCCGCTCCTCATGCGGACAACGACGGGACACGCGCCCAGGTGCCCGGCTAAAGTTGCGCGCCGGTCTCGGTCAGGCCGGAGAGGTGCTTGGTGACGTCGGAGATCTTGTAGCCGTCCTGATGGCGGCGGGCGCCGGTGCCACCCTGCTGCCAGGGATACGGCCCGGATAGCGACCGGTACTCGACACCGGCCGCGGCCAGGCGGCCCAGGTGCGCGGTCACCCTGCCGCGCAGCCCCGGCCGGCCGCCGTCGCCGGCCTGCGCTCCAGCCCACGCCGACGGCCGGCCGTGCCAGGCGACCTCGGCGAGCGCGCAGCCCCGCGGGAACGCCATATAGTCCAGCGCGCGGGCGTCCGGGATGTACTCGGTCCACAGCTGGAACTGCGTGCCGATCAGGTGCCGCGCCGCCTGCTCCGGCCATGCCGCCGGCACCGGCTGGTGCCCGGCGACGTCCTCGATGGTGACCGGGCCGCCGATGGCCAGCGGCTCGGTCTGCACGTCGGACTGGGCATAGTCGAAGTAGGTGGTCCGGACCGGGGCGCTGATGACGTCGTGCCCGGCCAGCGCGGCCTGCTGTGCGACGTCCTCGCCGCGCCAGGCCATGACCAGCGTGTCGTCGCGCAGCCGCTGCCCGGTCCCGGTGCTGACGAAGCCCTCGTCCCAGACCACGGCGCGGGCACCGAAGGAACCGGCGAGCATGTCCGCGACCTGCCGGAGGAAGTGGGCGTGCAGCGCGTCAGGCCCGGGCAGTCCCAGCTGGGTCCGGTACTCCTCGACCTGCGGGCTGTCCCGCCAGTGGTCGAGCACGCACTCGTCGCCGCCGATGTGCACGACGCTGGCCGGGATGGCGCCGAGCAGCTCGCCGAAGATGTCCTCCAGCACGGCGATCGTGGCCGGCAGCGGCGAAATGATCGGCTTGGTGATCCCCCAGCCGGTGGCTACCTCATAGCGCATCCCCGGGCTGGGCGACAGCTCTGGCAGCGCGGCCAGCAGCGCACTGGCGTGCCCGGGCACCTCGACCTCCGGCACGACCTGGATCATCCGCCGGGCGGCGTAGCCGGCGATTTCGGCCAGGTCGGCGAGCGTGTAGTAGCCGCCGTGCGGAGTGCCGTCGTAGGCCTCCGGCTCGGTGTGCGCGCGGCCGGCCAGCGTCTGCGGCCGGTACGAGCCGACCTCATGCAGAGCCGGGTGGCTGGGGCTTTCGATCCGCCAGCCCTGGTCGTCGGTGAGGTGCAGGTGGAGGCGGTTCATCTTGTGCGCGGCCAGCATGTCGATGAACCTGAGCACCGTCGGCCTGGCGAAGAAGTGCCGGGACACGTCCAGGTGAGCGCCGCGCCACGGCAGGGCAGGCGCGTCCTCGATCTCCGCGCAGGGCACCGACCAGGCCGGGGCGGGGATGGACGCGGCCCGGTAGGCGTCGTCGGGGAGCAGCTGGCGGATGGTCTGCGCGGCGTAAAACGCCCCGGCCGGGTCGCTGGCGGTGATCTTCATCCGGTCCTGGCCGATGACCAGCCGGTAGCCCTCGGCCCGGACGGACGGGTCGGCGTCCACCAGGATCTCGGTGTGCGCGGCCCGGTCGCTGGCCGTGGGGGCGACGTCTGCCGGCCAGGGTATGGCGGCGAGGACCGTGCGCACCGCGTCCGCCAGCTGCCCTGCCTGCGGCCCGGCCGACACCGGGGAGTCCCCGCTCAGCGCCAGCTCGCCGGGCATGGCCCGGACCCGGGCGGGATATGGGATCAGGGTGGCGAGCCGGTCAGCCATGGCGGTCGGTCCTCTTTTCCGCCGCCGGACGTGAGTCGCTGGCCGGGGGCTGTCGAGCGGGCGCGGACGGGGCCGACGCTACGCTAAAGTGGGTAAGCCCGCTGCGGCGGGCACGTGCCTAACGGCACCGGGACGTGGCGCAGTTTGGTAGCGCTCCTGACTGGGGGTCAGGAGGTCGCCGGTTCAAATCCGGCCGTCCCGACTTTTTTCGAACGACATGGGGCCGTTTGGGGACCACGCCCTACCTCCGGACCAGAGCCCACGCCACCTTTTCGCTCGTCTCGAGCGTGAAGTACCAGGCCCAGCCTTCAACTGGTGACGCTGGCGAGGGGCAGCCGTCAGCATATAAGCGTGATCGGCCGGCTGCAGCCAGCCGAATTTGTCAGACCCGCCAAATAGTCTCTCCTTATGAAGGAGAACACAACCGCCGAGGGGGTTTACTCGAATGCCCAGCTTGCGGCTGCAATAGCCGCATCGAGGTCGTGGCGCGGCGTGATGCGTCACCTCGGCCTTAGCGAGAATTCACCGAGGCCGACCCGGGTCATGAGGCAGCGTGCAGAGCGGTTGGGCCTCGACACCTCGCACTTCGCAGGGCAGCGCCGGTGGGCTGGCAGGCCTCCGGCCGCTTATAAGAGCGGGCTTTCTGGCCTGCGCCCAAGAAGCAGCAAGATCAGGGATGCGGGAACCGCCATAGCGGCAGCATGGTTCCTCCTGCGTGGCTGCAGCCCCTCAATTCCAATAGAGCCCACGCATTACGACTTGCTGGTGTCGGCACCAGATGGGATAAAACGCATCCAAGTCAAGACTGCAACGTTCAACGGCAAGGATGGGTGGGTCGTCCAGGTAGCCAGACGCCCCTACTCGGCCGGAAATCAAGCGCGCTTGATCCCCTACGACTCGAAATCACTGGAATTCTTCTTCATTCTGGACGGCGACCTGAATATGTATCTCATTCCCTGCGAGGTCATCGCAGGACGTGTCACGCTCGTTCTGCGCTGCTATACCACCTACATCGTGGGCAACGCCGCCGGACTCGCGCGCAGGCTCTAGCCTCGATCTTCCGCCAGTCCCGCCGACGGCGGTCCGTTGGGCCGGTCAGGCTCGTGCGGGCCGGACGATATCGTGCGGGATGTGTTGCTGACGTGAGCGAGGAGTTCCGCCTCCGGTCGATCGCGATACCCGCCTACGGTCCAGCGACTCTGTTCGGCCTCGCCGAAGGGGCCATGCTGCCGGTCATCACGCTGAGCGCCATTGACCGCGGCGCCAGCACCTCGATGGCTGCCCTGATCGCGGCGTTGCTCGGTATCGGCTCGATCGTGACGAACATTCCCTCAGGGATCCTGACCACCCAGGTAGGCGAGCGGAAGTCGATGATCGTGGCCGCAATCGCCACCGCGGGCGGCCTGGTCCTGTGCGTGATCAACCTCGGCCACGGCGCCACCTCGCTGCTGGTATTCGGCCTCGGGATCCTGCTGATCGGCGCCGCCAGCTCCGTCTACAGCCTGGCCCGGCAGTCCTATCTGACGGAGATGGTGCCGCCGCACATGCGTGCCCGCGCGCTGTCGACCCTTGGCGGCACCTTGCGCATCGGGGTGTTCGTCGGCCCCTTCCTCGGAGCCGGCGCGGTGAAGCTATGGGGGCTGGCGGGCGCTTATTACGTCAGCATCGCCGCGATCGCCGCCGCCGCCGTGATCGTCTGCCGGGTGCCTGACCTCGAGCTGAGCGACGAGCACAAGGCGGCTGCCGCACAGGTCACCTCGTGGAGCATGCTGAAACGGTACTGGCGGACGTTCGTCACCCTCGGCTCTGGCGTCCTGCTGCTGTCGGCCATCCGGCAGGCCAGGCAGATAGTCATCCCGCTGTGGGCAACGCACGTCGGGCTGTCGCCCACGGTGAGTTCGGTCATCTACGGAGTTGCCGGGGCAATCGACGTGCTGACCTTCTACCCCGCGGGCAAGGTCATGGATGTCTACGGCCGTCGCTGGGTCGCCGTGCCGTGCGTGCTCATCATCGGGATCTCCTTTGTCCTCATGCCGCTCACCCACGGCGCCATCACCCTGGCGTTCACCGCGATGATCATGGGCTTTGGGAACGGCATAGGCTCGGGCATCGTCAATACCCTGGCCGCTGACACGTCCCCCGCGATCGGGCGCCCTACCTTCCTCGGGCTCTGGCGCGAGCTGTCCGATGCCGGGTCCGGCATCGGACCGGTCATCCTCTCCGCGGTCGCCGCCGTCGCCGGGCTGGCGGCAGGGATCGTCGTCAGCGGCTTCGTCGGATTCGCAGCCGCGGCAGCGCTGTGGGCGTGGATTCCGCGTCCCGGCAGCAGTGCCGGGGCCAGCGCGGACGACCGGGCGTTATGTGCTCGGTCCTGAAGCCGGGTGTTCGGTGCCGGCGGCAGGCACGGCCGTCAGCGGGAGGCTCGCCCGCATGCTGATGCTCTCCCTGCGGGTGATGAAGCCCAGATGCGTGTTGAGCGCCCGCATGCCGTCGTTGCCGCGCTGGGTCCAGGTGTAGACCTCGGTGAGCCCATGGGCTGATGCCCAGGCGAGTGTGCTGCGTTTGAGCGCTGCGGCCACACCGCGCCTGCGCCAGTCCCTGCGCACCGCGGTCAGCGAGTGCTCGGCCCGCTGCGGGTTGTCCAGGTCAGGCATTAGCCCGGCGCAGCCGATCACCTCGTCACCGGCCAGGGCGACGAACGTCGCGTCCCGGTTGGTGATCCAGTCGCGCTCCCACTCCGCCAGCGTGACATCCAGCGGCGAGATCGTGGCCACGTCCCGGAACGCCTGTACGCCGACGGACTCGTAGGCGGCGCGCCACAGTTCCGGCCGGGCGCTCACCGGAACGATCACTACACCCTGGGGAACCCACGGCATGGGCTCGTCGCCGATGGCCCGCACCTGCTCGACCTGCCGGTCTACCTCGGTGAAGCCGTACCGTTCCGCGAACCGCACCGAGCCTGGATCATCGATGTTGGTGCCGGCAACGCCGAACCCCATCGCGGCGGCCTGCTCCGCCAGCAGCCGCAAGAGCGCCGTCCCGACTCCGCGGCGGCGCTGCTCCGGGAGCACGCGTGCCGCCAGCGACCCGGCCCCGGTCAGGTCAGACTTGCCGACAATGCCGGAGCCCGCCAGCTTGCCGTCCAGCCCGGCCAGGAAGTACCTCCGCTGCTCCCCAGCCTGGTCGCGTAACTCGGGCACCGAAGGCGCCCGCTCGTACGGCAGCACGGCCAGCCGTACCTGCCGCCACCGCTCATAGTCCTCGTCGGAAGCGACGGGGCGGATCGCGATCTCCATCCGGCAGACCTTAGGCCGGCCTCTTGCCCGGCGCCAGAGGATTTCCGCGAAGCTGCCGGGCACGCGATCGCGAACGGCTATGGCACACGCTCTTGGAGCCAGTCCAGCACCGTCTGGGCCACCTCGCGCCAGCCATGGTCGATGGTCAGCGAGTGGCCACGGTCCGGGAACTCACGCAGGTCGGTGACCGCGGGCGACGCGTGATAGAGCCGGCGCGTTGCGTGGCTGATGGCCGCCGGCACGGTGTGGTCGCGGCCGCCAGCAGTGATAAGCAGCGGACCGCGCGTCTTGTTGCCGGTGTTGACCCTCGCGGGAGAGTGCGGCACGAAGTTCGCTGCCGCGGCCTCGAATAGCGGCCTGCCGGGCGAGGGGATGGCCCAGCGTTCATACAGCTCGCTGGATTCCTGCTCGGGCAGCGCATTGCCGAAGCCGTAGCGGAATTGCTCCGCAGTGAGCGATACCGCCTCGTTTCTGTTCGACGGGCGGCGCAGCGCGATCGAGGCTACCCGCAGCGCGGAGGGCGGCAGGAAGATCACGCCCTTGATCGGCGCCGGGTCGATGGCCACCGCGGCGGCGGCGAGATCCTGCCCTAGCAGCCGCTGCGCGATCAGCCCGCCAAAGGAGTGCCCGACCACTACCGGCCGGGCATTAAGCCCCCCGATGAGCTGCGCGTAGTGGTCGACGACGTCACTGATGCCCTTCCCAGCGGCCAGCCGGGGATTCTCCCGCGCTTCCTCGACCGTGTCCGGGCTGCCGGGCCAGCCCGGCGTCAGCGGCTCGTAGCCGGACTCGCGGAACAGGTCTGCCCACGGGCCCCACGAGCTCGCGTGCAGCCATAAACCATGCACGAACACAACAGGACCGCCTGCCATTGCTATGCCCCTTTCATCCGCGGCGCGGGCGCCAAGGTCGGCGGCCGCTGCCTGACAGCCAGTCTCGCATCTCCGTCCGCGTCGACGCGGACGCCCGGAGGGGTTACGCACGGAGGCGCACTATGTCACGATCAAAGCACAATTGCGGCCCAACACTGGCGTGGGGACCGGCAGCGAGCGATCGTTCCCGTCATCTAACCCGCGGCCGCGGCTTCGGCCAGGGGTCATGGGCCCGCTGATAGGCATCGCGGGAGGTCCTGATGCGTCAGCACATGCGAATGTCCCTCGGCGTGGTGACCGTGGGCACCGCTGCAGCCATGGCGGTCGCCGGGTGCGGGGGTTCGTCGCCGGGTCACGGCGGGAACTCCTCGTCCTCCAGCAAGACGGTGGTCATGGGGACGACCGACCGTATCGTGTCACTCGACCCGGCCGGTTCCTATGACATCGGCTCCGGGACGCCGGAACTCAACATCTATCAGCAGCTGCTGAAGATCGCGCCGGGCGGGACCCAGCCGGTGCCGGACGCGGCCAGCTGCGCGTGGCAGGACGCGAAGAACCCGGTCACCTACATCTGCACGATGAAGCCAGGCCAGCGGTTCTCCAACGGCGACCCGCTCACCGCGGCGGACGCCGCCTACTCGTTCCGGCGGGTGCTGAAGATCGCCTCCCCTAACGGGCCCGCCAGTCTGCTCGCGACGATGAAAACCGTGACCTCGTCCGGCGACAAGGTGACCTTCACGCTGACCGGGCCCAACGCGGTCTGGCCCTACGTCCTGACCAGCGCGGCAGGCTATCTCGTGGACCCGAAGGTGTTCCCGGCCGACAAGATTCTGGCCGACACCAAGGTCATCGGGTCCGGTCCCTATGAGCTGTCCAAGTACATCCCCGACCAGCTCCTGGCCCTCAAGCCCAACCCGCACTACGGCGGGACCGACAAGCTGGCCAACCAGGAATTCATCGTCAAGTACGAGCAGAACGCGAGCACGCTGGTCTCCGACGTCCGCTCCGGCTCGATCGACATCGCCTACCGCGACATGAGCCCGACGCAGGTCAAGAGCCTGACCAATGCTCCCGGGGTGGACGTCATCTACGGGCACGGCATCGAGATCCGCTACCTGGTCTTCAACATGAAGAGCCAGCCGGGCAACACCACGGCGCAGAAGCACGCGATCAGGCAGGCGATCGCATACCTGGTCAACCGGCAGGACATCGCGTCCGCGGCCTACAACGACACGGTCAAGCCGCTGTACTCGATCATCGCGTCCGGGCTGACCGGGCACACCAACGCGTTCGCCAGCGTCTACGGCACCACGCCGAACCCGGCCAAGGCCAAGCAGGTGCTGGCCGCGGCCGGGGTGAAGACCCCGGTGTCGTTCACGCTCTGGTACAACACGAACCACTACGGCGAGGCGTCCACCGACGAGTACACCGAGGTCCAGCGTCAGCTGGATGCCTCCGGCCTGTTCAAGGTGACGCTGAACACCGCCGACTGGGCGAGTTACGTCAAGGCGGCCACCAGCGACCAGTACGGCGTCTACCAGCTTGGCTGGTTCCCCGACTACCCGGACGCCGACGACTACACGGCACCGTTCTACGTGGACTGCAACCCGAAGATCCCGGACTTCATGAACAACCACTACTGCAACCAGACGGTCGACAAGCTGACCGCGCAGGAGGAAAAGACGACGGACCCGGCGGCGCGGACGCGGATCTTCGGGAAGATCCAGCAGCTGACCGCGCAGGACGCGCCGCTGATCCCGCTGTGGCAGGGCGGCCAGATCGCCGCGGTGCGCTCGGGTGTCACCGGTGTGAGCCAGACCCTGGACCCGTCGTACAACTTCCGCTTCTGGCTGGTCGGCAAGTCCTGACGGCAGGCTGGCGGGGTACAGCAAGCGCAGCAGGCGCGACGGGCACGGCAGGCGTGACAGGAAGGAGCCGGACGCGGGCATGGCCGGGACGGGCGGGTCGCTGCGAAGTTACCTGATCACGCGGCTGCTGCTGGCCGTGCCGATGGTGCTGATCCTGCTGACGATCGTCTTCCTGCTGCTGCGGGTCGCGCCGGGCAACCCGATCGCCGCGGCCCTCGGCGCGCACGCCAGCCCGCAGGTGATCGCCCAGCGGGAACGGGCGGCGGGCTTCGACGCGCCGCTGTACCTGCAGTACGCGCGATACCTCAAGGACGTCTTCACCGGCCGCTTCGGCACCACGATCACCGACCAGCGTCCGGTTTCCCAGATCCTCATCCAGAACGGCGGGGCCACCCTCGAGCTGACCGTGGCGGCACTCTTCGTGGCGGTGGTCGTCGGCGTCCCGCTCGGGCTGCTGGCGGGCCGGCTGCGCGACACCTGGTTCGACGCCTCGTCCCGGCTGTTCGGCATCGTCATCTACGCGGCGCCGGTGTTCTTCCTCGGCCTGCTCGGCCAGTTCGTCTTCAGCACGGAGCTGGGCTGGCTGCCACCGTCCGGCCAGGCCAGCCCCATCGTGCAGGTCAACCTGCCGACGCATACGAACATCCTCATCCTGGACGCGATCATCGACGGGCAGTGGGGGGCCCTGCCCGACCTGCTTCGGCACCTGGTGCTCCCCGCGGTGACGCTCGGCCTGGTCATCGCGGGGGTGTTCATCCGGCTGATCCGGGTCAACATGATCCAGTCGCTGCGTGGCGACTACATCGAGGCGGCCCGGGCCCGCGGCGTCCCGGAACGGAACGTGGTGCTCCGGCACGGCCTCCGCAACGCGCTGGTGCCGGTCGTCACCATCATGGGCCTGCAGGCCGCGTTGCTGCTGTCCGGTGCCGTGCTCACCGAGGAGACCTTCAACTGGCCCGGGATCGGCAACCAGCTCGTCTACTACCTGGACAACCGTGACTACTCGGCGGTGCAGGGGATCATCACCGTGTTCGCGCTCGCGGTCGTGGTGGTGAGCCTGCTGATCGATTTTCTCACCGCCTGGATCGACCCGAGGGTGCGGTACCGATGACCACCAGCGACGGCCTGATCCCGGCGCCCGGCGCCGACGAGGCCGCGGAGGCCGGCCGCGGGACGCCCCGGACCGGCGTGCGGCGCGCCCTCGGCCCGCTGCTGGAGGCGCGGGGCCTGGCCCGGTGGATGGTATGGATCGGGCTGGGGCTGGTGCTGTTCTTCGTCGTGCTCGCGGTCTTCGCCCCGCAGATCGCTCCCTACAACTGGAACCAGTACTGCGCCCACCTCGTCCACGGGGCATGCATCGGCCGGTTCCCCAAGCAGGCCGCGCCGTCCGGCGCGCACTGGTTCGGCACCACCGTCGAGTCCGAAGACGTCCTGTCCCGGGTGGTGTTCGGCGCGCAGACCGCGATCGAGGTCGTCGTGCTCGCCGTCATCTTCTCGGTGTGCGTCGGGGTGCCGCTCGGCCTGCTCGCCGGGTACGTCGGCGGCTGGCTGGACCGGGTCCTCGTGCTCATCATGGACGCCCTGTTCGCGTTTCCCTACCTGCTGCTGGCCATCGCGATCGCGTTCCTGCTGGAGAACAAGATTGGCGGCGGGGTGATGACCGCGGCGATCTCCATCACGGTCGTCTACATACCGCAGTATTTCCGGGTGGTCAGGAACAGCGTGATCACGGTGCGGGAGGAACTGTACGTCGAGGCGGCGCGGGCGCTCGGCGCGAAACCGTTCACGATCGTCACCAGGTACGTGTTCCTCAACGTCATCCAGACGGTACCGGTCGTGGCCTCACTGAACGCGGCCGATGCGATCCTCACCCTCGCCGGGCTGTCGTTCCTGGGCGTGGGGCTCGACCCGACCGCCGAGGCGCAATGGGGGTATGACATCTCGCGGGCGATCTCCGACGCGCAGGCCGGCTACTGGTGGACCGGCCTGTTCCCCGGGCTCGCGCTGATCCTGCTCGTCACCGGCCTCACCATGGTGGGCGAGGGCATGAACGACACGCTGAACCCGGTGCTGCGCCGCCGGAGTTTCCGGCGCGTGGTGCTGCCTGCCCGCACCGGGGCGAATGAGGGAGGAGAAGCGTGACCGAGCCTGCCCTGGCCGTCCGGGACCTGCGGGTGTGGTACGGCACAACGCGCGGGCCGGTCCGTGCCGTCGACGGGGTGAGCTTCGACGTGTGGCCCGGCGAGATGCTCGGCCTGGTCGGCGAGTCCGGCTGCGGCAAGTCCACGCTCGCCCGCTCCGTCCTCGGGTTGCTCCCCGACCGCACCGCGGTCGACGGGGAGGTCCGGCTGCGCGGGGAGAACCTGGTCGGCCTGCGCGCACGTGACCTGCGGGCGCTGCGCGGCGCGGAGCTCGGGCTGATCTTCCAGGAGCCGATGACCCGGCTCGATCCGCTCATGCGGATCAGCGACCACTTCGCCGAGGTGCTGCGCGCGCACCAGCCTTCGCTGTCCCGGGCGGACATCGAGCGCCGGTCCCTGGAGACGCTGCGCGGCATGGGCATCCCGCCAACCCGGTTGCGGGACTACCCGCACGAGTTCTCCGGCGGGATGCGCCAGCGGATCATGATCGCGCTGGCGCTGGTGCTGCGCCCGGCGGTCGTCCTGGCCGACGAGCCGACCACGGCACTCGACGTGCTGGTCGAGGCGCAGATTCTGCGGATCCTCGCCGACCTCAAGATGAACTTCGACGCCGCGATGCTGCTCATCACGCACAACGTGGCGCTGGTGGCCGAGGCGTGTGAGCGGGTCGCGGTCATGTACGCGGGGAAGATCGTCGAGCAGGGCAGCACGGCGGACATCTTCACCGAGCCCCGGCATCCCTACACCCGGGAACTGCTGCGCTCCACGATCTCGCTGTCCACCACCGAGCTGCGGCACATTCCCGGGGCGCCGCCGGACCTGGCCAGCCCGCCGCCGGGCTGCCGGTTCCACCCGCGCTGCCCCGATGCGATGGTGATCTGCGAGTCCCGCGAGCCGCCCGAGGTGGGCAGCAGGGGAACGGGCCAGGCCGCCTGCTGGCTGCGAGCTGCGGGCCAGATCCCGGCGGGCGGCGACGCGCCGCTGCCGCGGCGGGCGATCTCGGTCGCGGAGGAAGCATGACCGACATGGAGAGGCTCGGCCCCGCTGCGGCCACCGCCCGTGACGGATCAGCGTCAGCGGGCACGGGGGCTCCGGTCCTGCTGGACGTGACCGGGCTGAGGGTGCACTTCGCGCTGCGCGGCACCTTCGGCCAGCGGGTCCTCGGCCGCCAGACGGCGTCGGTGAAGGCGGTGGACGGGGTCAGCTTCCAGGTCCGGCGCGGCGAGGTGCTGGGGCTGGTCGGCGAGTCCGGCAGCGGCAAGACCACACTGGGCCGCGCCATCCTGCGGCTGGTCCCCGCGACGTCGGGAAATATCACCATTGACGGGCGCGACATCACCCGCCTGCCCGAGGCCCAGGTGCGGCCGCTGCGCCGCCGGGTGCAGATGGTCTACCAGGACCCGCACGCCTCGCTCAATCCCGCCATGACGATCCTGCAGTCGGTCGGCCACCCGCTGCGGATCCACCACATTACCAGCAGCCGGAGCACCGCGCGGGAGATGGTCTGCCACGCGCTCGAACGGGTCGGCCTGGTGCCCGCGGAGCAGTTCCTGCCGAAATACCCGGGTGACCTGTCCGGCGGGCAGAAGCAGCGGGCCGCGCTGGCCAGGGCCATCATCACCGGGCCGGATTTGCTGGTCGCCGACGAGCCGGTGTCCATGCTCGACATGAGCGTCCGCGCGAAGGTCCTCGATCTCATGCTCGAACTGCGGCGGGGTCTCGATCTCACCTACATCTACATCACCCACGACCTGGCCACCGCCAAGCTGGTCTGCGACCGGGTCGCGATCATGTACCTGGGCCGGATCGTGGAGATCGGCCCGGCCGCGGAAATCTTCGCCAACCCGCGGCACCCGTACACCGAGGCGCTGCTGCGGGCGGTTCCCGAGCCAGACCCGCACCGCGCGGTGCCCCGGGATCTGCCGCGGGGGGAGGTGCCCGACGCGGTGCGCCCGCCGGCCGGGTGCGCGTTCCACCCGCGCTGCCCGCGCGCGTTCGCCCCGTGCGGCTGGGAGGGCCGGGACCTGCGCGGCCTGCTCGAGCAGCGCTGGACCACGCTGCCGGTCGAGGAGTATCAGCGTGAGGCCGCGCTGGTCGGGCCGCTCGACGCGCTGGACATCTCCGGCGGCGACGCCCTGCTCCAGGCCAGCGGCGGCCGGGCCGCCGACCTGCTCGCCCTGCTGGAGCGGATCCGGGACGAGGAGCCGGACACCCCGCTGTGGCGGGGGGTTTCCCGGCTGGCCGCCGAGGGCCCCGGCGTCGCGGCGCAGTTCCACCCCGCCGCCGATCCGGTGCTGGCCAGCGAGGGCGAGGCAGGTCTCACCGGGACCGGCGACGCGGTCTCGGTTGCCTGCCACCTGTACAACCCGCCGTAATTCTGGTGCCGGTCATCAGCGAGGCAACCGCCATCGAATGACCTCCGGACCCGCCGGGATGAGTTAAGCTGCGCTTCCCGTCAGGTCCGCTGGGTGGTGGTTCCGCGGCCCAGCGCCAGCCGGGCGGCGCTGACGTCTTCCCGGCCATGGCCCGCCGCGACCGCCACGGCCCACTGGCGGGACAGCTCCTCTAGAAGCGGCAGCCGGTCGCCATCGGCCTCCGCTATCGCCAGGTCGACGTCCTTGAGCGCCCACTCCAGCGGGAACTCCGGCGCGAAATCGCCGCTGTGCATCTTGTGCAGCTTGGCGTCGGCGATCGGCGCATCCAGCGGCCCGCCTTCGATCGCCTCCGCCAGCGCGGCCGCGTCAAGACCCATCCGGCCGGCCAGCTCCAGTGCCTCGGCGACACCCTCGATCAGCACCGACATGTAGGCGTTGACGGCGAGCTTCATCCGGCTGCCCTGCCCGGCCTCACCCAGCCAGACGGTCTTGCGGCCGATCACCGAGAACACCGGGCCGACGGCCGCCTGCGCCGCTGGCGGGCCGGACGCCAGGATGAGCAGCTGGCCGGCCTCGGCCGGGCCCTTGCTGCCCGACACGGGGGCGTCCACGAACAGCGCATCCGGCCGCAGCTCGCCTAGCCGGCCGGCGAACCCGGTGGTGGCCGTGACGCCGATCGTGCCCATTTGCGCCCACACCGCACCGCGGGCCAGCGTCTGCGCGGCCCCGCTGGTGAACATGACCGATTCGACGGCGTCGGCGGCAGGCAGCATGGTGATCACTACCCGGGCATCCCGGACCGCTTCCCCCGGGGTCGCCGCCACCGCCGCTCCCAAGCCGGCCAGGGGCGCGGTGGCCCGTGCTGACCGGTCCCACACCGTCGTGCGCAGCCCGGCCGCGACCAGGTTGCGGGCCATGGCCGAGCCCATGATGCCAGTGCCCAGGACGGCGGCATCCACATGACTACTCATCGTTCTCAGTCCAATCTCTGCTAGTCGGCCGGCCTGTCAGCGGGTTGCCGGGCCGGTGCCGGCGCCGGTCGCGTGGATGGCGGCGGCAATATCGGCGAGGTCGTCTTCCTTCAGTTCCAGGATTGCCGCGAGCAGCCAGCCGTCAACCTGCCCGGGCCGCCGGGCGCCCACGATGGCCCCGGTCACGCCCGGGAACGAGAGGGTCCAGGCGACGGCCACGGCACCCGGGGTGACGTCGTGGCGTGCGGCGACCGGCCGCAGGGCGTCGGCTAGGGCCAGGTTGGCCCGCAGGGCCGGCTTGGTGAAGTCGGGGTGGCTGGCCCGCCAGTCTCCGGCGGGCAGGCTGGCCGCCCGTCCGGCGGTGAACGCCCCGGACAGCAGGCCCGAGGCCATCGGGCTGTAGACGATCGCTCCGGCCTCGTGCTCGCTGGCCCACAGCAGCACATCATCGGCGGCGTCGCGGTGGATCAGGTTGAACGGCGGCTGGATCGCGTCCACGTTGCCGATTTCCTCGGCCGTCTCCAGCTGCCAGATGTCGTGGTTGGACAGTCCCGCTGCGCGGATCTTGCCCTCCCGCTTGAGCTCCTGGAAGACCTGCCAGTACTCCTCCACCGGGGTGCCGTCCTGCGCGGGCCAGTGCATCTGGTAGAGGTCGATCCGCTCCACATCCAAACGGCACAGCGAGGCCTCGACTTCGGCCCGCAAGCTCGCCGGGGCACCGGCCCGCCGGGGCGCCGCGGCCCGGTCAGACGGGTTCCAGACCAGCCCACCCTTGGTGAAAATGTAGGGCCGGTCCGCCTCCGGGATCCCGGCCAGCGCGACCGCCACCATCTCCTCGGAATGACCCAGCCCGTAGACCGCGGCGGTGTCGATCCAGTTGATGCCGGACTCGACGGCGTGGCGGATGGCGGCGATGGACTCGGTGTCGTCCTGGCCGCCCCACGCGTAGGCCCAGCCGCCTCCGCCGATGGCCCAGGCGCCGAAGCCGACCCGGGTGATGTGCATGTCGGTCCAGCCCAGCCTGCTGGTGGGCAATGAGGTGCTCATGGCGTTCTCCTAGTCGTTGATGATCAGTAGGCGCCGCCACCGAGTCGGTGACATCAGCAAGGGTCACCCTGGGCAGGGTGAGCTGGCGTCACACGGCCGGGTGATTCGCACCGGGCGATGGCCTCTGGCGGTGCACCTGGTCAGCGCCGTCGCGGCGGGGGCGCCAGCAGGCCGAGGGCGCGGGCGCGCTCCACGGCCTCGTGGCGGCGGTGCGCGCCGAGCTTGTCGTACAGGTGGCGCATGTGGGTCTTGACGGTGTTCACCGACACGTAGAGCTGGTCGGCGATCTCCGGAGCTGACAGCTTGGTCGGCAGGTAACGCAGGACGCGGACCTCGCTGTGGCTGAGCGGCTCGCGCAAGCCGCTGTCCGCTGCACGTTCGCTGCCTGGCGAGGCCGCGCGCTCTCGGCCGGCCAGCGCGTCGAGGATGCCGGAGATGAAAGCCGCGTGACCGGTGCCCAGCCTGCGGTGGCGCTCGAGCAGCCCGGGTGCGGGATCGAACAGGAAGGGGAAGAGCAGATCCTCAGGCTGGGCGAGGTCGAGGGCATGCTCCAGGGCACGCCTGGCCGCGGCTACTTCGCGCAGCGCGTCCCGCGCGATCGCCTCGAGCAGCCAGGCCTGAACCTCCCACAGGTGCGCGTGCACGAGCGCGGCGGAGCCGTCGATGACAGGCGCGAGCGCAGCCACCGCCGCCTTCGGGTCGTTCTGGGCGAGCCGCAGCGTGGCGATGGCGTTGCGCAGCTCTGCGCTGTCGCGCTCCGGCCCGGCCATCCCGGCGAGTGCCTGTTCGGCGCGCTTCGTTTCGCCCATCCGCACCAGCGTCTGCAGCACGTGTGAACGCAGCCGCCGGGCGAGCGTGTGCTCGGTAACCAGCAGCCCGGCCAGCCGCTCGGCCGCCCGGAACGCGTCCAGCGCGTCCGCGGGACGGCCGTTGAGGAACTCCAGCAGCCCCCGGGCGTGGCGGAGCCGCATCCCGGGTGCTGGCGCGGCCTCGGCCCGAAGCGTGCGCTCAGCCTGCAGGAGCGAGTGTTCTCCCGCTGCGAGACGGCCCTGGGCGACCATCGCCATGCCCAGCGACAGATGAGCCACGCCGGCAACCGGCTCATCAGCCCAGCCATGCTGCCCGGCCAGCTCGATCGCCTGCGTGCTCCGCTGCGCCCCCAGCGGGAAGGACCACCAGCTCACCAGCTGCGACCAGTGTGCCAGGCCGGTGACCTCCAGATAGGGTCGCCCGATCCGGTGCGCCAGCGCGACACCCTGCTCAAGGTGCCGGTCCGCGTCGTCGAACCGGCCGGTCCAGACCTCGGCGATGCCGAGGTTGATCAGCGCCAGCGCGCGCAGGTCCTCGCCCAGCCCCAGCCGCGCCGAGTCAGCGGCCCCGGCCGGGGCCAGCAACGGCTGTGCCTCCTCGGCCACCGCCGCGAGATCCCCGCGCTGACGGGCCAGCCGCATCCGCACGACGGCCAGTACCACCTGCGCACGCCCGCGCCGCTCCGGCGGTACCGAATCCACCCCCCGGGCCGCGAGAACCGCGTGCCGTTCGGCCTTCTCCAACGACCCTCGGCCCAGCTCGGCCCCGGCCTTGCGCGCGGCCAGCTCCGCATCGGCCGCTATCACGCCGGCTGGGAACCCGGCCAGCAGGTCGTGCGCGGTGGCGCCCAGCCCATTGAGGCCGAGGCCGACCCAGTTGTCCGCCAGCAGACGCGCGGCCAGCGCCCAGTCTTCTGCGGCCTGGGCGTGGCGGACCGCCTCGACCGCGAACCCATGCTCGGCGTACCACCCCGCCGCGGCACGGTGCAGCGTGGGCAGCTCGCCTGGCACGCTGCCACGCAACTCCAGCTGCAGCAGGTCGGCCAGCAGCTGGTGGTAGCGGAACCAGGCCCGCCGGGCATCCAGCGAGGCCACGAACACGTTGGCCTGCTCCAGCTCCTGCAGGACCCGCTCGCTGCCGGTGCCGCCGGTCAGCAGGTCGGCGAGCTCACCATTCACCCGGTCCAGGACCGAGGTCCGCAGCAGCAGCCGCCGAACCGGCTCGGGCTGGCGATCCAGCACCTCGGCCAGCAGGTACTCCGCCACGGTGCGCTCGCTGCCAGAGAACTCGGCCGCGAACCGGTCCGGATCGGGATGCCCGGTCAGCGACAGCGCCGCCAGCCGCAGTCCCGCCGCCCAGCCCTCGGTCCGGTCATACAGCTGTGCCAGGGCCGAGCCGGACAGCGAAACCCCGGCCGTCTCGAACAGCGCCCGCGCCTCGGCCTGGGTGAAGCACAGATCGGCCGCGCGGATCTCGGTCAGCTCCCCCTCCAGCCGCAGCCGGTGCAGGCCCAGCCGCAGATCGTGCCGGGTGGCCAGCACGAACCGCAACATCGGCGGAGCCCGCATCACCAGCAACTCCAGCTGACGCAGTGTCTCGGCCGGACGCAGCTCGTGCACGTCGTCGATCACCAGCCAGGTCTGGTCCGCCAGACCGCTAAGATCTTCAAGCAACCGTTCGACGACGTCCCACCCGTCCAGGCCCGGGGCGGCCGTCAGCGGCCGCACCAGCTTCGCCCCGGCCGCGGTGGCCCGCAAGGCGCCGAACACCGACAGCCAGAACCGCTGCGGGTCGCGATCCTCGCCCTGCACCAGCACCCACGCGGCCCGTTCGGCCAGGCCCGCGGCGCCGATCCAGGAACGCAGCAGGACCGTCTTCCCGCTACCGGGAGGCGCCGAGACCTCCGTCACCCGCCCGGCCCCGGCGAGCCGATCGAAGAGCACGCCGCGGCAGACGACCCCGTCCCGGACGGCAGGAGCGGCGAGCAGGCCGTCCGTCGCGGA
This sequence comes from Streptosporangiaceae bacterium, assembly GCA_036501145.1. Classification (GTDB taxonomy): domain Bacteria; phylum Actinomycetota; class Actinomycetes; order Streptosporangiales; family Streptosporangiaceae; genus PALSA-505. Next base: position 12,049 of record DASYAV010000164.1, on the reverse strand, counting down.
CCGGTCGCTGGACCCCACGGCGCCCTCCTCGCCAGGCCTTTACCCTACGTCCTCGCCCTGCGGGACCGGCGGTCCCTGGCCTTCAGGCCGCGTCTGGCGGGTGATCCGTGGGCGCGAATCACCCGGCCGTGTGACGCCCGGTCACCCGGCCGGGCGTGAGGCTTGCTGGCAGCCAACGGAAACGGAAGGAGCGGAAACCCATGAGCCCTACTGTCGCTGATTCCCGCCGGGAGTGGCCGCAGACCACGGCAACGCCCGATGCTCGCGGCCACACACCCGGCCCGGACGGGGCTGACCGGCCCGGCGAAGCGCAGGCGAGCCAGCTCAGCAGCCGACCCAGCCGCCACCGGATCGCATTCTGGCTGCTGGCGTTCGTGTTCGCCGCCACCATGTTCGGCACCACCTTGCCGACCCCGCTGTATGTGATCTACCAGGCGCGGTGGCATTTCTCCGCGGCCATGGTGACGATGATCTTCGCCGTCTACGCCGCCGCGGTGCTGGCGGCCTTGCTGCTGGCCGGGCGGTCGTCCGATCAGGCCGGACGCAAGCCGGTGCTGGCCGTCGCCCTCGTCGCCGCCGCGCTGAGCACGGTCGCGTTCATCCTCGCTCCCAACGAGTGGGCGCTGCTGGCCGGACGGGTCCTGTCCGGGCTCGGGGCCGGGCTGATGACCGGCACGGCCACGGCCGCACTGACCGAACTGGTCCCGGCCACCGCCGGCCGCCGGGCCTCGCTGGTGGCCACCGCCGCGAACATGGGCGGCCTCGGCCTGGGCCCCCTCATCGCCGGACTGTTCGCCCAGTACGCCCCGCATCCCACCACCTTGGTGTTCGAGGCATACCTGGCCGTGCTGGCCGCCGCGGGCGGCTGCCTGATGTTCATCCCCGAAACGGTCAGCCGGCGGCATCGGCCCGCCCTGCGTTTCGCCGGCCTGGGCATCCCCGAGCGGGGGCGGGGCCAGTTCATCGCCGCCGCCGTGGCCGCCTTCGCCGCCTTCGCCCTGCTCGGGCTGTTCAGTTCCCTGGTGCCCGGCTTCCTCGGCGGCGTGCTGCACCAGGGCAGCCACGCCGTCCAGGGCGCGGTGGTTTTCTGCATGTTCGCGGTGGGGACCATCACCCAGGTCGCGGTGTCCAGGTTCCCCAGCCGCCGGGTCGTGCTGGCGGGCCTGGGCCTGTTCCTGGCCTCGCTGGCCCTCATTCTCACCGCCCTGGCCCAGGCAGCGATGGGCCTGTTCCTAGCGGGGACGGCCGCCGGCGGAGTCGCGGCCGGCGCGATCTTCCTGGGCAGCCTGGCCACCGCCAGCCACCTGGCCCCACCCGAGCGGCGCGGCCACGTCGTATCCACGTTCTTCGTCGCCTGCTATGCCGGGCTGATCATCCCCGTGGTCGGCGTCGGGCTGCTGTCCGGGGTCACCGGAACCTTTCCGGCCGTGCTCGCCTTCGCGCTGCTTCTCGCCATCTTGTGCGTTTACTCCCTGGCCAGGACGACAACGACCGCCACCCGCAGCAAGCGGTGAGCCGATGACCAGCCAGCAGCCGCCGGCCGGCTACGAGATTCGTGTCCGTGGCCATCTGGGGGCCGCCATGCAGCGCGCGTTCCCACCCTCCAGGCCCACACACAAGGCCACGCCACGCTGCTGCGAGGCATCGCCGACCAAGCCGCGCTGCATGGCGTGCTGCCCCGGATCGAAGCACTCCGACTCGAACTACTTGAGGTCCGCCGCCTGCCCGGGACGTGATCCAGGGCGGCCAGGACGGCCGGGTCAACATCCTGGGATCATCCTCGGCGTCACCGCCAGCGGACACGCTGGCGATGATAGGGAGTGGGTGGAGCAGACACATGGCCCTGGCTCGGCCCGGGGATCGCGTCGCGGAGGAGGCCGGGTATGAAGATGTGCGCAGGGGCCGGACGTGAGCCGGGCACACCGCCGGCCTGCCGGCGGGTGCCGTGACAACCCCCGGACCGCGATCTGCGCCCAGCGGGAACCCGGCCGATCCGGCCCACCCGAACCGGGCCACCGTCCGCCGGATAGTGCCGTTGTTCCGGCCCTACCGGCGCCAGGTGGCCGCCGTCGTCGGGCTGATCGTGCTGACCTCGACGATCGGCATCATCAACCCGCTGCTGATCCAGACCGTTTTCAACAAGGCACTGTTCGTCCGCGGCGGCCCGAACGTCCGGCTGCTCGTCATCCTGGTCGCCATCATGGCCGTGGTCCCGATCGTCAACGGCGCCATCGGCATCCTGCAGACCTACCAGACAACCCGGGTCGGCCAGCTGGTCATGCGGGACCTGCGGGACCGGCTCTACGCGCACCTGCAGACGCTCTCGCTCGCCTTCTTCACCCGCACCAAGACCGGCGAGATCCAGTCCCGGCTGGCCAACGACGTGGGCGGTGTCCAGTCGGTGGTCACCACCACCGCCTCAAGCATCCTGGCCAACGTCGTCACCTTCGTGTCCACCGTCGTCGCCATGGTCATCATCAGCTGGCAGCTGACCATCGTGGCGCTCATCACCGTTCCGGCGTTCTTCTGGCTGACCAGGGCGGTCGGCGAGCGGCGCCGCCAGGTGGCGCGGGCGACCCAGGAGTCGCTGGCGGCGATGAGCGCACTGTCCGAGGAGACCCTCTCGGTGTCCGGGGTGCTGCTGGCGAAGGCTTTCGGCAACCAGGCACGCGACACCACCCGCTACCACGAGGAAAATCAGCGCCTGGCCGACCTGGAAGTCCGCCAGCAGATGATCGGCCAGGGCTTCTACGCCATCGTGCAGTCGTTCCTGTCGATCACCCCGGCCGCGGTGTACCTGATCGCCGGCCTGCTGCTGGCGCACGGCACCGCCGTCTCCGCGGGCACCATCGTGGCCTTCACCACGCTGCAGACCCGCCTGTACTTCCCGATCGGGCAGCTGCTGCAGGTCTCGGTGGAACTGCGGTCCTCGCTGGCCCTGTTCGACCGGATCTTCGAGTACCTCGACGTCGTGCCCGACATCGTCGATGCCCCCGGCGCGCTGGATCTGCCGGTGGCCAGCGGCGGCGGGCGGGTGGTGCTCCGGGACGTGCACTTCCGCTATTCAGGCGCGCCGGGGGACGCGCTGGCGGGGGTCAGCATCGAAGCCGGCCCCGGCCAGCTCGTGGCGCTGGTCGGGCCGAGCGGGGCCGGCAAGACCACCATCAGCTACCTGATCCCGCGGCTGTACGACGTCACCGGCGGTTCGGTGCAGATCGATGACACGGACGTGCGGAACGTCCGCCAGGCGTCGCTGGCCGCGGCCATCGGATTCGTGACCCAGGAGAGCTACCTGTTCCACGACAGCATCCTGGCCAATATCAGCTACGGCCGTCCCGACGCGCCCGCGGCCGATGTCGAACGGGCCGCCCGGGCGGCCTATATCCACGACCGGATCATGGAGTTCCCTGACGGCTACGACACGATCGTGGGCGAGCGGGGGTACCGGCTGTCCGGCGGTGAGAAACAGCGCCTGGCCATCGCGCGGGTCCTGCTGCACGACCCGCGCATCCTGATCCTGGACGAGGCGACCTCGGCGCTGGACACGGCCAGCGAGCGCGAGGTGCAGAAAGCCCTCGACAGCCTCATGGGATCACGCACCACCATCGCCATCGCCCACCGGCTGTCCACCATCGTCAAAGCGGACATCATCAACGTCGTCGACGGCGGGCGCGTCGTGGAATCCGGGACCCACCGCTCGCTGCTGCGCCAAGGCGGGGTGTACGCCTCGCTGTACCAGGAGCAGTTCGAAGGCGGCAAGATCGAGTGGCGGTGCACCGGCGGTGACGTCATGGCCGACGGCACCGTCCGGCACCGCCAGGCCCAGCCGGCGTAGCCCAGCGCACGGCCGGCGCGATGTGTCGGCGCAGCCCAGCGCGGTAAACCGGTGGTACGGCTGGGCCTGCCGTGAGATCGTCACCGCATGGCGACGGACCGGGCGCGACCGGCGCAGAACGCGGGCGAGCGGGAGTTGCTGACCGGCTGGCTGGAGCATCACCGCGGGATCCTGATCTGGAAGTGTGCGGACCTGACGGCCGAGCAGCTCCGGCGGCGGGCGGCCCCGCCGTCCACCCTGTCCCTGCTCGGGCTGGTCCGGCACATGGCGGAGGTGGAGCGCGGCTGGTTCCGGGCGGTGTTCCTCGGCGACGGCGTGCCCGATCTGTACGACAGGTCCGCCGACGAGGACGCGGACTTCAACGACGTCGACCAGGCCGACCCGGCGGAGACGTTCAGTGCCTTCGAACGGGAGTGCGCCGCGTCGCGGCAGGTGCTCGCGCAGGCGGCGAGCCTGGATGTGCTCAGCAAGGAGACGTCCGAGCGCACCGGGCAGCCCTGGTCGCTGCGCTGGATCGTCACCCACATGATCGAGGAGTACGCGCGGCACAACGGCCACGCCGACCTGCTCCGCGAGCGCGTCGACGGCACCACCGGCTACTACTGAGCGGCGGGCTGGTCTTCCGCTTCGGCAGCCTGGATTAACTTGAACTAGCCTGTATGATTTATGAGCGCTTACGCTAACTCATACATGGATGTTCAGTAAAGGAGCGGCCGAGGATGCCTTCCAGCGGAGCGCGCGGCACCGCGCCACGGGCGCAGCGGGCCGACGCCCGGCGCAACATCGCGGCGATCCTGGACGCCGCCACCGACTGCCTGGCACGCGACCCCGAGATGAGCATCGCGGACATCGCCGCCGCCGCGGGGGTCGGCCGCATCACGCTCTACGGCCACTTCAAGACACGAGCAGACCTCGTCGACGCCGTCTTGGCCCGGACCATCGAGCACGCGGACGCGATCCTCGATGCCACGGACACCGGCGGCGCCCCCGCCGACGCACTCGCCCGGCTGGTCACCTCGTCCTGGCAGATCGTCCACCAGTTCCGCAACATCCTGTTCGCCGCCCAGCGGGAACTCTCCGCCGAGCGCATCCGCGGCGTTCACGACCCGATCCTGCGCCGCATGCGATCCCTCATCGGGCGGGGCCAGGACGCCGGGACCTTCCGCACCGACCTGCCGGAGCAGTGGCTGGTCAGCACCGCATTCAGCCTGATGCACGGCGCGGCCGAAGACGCCGCCGCCGGCCGTATCAAGCCCGGCGACGCCGCTGGGTTCATCACCGCCACCCTGCTCGCGGCCTTCACCCCGCCGTAGACGGTCAGCACGCCTGAACCGCCCGTTTGTCAGCTGGGCCACCGTGCTGCCGCACCCAGCAGTTTCTCGCGGTCGGATGCGTAGCCGACCATCCACGATGCAGCCAGGCGGTACAGGCGGATGTCCTCGCCCCAGTCCAGCGGAGAACCGCCGTAGTGCGCGGCCCAATGGAGGAAGTGGCCGTCCACCGCGCTCATCCGGGGCTCACCGCGGGCTGTGGCGGTAGCGAGGGCGAGCACCTTCATCCCGGTGAGCAGGGTGGTGATATCCGGGGCGGACAAGGACCGGCGGTCGTCGATGATGTCGCGCAGATGACCGGTCGCCTGGGCGCGGGAGCGGCCGAGAAGCCGCTGCAGCTCAGCCATCTCGGCTGGTGTCTCACGCATCTGCGGCGGCGGAGTCCATCGCGGCGGCGACCCGCTCGGCGGCCGCTCTGAGTTCCTCGTCGGGGACGTTGGGCAGCGCGTCCTCCCACAGCGCCAGCATCATCCCCTGCGCCTCGAGCATGCCCAGCGGGCGCGGCAGGAACCACACGTGGAAGTGGGCCCCGCCATCCCCCCAGCGGTACAGGTGGACCCTGGCTGTCCCGCCGAGCGACAGGATCGCCCGCTCGACCGTGGCCGCCACCCTGCCAAAGTCCGCGGCCGCGGCCGGCGGAAGGTCGCAGAACGAGTCGACGTGCTCCCGCGAGGCCAGCCAGACCGTCCCTGGCAGGCTCCCGCCGACCGGCGGATGCAGCGTCCACAGGTCATCGGACCACACCGCCGACGTGACCGCGCTGGAGCAGATCGCGCATGGTTCCCCGCCCGCCTCACCACGGCGCGGCGGTTCGGGGATGACACGTCCGGCCGGTACGCGGGGAGTCAGCGGCTCGCAGTATGGCAGAGACATGGTGATCATCCTTCCTTGCCCGGCGTGCCAGGCCGATTGGCCAGGTCAGACGGCCATGCCGGGCGTCTGGCGGCCACTCCTGCAACAGTAAGAACGTCCCCGTCGTCAGCCAAGAAGGCAGGCGGCCAGGTGATGTCGCCAGACGGACAAGAACGTTCACCGCGACCCGCACCCCCGGCCGCATCGGATGGGGCCCCTCATGCTGGCAGGTGGTCGCGGGCCCAGATGGCGGCGCTGGTGCGGTCGGTCACGCCGATCCTCCGGAACACGTTGCCGATGTGGGCCTTCACGGTGGATTCGCTGATCCCCAGGTATCGCGCGATCTGCTTGTTGGCCAGGCCTTTCGTCACCAGCCTGAGCACCTGCTGCTCCCGGGAGCTGAGCTCTTCGGCGGGGCGGGCGGGCCGGCCGGAGGGCAGCAACGCCCGGGCGACCCGTGGGTCAAGGGGTGCGTGCCCTTGCGCGGCGGCGCGGACGGCGGCCATCAGGTCCCGTGGCTCGCAGTCCTTGAGCAGGTAGCCGACCGCGCCAGCGGCCAGCGCGTCAGCCACACGCGGCTGGTCGGAGAAGGAGGTGAGAACGACGACTTTGGCCCCGGGATGGGCAGCGAGCAGCCGACGGGTGGCCGCGACGCCGTCCAGGATCGGCATGGACAGGTCCATCAGCACCACGTCGGGAGCCAGCTCGGCCGCGAGCTCAAGCACTTGCTGTCCGTCCGCCGCCTGGCCGACGACCTGCAGGTCGTCGGCGCTGTCGAGCAGGTTAGCCAGCCCTGCCCGCACCAATTGGTGATCATCCGCTAGCAGGATGGTCGTCACGGATCCGGTACCTCCAGCCGCCACCTGCAGCCCGCCCCGGGCGCGGTGGCTAGTAGCAGGTCCGCCCCGGCATCCGCGGCCACGTCGGTGAGAATCCGCAAGCCGAGGTGGCCGTCTTCGGGATTGCCGAGGACGGGCGCGGGGTCAAAGCCTGTGCCGTCGTCGTTGACCTCGAGCACGGTGCTGTGCCCTTGCCGGAACAGGCGCACCCCGACGTTGTGCGCGCTGGCGTGGCGGGCGGCGTTCCGCAGGCACTCGCGGGCAATCCGGAACAGGAGCTGCTGCCGGTCCGGGGACAGCGGTGCCGCCGCATCCTCGGCCAGCTCGAGGTGGGTGGCGATGTTCCGGGCCGCGAGCACCTCGGTCAGGTCGGTGAGCGCGGGGACCAGGCCCGCAGTCGTCAGGCTCGGCGGGTAGATGTCGACCAGCAGCGAGCGCAGCCCCCGGATGCTTGCGCGGACCGCGCCAGCCGCGGTCGCGAGCATCCCGGCCAGTTCCGGCTGCCCGCTCCCGGCCGCTCTTTCGGCCGCCCCGGCCACGGTGAACGACGTAGCGGCGAGTTCCTGCACCGGGCCGTCGTGCAGCGTGCCCGCGATCCGCCGGCGCTCCTCCTCAGAGGCGTCGACCGCGCGCTGCAGCAGCACTTCCCGCTGGGTCTGGGCTCTGCTGATCCGGCTCAGCAGCCGCCACAAGATGGGCAGCAGCAGCGCGATGAGGATCAGCAGGCTGGAGATGGTGATGCCGGCGAACCCGCGCCACAGTTCGCCGGTGCGCTGGGTCACCTGCTTGTAGGGCGAATAGGTCTCAAACAGCAATGGCTGCCCGGACGGTGTCCAGACCGGCCGGTACACCTCGAGCAGCTTGCCGCGCCCGCGCTCGAACCTGTTCTCCGGCCGGTGCAGGTCGGACACTTCCGCGTGCACGGCCGGCTGGGCGAAAGCTGCCCGCTCCTCATTTCCCAGCGGGAACGTCTGGCCGATCAGCTGCGGCTCGTCGGAGTAGACGATGCGCCCGGCGGCGGTCCACAGCTTGACCCGGACGACGGATGAGCTGAGGACCTGGCGCCGGACCACCCGGCCGAGCGCGGCCAGTGACGCCGGATCACCCGAGATCAGGCCGTTCGTGATGACGGGCTGGACCACCTGCTGCGCGATCAGGTCGGTGGTGTGGGCGGCATCGGTCACCGCCTCCCGTTCGGCGACCCGGCGGCTCGCGAACGCACCCGCCACTGCGACCCCGATGACGACGGCCAGGGTCCCGGCGATGACCTGGATCATGACCGTCCGGGGCCGCAGCGGGCGCTCCGGCGGGGTCCGTGCCTGCGTTCCGGTGAGCCGCAGCCAAGACACGCGGGCGGGCACCGCCGGGTAGGTGCGGTTCCCGGTGGTGCCCGCGCGGTCTGCCTGCGTCAACGGTCGGCTGACCCGTCGTCGTGGCCGCCGTGCCGTGACCCGCTATCACCGGCGGTCACCGAGCCGGAGGCCCGCCTGTCGTCAGAACCCCGGGTCGTGGCCGCCGCGTCCGGGCCGCTGCTTCTGCTGCGGTCGCCGGCTGGCTCGGCGGTCACCGTTCGGTCGTCCCCTGGCTCGGCGTGCTGACCACGGTCATCCCCCGGCTCGGCGTGCTCACCGCGGTCGTCCCCGGGCTCGGCGTGCTGGCCACGGTCATCCCCGGGCTCGGCGTGCCGGCCACGGTCATCCCCCGGCTCGGCGTGCTGACTGTGGTCACCCCCCGGCTCGGCGTGCTGGCCGTGGTCGTCAATGATCTTGGCGGCCCCCGGGACCTGGACCGGGATGCTCTGCGCGAACGACGCGTTGCCCACCAGGCCGGTGACGCCGGGCACGGCCGCGGCAGCGATCACCGCTCCGGTTATCAGCAGTTTCTTCATGCTTCTTCCTTCCGTGGGACCTGTTTCAGGTAGTGAAACCCGGACCACGGCCAGGTCCGCCATTGGCCAGTCGTCCTAGTCCCCGGCAGGCGGTGGCACTCCCCTCACCTAGAGCACGCGCCCGGGTTGGCCGCGGTTCAGGCCGGCGGTCTGGACTGGCGGTCTGGGCTGGCGGTCTGGGCTGGCGGCGCCGGGACTAGGCCGATCGGCTAATTGCCGCTACGACTTGCCCGTGGCCAGGCTTGCGGCATCGATCCAGACAAGCCAGGAGGCAGACATGCGAAATCACCCACGTACCCGGCATCTGATGGCGACCGCGGCGATCACCGCCGGCCTCACCGCTCCGTTTCTGGCCGCGGCCGCACCAGCATTCGCTTCCGGCGGTGGAGGCGGCGGGGGCGGCGTCAGCTCTCATGGCGCCTGCACCAACGGTGGGCGCTTCGAACTGAAGGCCAAGCACGACGACCGCGCGATCGAAATGGAATATCAGGTCGACTCGAACCGGGCCGGCCAGGTGTGGGCGGTGCGGATCACCGACAACGGGGCGGTTGCCGTCTCGCGGAATGCCACCACCGGAGGGCGGAGCGGCTCGTTCACCGTCCGGAAGGTCATCCCCAACCGGCCCGGCCTGGACAAGATCCACGCCCGCGCGACCTTCGCGAACCATACCTGCGGAGGCACGGTAAGGCTCTGATCAGCCCGTTCGCCGAGTGCCGGACTGGGGTCGGTCCCGCGTCCGGCACTCGCGCTGCGCGGCGCGCCACGCGCGGCTCATCGCAGTGCGGCCGGGTCATGGCCTGGCCCGGAATGCCTAGCGCCTTTCGAGGGTGAGCAGGGTCGCAGCATCTGGCGGTGCGGGCGCGCCGGGGTCCGCGGCGATGGCCTGCTCCAGCCGGCGGAAGCCGGTCTCCAGCTCGCCGGGAGTGAGCTGAGCGAAGCTCGAATGGGTGCGGAGGCGCAGCCGTTCAAGCATGTCTCCGCGAGTGCAGGTGGACGGCTCGGTGATCCTGCCGAAGCTGGCGACACGCCAGCCGGCCGACGTGAAGGCCGCGATGACCTCGTGCAGCGGCTGAAACAGCGCGGCGTCCGCCTCGAACCCGCGGGGGAAGTACTCCAGCCACCAGCCCGACGGGGGGATGTGGTCGCTGAAGTTCGAGCGCAGCAGCAGCCGCCCGGTGGGCTTGAGCACCCTGGCCAGCTCGCCGACCGCCCGGGACTTGTCCTGGACGTGGTGCCAGGACAAGAACATGAGGGCGTAGTCGGCGCTGCCGGGCGGCACCGGGATGTTCTCGGCGGAGCCTGCCAGATACCGCACCGCGGGATGCCGGGCCCGCGCCTGCGCTATCTCGCGCATCCGGACTGCCGGCTCGACACCGGTGACCGGCCCGAATGCCTGCGCCAGCGCGGGAGTAAACCTGCCGGTCCCCGAGCCGACGTCCAGTCCGGCCAGCGGGCGCCGCTCGGGCAGCAGGGCTCCGAAGGCGCTGATCCACGCCTGCATCTGCTCATCACTGAGAGCACGTCCGCGCGCGTAGTCCTGGTACTGCTCCTTGTCGTAGTCGATCCGCCTCATCGCAGCTCCCGTGTCAGCCGGGCTACGGCAATCCGCCGTCCCAACGTATCGAGTTGATATATCGGGACGATATACAGCGTCGCGTTATATCGCAAGCCTGGCCTGGCGGTGAGCACCCGCCCACCGGCTGAGCTTGACAACACTGTTTGCTGCCCAGGAGGGTGGGGCGGGTGGAGGCTGACAGCGGCGGCAGCACCGCTCCCGGCGAAGGGCTGCCACACCCCGTGTTCGGTGTGCTGGTCCGCGGCTATGACCGGCAGCAGGTCGATGAGCATCTGCAGCTGGTCAGCACCGAATTGCGGCGGCGCCGCGAGCAGGTACGGGACTTGCGGCAGCAGCTGGCCGGGGCCAGCCAGCCGTTCCGCGAGCGGGAGCGGCCGACCTACGCTGGGTTAGGGTCGCGGATCGAGCAGTTGCTGAGCCTGGCCGAGGAGCAGGCCGCCGATATCGTCCAGGACGCCAGATCCAGAGCGAACGAACTGCACGCCGCCGCCAAGGCTGAGGCAGCCGGGGTACGGGCAGCCGCGGAGAACGAGACGGATGCATTGCGCGCGGCCGCGAGGCGCGAGATCAGCCAGCCGCGCGCCGCCGCGGAGCGGGAAGCAGGAATGGCGCTGGCCGCGGCAAGGGGCCGGTGCGAGGAGCTGACCGCCGCCACCGAGCAGGAGATCGGCAAGCTGCGTGCCGCCGCCGCTGACGAGACCGCTGAACGGCAGGCCGCGGCCACGCGTGATACCGCCCGGCTGCGCACCATCACCGAACGGGAGGTGCCGCAGATCAAGGCGGCTGCCAGGCGGGAGCGGGATGAAATCCTGACCACCGCCAAGCGGCAGGCCGACCGGATGCGGGCTCAGGCACAGCGGCTGATACCCGACGGTGAGGCGCAGCGGGCGCAGGCCGAGGCCGATCTGGAGATCGGCCTCGCGGCCCGGCGTGAGGACGCCGAACGCGCCCAGGCGGAGCGGCTGGCCGCCGCGCAGGCCGCCACACGCAAGCTGGTCACCGAGGCCGAGGAGTGGGCGGCCGCGGCTGAACAGCAAGCCGCCAGGGCCAGCGCCCAGGCTGGGCCGACCCGCCGCCAAGCCGCCCAGCGGGCCGCGGCGCTGGCCGATGACGCCAGCAAGACCGCTGCCCAGATGCTGGCCCAGGCCAAGGCGCAGGCCGAGCAGACCGTGGCGGGAGGTAAGGACGAGACGGCGCGCCAGCTGGCTACCCTGCGGCGTGACGTGGCCGTGCTGGCCAGGCAGAGGGATGCCATCACCAACCACCTTGGCCAGCTGCGCCAGCTGCTGGCCGGCCCGCCGCCGGGTGCTCCCCCGCCGCCTGCGCCGGCTCCCGGCCGCAACCTGGATGGCCCGCTCGCTACCGGCGGCGCGGCACGGGCTGCCCCCGGCCGCGACCCGGTGGTCGTCATAGTCGAGAGCCGGACCGAGCGGCCCGGTGCCACCCCGGGCCGCTTGCCGTAGCTATCTGGTGTAGGTGAGCCAGATGTTGATCTTCGTGCCGTGGCTGCCCTCCAGCTGGCCTTCGGCCGCCACGGAACAGCTGCTCGGGTGTTCGTACGGGTGCGGGATCGGGTTTACCTCACTTTTCGAGGACGGCGAACAGCAGCCCGCCGAGCATGGCCAGGTTCTTGTGGAACTGGATCCGCTGGGCCTTGCGTTCGGCCTCGTCCTCGAGCGCCCAGTACGAGTGCCCGGCCAGCGTGGTCGGGATCATCGAGCCGGCCAG
>DASYAV010000163.1:0-30874 GCA_036501145.1 Streptosporangiaceae bacterium | reverse complement strand
GGCGATGACGACGTTGAGCGCCTCGTTGAGCACGACCTCCTGGCCGGGCCGCAGCTCCTCGAGCTCGACGTTCGGGCTCACGTTCACCCGCATCTTGCGGCCGCCGGGGCCGGCGACGGCAAGAAGCAGGAGGGGAAGAGCTTCTTCCTCAACATCAAGGGTCCTGAGCTGCTGAATAAGTACGTCGGCGAGACCGAGCGGCACATCAGGCTCGTCTTCCAGCGGGCCCGCGAGAAGGCCAGCGAGGGCATGCCCGTCATCGTGTTCTTCGACGAGATGGACTCGATCTTCCGCACCCGCGGCTCCGGGGTCTCGAGCGATGTCGAGAACACGATCGTGCCGCAGCTGCTGAGCGAGATCGACGGGGTGGAGGGCCTGGAGAACGTCATCGTCATCGGCGCCTCCAACCGCGAGGACATGATCGACCCGGCGATCCTGCGGCCGGGCCGGCTCGACGTCAAGATCAAGATCGAGCGGCCCGACGCCGAGGCGGCCAAGGACATCTTCTCCAAGTACGTGCTGAAGGAACTGCCGCTGCACCCGGACGATATCGCCGAGCACGACGGGTCGCCGCAGGCCACCGTCGAGGCCATGATCCTGCGTACGGTCGAGCGCATGTACACCGAGTCCGAGGAGAACCGGTTCCTCGAGGTCACCTACGCCAACGGCGACAAGGAGGTCCTGTACTTCAAGGACTTCAACTCCGGCGCCATGATCGAGAACATCGTGGACCGGGCCAAGAAGACGGCGATCAAGGATTTCCTCGAGACCGGCCAGAAAGGGCTGCGTGTCGCACATCTGCTCACCGCGTGTCTGGATGAGTTCAAGGAGAACGAGGACCTGCCGAACACCACGAACCCGGACGACTGGGCTCGCATCTCCGGCAAGAAGGGCGAGCGGATCGTCTACATCAGGAGCCTGGTGTCCGGCAAGAGCGGCACGGAGGGCGGCCGGTCCATCGACACCGTCGCCAACACCGGTCAGTACCTGTAGCGTGCCGCACCTGACGGCCGCTGTCCGCACCCGCGGCTAGGCTTTGAGCATGAGTGTGCGGCGGGTGATGGGTATGGAGACCGAGTACGGCATTGCTGTGCCCGGCCAGCCGGGGGCCAATGCCATGGTCACCTCCTCCCAGGTGGTGAACGCCTACCAGGCGGCCACCGCGGCCAGGGCGCGGCGGGCCAGGTGGGACTTCGAGGAGGAGAACCCGCTGCGCGACGCCCGCGGCTTCGACCTGACCAGAGAGGCGGCGGACACCTCCCAGCTGACTGACGAGGACCTGGGGCTGGCCAACGTCATCCTGACCAACGGGGCGAGGCTGTACGTCGACCACGCGCACCCGGAGTACTCGGCGCCCGAATGCACCAACCCGCTGGACGCGGTCATCTGGGACAAGGCCGGCGAGCGGGTGATGGCCGAGGCGGCCATGCGGGCCGCCGAGCTGCCCGGCGGGGCCACCATTCAGCTTTACAAGAACAACACCGACAACAAGGGCGCCTCCTACGGCTTCCACGAGAACTACCTGATGCGGCGGGCCACGCCGTTCGCCGACATCGTCAGGCACCTCACCCCGTTCTTCGTGTCCCGGCAGGTGGTGTGCGGGGCCGGCCGGGTGGGAATCGGCGCCGACGGCCGGGGTGAGGGCTTCCAGATCAGCCAGCGGGCCGACTTCTTCGAGGTCGAGGTCGGGCTGGAGACGACGCTCAAGCGGCCGATCATCAATACCCGGGACGAGCCGCACGCCGACCCGGAGAAGTACCGGCGGCTGCACGTGATCATCGGCGACGCGAACATGAGCGAGGTGTCCAGCTACCTCAAGCTGGGCAGCACGGCGCTGGTGCTCGCGATGATCGAGGACAAGTTCCTGGACGGGGATCTCGCCGTGGAGGCGCCGATCACCGAGCTGCGGGCAATCTCGCACGACCCCACCTGCCGCCACCTGCTGACGCTGCGCGACGGCCGGCGGATGACCGCGGTGCAGCTGCAGATGGAGTACCTGGAGCGGGCCCGCAAGTACGTGGAGGACCGGTTCGGCACCGGCGCCGACGAGATGACCGTCGACGTGCTGAACCGGTGGGAGTCGGTGCTGAACCGGCTGGCCGAGGACCCGATGACGCTGTCCCGGGAGCTGGACTGGGTGGCCAAGCTCGAACTGCTGGAGGGATACCGGCAGCGGGACGGCATCGGCTGGGGGCACGCCCGGCTGCAGCTGGTGGACTTGCAGTACACCGACATCCGGCCGGACCGGGGCCTGTACAACCGGCTGGCCGCGCGCGGCCGGATGGTCCGGCTGGCCAGCGACGCCCAGGTGGACAGGGCGGTGTACGAGCCGCCGGAAGACACCCGCGCTTATTTCCGCGGCCGTTGCCTGCAGAAGTATGCCGACGCGGTGGCCGCCGCCTCGTGGGACTCGGTCATCTTCGACATCCCGGGCCGTGAGTCGCTGCAGCGGGTGCCCACCCTCGAGCCGCTGCGTGGCACCAGGGCGCACGTCGGCGACCTGCTCGACCGGTGTGACAGCGCAGCCGACCTGGTGTCCGCGCTCACCGGCCAGGACTAACAACAAATAACTTGCGTCGCTGCAGCCCCAGGACCGTCACCGCAGTGATGTATCTATCGTTACCTGGCGGCAGGATTGGGCAGGATGTGCCGAGGCGAAGATAGCGTTGAGAGTGCAGGAACGCCGGCCCAGGCCCCGGCAGGGACCGGGAGACGGAGGTAGCGGGAATGGCGACTAAGGACACGTCAGGACAGCGGCAGACGACGCGCCGCGCCGAGGAGGCGGAGGACACCGCACCGGAGGCCGCCGAAGAGGTCAGAGAGCGGCAGGAGCAACTCTCCGACGACGTGGACGCGATCCTCGACGAGATCGACGAAGTGCTCGAGGAGAACGCCGAGGAGTTCGTCAGGTCCTATGTGCAGAAGGGCGGCCAGTGAGTTCCAGGCCTGGTGGCTAGCGGGGCGGCCGCCCTTCTCCCCGCCGCGGGCCGCTCAGCCCTGGGCGAATTCAGCCCCCGGCGAGCACCGTCACCGGGCGGCAGCGGCCAGGCCCGTGGCGGCAGGCAGTAGGGTCTGAACGGACGGGGACGTCAAATCGGATGGGAAGGATCCCGGTGGGTGCTGAGTTCGCCGGCGGCGGGCGGTTTCCTGCGGCCTTCATGAGTGCTGGAAGCTCGTCGTTCACCGACTTTCTCGCTGGTTACGCGCCCGCGTTGCTGCCCGGGAGTGAACCGCGGGGGGCCCGCGACCTGGGCACGGCCGGTGCGGGCTCGGCGAGTTCGGGTCTGTCCGGCCTGCCGCACGGCACGACGATCGTGACCGTCGTCTGCGACGGCGGCGTGGTGATGGCGGGTGACCGCAGGGCGACGGCCGGCAGCATGATCGCGCAGCGGCACATCGAGAAGGTATTCCGCAGCGACGAGTTCTCCTGCGTGGGCTTCTCCGGGACGGCCGGGGTCGCTCTGGAGCTCATCCGGCTGTTCCAGGTCGAGCTCGAGCACTACGAGAAGCTCGAAGGCCGGGCGCTGTCCCTGGAGGGCAAGGCCAACCGGCTGGCCACCATGGTGCGGGGCAACCTGGCCGCGGCCATGCAGGGGCTGGTGGTGGTCCCGCTGTTCGCCGGCTACGACGAGGACTCCGGCACCGGACGGATCTTCAGTTACGACCCGGCCGGCGGGCGGTATGAGGAGCAGCTGTACACCGGCGTCGGCTCTGGCTCGATCTTCGCCAAGAGCGCGCTGAAGAAGCTGTTCCGCGAGGGCATGCCGGTGCAGGACGCCGTGCTGGCCTGCATGCAGGCGGTGTACGACGCGGCCGACGACGATTCGGCCACCGGCGGGCCCGACCTGGCCAGGCGCATCTACCCGGTGGTGGCCACAGTGACCGCGGACGGGTACCGGCGGCTGCCCGATGCCGAGGCGGGCGAGATCGCCCACGCCGTGGTGGATGAGCGGATGCGGTCGCCGGAGGGGCCGACAGCCCAGCTGCGCGGGGACAGCTGACCGCGGGCAGCGCTACTCAGGACAGCCAGCCGCCACGCGGCGGCCCACAGGAGCAAAGGAACGCCAGCGGTGACTATGCCGTTCTACGTGTCGCCCGAACAGGCGATGAAGGACAAGGCGGACTACGCGCGGAAGAACATCGCCCGCGGCCGCAACACGATCGTCATCCAGTACGCCGACGGCATCCTGTTCGTCGCGCCGAACCCATCCCGCGCCCTGCACAAGATCAGCGAGATCTACGACCGGATCGCGTTCGCCGCGGTCGGCATGTACAACGAGTTCGAGAACCTGCGCAAGGCGGGGGTGCGGTACGCCGACTTCAACGGCTACCTGTACGACCGCACTGACGTGACCGCGCTCGGCCTGGCCAACGCCTACGCCCAGACCCTCGGCACGATCTTCACCGAGAGCAACAAGCCGTACGAGGTGGAGATCGTGGTGGCCGAGGTCGGGGACACCCCGGAGCGGGACCAGATCTACCGGATCACCTTCGACGGCTCGGTGGCCGACGAGCACGGCTACGTGGCCATGGGCGGCGAGGCGGACCGGGTCGCGGTGGCCCTCAAGGAGCGTTACACCGAGGGCATGGCGCTGGCCGACGCGCTCGGGGTCGCGGTGGCCGCGCTGTCCAGCCAGGCTAACGGCGGCCAGGAGATCACCGCCACGCAGCTCGAGGTGGCCGTGCTCAACCGCTCGGGTGAGCACCGCCGGTTCCGGCGGCTGACCGGGGCACGGCTGGAGACGCTGCTGGCCGACAGCCGGCCGGCCGCAGCCGAGGCCAGCGGCACGGCAGCCGAGGACGGCAAACCGGATGCGGGCGGCGAGGCCGGCGCGGACGGCGCCGCCAAGAAGGGGGACGGCGCGGGCTGACCGTCCCCGGTTCAGTGGCCGGTGATCATCCCGTCTTCCAGCAGCAGCACCTCGTCGGCCATCCCGATCAGGGCCTGATCGTGCGTGGCGACCAGCGCGGTCACTCCTTCTGACCGGACGACGGTCCGCAGCAGCCGCATGATCTGCCCCGCGGTCTCCGAGTCCAGCTGCCCGGTGGGCTCGTCCGCGATCAGCAGCTCGGGGTTGCCGGCCAGCGCCCGGGCGATCGCGACCCGCTGCTGCTGGCCGCCGGACAGCTCGCCGGGGCGCTGCCTGGCGTGCCCGTCCAGCCCGACGATGTCCAGCATCAGCCGGACCCGCTCCTCCCGGTCGCGCGGTGGCATGCCGACGATCCGCAGCGGGACCCCGACGTTCTCCGCCGCGGACAGGAACGGGATCAGGCCGAAGGACTGGAAGATGAACGCCACGGTGCCGCGCCGCAGCGCCATCCGCTCCCGCTCGCTCATCGCGGTGACCTCCCGGCCGCCCACCTCCACCTGGCCGGTGTCGGGGGAGTCCAGCCCGCCGATGATGTTGAGCAGGGTCGTCTTCCCCGACCCGGACCGCCCCCGCACCGCGACCAGCTGGCCCTTGGCCACGCTGAGCGTCACCCCGCGCAGCGCCCGGGTCGCGGCGGGTCCGGTGCCGAAGGTGCGGGTGACATCGTGGACGGCCACCATGGGCGGCTCGTTGCTGCCGCGGATGCCGGTGCCGGTGCCGGCCAGCTCCACCAGGGCGCCGTCATCGGTCTCGGTGTGGTTCACCGGTCCTCCCCGTTCTGCTCACCGGGCCCGGATGTCCCTGTGCGGTGCGCGGGATTGTCCGGCCAGACGCCGATGTGGTCCGGCTCGGCTTCCAGCCTGACCCGGTCGCGCATGCCCAGCGGCTCGGTCATCTCCCGCGGGAGCTGGAGCCGGCCCGCCCGGTCGAGCACCGCGTACTCCACCGCGTGGTGGGACTGCTGGCCGTGCTCGTCGGTCGTCGAGTGCCGCAGCGTCTCGGTGCTGGTCCGGCCGTCCCTGATCGCGATGACCCGGCGGACCATCGAGGAAACCGCGGGATCGTGCGTGACGATCAGCACGGTGACGCCCAGCTCGGTGTTGGCCGTCTGCAGGGCGCCGAACACGTCGGCCGCGGTCGCCGAGTCGAGCTCGCCCGTCGGCTCGTCGGCCAGCAGCACCCGCGGGCTGTTGGCCATGGCCACCGCGATCGCCGTGCGCTGTTGCTCGCCACCGGACATCTGCTCCGGCTTGCGGTTCGCGCAATGCCCGACGCCGAGCACCTCGAGCAGTTCACCGGCCCGGGCCCGCCGGGAGCGCCGGCGCTGGCTGCCCAGCCGCATGGGCAGCGTGATGTTCTGCTCCGCGGTCAGGTAAGGCAGCAGGTTGCGCGAGGTCTGCTGCCAGATGAAGCCGACGGTGCTCCGGCGGTAGCCCAGGCGCTGCCGGGCGCCCATCGCCGCCAGGTCCAGTCCCGCGACGCGCACCGAGCCCGCTGTCGGGGTGTCCAGGCCGGCCAGGATGTTCATCAGCGTGGACTTGCCGCTGCCGGACGCTCCGACCATCGCGGTGAGCTCGCCCGACATCACCAGCAGATCCAGGCCCTGCAGCGCCTGCACCTCGATCTTCTCCGCGGTGAAGATCCGCACCAGCCGGTCGCAGACGATCAGCGCGTCATCGCCGTATGAGCCATGTGCGTGCGCTGCTTCGGCACCCAGTTCGGCCAGACCTGACGCCATCCGCGTGTCCTCTCTGCTGTCCGCCGCTGTCATTGCCCCACCCGCATCGCGGCCGTCACGCCGCGCCGCCGCTCCACCTGGATGTGCAGCAGCAGCGTGGCCACGGCCAGCCCCACCAGGGCGGCGATGGGCACCCCCAGCGCCGCCCAGCCCGGCCGGATGGGCACCGATGCCGCCGAGCCGGTGAACACCGACAGGTTGAGCACCGGGCCGGTCAGCGGCACCAGGACCAGCGCGCCGGCCACCGCGGCCAGCGCGGCGACCAGCACCGCCGGCAAGGTCTCCATCAGGGTAAGCCGCCTGGCCTGCCCGGCACTCATTCCCATCGTGGCCAGCCGGGCCAGTGTCATCTTCCGCTCTTCGGCCCCGAGCGCCAGGTCCAGCAGCAGGACCACCACGCTGAACCCGGCTGCGGCGCCGAGCCCGGCGGCGTAACCGAGATAGGTGCCCCGTGGCAGCGGGGAGTCGGCCAGCCCGGCCAGTGCCGTCGCGCGCAGCGTCACGACAGACCCGCTGACCAGGCGGTGTGCGGCGGAGGTGAGCGCCGCCCCGTCCAGCCTGGGCCCGGTGATCAGCATCAGGCCGGGCGGCTGCGTCCGGGTGGCGGCCGGCAACGCCCAGGACGGCATCACGACGTAGACACCGCCCTGCGGCATCGCGGGTGTGCCGGACAGCACGCCGGCGACGCGTACTCCGTCGCTGACCTGCACCGACTCGAGCACCCGACGCTGCGTGCCCAGCAGCCTGGCCGCGCTGGGGGAGGCGAGCACCGGCACCGGCCCGGCGCTAGGCCCACCCTGGCGCTCTCGCTTGGCCCGGCGCTCTCGCCTGGCCGCGGGCTCGGCGAGTTTCCCGGCTGCCACCTGTGGCCACGGCGTGCTCGCCACGAGCGCCGCGTACTGGGCCGGATCCACGGCGAGAACCGTCACCGGCCTGCCACCGGGGGTCGTCCACACCTGCACGTTCACCTCGGCCGTATGCTCGGCGCCGGGCACGCGGCTCAGCGCCCGCACCGCCGCCGGGGTCAGCGTGCCGTCCCCCGCGCTGGTGATGGCGGCGTCCGCCCCTGCCGAGCGCCAGGACGCGGCGCCCTCGCCTGCGGTCACCGCGTTGCGCACCATCCCCGCGAACGCGGCCAGGGTCAGCGCGAGCACCAGGGCGAACGAGGGCAGGATGCTGGCCGCCGATGCGCGGCCGGCCCAGGCCGCGGCGACGAAACCGGTCACCCCCGGCCGGCGGGCGGACAGCCGCAGCACGGCCCGCATCACCAGCGGGTACAGCCGCAGCACGCACAGCGCCGCGGGGACGGCCACCAGCACCGGTGCCGCGCTGGTGAACGCGTTCACCCCGCCGGAGGACAAGCCCTCGTAGCGCAGCAGGGCCAGCCCGCCGACCGCGGCGGCGGCGAGCGCGACTTCCACCACGACCCGGCCGATGCTGAGCCGCCGCGGTGCCGCGGTGGTGCCGGCCGGCTGCAGCGTGCCGGTGCGCCGGGACGCCGCGGCCCGGCTGCCCCGCCGGATCGTCCGCTGCTGGATCATCACCGCCGCCGGCGGCCCGGCCAGCGCGACGGCCACCGTGCCCGCGGTGAGCCAGACGGCCAGCGTGGCTGGGCTTCCTGGGGTCAGCGCCACCGCGGCGGCGACGGCGGCCGCGGCCGCCGGGATCACCGCGATCGCGGCATCGCGCAGGGTCGAGGCAGCCAGCTGGCGCAGTGACGCGCCGCGGGCCCGCAGCACGGTGTACTCCAGGGCCCGGCGCCTGGTCATCATCTGGGCGGCCAGCAGCAGCGCGGCCGCGCCGATCACCGCGAGCCCGGTGAACACCAGCGACAGCACGCCGCCCAGCGCATCCTGCGCGGTCAGGAAGTCCTCCAGCTGCCCGGTGACGCCGGGCGCGCTGTAGGAGATGACCTGCCCGGCGGGGCGCAGCGAGCCGGTCAGCTCCGGCCCGACCGAGGACAGGCCGGCCAGCTGCCTGGTGAGCCGGGGTGCCTGGGCTGCGCCGATGCCGCCGAGCTGGAGCGGGAACTCCCACTGCATCGGTATGGCAGACAGCGCGAACGCCCGTTCCAGCGCGACCAGCCCGCCCGCGCCGACGAACGCGGCGCCGTCCCAGTACGAGGGGGCGCTGGGAGGCTCGATGAGGGCGGGCTTGGCGGCGACGCCGTCCACTGTCCAGAACGCCGACACCAGGCCGCGTGGCTGGATGATCCCGGATACGGCCAGGGTGAGAACCCGGCCGGCCGGCGTGGGCAGGGTGAGCCGCGAGCCAGGGTGCACCCCGAAGCGGGCGGCGGTCTGCTGTGTCACGGCGACGGGGATCCCGTGCGTGCCCGGCGGCACCCCGCCCGGATAGCGCCCGGCGACGAGCCGGCTCTGCCCGCTCAGCGTGTCCCGGTACAGCACCTCGAGCTTCGGGCCCAGGCCGACCCCCGCCCGGGTGCGCGGGCCCGCCCCGCCGACCGGGATGAATGGCACGTTCATGCTGGCCCAGGCGGTGCTGAGCGGGCCAACGGGGAGCCCGATGGACGCCAGCTGGGTGTACATCTCCTGTTTGGCCGTGCTCACGTCGTCAGGGCTCACGCTGGCAAGCTCCGGGATGCCCGCCGTCTGGCTCGCGGCCTTGAAGTTATTGCTGTCCGTGCTGGCCAGCACCGCGGTACCGGCCGGCGCGACGCTGCCGACGGTTTGCCGCAGCGCCCGCGTGCGGACGGTCAGGCCCGCCCGCGGGCCGGCCATGGCGACGAACACGCAGCCGAGCACGAGCAGCGCCAGCACCGCAGCCGGCCAGACGCCGGTGCCGCCCAGCGCGGCCGGCCGTGTCCTCATGTTGCCTCCGCCGTGCGCAAGGCGGCCGCGGGGTCGGGGTGCCGCGCCGAGCTGGCCGCCGCGGCGACCACCGGCGCTACCGCGACGGCCAGTGCCAGCATGCCCGCCAGCGGCCACGGAATCTCGGTCAGGACCGGCGGGTAGGGCTTGGTGGCACCTGTGCTGAGCGTGGTGGCGGGCACGAACAGCCTGCTCAGCAAGGCTCCCAGCAGCAGGCCGACCGCCGCCGACGGCACGCTGAGCATGAGCTCGGCCAGGCAGAGCTGGCGGGCCTGGGCACCGCGCCCGACGCCGAGCGCCCCCAGCAGCGCGGTCTGTGCGCGCCGCTGGCTGACGCCGGCGGCGATGCTCACGCCGAACCCGGTGATGGCGAGCAGGGCTGCGGCGACCCCGATGGCCAGCAGACCCTGCTGCGCCACGGCGGATACCGGGTCGCCGAGCAGGCTGGTGGCCCGCCCCGCGGACGTGGTCACGGCCGATCCCGCGGGCAGCCGCCCCGCCAGCCCGGGCGGCCGGACCGCCCCGGCGGTGGCCAGCCACCACTGGGTGACCGGCAGCGGGGGCACCAGCCGGTTCACTATGACGTTCTGCAGGGCCGTCAGGTCCGCGACGACCGCGCTGGTCCCGGCCGGGATGGTCGGGAAGGCAGGCACGATGGCCGTGATCCGCACCGGCACACCGGTGCCGCCCACACTGACCTGGGTGCTGGTCCCCGGCCCGGCGTGGTGGCTGGCGGCGAAGGCACGGGTGGCGATGACCGGCAGCGGCTGCGGGCGCGGGACGAGGTTGAGCTGCCCGCCGATGCGGCTGGGCTGCAGGCCCGGCGGGTACGGCGGCGGCGCTTCTTCCCCGTAGCCGGGAAAGAACGACACCGCCTGGCTGCCGTCCGGGCCGGCCCGGACGGATCTGACCGCGGGATCGGCCGATCCCGCGACGAAGCTGCCATTGGTTGCCACTACCCCGTCCAGTTCGCCGGACGATGCGAGGTCTGACCAGCTGGCCAGCGCGGTGCCGGGCGCGGACCAGCCGGCCGTGGGCTCGGCGACCCGGATCACCCGCAGCAGCGCGGCGCCGGGCTGGCGGATCGGCAGGGTGTAGTTCAGCGTCAGGCTGGTCAGCCGCAGTGGGTAGGCGGCGGCGGGAAGACCCTGGCCGCCGGTGGTCACAGTCAGTACGTGCGGCCGGCCGTCGGCCGGCAGCGTGCCCGCGCTGAGCTGTTCCGCCCCGCCCTCGGCGTCGGTGACCGTCACGGCGGCGACGAAGGGCCCAAGCCGCACCCCCGCGGGACCGAGGCTGACGGTGATCGAGACCGCGCGCGGGTGCCCGGGCAGGGCCAGGCCAGGGGCCGGGCCGTGCGGCGTGATGGCGGCGAACAACGCCGGTGCCGGCCGCGCCGACTGGTCATGGCGCAGCAGCACCACGTGGGCGGCCTGCCGGGCGTCCAGCGCCAGCAGCTGGTCCTGGCCGCCGGGGTTTGCCTGCGCGGCCGCCATGGCGTGGCTCACCCCGGGCGTGCCGGCCACCGCCGCCTGCCTGCTGAACGAGGTACCTGGCGGGATGGTCACCCGCACGTCGGCGCCTGCGCTGAAGGCCGCCTGATCGGTTGCCGAGCGCTGCCAGCTCGCATGCTCGGCCAGCGCGAGTGTCCCGGTGGCGACGGCCATGACCACCAGCAGCGCGACGCTGGCCTGGCGGAGCGGGTGCCGGCTGACTTCCCAGCTGGCCAGCGACAGCGGCAGCCGCCTGCCGCGGGAGGCCAGCCGGTCGCAGCCGCTGGCGGCCAGCGGCAGCAGCCGCACCAGGATGACCGTCCCGCCGGCCACTGCGAGCGCCGGCGCCAGCACCAGCACCGGGTTGATGCCCAGGGTGCCGCTCGCCGACGGGGCGACGATCAGCGAATAGTGCAGCTGCCAGACAGCCAGCGCGGCCAACACGACCAGGGCCAGGTCGGCGCCGCTGCGGGCCAGTCCGGCGATCGCCACCTGCCGGCCGCGCCGGACCCGGGCCGCGCCGGGCGTGATCGTGCGCAGGACCGGGCCGAGCATGATGAGCGCGGCGAAGGCCGCGGTCAGTGCGATGGCGGCCGCCACCCCCCAGCTGAGGCCCTGCAGCCGCAGACCCGCGGCCTGCAGCGGGCCGGCGTGCGCGAGCAGGTCGGCGAGCCAGCCGCCGGCCAGCCCGCCCACTGCGGCGGCCAGCACGGCCAGCAGCGTGACCTCGGGGATGGTCAGCGTGGTGAGCTGCCAGCGGGACCCGCCGCGGGCGGCCAGCAGCGCGGACTCTCCTTCCCGGTCGGTGGCCAGCAGGCTGGCCACCGACGCGAGCGCGAACCCGGCCAGCAGTACCAGCTGGATGGCCGCGACGACGAGCAGCGACCGGGCCACCACCAGATTGCTGGCGATGGCGGTGAGCAGGGCCGGCAGCGCGCTGGACGTCTGCAGGCCGCCGCTTGTGCCCAGGCTGGCCAGGGCCTGCTCGTCGGCACTGATCCTGGCGGGCAGCGAGGCCATCGCGCCGTCCGGGATGTCCCTGGTCACCGGCTGAGCCGCCCAGGACGCCTGGCTGGCGGTCAGCACCGTCCCGAAGGCGGCCTGGTTCACCACCAGCGGGCCGTACGTCGCGAAGCCGCCTTGCCTGCTGACACCGTTCGCGCCGACCCGGTTCAGCCCCCAGTACGGGCCGGTGGACGGCTGGAACACCCCGGCCACCGCCACCCGCAGCGGCCGGCTGGAGGTCTGGTCGCGCAGCAGCACCGTGTCCCCGGGCGACAGGTGCAGCAGGGCGGCGGCCGCCGCCGGCAGCGCCACCGGGAGCGGCTGGCCGGGCCGCGGCGGGCCGGGCCAGTGGCCTGCCCGCAGCACGGCGTGCGCGGTGATCGCGGGGAACGCGCCAGCCTCGGTCACCGGCGTGCCGTCCTTGGCGTACCGGGCGGGCAGGCCCAGCACGCTCGACCATTCCGCCCGGTAGAGGGCGAAGCCCGAAGCACCGAACGCGGCGCGCAGCTGCGCGCGGATGACCGTCGTGTCGTGGCTGGACTGCCCGGCGCTGGCCTGCCCGGTGATCCTGATCGACGTGCTGGGCGCGGCCGCGAGCTGACGGTGTGCCGCCTGGCTGAGTGCCTGCCCGGTGAACGCGACGAGCGCGGCGATCAGCGCGGCGGTCAGCACCGTGGCCAGGGCCGCCGCGGAGAGCACCAGCCGGTAGGCGGCCATCCGCCGCACCGTCAGGGGAACTCGTAGCCGCATCTAGGCAACGATTTCATCGGTATATTCCGGTCACAAGCACGTGAAGATAACACCCTGGACACGGTGCGGGCCGCGCCGCGGCGCCGTTCGGGGGAGTGAAGCAGTCGGGCGTCGGGCGCGAGGGCGGTCACGAAGGCTACTTCGTCGCCACGGTGGGCGGCGCGAACCTCGAGGTCATCAAGCGCTATGTCGAGAACCAGCGGAACTCCTGAACCGGCCGCCCCTACCTCCCCATGGCTGAAGCCAGGGGTTTCACGGGCGGACTGAGATGAAGTACATCGCAGTGGACTGATAGCGGGCCACAGGCCGTAGCCTTGCGGTGTGGACAGACGGATATTCGGCCTGGAGAACGAGTACGGGGTCACCTGTACCTTCCACGGGCAGCGGCGGCTGTCGCCGGACGAGGTGGCCAGGTACCTGTTCCGGCGGGTGGTGTCCTGGGGCCGGAGCAGCAATGTTTTCCTGCGCAACGGCGCGCGGCTCTACCTGGACGTGGGCTCGCACCCGGAGTACGCCACACCCGAGTGCGACGACGTGCTGGATCTGGTCGCGCACGACAAGGCGGGCGAGCGGATCCTGGAGGGCCTGCTGCTCGACGCCGACCGGCGGCTGCGCGAGGAAGGCATCGCCGGCGACATCTACCTGTTCAAGAACAACACCGATTCGGCCGGCAATTCCTACGGCTGCCACGAGAACTACCTGGTCGGGCGGCACGGTGAGTTCGGCAGGCTGGCCGACATCCTGATCCCGTTCCTGGTCACCCGGCAGATCATCTGCGGCGCGGGCAAGGTGCTGCAGACCCCGCGCGGGGCGGTGTACTGCGTCAGCCAGCGGGCCGAGCACATCTGGGAGGGTGTGTCGTCGGCGACCACCCGGTCGCGGCCCATCATCAACACCCGGGACGAGCCGCACGCCGACGCCGAGCGGTTCCGCCGCCTGCACGTCATCGTCGGCGACTCCAACATGAGTGAGACCACCATGCTGCTCAAGGTCGGCGCCACCGACCTGGTGCTGCGCATGATCGAGGCCGGCACGGTGATGCGCGACCTCAGCCTGGAGAACCCGATCAGGGCGATCCGCGAGGTCAGCCACGACATGACCGGGCGGCGCCGGGTGCGGCTGGCCAACGGCCGCGAGGTGTGCGCGCTCGACATCCAGCGTGAATACCTCGCCAAGGCCAGCGACTTCGTGGACCGGCGGGGCAGCGACCGGGTGTCGGCCCTGGTGCTCAGCCTGTGGCGCCGGACACTCGACGCGGTCGACTCCGGGGACCTCGGGCTGGTCTCCCGGGAGATCGACTGGGTGACCAAGTACCAGCTGATCGAGCGCTACCGGGCCAAGCATGACCTGCCGCTGTCTCACCCGCGGGTGGCCCAGCTCGACCTCGCCTACCACGACGTGCACCGCGGCCGCGGCCTGTACTACCTGCTGCAGCGCCGCGGCGCGGTCGAGCGTGCCGTCCGTGACCTGGACATCTTCCAGGCCAAGTCGATCCCGCCGCAGACCACCCGGGCCCGGCTGCGCGGCGAGTTCATCCGGCGGGCCCAGGAGCGGCGCCGCGACTTCACCGTGGACTGGGTGCACCTGAAGCTGAACGACCAGACGCAGCGGACCGTGCTGTGCAAGGACCCGTTCCGGTCCGCCGACGAACGGGTGGAGAAGCTGATCGCCGGGATGTAGCGGCCCGCCACCGCCGGTTCCCAGCCGGGCCGCGGCTGTGGCCTGGCTCAAAACCTGCTGACGGGTAGCTGAAGCCTGCGGGGTTTTGAACAAGCAGCCCGGCCGGGGCCGGTAGGCTGGCCGCGCTCTCGACTTCAAACTCAGGATGGTCATGCGCCGGTTTGCCTTGCTCCTCGCCCCACTGCTGGTTGCTTCCGCGGCCCTGACCGCCTGCAGCAGCAGCAGTTCCGGTGGCGGCTCGTCGTCCAGCCCGAACGCCAAGGTGAGCGTCACCGGGTCGTTCGGCGCCCAGCCCAAGGTCGCCATCCCCAAGGCGACCGCCGGCAGCAACCTGCACGTGCAGACGCTGATCTCCGGGCACGGCCCGGCGCTGCCCAGCACCGACGCGCTGCTCGGCAACTACACGGTCTACATCTGGCACGGCTCGACCAGCAAGCTGGCGCAGAGCACCTATGACAAGGTGCCCGCGCTGTTCGCCGGCCACCTGCTGCCCGGCCTCACCGCCGCGCTGAAAGACGCCAAGGTGGGCAGCCGGGTGCTGGCCGTCATCCCGCCGAAGTACGGCTACGGGACCCAGGGCAACAGCCAGGGCGGGGTGGCTCCCACCGACACCCTGGTGTTCGTCATCGACGTGCTCAAGGCGTTCGCCAAGAACGCGTCGGTCAGCGGCAAGAGCGTCTCGTCCGGCGGGCACGGCCTGCCCACGGTGAGCACAAGCAACCCGCCGAAGATCACCATCCCGAAGTCTGGCCAGCCGCCGTCCAGCCTGGTGTCCAAGCCGCTGATCAACGGCTCAGGCCCGGTCGTCAGCAAGGGCCAGTACGTGATCGCCCAGTACGTCGGGGTGATCTGGCGCACCGGCAAGGTGTTCGATGCCTCGGAGGTGGACGGCGCGCCGTTCGGCTTCCAGATCGGCGCCACACCGACTCAGGTCATTCCCGGCTGGAACGACGGCCTGATCGGCAAGAAGGTGGGCAGCAGGGTCATGCTGGTGATCCCGCCCAAGGACGGCTACGGCAAGCAGGGCAGCTCGCAGGCCGGCATCAAGGGCACCGACACCCTGGTCTTCGTGATCGACCTGCTCGCGGCCTACACCCCGCAGACCGCCTGACGGGACCGGCCGGGCGCGGTCAGCCGTCATCGCGGCGGCCGCGCTCGGTGATCTCGTCCAGCACCAGGCTCAGCCCGATGCCGAGCATCCAGGCGTCCTTGGCCAGCGCGACACCCTGCTGGGTCGGCAGCAGGCTGCCCTCCTTGGTCATCCCGGGGGTCCGCGCGTACAGGCCGACCAGCCCGCCGGAGAACGCGGTCAGGCCGAGCCCGGCCAGCCCGGCCGGCACGATGGGCAGCAGCAGCGCGGCGCCCAGTGCGATCTCGCTGGCCGACAGCAGCCGGGCGAAGTCTTTCGGCTTCATCGAGGCCAGGAACGGGTAGGCCCCGGCGGCCATGCCGTGCAGGTGCGCGGCCGTCTCCTCGTCTGCCCCCCACTTGCTCAGCCCGGAGTTGAGGATGAACGCCCCCGTCACCAGCCGCCCCGGTGCGCGGCGCGCCATCGTTGAGAACCGCACGTGCCCTCCTGGAGTCTTCGTGGTTACGCTCTGACGTCTTTTCACTGTCTGCCCGGCCTGCCACGGCGCACACACCGGCCCGGGCACAGGTTCAGCCAGGCCGCAGTTCGGTCCTGGACCGCTCCGCGGCGGCCACGTCCGGCCAGTCGAACAGCATCGGCACCCGCTCGTGCCGCGCCCACCGCGGCAGCTGGTCTGCGAAATGCGGGCTGGCCGGGTCGCCGCTGGCGCCGCCCGGGATGACGAAACTCGCCGCCGCGGGCGCGGCCAGGTCCACCACCTGCCGGTAGACGGATAGGCCACTGACGTCGAACCGGGGACCCGGCCGCCAGCCGTAGGCGGCCGCCTGGATGGTGTCGGCATCGCCTGCCATGCCGACAGGATCCGGGACCTGCTGCCCGGCGATCACCCGCGCCGCGGTGGCACGGTGGCTGGTGTCCCAGCGCCAGTCCGCGCTGCTGGCCGCTCCCGCCGCCCGGGCCGCCTGTTCCGCCTGCCGCCAGGCGGCGGCGAGTGCCGCGGGCAGCACGGCGCGCACCCGCTGCTCGCGGCGCGTGTCCCGCGCCCGGCTGGCGGCGTCGCGGTCGGCTGGCAGCGGCCCGCCCAGCAGCGCCCAGATGTCGTTGGCGAGCCAGCGGCGGATGTGCACCTCCGCGGTGGGCACGGTGCCGCTGGTCAGCCAGTCCCAGGTGGCGTCGCCGGTCAGCGGGCGGTACAGCGATTCGGCGAGTGCCCGCTGGAAGCAGCCGTACAGCAGCGCGCGGCCGGAGTCACCGTGCAGCGCGCCGTCCCAGCCGGCCAGCAGTTGCCGGGCCTGCTCGGCGTGCACGTCGGGCTGTGGCCCGAGCCCGGCCAGCAGGCGCCCCCAGGCCTGGGCGGCCCAGGAGACCACGTCGGCCTGCAGCGCCGCCAGCGTCTGCGTGGTGTGCTGGGCGGGGCTTGCCAGGCACTGACGGAGCCGCTCGGCCCGGAACGGCTGGCTGAAGGTGTGCGCGATATACGGCTCGTCGCCGTCGGTGATGGTGTTGTTCGCGGTCATCACGAACCCGGCCGACGGGTCGATGCTGCGCGGCAGCTGCTCGAACGGCACCGTGCCGGTCCACTCGCACTCGCCGTCCCAGCCGGGCACCGGCAGCCGGCGGTGCGCCGGGGAGGACCGGACCGGCAGCTCACCGCGGGTCTGGTAAGCGATCTGCCCGGTGCTGTCGGCCACCACCAGGTTGTTCACCGGGTCGACCCAGCCGCGCTGGGTGCCGGCGAACGCGGCGGCGGTGTGGGCGGTCAGCATTGGCAGCAGCGGCTCGAATCCGCGGCCGGGACGGCAGGTGGCGGTGTACTTGAGCGCGACAGCCATGCCGCCGAGCGGATCCCCGTGCACCACTGGCCCGTGCCTGGTCGTCCACACCGTCGCGGTCACCGGGCCGGCCCCGTGCACGCTGATGGTCTCGGTGCGCTGCCCGGCCTGGGCCCAGCCGTCCTCAGTGCGGTACCACCCGGGCCGGTTCTCGTCGAACCATTCCAGGTACAGGTCCTGGGTGTCGGCGGCGGCGTGGGTGATCGCCCAGGCCACCTGGCCGTTGTGGCCGAAGTGCGGGAAGCCGGGCACACCCGGAAAGGCGGCACCGATCACGCTGAACTCCGGGCAGGTCAGGTGGCATTGCCAGTAGACGTTCGGCGAGTCGAGCGCGCGGTGTGAGTCGTTGCACAGCACCGCCCCGCCGTGCGCGGTGCGCCGCCCGCTGACCGCCCAGGCGTTCGAGCCCGGCTCGGCCTCGGTGAGGAACCCCAGGTGCGGCGCGGCCCGGGCCACGTCGTCGGCGGCCTCGGCGACGACCCGGGAGACCCGGCCGCCGGGCGGCACCGCGAGCACCGAGCCGGCCGGCGGCCGCGTCTCCAGTTCGCCGAACACCTCGGCGCCCACCCGGGCCAGCGCCGCGGCCGAGGTCAGCTTGTGCTGCCACTGGCCCATGAGGATGTGCCTGACCTTGTAGGCGGCTACCGAATGCCACGGCTCCCAGGGCGCGAGGCCAGCCGTGAAGGGGGAAGGGTCGTGGGGGGAAGGGGAGGCGGGCGGGGGGAGCTGGGCCGGCCGGGAGCCGTCACCGATGACCTGGTTGACCCCCCGGGCGTAGGCCTCGAACATGTCCCGCACCGGCGGCGACATGACCTGCACGTCGGCCCGGGCGGCCTGGGTCAGGTTCATCCGGCGGGCCAGCACGTCACCGGGCACCGCGGCCGGCCCGGCCACCTCGGCCCACCGCCCGGCCGCGCGGCGGCGGTCGTATTCCAGCTGGAACAGCCGGTCCTGAGCGCAGGCGAAGCCCATGCCGAACCAGGCGTCGGCCGCGCAGCCGGCCTTGACATGCGGTATGCCGTACCCGTCGCGGATCACCAGAACCTCACCCTGCAGCCCCGTCACATCCGCGATCACAGTCACCGCCCGAGAATAACGGCCGGCCACCGCACGGCCCATCGCAGCCCGACCCTCTAGCCTTACCGGCACCGACTCGGTTAGCCTCGCTACAGATTAATTGTTGCCGCCCCCGCCGATGATTACTGGCACGGCTTGCCGCGCCAGGGACCAAGTGACGGGGGACGGCGATGGTTCGCTTGTGGGCAGCCACGTTGAGATGCCGGGTCAGGCTAGTGGATACGGGCTGGGCTGCCGCACTGGCGCTGGCCTTAGTCGTCGCGACGGTCGTCCCAATAGGGCCGGCGGCCGCGAGCCTGGCACACCCGCTGGCCGCACGCCCGGCCAGGCTGACCGGTGCCGGCGGGTCACCGGGGGCGCACGGTGAGGCAGCATCCGGGGTGATCTCAACCCTGGCCGGTGGCCCGGGCGGCCCGGAGAAGGGCACCAACGTGGCGGTCCAGCCTTGCGGTGTGACCTACGCCGATGGCCACCTCTACGTCTCCGAGCCAGGTCCGAAGCGTGGCATGGTACATACGGTCGTCCCTGGTGATCGCTACCGTGCCGGTGCGGCCAGCACGCTTGTCAGCAGCGGGGCGGTGCAGCAGATGAGCCCTGGATCGGGCCTGATGGCGCCGTTCGCGGGAACGTACGCGCTGCGCGGGCCAGTCGTGAACGGCAGGCCGGCCAGGGGCGCGACCATGAGCGCGTGCGGAGCCGCGGAAGACCACTGGGGGAACCTGGTGATCGCCGACCTTCTGACCTGCCGGGCCCGCGTAGTGGCGGGCAGCACCGACACGTTCTACGGGCAGGCGATGACCGCCGGCGACATCTACACCGTCGCCGGGGACGGGTCCTGCGCATACTCCGGAAACGGCGGCCTGGCCACCCACGCCGGAGTCGACCCGGCCGCAGTGCAGGTGGACGCCGCGGGAAACCTGGTGATCGCCGACGTGCACAACCGGGTCCGGGTGGTCGCCGCCACAACCGGCACGTTTTACGGGCAGGCGATGACCGCCGGCGACATCTACTCCATCGCCGGCAACGGGATCGCCGGGTTCACCGGCGACGGCGGCCCAGCCACCGGCGCCGAGCTGAACCAGCCGGCCAGCCTGGTGCTGGATACCGCCGGGAACGTGGTGATCGTCGACACCGGCAACTGCCGGATCCGGGTGGTCGCCGCCACAACCGGCACGTTTTACGGGCAGGCGATGACCGCCGGCGACATCTACTCCATCGCCGGCAACGGATCCTGCACGTTTTCCGGTGACGGCGGCTCCGCTGCCAGCGCCGGGCTTGACCCGGAGGGCATCGCTATAGATGGCGCCCGGAACCTGCTGATCACCGGCAATAACCGGGTCCGGGTGTACGCGAAAAACGCCGGCACGCTCTACGGGCAGCCGATGAGGGCCAGGCACATCTACACCGTCGCCGGCAACGGGACGGCCGGGTTCGCCGGCGACGGCGGCCCCGCCACCGGCGCATCGCTGAACAACCCGGAAGGGGTGACCGTCGAGGACGGAAACGTGGTCGTCGCCGACTCACTCAACTACCGGATCCGGGTAGTGGCGGAAAGCACCGGCACGTTCTATGGGAAGGCGATGACCGCCGGGAACATCTACACCATCGCCGGCGACGGGACATTCGACTTCTCCGGCGACGGCGGCCGCGCCGCCGCAGCCGAGTTCCACAATCCGTCGGGCCTGGCGGTGAGCGGCGATGGGAACATGGCCGTCGTCGACTACTGGGACAACCGGATCCGGCTGATACCGGCCACCACCGGTACCTTCTTCGGGAAGGCGATGAAAGCCGGGCACGTCTACACCATCGCCGGCAACGGGGGCGACGGCCCCAGCTCCCCAGACGGCACGCCCGGCACCAAGTCCGAGCTGAACGACCCTGCGGGGGTGGCGATGGACGCCACCGGGAACCTGGTCATCGCCGATACCGAATCCTGCCGGGTCCAGGTGGTGGCCGATCACACCGGCACCTTCTACGGCATCGCCATGAAGGCCGGGGACATCTACTACGTCGCCGGCAACGGCCACGTGACGAGGAAGTGCGTGTATTCCGGCAACGGCGGCCCGGCACTCGGCACCGGGATACGCCCGCTCGGCGTCGCGGTGGACGCCACCGGGAACCTGGTCATCGCCGACAACTGGAACTGCCGGATCCTGGTGGTGGCCGATCACACCGGCACCTTCTACGGCATCGCCATGACCGCCGGGCACATCTACGCCGTCGCCGGCACCGGCACCTGCGGCTACTCCGGGGACGGCGGACCGGGGACCAGCGCCGGGCTGAACCCCAGCCCAGGGACGATAATCCCCCCCTTCGGCCTCGCCGTCGACGCCGCCGGGAACATCCTCATCCCCGACTCCGGCAACCAGCGGGTGCGGGTGATCGCCGCCACAACCGGCACGTTCTACGGGCAGGCGATGACCGCCGGCGACATCTACTCCATCGCCGGCACCGGGACCGCCGGGTTCACCGGCGACGGCGGCCCCGCCACCAGAGCCCAGCTCAGCGGGCCGACGGTCGTGGCGATAGACGCCTCCGGAAACCTGCTCATCGCCGACCACGGAAACGACCGGGTCCGCATGGTGGCCGCCACAACCGGCACGTTCTACGGGCAGGCGATGACCGCCGGGAACATCTACACCATCGCCGGCACCGGGAAGGCCGGGTTCACCGGCGACGGCGGCTCCGCCACCAGAGCCCAGCTCAGCGGGCCGACGGGGCTGGCCGTGGACTACTCCGGGAGTCTGCTCATCGCCGACGGTGACGGCAACAACCGGATCCGGGAAGTGGCTGGCTGAGCGGGTGGCAGCCGGACGCGCAGGCGCAGTCGCGCCGACCCGTTGCGCGTGGTTTGGCCGGGTTCAGCCGAGCAGCGAGCGGGCGTGCCGGCCGGCCGCGGCCGCGGCCAGGAAGTAGGCCGGGTCATCGGCCAGGCCGCGGCCCATGCTGGACAGCGGCACCGGGCAGCCGCGCAGCGCCTCGTCCAGCCCGCCGGTCGCCACCCTGACCAGCCGGTGCCGCCGCCCGAGCGGGGCCGCCTGCTCGGCGACCAAGGCGCCGAATTCACCCGGCAGGCCGGGCACCACCACGTCGGCCGCGGCCAGCGCGACCCGCCCGTAGGCGGTCAGGCTGTGGTGCGACACGCCGTGATGCCGGTCCCGCGGGTCGGCCTCGCTGACCCGCAGCGCCGCGACCGGCCTTCCGTTCAGCACGGCCGCGGCGTTCACCGCCTCACCACAGGCCACACCGGAGAACCCCCAGCGGGTGCCGGTGCCGAGGTTGCCCGGGCCCTGGGTGACCACCACCAGGTCCGCGCCGAGCACGTGCCGGGCGGCGAGCAGACCGGTGTGCAGCGTGACCGCCTCCAGGTCACCGCCGAAGGACTGCCCGACGGTGACCGTGCCGGCCAGCCAGCCCGCGTCCCGCAGCCCCGCGCAGGCCCGGGAGAACCACAGCGGCAGCGCCCCGCCGTCCTGCATCACATACACCGCGCGCAGCGGGCCGGCCGGGGACTCAGGCGTCCCGGCCGCGGACCCGGGCGTCCCGGGGGAGGGGGGTGGGGTCCTGGCCGCGGCGAGCACCGCGGGCAGCGCGGAGTGCAGGTCGGCGACGACCACCGGCATGCCGCCCAGGTCGTCGGCCTCGCGCAGCGTCTCGTGGTGCGGTGACGCCTGCTCGTCCACGCCGAGCACGGTGGCCTGCAGCGGGGTGTAGCGCGCCTTGACCATGTGCCCGGCCTCGCGCCCGGCCGCCTGCGGCGGATCCGGCGGCAGCCGGTCGGGCACCGCCACCACGAACGCGTAACCCCCGGTGCCCAGGCCCTGGGCCAGTGCCGTCGTGTTCAGCAGCACCCGGTCGCCAGGCTCGGGCCGGCCGGTGAGCGCCGGATAAGCCAGCGCGCGGCAGGCCACGCCATCGGACTGCGTCACCTCCAGCTCGACGGTTCCTGGCCATTCCCGGCGCACCGCGGTGACCACACCACCCCGCCACCTGATCACCACGGCAGAGTAGCGTCGGAACGCGCTCGTTGCTGCCGCAATCCGTGCACCGTGAGTGGGGCCGGCCGGCGATACTGAGGTGTTCAGGGGATCCACTCCGGGAGAGGGACGGAGATGTCGCGGCGGAAAACGGAACGGCTGCTGAGCCTGGTGGTCTGCCTGCTGTCCACCCGGCGTGCGCTGACCGCCGCGCAGATCCGTGCCTCGGTGCCCGGCTACCCGGAGTCGTTCGAGGCGTTCAAGCGGATGTTCGAGCGGGACAAGGACGAACTGCGGGAGCTCGGCATCCCGCTGGAGACCGACAGCGCCAGCGGGGGGGACGAGGAGACCGGTTACCGGATAAAGCGGGAAGCCTACGAGCTGCCCGAGATCACCCTCGAGCCGGACGAGGCGGCCGTGCTCGGCCTGGCCGGCCGGGTGTGGCGGCGGGCCGAGCTGGACGGTGCCGCGGCCGGCGCGCTGCTCAAGCTGCGGGCCGCCGGCATCGATGCTGAGGACAGCGCGCAGCTCGGTATCGAGCCCCGGGTGCACACCGGCGAGCCAGCCTTCGGGCCGCTGTGGGAAGCGGTGCGCGACCGGCGGCCGGTCGGCTTCAGCTACCGCGCCGCGGGACGCAGCGGCACCCTGCAGCGCCGGCTCGAGCCGTGGGGCGTGGTCAACCGGCACGGCCGGTGGTACGTCGCCGGGCACGACCTGGACCGGGACGCGGTCCGGGTGTTCCGGCTGAGCCGGATCGAGGGCCGGGTGGCGTTCAGCGGGCCGGCGGGCAGCGTGTCCGTGCCCGCAGGCACGGACGTCCGCGAACTGGTGACGGCCTGGGACTCCGGCTCGCCCGCGCAGCGCACGGCCAGGCTCCGGGTGCGGGCCGGCACGGGTTACGGGCTGCGCCGCTGGGCGCTGGAGGACAAACCGGCCGGTGACGGCTGGGACGAGCTGCGGGTCCCCTTCCACGAGGTGGACCGGTTCGGCGACTACCTTGCCTCGTTCGGCCCGGACGTGATCGCCGTCGAGCCGCCGGACCTGCGGGAATCCGTGATCGGCCGGCTGAAGGGGGTTCCGCAATGAGCGCGCCGGTGCAGACCGGGGTGCAGCGGCTGCAGCGGCTGCTCGCCCTGGTGCCGTACGTGGTCAACAGGAACGTCGTCGGCGTGGCGGAGACCGCGGCCACCTTCGGGCTGACCGAGCGTGAGCTGGTGGATGACCTCAACCTGCTGTGGTGCGTCGAACTGCGCACGCCGGACCCGTACTGCCCGATCGACCTGTCCTACGAGGGCGGTGAGATCGTGATCAGCGAGGCGGAGTCCATCGCGCGGCCGCTGCGGCTCGCCGTCGACGAGGCCAGCGCGCTGCTGGTCGCGCTGCGCATGCTGGCCGAGATGGCACTGCCCGGCTCCGAGGCACTGACCCGCACGATCGCCAAGCTGGAAGCGGCGGCGGGGGAGGCCGCGGCGGTCAGCGCCCGGGTCCAGGTGCAGGTGGACAAGGGGAACACCGACGGCATAGTGAGCCAGGTGCGGGACGCGGTCGCGCAGCGCAGGCGCATCCACCTGCGGTACTACGTGCCGGGCCGGGACGAGGCCACCGAGCGGGACGTCGACCCGATGCGGCTGCTGGTCGTGGAGGGCCGAACCTACCTGGAGGGCTGGTGCCGCCGGGCCGAGAGTGTCCGGCTGTTCCGGCTGGACCGGGTGATTGGCCTGCAGGTGCTCGACACCGCCGCCGAGGTGCCGGCCGATGCCGAGCCAAGGGACGTGGACCGGGGGCTGTTCCGGCCGTCCGAGGAGGACATCGAGGTGGTGCTGGAGCTGCGGCCGGCCGCGCACTGGGTGGCCGAGGAATACCCGTGCGAGAGCGTCGAGCGAACAGGTGAGGAAATCCGGGTGACGTTGCGCACCCCGGATCCGCGCTGGGTGCGCCGGCTGGCGCTGCGGCTCGGCGAGGACGCCCGGGTGCTGGCCCCGGCCGGGCTCGCCGCCCAGATCAGCGAGGACGCCGCCGCGGCGCTCGCGCATTACGCTTCCTAGCCAGGCCGCCACCGGCGGCGACCGGCCCCGGCGGTGGCACTGCCGCAGGTCGCCACCCGGACTGTACAATCGGCGGCAGGAAACCCCACACCTGCGGGGACACTCCCCACTGAAGAGAGCCGAGACTGATGGGCATTGGCGACCTGTTCGACAGCCCCTGGAAGGTACTCATCATTGCCATCGTGATCCTCGTGCTGTTCGGGTCGAAGAAGTTGCCCGGCGCCGCGAGGTCACTAGGCCAGTCGATGCGTATCCTCAAAAAGGAGGTATCGACCCTCCATGAGGACCACGAGGAGCCGTCGGCCAGCCCTGCCCCCGCCGTGACGGCCACCCCGGCTGGGCCGGCCCCGGCGCCCGCGCCGATCACGCAACAGACCCAGGTGGATGAGCTGCAGCGGCAGATCAATGAGCTGCGCAACCAGGCTCCTGCGGCCGCCGAGCCACAGCAGACCCACCAGGCCCACTGAACCGGCCGTAACCCCCGGCCATGGCGAAGATGCCCGATACCGTCAACGGCGCCCGGATGGTCGGCGCCCGGATGGCTGCGCTGCACAATCAGCGCAACCCCGACGGCCGCATGCCGCTCATGGATCATCTCCGTGAGCTGCGCTCCCGTGTGATCAAGGCGGTGCTGGCCCTGGTGGTCGGGACCGCTGTGGGTGCCCTTCCGTGGGTGTTTCAGCCGGTATGGCGGTTTTTCGAGCACCCATTCTGCTCAGCCACCCTGGACGGCAGCACCGGCTGCAAACGGATAGGCGACCAGCTCGTCATCAACGGCATTTTCGACCCGTTCAACTTGCGGCTCGAGGTCGCCTTCTTCTTCGGGCTCATCGTCACTTCCCCGATCTGGCTGTACCAGCTCTGGGCGTTCATCGCCCCCGGCCTGTACTCCAGGGAGAAGCGCTGGACCTATGGCTTCGTGGGCGCCGCCGTGCCGCTGTTCCTGGTCGGCGCCGGGCTCGCCTACCTGGTGATGGACCGGGGCCTGCACTTCCTCCTCGACCTCGCGCCGCACGGTGTCCTCGTTCTGCCGCCGATCAGCACCTACCTCGGCTACTTCCTGGCCATGATCCTCGGATTCGGCCTCACCTTCGAGCTGCCGCTCGCCCTGGTCGTGCTCAGCTATGCCGGCATCCTGACCCATGACAGGTTCCGGAAGTGGCGGCGGGTGATGATCTTCGGGGTGTTCGTGTTCGCCGGCGTAGCCTCGCCGAGCCCGGACCCGTTCACGATGCTGCTGCTGGCCGCGCCGTGCGTGCTCCTGGTCGAGGTGGCCGAGCTCATCGTGTGGGCACACAGCCGTACTGTCGCCCGGCGGCCTGATCCTTACGCCGGCCTGAGCGACGACGAGGCCTCCCCGCTCGACCTGGACGACCGGGTGGACTCCGACAGCTGACCGGCCCGGCTGACCCCGCCGGCTCACCCCGCCGCCTAACCTGGACCCATGACGCTTCCGGCGAGCCCGGCGCAGCGCTATGCGGCGTTCCGCGCGCGCCCGGCGGCCCTGGCCGCTTTTCAGGCGCTCTACCCGTTTGAGTTCGACGACTTCCAGGTGCAGGCGTGTGGCGCCCTGGCCGGGGGCGGCGGGGTGCTGGTCGCCGCGCCGACCGGCTCAGGCAAGACGGTGGTCGGCGAGTTCGCCGTGCACCTGGCCCTGGCCCAGGGCCAAAAGTGCTTCTACACCACCCCGATCAAGGCACTGTCCAACCAGAAGTACGCCGACCTTGTACGACGCTACGGGCCCAGCCAGGTTGGCCTGCTGACCGGCGACAACAGCGTGAACGGCGAGGCACCGGTGGTCGTGATGACCACCGAGGTGCTGCGCAACATGCTGTACGCGGGCTCGGCCACGCTGGACGGGCTGCGCTACGTGGTACTCGACGAGGTGCACTACCTCGCCGACCGGTTCCGCGGCGCGGTCTGGGAAGAGGTCATCATCCACCTGCCCGACTCGGTGCAGGTGGTGGCGCTGTCCGCCACGGTCAGCAACGCCGAGGAGTTCGGCGACTGGCTGGACCAGGTGCGCGGCGGCACCGACGTGATCGTGGACGAGCAGCGCCCGGTACCGCTCTGGCAGCACATGCTGGTCGGGAACCGGCTCTATGACCTGTTCACCGAGAGCCGCGGCGAGCTGCGGGTCAACCCCGAACTGGCGCGGATCGCGCAGCGTGACGAATGGGCCGCCCGGCGGGCACCCAGCCGGCCCGGCCGCGGCGGCCACCGGCCGCGCCGGTTCGCCGTGCCCCGGCGGCCCCAGGTGATCGAGCGGTTGGACCGGGCGGCCCTGCTGCCCGCCATCACGTTCATCTTCAGCCGGGCCGGGTGCGATGCCGCGGCTGCGCAGTGCGTGGCCGCGGGGCTGCGGCTGACCACTCCCGATGAGGTGGCCAGGATCACCGAGGCCGCCGAGCGGCGGACCGCGGACATCCCGGCCGGCGACCTGCGCGTGCTCGGCTACGACGACTGGCTCGCCGGGCTGCAGCGGGGCATCGCCGCCCACCACGCCGGCCTGCTGCCCACGTTCAAGGAGGTCGTGGAGGAGCTGTTCGCGACCGGGCTGATCCGGGCCGTGTTCGCCACCGAGACGCTCTCTCTCGGCATCAACATGCCGGCCAGGACGGTGGTGATCGAGCGGCTGGACAAGTGGAACGGGGAGACCCACGCCAACCTGACTCCGGGGGAGTACACCCAGTTCACCGGGCGGGCAGGCCGGCGCGGCATCGATGTCGAGGGGCACGCGGTGGTGCTCTGGCAGCCGGGTGTGGACCCGCTGGCCGTGGCGGGCCTGGCCGGCACCCGGACTTACCCGCTGAACTCCAGCTTCCGGCCCTCCTACAACATGGCGGTGAACCTGACCGGGCAGTTCGGCCGGGCCAGGGCCGCCACCCTGCTGGAGTCCTCGTTCGCCCAGTTCCAGGCCGACCGTGCGGTGGTCGGCCTGGCCCGCCAGGTGCGCCGGGCCCGCGAGGAGCTGGACCGGCTGGCCGCGCAGATGAGCTGCGACCGTGGCGACATCGTGGAGTACGCGAAGATCCGCGCTGAGCTGACCGAGCGGGAGCGCCGGCAGTCCAGAGAACGGGCGACGGTGCGTCGCGCGGACACCGCCCGCTCCCTGGCCGTCCTGCGCCGCGGCGACATCATCCAGGTGACCGGGGGCAGGCGCGCCGGGACCGCGGTGGTGCTCGAGCAGCGCCCGCCTGGCACCCTGCTGGTGCTCACCTCGGGACGTCAGGTCCGCAGGCTGACCGCGGCCGACTTCTCCGGGCCGATCGAGGCGATCGACCGGATCCGGATCCCGCAATGGTTCAGCGAACGTTCACCCAAGCACCGCCG
This sequence comes from Streptosporangiaceae bacterium, assembly GCA_036501145.1. GTDB lineage: Bacteria > Actinomycetota > Actinomycetes > Streptosporangiales > Streptosporangiaceae > PALSA-505. The sequence goes on along the minus strand of DASYAV010000163.1, from coordinate 3,155 downwards.
GGATCTCTCGGTCACCATGGCCGACCGGCTGGCCGGGCGTGACCTGGGCCGGGCACGGCACCGCCAGGGCCAGGCAGAGGACACCGGCCTGGCCGAGCTGCGGCAGCGGCTGCGCGCGCACCCGAGCCATTCCTGCCCCGACCGCGAGCAGCATGTCCGGCAGGCCGAGCGGTACCGCCGGCAGCTGCGGGAGGTCGAGGGCCTGGAACGCCGGATGGCCGGCCGCACCCACCTCATCGCGCGCACGTTCGAGCGGGTCTGCGCGGTGCTCGAGCATCTCGGCTACCTGCACGACGACACGGTCACCGCGGACGGGCGCCGCCTGGCCGGCCTGTACTCGGAGCTGGACCTGCTGGCTGCCGAGAGCCTGCGCCGTGGGCTGTGGGACGGCCTGACCGCGCCGGAACTGGCGGCCTGCGTGTCGGCGCTGGCGTTCGAGGCCCGGCATGCCGACGACGCGACCCCGCCCCGGCTGCCCCCGGGCCGGGTCCGTGAAGTGTCCGTCGCCACGGTCCGGCTGTGGGGGGAACTGGACCAGCTGGAACGGGACAACGGGCTGTCCTTCCTGCGCGAGCCCGACTTCGGCTTTGCCTGGACCGCCTACCGGTGGGCGAGCGGGCACGATCTGGAGGATGTCCTCGACGACGCCCGCGACCTGGCCGCGGGCGACTTCGTGCGCTGGGTGAAGCAGGTGATCGACCTGCTGGAACAGGTCGCGGCGGCCGCCGCGGGCGAGGTGTCGGCGGCCGCCAGATCGGCCGCCGGCGCGATGCGCCGCGGCGTGATCGCCTACACCTCCGTCGGGTAGCCGCCACAAGCCAGGCTGGACCCGCACCGCTCAGCCCGCCCCCCGGGGCGGTTACCCTCCGCGCATGGACTACGAGATCCGCCCCGCCGGTCCCGCCGACTGGGCCACGCTGCGCGACATCAGGTTGGCCGCGCTCGCCGACACGCCGCACGCTTTCGCCTCCACGCTGGAACGGGAACAGGCCTACGACGAGCGGCGCTGGCGGGACTGGCTGGCCCGGACCGCCTTCTTCTTGGCCTGGCGCGGATGCCGCCCGGTCGGCGTCGTCGGCGGCCTCAGCCAGGACGCCGGCGGCTGGCACGTGATCTCCATGTGGGTCAGCCGCCCGGCCCGGGGAAGCGGCATCGCCCGCCGGCTCCTCGAGGAGGTGGCCCGGCACGCTTCCGCGCATGGCGCTGCGTCGATCACCCTGTGGGTCACCGACGGCAACGACCGCGCCCGCGCGTTCTACCGGCGGGCCGGGTTCCGCAGCACCGGCCGGCGCCAGCTGGTCCCGGAGAACCCGCGGCAGTGGGAGGAGGAGATGACCCGCAGCCTGGCCCCGGCCGCCGGGTAGCGGCCACCCCCCGTGCCGCCAGAACCGTGCCGTCAGAACCGTGCCGCTAGAACCGCCACCGGGTCGCGCCGCCAGGGTCCGCGGTGCCGAGGGCTGTCGCCGGCCGCGGGGTGAGCCGGTACACGTGCCAGGGCGGCGGGCTGGCCGAGGGCGCACTTCTCATCGGCGCGGCGCGGTCACCCGGCGATCCGCAGGGCTAGCCACAGGGCCACCGTGGCCAGGCACAGGCCGGCCGGGACGGTGAGCAGGCCCAGCCGGGTGAACTCGCCCAGGTCGGGTTCGTGGCCGCGCTGCCGGAGCAGGCGGCGCCACAGCAGCGTGGCCAGCGAGCCGGCGTAGCTGAGGTTCGGCCCGATGTTCACCCCGATGAGCACCGCCAGCACCCGGCCCGGCGGCCCGGCGGCCACCGCGGGCAGCAGCACCAGCACCGCCGGCAGGTTGTTGACCAGGTTGGCCAGCGCCGCCGCGATCGCGGCCAGCGCCAGCAGCGACAGCAGCGACGCGCCGCCGGGCAGCAGCCCGGTCACCAGGTGGCCGAGCCCGTGGTCCACCACGGCGGTCACGACCATCCCCAGGCCGAGCACGAACAGTAGGAACGGCACGGCCACCGCCCGCACCAGGCGGCCAGCGTCCAGCTCCCCGGCCAGCAGCCGCCGCCCGGCCAGCAGGCACGCTCCGCCGAGCGCCGCCCAGGCCGGGCTGACCCCGGCGAACGAGGTGACGGCGAACCCAGCCAGCGTCACGGCCACCGTCAGCAGCGCGAACCGCGGCACCTCCGGCGCGTCCCCGACGGCCGGCCCGCCGGACGGCGGCCCGGCGGGCCCAGCCAGGTCGGCCGCGAAGAACCGGCGGAACACCAGGTATTCGGCCGCGATCGCGGCCAGCCACGGCAGCACCATCAGCCCGGCGAAACGCAGCAGCGAGATCCCGGCATAGCCGAACGCCAGCAGGTTGGTCAGGTTCGACACCGGCAGCAGCAGCGACGCCGAATTGGCCAGGTGGGTGCAGGCATACAGATGCGGCCTGGCCCGCATCCGCTCCCGGTGCGCGGTCTCCTGCACCACCGGCGTCAGCAGCACGACGGTGGTGTCCAGGCTCAGCACGGCGGTGGTCACCGCGCACAGCGCGAACACGCCGGCCAGCAGCCGGGCCGGCCGGCCGCGGCTGGCTCGGGCGAGCCGGGCCCCGGCCACCTCGAACAGGCCCTCGTCCTCGCACAGCCGGCCCAGCACCAGCACGCCCGCCAGGAAGCCCAGCACCGGCAGCAGTTTCCCGGCCTCGGAACGGGCCGAGCCGAGGCTGAGTGCTCCGGTGGCCAGCAGCAGGGCGGCGGCCGGCAGCGCCACCGCCCACTCCGGCACGCGGCGTGGATGGGCGACCGCCACGGCCAGCACCGCGGCCAGCAGCGCGACGGCTAGGCCCTCGGCTGCGGGGCCGCTCAGACCGGCCACCGTTCTGCTGGGAAAATACCGGCAAGCACATGCTCACTGGGTCGGCTCGTCATCAAAGTTGCGGCGTGGACTCCCTAGCCTTGATAGCGGGGAGAAACGCCGTGTCACCTCCTCCGGAGTGTCGGTAGTAGTCGATAGGGTTTTCGTATGTCCCGCTACCGCCTGGCACCTACCCTTGCACAAGAGGCGGTTCTGCGTGGTCATTGCGCGCACGCGCGGTACGTCTGGAACCTGGCCGCCGAACAGCAGTCCTGGTGGCGTCCCGGACGCCGCCACGCCCCGGGATACCTGGGGCAGGCGCGCCAGCTCACCCAAGCCCGGCGGGACAACCCCTGGCTTG
>DASYAV010000162.1:0-68059 GCA_036501145.1 Streptosporangiaceae bacterium | reverse complement strand
GTCACCTGGCAGCATTACCACCGCGACGGCACCACGGGTGCCCGCACGGGCGTGGTGTGGGCTGAGGCACCGCTGCGGCACCGCGCCGATGCGGCGTGGTGGGTGGTGCCGGACTCGCCGCATCCTGCCGACTTGCAGCCCGCCGTGTACGTGGTGCGTTCCCGTGGCCAGATTTACGCCACCGGCTCCGGTCCCGACGCGACCGCGGCGTGTGCGTCATGACCGCCGTACTCGATGACCTGGCCGCGCTCACGGCGGATGAGATCGCGCCGCTGCTGGGCGACGACGACGACGCGGTGCGCGGTGCCGCTATCGCCGAGGTGGACCGGCGGGACGTGTCGCGACGCCGCTCGCGGGCTTCCCGGAACGCGTGGCGCGAGCGCTCGCAGCCGGCTGGCTGGCTTGAGGCGGCGCACGCGCAGGCGCTCGAACTGGAGCGCGTCACCAGCGGCTACGTGCTCAGCGGGCACGGGAAGCGGGTCATCTGCGGCGACGTGTTCCCGGCGCTGTGGCAGATCCCCGAGCCGGAGATTGACCGCTGCATCAGCGAAGAGGCCGGCCAGTTTTTCCGCAGCTCGCCGCGGCTCACCGTGGCCGGGTACCAGCGGCAGACCGCCGCCAGCGACCACGACGAACACGAGACCGCCCGCACCGAAGCGGGCAGCACGGGAAACGAGGGGGAGACCATGACCACGGAACAGCACGGCCAGGACGACAGCGGCCAGGACACGGCCGCCAGCATCGAGCGGACCTATGCGGCACCGGCAGCCGTGCCGCCGCACGAGATACCGGTCAGCGGCGCGGCCGTGCTGGACGAGACGCGCGGCTTCATCGGCCGCTTCGCGGTGCTGCCCTCAAGCGAGGCGCTGGACGTGGTGACGTTGTGGGCCGCGCACACGCACGCGTTCCGGGCGTTCAACGTGACACCGCGGCTGGCGCTGCTGAGCGATGAGCCGGGCAGCGGCAAGACGCGGGTGCTGGACCTGCTGAACCTGCTGGTCGCACGCCCGGAGCAGGTCATTGATCCGACGGGCCCCGTGGTGTTCGTGCTGATCAAGGAGTGCTCGCCGACGATGCTCATGGACGAGACCGACCAGCTGTTCGGCCGTTCCGGCGGCTCGGCGAAGCGTCAGGTGCTCGCCGTGCTGAACTCCGGCTATAAGCAGGGTGCGACCGTGCCGCGGGCACGCAAGGATTCGGTTGAGCGGTTCCCGGTGTTCGCGCCGTGCGCGTTCGCCGGCCTCGGGCGGCTGCCGGACACGCTGATGACCCGCAGCCTGGTCGTGCGGATGCGGCAGCGGCGCAAGCACGAGACGTGCGATGCCTACATGCCGCGGATGCACGCGCCGCTCGGCGCGGCCACCGGGCAGGCGCTGGCGTCCTGGTGCTCGGGCGTGCTGCCCGAGCTGGCCACCGCGTGGCCGGCTGTCCCGGAAGGCGTGCAGGACCGGGCAGCGGAGATCTGGGAGCCGCTGCTGGCCATCGCCGATGTGGCGGGCGGGTCCTGGCCGGCCCGGGCGCGCAAGGCGTGCGAGGCGCTGGTGCTGGGCGGTGGCGGCAAGCCGGTGCGGGTGCCAAGCTTGCAGCTGCTCGATGACGTGGCACTCGTGTGGCCGGCCAGCAAGCCGAAGATGGCCACCGCCGAACTGGTGCGGCTGCTCATGGACGTCCCGGGTAACGAGCGGAACTGGGATCCGGCGTCGGCGCCGCGGGAACTGGCGGCGATGCTGCGCCCGCACGGCATCGAGCCGGTGAAGATCAGGCTCGGCGACCGGACCGCGCAGGGGTACACACGGGACGCGTTTCCGGCGCTGGCCGAGCAGCAGCAGTCCGCAGCCGCATAACCCCGGCCGGAGCGCCCGTCACCGTCAGCGGTGGCGGGCGTTCCGGCGCTGGAAGTGAACGGGGTACGCCGGGAAGCTCGTACGATGCTCGGCATGCCAGCTAGCTGCTGGCCCGTCTGCTAGGAGCGCCGGAGGCCAGGACGAGTTCTTTCTGGGCCGTTAGGCGTTCCTGGACACCCGGCGGCAGCGGCATCCCTTCCTTGATATGCCCGTCACCGCCGCAGCCGGTGCAGGTCCAGCCCGGGGGCAGGGATGGGTTGGTGTACTCGTCGCCGCCACGGCCAGCACACCACGGGCACTGTCCGGTTACGGCGGCGTGTGCGCCGCCATCCGCGGTGATCTCCCCGACCGGCCCGCATTTCTTGCAGGTTTGCTGCCTGGTTTCGGCGTCATAGTTGATGACGTGTGGTGATCCGGAAACGGGGTGGAGTTCCCGGTAGGTGTATTTCAGGGGCACCACCACAAGTTACCTGCCGGAGGCGCTGTTGCGCCGGCCGTCTCCGAAGTCCTTGAACGTCTCCTGGTGCCACGGCTCCCGCCCGACGTCGCCGGCCAGGCGGGCCAGGATCTCCTCGGTCGGGGTTGGCTGGGTGATGTCTGCCATGTGCCTGTCCTTCCTGATTGCTTCCAGTGTCGCGGTGACGGGGGCTTGGATGCTGTTACGGCAGTGAGCGGTCTCGGTGGTGTCGAACCGGCCGTGTTCGGCGAGCCGGTTGGAGGCATGGCCGCCACGGCAGAACTGGTAGAAACTGCATTCGCGGGCGCACCGGGCCAGCCCGGTGGCGTATTCGCGCACATAGCTGAGATGGCCGGCGCGGGCGATGATCTCGGCCAGCGACTGGCCGTGGATGTTCCCGGCCCGGAAGTTCTCATAGCGCGGTGCGGTCAGCCCGTTCAGCTCCGGCGACATGAGGGTCACGTCCCCGTTCCACGCGACCGTGGGCACCGGAGACCGCTGGGCCGGGTGCCAGGGTTTGCCTGCTTGGACGGCCGCGACGTAGGAGGCGACCCCGGCGAGTTCGCGGACGCTGACCTGATGGTCGTGCAGGCTGGCCAGCACCCCGGACCAGAAGGCGACGGCATCCCGGGCGTCCACGAGTGGGCGGCCCGTGTTGACACCTTCGCGTTCTTCGATGTTGAACGCTATCCCTGTCGGGTTCAGGCTGGCCAGGAACGCCATCACCCCGGCGGGATCGGTCATGGTCTGGGGGGAGGCCACGGCGATGATCCCGAACGGGATGCCGTGCTCAGCGAGTTTCGCGATGCCGCGCAAGATGGCGGCGTGGGCGGGCCGGTGGGCCCAGTCGCGGCGGTTAGCGGTGGCTGTGGCGTCGCCGTCGATGCTGACCCCGGGCTCCACGTCGTAGCGTTTGAGCACGTCGCACCAGGCGTCGGTGATCAGGGTGGCGTTGGTCTGCACGCTGTGCCCGATCTTGCCGGAGGCGCGCAGCGGTTCCAGCACGTCCAGCAGCGCGGTGAAGTGGCTGATCGGGACAGCAAGCGGTTCCCCGCCGTGCCAGTTCACGGTCACCGGGGCCGGCAGGCCGGCCAGGCTCGCGGCCAGTGCTTCGGCCGTCTCCACGCTCATGATGTTGCGGGTTTTGCGGGCCGGGAGATAGCAGTAGGCGCAATCGAGGTTGCACAAGGTGCCCGGCTGTACGACTACCAGCCCGGTCTCCGTGCCGATGTGCGCGCGAACGGCTTCGTCAACCGCCGTCATGGGTTCCTCCTGGCTGGTGGGACTGGGTGCGGGCGAGGGTGGCGAGGTCGCGGGCGGACTGGTCGGTGCTGGCCACCGGCCAGGCGGTCCGGGTGCCCTGGAACCGGCAGGTCAGGCACTGGCCGTCACACCAGACCGTCAGCGTGGGTGTCACCGAGACCACCGCGAGCAGGGTGCAGGCTGACCAGTACAGGCGGCCCAGGCCATGCCCGCGCAGCAGGGTGACCAGATCCCGGATGACATCACCGGGCCGGTAAGGCGTGGCAGGCCGCGCAGCCGGGGTATGTGCGCCGGGCCGGCTGCGCGGCCGGTCTGGGGGGGCGGTCACAGCCAGCCGCCGGCCAGGGCTGGCCCGGCGGGACCGGCCTGCCCGGTCATGGTGCGGGCTCGGAAACTGTCCGGAGCACGCGGGCGATCCGGGTTGCCGCGCCGGTCACGTCGCCGGCCTCGGCGAGCCGTTCGGCCCACGGCCACCAGAACCACCCGGACTGGGCCACGATCCGCTCGCTCAGGGCCCGCGCCCTGGGGTTCGTTACCTCCAGCCAGGGCAGTTCGGGGGCCGGCTGCACGAGCCGGCACTGGAAGCCGCGCCCGCCCAGCTCGATGGCGAGTTTCTCCAGCGCGGCCTCATCGCCGCTGCGGCGTTCACCTGTCATGCGTGTACTGTCCGCCTGCAACTGGCTACGGTGGGAGTGTTGAGCGGCCGGAGGTCAACGGTTCTCAACGCCGGGCCGGAGCGGAACTGGTGCACGCGATGGACTTCGCCGCGATGATGAAAGCGCTCATGGACGAGCGCGGCCTGGGCGTGCGTGCCCTCGCCGGCCGCGTGCCGTGCGACAAGGCGCTGATCTCCCGGCTGGCGAACGGGCGGGAGCGGCCCTCGCGGCAGATGGCCCGGCGGCTGGACGAGGCGCTCGGCGCGGGCGGCAGGCTCGCCAGCGCGGCGGCGGCGATGGCGCCGCCCGGCGCGCGTGGCGGCATGGAAGATGACGAGGACCCGGTGCGACGACGCGAGTTCGCTGGCCTGGCAGGTGCGTCCCTGTTCAGCGCTGTCCTGGCCGGGCCGGCCGCAGGCGGTCTGGCCGGTGCGGTTGAGTCGTTCGCTGCCGCGCTCGCGGCCGGGACACCCGCACCCGCCGGGGAGCCGGATCTGGCGGCACTGGCCGGGCAGGTGGCGGCGGCTAAGCGCGGTTACCAGGCATGCCGCTACGCCGATGTGATCCGTGAGATGCCCGGCTTGCTGGCCCGGCTCGGCGGCGCGGCTGCTGCCCTGGGCGGGGATGAGCGGCTGCGGGCATATGCGCTGTCCGCCGAGGCGCACCACGTCGCCGCCAGCGTCCTGCTCAAGCTCGGCGAGCACGGGCTGGCACCGCTGGCCGCTGACCGCAGCATGCAGGCCGCCCGCGCCAGCGAGGACCCACTGGCCGCCGGGTGCGGTGCCCGGATCGTCACGCATGCCCTGATGGCCGGTGGTCATCTGGGGGCTGCCGTCACCACGGCCCGCAGCGTGGCCGCCCGGCTGGACACCACGGCCCGGCCGGCGGACGGGGAGTCGCTGTCGGTGTATGGGGCGCTGCTGCTGCGCGGCGCGATTGCCGCCGCGCAGGACGGCAACCGGGGCACCGCCGGCGAACTGCTCGGCGAGGCCGGCGAGGCGGGCCGGCGGCTCGGCACCGACGCCAATCTGCGGTGGACCGCGTTCGGCCCGGCGAACGTTGCCGTGCACAAGGTCAGCATCGCCGTCATGCTCGGCGACGCCGGCACCGCAGTGGACACCGCCCGCACTATCGACCTGGACCAGCTTGCGGTGACTGAGCGGAAGGCCGCCCTGCTGGTAGAGACCGCGCGGGCGTTCCTGATGTGGGGCAAGCACGAGAAGGCGTACACGGTGCTGCGGGCCGCCGAGCAGCTAGCGCCCGCCGAGGTCGCCGCCCCGGCCCCCCGCCAGGTCGCCCGCGACCTGGCCGCCACGGCCCCGCCCAGCCTGCGCCGTCACGCCCGCGACTTCGCCGCCCGGGTGCAGGCCTCGCAGTGACCGCAGACCCCCCAGGCCGGATGCTCACCATCATTTGCTGCGCCGCTGGCCCTGCCTCCGAGGTCGGCACACTCGCCCGGTTCGCGGCGCAAGACGGCTGGGCCGCGCAGATGATTGCGACCCCTGATGCCGTCGCCTTCCTGGACCTGCCCGCGCTGGAACAGCAGACCGGGGCGCCCATCCGCAGTGCCTACCGCGGGCCCGGCGAGCCCCGCTCCCGCAAGTCCGATGCGATCATCGTCGCCCCGGCCACCTACAACACGATCAACAAGTGGGCGGCCGGCATCTCCGACACCTACGCCCTGGGCATCCTCGCCGAGGCTGTCGCCCTGCCGGTCCCTGTCGTGGTGCTGCCGTTCGTCAACACCGCCCTCGCTGGCCGTGTCCCGTTCCGCCGCGCCGTCGCCAGCCTCCGCACCGAGGGCGTGCACGTCCTGCTCGGCCCCGGCCAGTTCGAGCCGCACCCGCCCGGCACGGGCGGTGGCCGGATCGCCGCCTTCCCCTGGCGGCTCGCCCTCGACACCGCCACCCGGCACCTTGCCACGCCGCAGGCAGCCCTATGACCCGGGTTACCCTTGACCGCGCGTGCACCAGCGCAGCGCCCCGCCGCCACCCGTGGCCGGCGGGGCGTTTACGTGCAGGCTGTTCGGTCTCAGTGATCGCTGGCCGGGTGGTGACCACGCACGGACCGGTGGCCCCGCCGCTGTTACCTGGTGCGGGGCGATCGGCTAGAAATCCACTTCCCGCCCGCCGAGTGCAGCGATCACGCAGTCCCTGCCAACATGCGTATAGAACAGCGGCACGTGCCGCTATGCCGACGGCATCACCAGGCTAAACAGGGCCAGGGCTGGCACCTTGACCAGCCCGCACCCGGCGTCCTGGTCTGGCAGCTGCCACACGGCCGCCGATATACCGTGACCCCTGGCCTCTACCCCACCGCTACGGAATGAAGACCACCCGATAATCCCGGCCAGCCGCCATAAACAGGTCCGGGCTGGGATGCGTACCTTACGGTTCGGCTCCCAGCCCGGACGTATTCAGTTGTTACGGCGTCAACTGGCGGTTGTTACCGCGTCAGCTCAGGGTCCACGTCTCCGATGTCAGCCCAGTCGTGACGGTCTGGTACATCATCGGGCCGCTGTTGCGGACACGCAGGTACAGCTTCGTGCTCTGGTTCTGCAAAGTGACCGTACTGCTTCCCACGACGATCCAGAGCTGGCTCGCGAACGCCGTGCCGGTCGTCCCGTTGTTCGACACCGTTTCCGCGGACACGTCCTGTCCGACGGCCGTAGCCCTGGAAGTCAGGGCGTACCAGTGTGTGCCGCGCTTCTGGACGAGCTGCACCGATCCGCTGCTGGCGACGCAGGCCGTCCAGCGAGTCGTGCTGTTCTGGGTTGGCTTCAGGGTCGCGGCACTCCCGCTCGTGATGCTGTTCGGCGTGCCCACGTAGAAGTTCGTGCCTTTAGCCGTGACGGATACGAACCCCGATCCGTCGTCCGTGCACGAGGTGGTCAGCGGCTTGTGCGTGCTGGCCAGCACGGGTGTCGCGGTAGCGGCCGCGGACAGAAGCGTGGTGGCTGCTGCCACCCCTAAGACGAGCAGTTTCCTCATATGAGGCCCCTTCTGCTGTCAGGCTTAGCCCCCTGCTAAGCGAGTAACCCGCGTAGGGTAAGCCGCAAGATCCACTACTTTTTAGGGCCATAAGTCCCTAACTGTCCCACGGTTTCGGGCCGCCAATTGGTAACTGCGGTCACAGCGTGGTGGCGATGCCGCCGTCTACCGGGATGACCGCGCCGGTGACGTAGGCGCCCGCCCGCGACGCCAGGTAGACCGCGACGCCCGCCATGTCGTCCGGGCGGCCGATCCGGCGCAGCGGCGCGGACTCGGTGATCATGTCGCCGAACCGCTCCAGGGTCGCGGCCATCATCTTGGACTCGAACGGGCCGGGGGCGACCGCGTTGACGGTCACGTGCCGCGGGCCGAGTTCCCTGGCCAGCACCCGGGTCAGCTGATGCAGCCCGGCCTTGCTGGCCGAGTACGCGTACGTCTGGACCGGCGGGACGCGCAAGCCGTCGATGCTGCCGATGTTGATCACGCGCGCCGGGTCGTCCGGTGTGCCGGCCGCCTCCAGCAGCGGCAGGAACGCCCGGGTCAGGTAGAACGGCGCCTTCAGGTTGAGGTCGGTGACCTTGTCCCAGGCCGCGGCCGGGTACTCTGCCAGCGGCGCGCCCCAGGTGGCCCCGGCGTTGTTGACCAGCACGTGCACGGCATCCTCGTGCTGACCCACCTCGGCGGCCAGCCGTACACACTCGGCCTCCCCCGATAGGTCGGCGGGCACCGCGCGGACCTCCCCGTACTCCCCGAGTTCGGCCGCGGCGGCCGCGCACGCGTCGGCCTTGCGCGAGCTGATGTACACCCGCGCCCCGGCCTGCACCAGGCCACGCGCGATCATCAGGCCGATGCCGCGGCTGCCGCCCGTTACCACGGCGGTCTTCCCGGACAGATCGAACAGGTCCATCGTCAGCCTTCCTGTAAATGGCCTCGCCGGTAAATGACCTTGCCGGTGGTCAGTCCCAGCGGCGGAAGCCGCCCTCGGTGTTGATGACCTGCCCGGTGATCCAGCCGCCATCGTCGGTGGCCAGCCAGCGGATCAGCCGGGCCGGGTCGTCCGGGATACCCCAGCGGCCCTGCGGGAAGTGGCGGCGGACCGCCTCATGCGCGTCCGGATCCGCGTAGCCGGTGTCCACCGGTCCCGGGTTCACCGTGTTGACCGTGATTCCCCGGTCGGCCAGCTGGTCGGCCAGGGTGGCGGTGATCGAGGCCAGCGCGCCCTTGCTGGCCGCGTACGCCACCTCGCCGCGCATCGGCCCGAGATCCTGCCCTGAGGTCATGAACACGATCCGCCCGCCTGGCCGGCCGTCGTGCCGGGCGGCGAACGCCTGCGCGAGCAGGATCGACGCCCTGGTGTTGACCGCCCAGTGCCCGTCCAGCATGGCGGCGTCCAGGTCGCCGAGGGCGCCGTCGGCGCCGCTGCGCGCGTGGTTGCAGACCAGGATGTCCAGGTGGCCGAGCCCGTCCACCGCCTCATCAACGAGCCAGGCCGGCGCGTCCGGATCGGCCAGGTCGCATTCGGTGTGCCGGACGATGGCCGCATCGCCGGCCAGCACCGCGGCCACCCCGGCCACGATCGCGGCGGCGCCACCGGGGTCGGCGCCCCAGGGCTGGTCCCGGTCGTGCGGCGCGTAGTGCTGCAGGAACAGGCTGGCACCGGCGGCGGCCAGCCGGCGGGCGATGGCGTACCCGATGCCGACCTGGCGGCTGACCCCGGTCACCAGCGCGGTCCGGCCGCGCAGCGGCAGTGGGTCCGGGCGCAGCGCCTCGGCGGAAGGTTCGGCTGGGATCATGATGGCCAGTATCGACCCATGCCCCGGCGCGTCTGGCCAGCACCCCGGGGTCGGCAGCTGCAGTAGCTTGATAACCATGGCCAGGAGCGCGACAGGCTCACCGGCAGCCGAAGCCTGGGTCCAGGCGCTGCGCGCCGAGGGGGCCGACCGGGAGCGAGCCGCGGCCCGGCTGCACGAGATGCTGCTGCGCGTCGCCCGGGCCGAGGTTCACCGTCGCAGCTGGCAGCTGCGGATCTCCGGCCCCGAACTGGACGACCTGGCGTATCAGGCCGCGGCGGACGCGGCCATCGCCGTCATGGCCAAACTCGGCGACTTCCGCGGCGAAAGCCGGTTCACCACCTGGGCGTACAAGTTCGTCATCTTCGAGGTGTCCGCAAAGCTCGGGCGGCATTTCTGGCGCCAGCCCACGGTGCCGCTGGACACCGGGGACTGGGACCGGCTGCCGGGCAGGTTCGGTCTCGATCCGGCCAGGCAGTCCGAGTGGCGCGACCTGGTGGACGCGCTCCGGCGGGCGGTCGAGGAGGACCTGACCGAGCACCAGCGGCGCATCTTCACGGCCATCGTGGTGGACGCGGTGCCGCTGGACGCGCTGGCCACCGAGCTGGGATCCAGCCGGAACGCCATCCCGGAGGTGGCCGCGCACCTGCGCGCCTGTGGCCCGTGCGCCGATGACCTCGAAGGCCTCCTCGCCGCCATGCGGGCGGACCCGCAGTCCTGAATCAAGGCCCATTTTCCTTCCCGGCCGGTAAGAGCACCGGGCGGATCCGCCACTAACCCCTTGTCCGCACTGACCATCCAGCACAGGACAAGGATCGGAGCCTGCTCATGACCCTGCTGCACCCCGGCGACAAGTTCCCCGAGCTAACCCTGGCCATCCCGGGCGGGGAAACGATCAAGGTGCCCGAGCATTTCGCCGGGCGATTCGGCGTGATGCTGTTCTACCGGGGCTCATGGTGCCCGTACTGCAACGCCCAGCTGCGGGCCTTCCAGCGCGCCGTCGATACCCTGGCCGGCGTCGGCGTCTCGGTCGCCGCACTGTCGGTCGATGACGAGCCGCCCACCGCGGACCTCATCGCCAAGCACGGCCTGACCTACCCCGTCGGGTTCGGCGCCGACGCCCATGCGATCGCCGGCCTGACCGGCGCCTTCGTCAACCCGGATCCGGTATACCTGCAGTCCACCGGCTTCGTCCTGGATCCAGACAGTAAGGTCGTCGTCAGCGTCTACTCCAGCGGGGCCATCGGCCGGCTCGTTCCCGAGGATGTCGCCGGGCTGGTCCGCTACCTCCGCGAGCACACACCTGGAGACAGCAGTGACAGCTGACTTCACTGGCAAGACCGCGCTGGTCACCGGCGCCGGGCGGGGCATCGGCCGCGCTCTGGCGCTCGGCCTGGCCGACGCCGGCGCCGCGCTCGTCCTGCTGGCCCGGTCGGCCGATCAGCTGGCCGGCACCCGCGGCGCGCTGCTCGCCCGGGGAGGCACGGACGAACAGATCCGCGTCATCACGGCAGACCTCGGCGACGAGGAACAGCGGCAGGCCGCGGCCGCGGCGGCGCTCGCGGGCGGCCGGGTGGACATCCTGATCAACAACGCGGCCACCGTCGAGCCCATGGGCTCGACCGCCAGCATCCCGGCCGCGGACCTGCGCAAGGCCTTCGAGGTCAACGTGGTCGCGCCGGTCGCGCTGACCGCCGCGGTCCTGCCCGGCATGCTGGAGGCCGGCTGGGGGCGCATCGTCAACATCTCAACCGGCGTCGCCGCTCACCCAGACCGCATGATCCGTGGCAATGCCTACGCCACCACCAAGGCGGCGCTGGAGGCGCACTCCGTGGGCCTGGCCGCCGAGCTGCACGGCACCGGGGTCACCGTCAACGCATACCGGCCCGGCGGGGTCGATACCGCCATGCAAGCCTGGATCCGCGAGCAGAGCCCGGACCAGATCGGGGCTGAACTGCACGAACGGTTCAACCGGAACTTCGCCGAGGGAACCTTGATCACTCCGGAGCGGTCGGCCGCCGTGCTGATCGCCCGGCTCAGCGGAGACGACACCGGGGCCATCTGGGACGTCGACGCCACCCCGGCCGGGGCGCGGTAGCCGTCCCTCCGGGCCCGGCGCAACGCTAAGCCCGGGTCCCCTGGACGGGACCCGGGCTGGTGGCGGGAGGTGGGCGGGGCGGCTGGATCGGGTCAGCCCTCGTTCCTGGACAGCGTCAGCGGCTGGGTGTTGGTGTAGGTCTGCGAGGTGATCGGGTGCCCGGCGATGCCCTTGCCGGTGGTGCCGGTGATCACGTACTGCATGGCCACCGCGCTGCCGGTGTCGAAGCCGCTGGTGATGCTGCCGGAGACGGTCTCCAGGCCGTTCGACTCGGTCACCGAGAGGTTGCCGTTGGAGGGGTTGAAGCCGCTGGAGGCCGGCCAGTTGATGGTGAACGTGCCGGAGAAGTTCTCCGCGGCCTTGCTGGCCTTGCCGGACAGGACGGCGGTGAGCGTGCCCGTCCCGCTCTCCGCGCCGTTGAAGATGTCCGAGCAGCCGCTCGTGGTGCCGGTCAGCGTGGCGTGGATCGAACGCAGCATGAGCTTCCGCATGCCGCCGGTGTAGACGACCTTGCCGGACACGCCGGTGCAGGTGTCCGTCGTGACCCAGCCGTTGGGCCCGGCGTGGCTGGCGGCGGCGTGCACCGGGCCGGCCTGGACGACGCTGGCCTGGGCGACGCCACCCACCCCGAGCAGGCCGGCGCCGCCGGCGACGACGGCCAGCAGGGCGGTGCGGGCATAACGGGTGGTGCGCTGGGAGATGCTCATCGGAGGTTCCTTCCTGATGATGTTCTGGTCGCTGTTTGCGCCTGACCAGAAGCCTGCTCCGGCGGAACCGCCGCGCCATCCGTGCTTATTACGGAACCGCCCCGCATCTGCCACTGAGAACCACGGATCCAGTACGGATCCGCGCCCCTGAACCACGCATTCAGTGGACCCGGCCGAACAGCGGAGATGGAACACCCGGGCCGCCCGTGGGGTTCGGGCAGTCGACGGGTAGCCCAGACAGGAGGGCACAGATGACAGCGACACCGCGGGGCCGGCTTGGCCGGTTCGGGGTCTGGCGCACGGCCACCGACGTGACGCCCGGGCTGGCCACCGAGCTCGAGCGGCTCGGCTTCGGCACACTCTGGCTCGGCAGCTCACCCGCTGGCGACCTGGTCCAGGCCGGGCAGCTACTGGACGCGACCAGCACACTGACCGTCGGCACCAGCATCGTGAACATGTGGCAGGACGACGCGCACACCGTGGCGGCCTCGTTCAACCGGCTGGCCGGGCGGCACCCAGGCCGGTTCGTGCTCGGCGTCGGCGCCGGGCACCGGGAGGCGAGCCAGGCCTACCAGCGGCCGTACGAAACCCTGGCCGGGTACGTGGACACGCTGCTGCAGGACGGCGTCCCGCGCGGTGACCTCGCGCTGGCGGCGCTGGGCCCGCGGGTGCTCAGGCTGGCCGCCGAGCGCACGGCCGGCGCGCTCCCGTACCTGGTGCCGCCCGAGTACACCCGGCAGGCCCGGGAGATCCTCGGCCCGGAGCCGCTGCTCGCCCCGGAGCACAAGGTGGCGGTGGACACCGACCCCGGGCGAGCCAGGGCGCGGGCCAGGGCCCGGGTCCGCAACCCCTACCTCGGCCTGGTCAACTACACCAGCAACCTGCGGCGGCTCGGCTGGAGTGACGCGGATCTGGACGGCGGCGGCAGCGACGCGCTGATCGACGCGCTGGTCGCGCAGGGCAGCGCGGACCGGGTGGCCGTCCGGCTGCACGAGCACCTGGCGGCGGGCGCGGACCACGTGGCCCTGCAACTGCTCACCGAGCCGGGCGACGACCCGGTGCCCGGCTACCGCGACCTGGCCCGGGCGCTCAGCCTGCGGTAATCCTGACGCTGGCCTCCGGGGTGTACACCAGGAAGGTCAGCGACTCGGTGAAGTACAGCTGGACGCTGCTGGAGTCGTGAGACAGGTAGCCGATGGACAGGTCCTGGCCGAGATGCAGCTCGAAGTCGCCGCCCCGGGTGGACACCACGTAGGCGCCGTCGATGGCCGAAGCCCGGACGATCTCCCCGTCGACCACGCGGGACAGCTGGTCGCGGACCGGGTAGCCGTGGTCGGAGGTCTCGATGACCGCGGTGTAGGCGGGGTCGCTGAGCAGCAGCGCATACGGCCCGCCGATCCCGGCCTGGCGCAGCGCGGCCAGCGCCGCGGCGACGGTGTCCGGGTAGCCGCGCACGTCGGCGGGCAGGGTCATCTGCGGGTTCGGCGAGCTCTCCCCGATCCCGGTGATGCCGGCCGCCTGGTAGCCGCCGAAGACCGCCCGGTCCTCGGCGAACGCCATGTCCCTGGCCGCGTCGATGACCGGCTGCCAGTCGGAGTCCTGGGCACCGCGCTCGACGTCGTCGATGGCGTCCCGGCTCAGCGTGAACGGCACCCGCAGCTCGACCAGTGGCTGCGCCTGGCGGGCGCGCGCGGTCACGCCGCCGGCCGGCGGGTCGATGCCGGTCAGGTGGCCGGTGCCGACGGCGGCCAGGGTGGGGCCGTCCGGGCCCTGCACGTCGGTCACCCGGCGGCCGGCCAGGTACAGGGTGAAGCTGCGCTTGGCTTCGTCCTCGATCTGGGCCCAGGCCGCGGCGGAGGCCGGCGCGAGCTCGCGGTGCAGGTTGTTCATCCCTAACTCCTGGTCTTCAGGCCGCCGATGCCGAGGGAGCCGTTGGTCCCGGCGGGCGGGTCGGGTGGGTCGGGAAGGTCGTCGAGGAAGTCCGCCGTCGGTGCGAAGAACAGCGTGCCGGTCACCGCGGTGGAGAAGTCGAGGATCCGGTCGGTGTTCCCCGGCGGGTTGCCGATGAACATGTTGGTCAGCATCTGCTCCGTGACCGACGGCGTGGCCGCGTAGGCGATGTAGTAGGTGCCGAACTCCCCCCGGCCCGGCGCGCCAAACGGTATGTTGGCCCGGACGATCTGCCGCTGCTGCCCGTCAGGGCCGGTGATGGTGTTCAGCGCGACGTGCGAGTTGGCCGGCTTGACGTCGTCGGGCATCTCGATGTCAGTCAGCTTGCTGCGGCCGATGACCCGTTCCTGCTCCTCGATGGTCAGCTCGTTCCACGCGGCCATGTCGTGCAAGTACTTCTGCACGATGACGTAGCTGCCGCCGGCGAAGCCCGGATCCTCCGCTCCGACCAGGCCGGCCCTGGCGGCCGCGGTGCCCACCGGGTTCTCGGTGCCGTCCACGAAGCCGATCAGGTCGCGCTCGTCGAAGTACCGGAACCCCTGCACCTCGTCGCGCACGGTCACCGCGCCGGCCAGCCGCTTCATGACCTGGGTGATGAACTCAAAGCACAGGTCCATGTGGTTGGCCCGGATGTGGAACAGCAGGTCGCCCGGTGTAGCCACGGCCTGGTGCCTGCCCCCGGCCAGCGCCTGGAACGGGTGCAGCTCGGCGGGCCTCGGC
Organism: Streptosporangiaceae bacterium; assembly: GCA_036501145.1. Lineage (GTDB taxonomy): Bacteria > Actinomycetota > Actinomycetes > Streptosporangiales > Streptosporangiaceae > PALSA-505. The sequence goes on along the minus strand of DASYAV010000162.1, from coordinate 53,584 downwards.
CCGCTGAACAGCCGGTCCCAGGCGGCCGAGCCGATCGCGGTGACGCAGGCCAGCCGGCCCTCGGGCAGCCGGAAACCCACCGAGCGCTGCAGCGCGGCCATGTCGGCCAGCAGGTCGCGGGCCACCGCTTCGCCGCCGGGGTCGATGGTCGCCACCAGGAAGATCGCCGCCGCGGTCAGCGGGCTCAGCACCGGTTGCGTCACCGGCTGCGCCGCGGCCACCGGGCCCAGCGGCGCGGCGGCGCCCGGCGGCTCTGGCACTGTCATCGCGAGCGGTCTCCCCTACCTGGTTCCGGCGGCCAGTCTCGCATAGCCACTGTTACCCCTGGTTTACCAGTGCGGCGGTCAGGACGAGCGCGGCGTCTCCGGCGGCACGGTGTCAGGCTCGGAGGATTTTGCCTTGACGGCTTCGCCGCTGGGCTTGGCGCCACCGTTGGCCTTGGCCGCGGCCGACGAGCCGTTGGCTTTGGCTCTGGCGTGCGCGACGACGTAGGAGATGTCGCGTGGGTAGTGCCGCACCGCGGCCAGCATGATCAGCCCGCCGAGCGCGTAGAGCGGGCAGACCGCGACGATGGCCCAGTGCAGGCCGACGGCGGTCGACTCCGATGACGAATGCGAGGCGATGGCGACCGACACCACGCCGATCAGGTACGGCCCGGCGTACGAGGCGGTGCGGACGACCTGCCGGACCATGGCGCCGCGGCCGCGCAGCTGCGGCGGCACCACGTCGGTGCACAGCGCCTCGGCGGGCGCGATCGGCAGCGTGAGCATGATCCCGCCCACGAAGATGAGCGGTGCGCCGATCCACAGGTTGGTGCTGGCGAAGGCGGGCGCGAGCACGAGACTCGCGGCGATCGAGCCGTAGGCGACCACGTGCACCCGGGCGTTCACCATCCCGCGCCGCAGCAGCCGGTCGGAGAGGAAGCCGCCGGCCAGCACACCGATGGCCGAGCCGGCGCCGAGCACGGCGGACAGCAGCCCGGCCAGCGCCGGGCCGAGGTGGTGCACCCGCTCGAAGTACGTCACCCCCCAGAACGACAGCCCGTAGAGCAGCAGCTGGGACACCGTGAGCGACAGCGTGCCGAACCACATCGACGGGATCCGCATCAGGTGCCGCATCGCCTCGCGCAGCCCGGTGCCCTCCTCCGGCGGCGGCGGCCCCTGCCTGGGCGCGGGCAGGGCGAGCATGCCGCCGGTGGCCAGGCAGGCCACCTCGGGGGCATGCAGAGCTTGAGCAGGTTCGCTCTCCACCGCGGCCTCGGCGAGGCTGGCCGCCGCCTCTCCCAGCTCCGCCTCGAACCGCGCGTCCTGGTGCCCGCGGGTGGGCTCGTGCACGAACACGAGCCAGACGGTCACCAGCACGCCGACCGGCACCCAGATGTAGAACGCCCAGCGCCAGCCGCCGAGCTGGACCGCGACACCGCCGCCGAGCAGGCCGATGAACGCGCCGACGATCGCGCCGCCCTGGTATACCCCCATGGCCTCGGACCGGCGGCGGACCGGGAAGTAGTCCGACAGCAGGCTGATCGCGACCGGCGGCGTGCCCTCGGTGCCACCGGTCACCAGCCGGGCGGTGATCAGCACCGCGAACGTGGTCGCCGCGGCGCCGACGCCCATGCCGAGGGCCCACAGCAGGCACACCCCGGACAGCACCCAGGTCCGGCGCCGGTGGTCGGCCAGCACGCCGAGCGGGATCGAGCCGATCGAGGCGCAGGCCGCCATGATCAGCGGTATCAGCCCCACCACCTGGTCGGAGAGCCCGAATTCCTGCTCCAGGCCGTGCACCGCCTGGGCTAGCGCCGACTGGTCACCCTGGATCAGCATGGTGGTGGCGGCCAGGCCGGTCAGCGCAAGAGCGCCGCCCCCGGCCCGGACCGCAGACGGCGACGTGCGCATTTTGTGGAGCAGCGTCATCCGTCTCACCCAGCTGACCCTACTTGGCCAACCTGGGGCCGATAACCTGATCGCGCATCTGGCCTGACCCCGCCAAACGGAAAAGGATCATGACCCGCATCGGCAATATGTACGGTCCTGACACGACATTCCTTGGTGTCCAGCCGGCCAGCCTGGCCGACCCGGCCAGCTACAGCGGCGCCGACGTCGTCATCGTGGGCGCCCCCTTCGACGGTGGTACTTCGCACCGGCCCGGCGCGCGGTTCGGCCCGCAGGCCATCCGGGGCACGGACTACCTGCCGCACGACGGGTCCCGGCCGCACCTGGCGCTGGGCGTCGACCCGCTGGCCGAGATGGCGGTGGTGGACGTGGGCGACGTGCTGATGCCGTCCGGCGACACCGAGCTGTCGCTGCGCCGGCTCGAGGAAGCGGTGCACCAGGTCTGCCAGGCCGGCGCGCTGCCGGTGATCCTCGGCGGCGACCACACGATCGCGCTGCCGGACGCGACCGGGGTGGCCCGGCACGTCGGCTGGGGCCGGGTGTCGGTGATCCATTTCGACGCGCACGCGGACACCGGGAACACCCAGTGGGGGTCGCTGCACGGGCACGGCACGCCGATGCGCAGGCTCATCGAATCGGGCGCCGTGCGCGGCGACCGCTTCCTCCAGCTTGGCCTGCGTGGCTACTGGCCCGAGCCGGACACCCTGGACTGGATGGCCGGCCAGCGGATGCGCAGCTTCGAGATGACCGAGGTGGTGCGGCGCGGCCTGGACGGCTGCCTGGACGAGGCGTTCGGCATCGCGACCGACGAGTGTGACGGCGTGTTCCTGTCCGTGGACGTGGACGTCGTGGACCCGGGCCTGGCGCCGGGCACCGGCACGCCGGAGCCGGGCGGGCTGAGCACCCGGGCGCTGCTCGACGCGGTCCGCCGGATCGCCATGGAGATGCCGCTGGCCGGGATCGATGTGGTCGAGGTGGCCCCACCTTACGACCACGCCGAGGTGACGGCCTACCTGGCCAACCGGGTGGTGCTCGAGGCGCTGTCCGGCATCGCCTGGCGGCGTGCCCGCGCGGCCGGGCGGGCCGTGCGGGCACCGGCCGCGCCACTGCTGGAGGGCCGGGGCCAGGACTGACTGCCTCGCGAGCACCGAAAGCACCCCCGGGGAAGAGAGCGGGCAGGCGCCTGGGCGCCTGCCCGCTTGCTCAAGGTGCTTAACTCCCGGCGGGGCCCGCCGGTTACTTGCCGAGCGTGCTGCTGAACGTGCCCAGCGCCGGGACGGCGTTGGACACGCCGGCCACCAGGCCGCCCAGGTTGGTGAGCGAGCCCACGTTCGGCAGCGCCCCCGTCAGGCCCTGAGCGCGGCCCGTCAGGGACGAGACAGAGCCAAGGCTGCCGACCGCGTTGGTGGCGCCGGACACGGTGCCGACCGCCTTGCCCACCGCGCCGTTGGTCAGGCCACCAGCGTTGCCCAGGTTGGCCACGTTCGTCACGTTGCCAGCCGCCGGCACCGCCGAGGCCAGGTTGAGCGCCCGGCCCGCGTCGTTGTTGAGCCCGGCCATGGCCAGGCTGGTCACCGCGCCGGCCAGGCCGGAGACACCCGGCATGCTGGCCGCCGGGATGAGCCCGGAGGCGACGCTGGTCAGGTTGGTCACGTTGCCCAGTGCGGCGGGCGTGGTCTGAGCCGGCGATGACGTAGCGGCGAACGCGGCGCCAGCCGCGAATACGCTGGCCGCGAGCGCGGACGCCGAGGCGATACCGCCCAGGATAAACTGCCGTTTTTTCACGACACACTCCAATTCAGCAGGGACGTCATGATTTCGGCTCGTGGTCCGCGCGGAGGGTGTGGCCGGATTCGCCCCGCCTGAGGGTGAGGCGGGCTGCCGTTACCAGTCCCATGAGCCGCACAGGACGCTAGCACACTCAGCGTAGCCAGTGAGTGACTCTCCGAGATTGCATAGGAGCTGGGCTCACTCTGAGTAACGAGTGCGGGCCGGCCCCCATGGGGCCGGCCCGCACCGGTTTACCTGCGGTTTCCTGGTGCCTACTTCCCGGCTGCCTTGCTCACCACACTCTGCGACACCCGTGCGGCGGCACCGGACCTGGCCGACACCCTGGCCAGGGTGCTCTTCGCCTGCCGGAGCTGCGTGGCCGCGGACCGGAGCTTGGCCATGTCCGCCTGCAGCTTCCGCAGCGTGGCCTGGTCCGCGTGCACCTTCTGCATCGAGGGCAGTTCCGCGCGCAGGCTGAGCCCGGCCGGGGCGGACGAGCCGCCGGCCGCGTTGGCCGCACCACTGACGCCCGGCAGCGCGCCGGTCAGGCCGCCCAGCGCGCCGGCCGCCCCGCCGGACCCGCCGGTGAGCCCGCCGGCCGCCCCGCTGAGCCCGCCGGTGATGCCGCCGAGCGCCCCGGTGACGCCACTGGTCACGCTGGTGACCGAGCCGAGGCTGCCGAGCAGGCTGCTGACCAGGCCGCCGACCAGCGGCAGCCCGCTGAGCAGGCTCAGCACGGTGGACAGCAGGTTGCTGACCAGGGATGTCAGGCCAGCCACGCCGGGGACGACGGATGTCACGCTGCTGACCGGCCCCCCCGACCCGCCGGCTGTCGCGCCGTTCAGGGCGCTGCCGACCGCGCCGGCCGCGTTGCCGGCAGCGTTGGTGGCCGCGTTGGCGGCGTTGCCCGCCGTGCCGGTCGCCGCGTTGGTGGCGCCGCCGGCAGCGTTACCGGCCGCGTTGGTCGCCGTATTGGCCGCAGAGTTGGCTGCGCCGGTGGCCCCCTGGGCCGCACCCGCGGCCGGCCCGGCGGAGGCCGCCGGTGGCGCGGGTGAGCCGGATGCCGCGTTGCCCTCTGCCGCGAGCGCCGCTCCCGACGTGGCGATCGAGACCGCGAGAGCGGTCGCGGACGCCATGCCCGCGAGAACGATTCGTTTGTTCACGACACACTCCATTCCGAGCGAAGTGGGAGGCGGCCAAGGCCGTGATGACTCATAACAGGCCCATTCAGAACTCCGTTGCGGCCAGCTGGTGGCAGGCGGCTACCTAGTTTTGAATGAGCCCGTAAGACCCTCGAACACGCCGCGTACTTACCCGACTACTGTTCGTGTTCAAACATCACCGGTTGTGATTTGTTCTGGGCAGTCATTTCCCGTAGCGCCGCAAACTGCCACGTCAGCGGCCCGGGCCGACACCCGCAGGCCCGGCCGGAATGCACAAGGCCGCGGCGTTTCCGGCGGCCGGCATTGTGTGTTTAATGCGCGCCCGGCCGGGCATAGCGGCCCGGGCGGTTCACGCCGGGCGGGTATTGCGCGGAATGGCCGGCGGCCCGGGTGGGCCGACGCGGACCTGGCCCATGAAGCGTTCGTAGGCAATCAGGTCGACCTCGCCCGCCGCACTGGCCGAGGCACCGAGGGCGGCCGCGTGCCGGAGCCGGTCCGGCCACGACCAGCCGAGCAGCACCCCGGGGACCAGCCCGGCGACCACCGCGTGCCGCGGCCAGGACGGCGCGGCCGGGCCGGCCAGCGTCGCGCACCACCTGTCCCGCGCGGTGACCGCCTCGATCGCCTGGTCGGACAGCAGCACGACCGCCCCGGCGCCGGAGGCCACCAGGGACGGCGCGTCGGCGGCCGCACTGGCCGGGATGACCAGGGCCGGCCGCCGGGCCGCCGCGTAAGACAGCGCCGGGCCACCGGCGTCGAGGATGGCCGGGACGCCGGCCTCGGCGGCATAGGTGGCCAGCGTGGCGTAGATCTCCGCGGGCATGCCGGCGGGCAGGCTGCCGCACAGCACGACCGCTGTCGCCTCCGCCAGCAGCGCCCGGTAGTCGGCGGCGAACCGGCCCAGTTCCTCGGTGGTGATGTACGGCCCGGGCTCGGTGAAGCTGAGCCGCCGCCCGTCGGCGGTGTCGGTCACCTCGAGCACCCGGCGGGACTCCTTGCCGATCCAGGTGAATCCGGTGGGTATGCCCAGCCGGGACAGGTCTTCCCTGATCATCTCGCCCGCGGCGCCGCCGGCCAGCCCGGCGGCGATCACCTCGTGCCCGAACGTGTGCAGCACCCGGGCGACGGCCACGCCGCGGCCCTCAGCCCGGTGCCGCACGGCGGTGACCTGGTTCGGCGCACCCCAGTTGACCCCGCTCGCCTGGTAGCTGACGCCGAGCGCGGCGTTGAGCGTGACCGTGACGATCACCTAGGGCCCGCCTCAGCACCGGCGTGGTGGGCAATGAGCAGCCTCAGCATCGGCTTGATCTTATCGGCAGACTCATTCAAACTCCCGTTGCGGTCAGCCGTTAGCAGGCGCTCAGCCCGAGTTTTGAATGAGTCTGGGCGTAGCCACGGCGGCCGGGGGTAGCACCCAGTTCACCGGATAGCCGCTTGACAGTTTGCTATTAAATAGATTGACATAGTCGAGATAGCAACCTGCCCTGGAGACAGCATGGCTCTTCCCGACTTCCTGATCATCGGCGCGCCCAAGGCGGGCACCACGGCCCTGCACGCCGCGCTCGCCCGGCATCCGGGGCTGTACATGTCCCCGGTGAAGGAACCGAAGTTCTTCCTCTCCGACGGCCCGCCGCCAGCCCGCGGCGGGCCCGGTGACGCGCAGACCTACCGCGAGCACGTCTGGCGCCGGGCGGACTACGAGGCGCTGTTCGACGGCGCGCCGGCGGGCACGCTGCGCGGTGAGTCCACACCGCTGTACCTGCACGATCCGGCGGCGCAGCGGCGGATCCGCGAGCTGGCGCCTGACACCAGGCTGATCGCGGTGCTGCGCGATCCGGTCGAGCGCGCGCACTCCAACTGGACGCACCTGTGGTCGGCCGGGCTGGAGCCCGTCGGCGACTTCGTCCAGGCGTGCGAGGAGGAGCCGCGCCGGATCGAGGCCGGCTGGGCCAGCTTCTGGCACTACCTCAGCCTGGGCCGGTACGGGGAGCAGCTCGCGCACCTGTACACGCTGTTCCCGCGTGAGCAGGTGCTGGTGCTGCGCTACCTCTCCCTGGTGGACAGCCCGGCGCAGACTCTCGACCGAATCTGCGCCTTCCTCGGGGCCGAGCCCGGGGTGGTCACCGCGCTGCCGCGGGAGAACGTGACCGCGCATCCCGAGGCGACGCTGCGCTACCGCACGCTGGCCCGGACGCTGCGGGCCGCGGCGGTGACCGGGTCGGTCCTGCCGGGGCGGGCCGGAACCTGGCTGAAGGACTCGCTGGAGCACCGGCTGCAGCGCAGCGCCCCGTCACGGCAACCGCTGAGCTGGGACGAGCGGGAGCAGATACTGCCGAAGTTCGAGGCGGACATCCGGTTGCTGGAGCGGGTCACCGGCGACGACTTCAGCTTCTGGCTGCGGCCCAGGGAGCGGTCCGGCGGCATGGTGGGCAGCAGGCCGCGGGGTCAGCGGCAGGCCAGGAACGGCCAGCCGCGCGTCCCGGCGTGACCGCGACGCGCGTCCTGGCGGGTCAGAGCAGTTCGGTCCGCAGCTCGTGCGCCTGGTCTTCCCTGGCCACCTCGTAGTAGAGGCGGCGGCGCCCGTCACCCAGCGGGACGATGGCCAGGTAACGCAGGCCACCGGCGCCATGCGGGGACTGGGCCAGCGGCTGGCCGGTGCTCAGCGCGGTCAGCGCGTCCGGCTCGGTGCCGACGGCCACCCCGGTGCGCTCCTCGTAGTTCTCCTCGGCGGTGGCCCGGCCGTCGTAGTAGGCCAGGATCTTGTCCCCGGCGAAGTCCACCGCGCTGACCCGCACCCCCCGGGCGTCCCACTCCCCCGCGCGGCCGGTGAGCGCGGTGCCGTGCCACGTCCACTCCCAGCCGTCGGTGCTGGTGGCGTAGTCGGTCACCATCCGGTCGGTCTCTTCGGGCAGTTCCAGCGGGTGGCAGGATGCCCACAGATGCCACAGGCCGTTCCGGTGCACGATCACCGGATCCTTGACTCCCGTCTTGGGGCCGCCGGGCAGCGTCACCCGGCGCTGCCGGACGTCGAAGCCGGCCGGGTCACCGGCCTCGATCAACTCGACCCGCCAGTGCTTGGTGCCGAACGTCCCGCAGCTCAGGTACAGCCGCCAGGTGCCGTCCGGGTCCCGGATCAGCGTCGGCCGCTCCAGTGATTCGGCGGCCGCCTCCTCCTTGGTGATGGTCAGCAGCGTCTCGAAGTGCTCGCCGTCACCGGACCTGGCCACCCCGACCGCATAGCCGCGGCCCATGCCCAGCGGCCTGCGCAGCCGGTAGGCGAGGTAGATGTTCCCGTCCCAGGCGACGGCGCTCGGCGCCCCGGCCCAGTGCCCCGGCCCGTCCCCGGGCGGCGGCACGGCCACGGCCGAGCGGTCCAGCCGCGGCACGACGATGTCCCCGGTGATGTCCTCGTTTTCAAAGATCACGACCTCAATGGTAGACATTTCCACCGGGTCACATGGGCAGGTCGGCCGAGCTCCGCTGGAAAGGCTGGTCAGGCAGCGGAGCCTGCTGGCGGCGGATGTTCCTGATCTCCCGCGGGATCAGCGCGAGCATCGACGCCACCAGGATGAGCGCGGCCGCCACGTACTGCGTGGTGGACACGCCGATGACGGCGGCGACCGGGCCGGCCGCGAGCGCCCCGGCCGGCATGGCCATGATCGTGCCCAGCATGTCGTAGGAGGACACCCGGGCCAGCTTGCCGGGCGGGATGTTCGTCGCCATGGCGACCGTCCAGACGACCATCATCATCTCCAGCGCGATGCCCACCCCGAACGCGCACAGGCAGATCAGCGGCAGCGGCCACAGCGCGGCCAGCGACAGCGTCGGGATCGCGATCAGCCCGCCGATGAGCGCGACGAACAGCATCGGCCTGCGCGGCTGGAAACGCAGCGCGACCAGGCCGCCGACGATCAGGCCGACCGACTCCGACGCGGTGATCGCGCCCCAGGCGGCCGGCCCGCCGAGGTGCGCTCTGGCCACCGCCGGGCCCAGCACCTGGAACGCGCCGTACCAGGCCATCATCACCGTGGCGTACTCGGCGACGGTCACCCACAGCCAGGTGCGCGAGCGGAACTCGGCCCACCCGTCGTGCAGTTCGCGCAGCATGCCAGGGCGGGCCGGCGGTTCCGCACTTGCCTGGCCTACCGCAGGGTCCGTGCGCAGGCTGAGTAGCACCGGGACGGTGCCGAGCATGCCCAGCCCGCAGATGGCCAGCGCCCAGCCGGGCCCGGTGGCCGCGACCACCAGCCCGGCGATGGCCGAGCCGCCCATCTGACCGCCGTTCATCGCGAGCCTGCTCAGCGCGCTGGCCTCGGTCAGCAGGTGGCCAGGGACGAGCCTGGGCAGCAGTGCCTGGGATGCCGGGTAGAACAGCGCCATGCCGGTGCCGGTGACGCACTCCAGCGCGATCATCTGCCACAGCAGCGGGTGGCCGGTGAGCACGAGCAGGCCGAACAGCCCCTCACCCAGGGCGATCATGAGATTCCCGGCGATGATCACCCACTGTGGCGGCATCCGGTCGGCGAACACCCCGCCGATCAGGCTGAACACCAGCGACGGAGCGATCTGCGCGGCCAGCACGTAGGACAGGTCGGCGGTGGAATGGGTCGTGTCCAGCACGGCGAAGGCCACGCCGACCATCGAGAACCCGAACGACGCCGGGGCGAGCAGCCGGTCGGCCAGCAGCAGCCTGAAGTCACGCAGTGCCAGCACACGAAACCGTCTGGTCAACCCGCGGTTACCTCGGACCACCGTGCGACCATCCTGTCTGACCTGGGCCAACCCTTGACGGTAACCACGGCGGCGGGTTCGCGGCAAACGGATTTTGGCCTCATCCTGGCAGCGGGACGTCCTCCCGGTCCAGGTAGCCGCGGACCGCTTCCTCCAGCCGGTCCGGCCAGGCGACCCCGCAGGCCGCGGCGATCGGCGGCGCCTCGGCGAAGAACGCGGTAAACGTGGCCGCGCGCGCCGCCAGGACCGAGCCGGCGGTGGGCGCGGCCACCGGCAGGCCGGCCAGCACCTGCCGCTGGCGCCGGGTCAGCTTGCTGCTCCACTGCTTGGGCCCGGTACGCGGGGCGGGCTTGTTCGACTCGGCGAACAGCTGGTAGAGGAACAACTGGACCTGCTGGACCGCGATCACGCCCAGCAGCCAGTCCTGCCGGACGGTCACGGCGGGGAAGTTGGCCGCCTGGCGCAGGGTCTCCTCGATGAGGAAGGTGATCGTCCCTGCGTCCGGCGGCGGGTCGGCGGGCGGCGGGATGGCCTGGCCGAGGCCGTCCTTGTCGAAGACGGGGACGCGCCGGGTCAGTGTGGTCTGCGGCAGCTGGCCGGCCGGCTCGGCGATGACGTCGAACCGCTCGCAGGTCCGGGTGAGCGCGTAGCAGCTGCCCGGGCCGAGTGAGCGCGCGGTCAGCGTGGGCGCGATCGCGGCCAGCCAGGTCTGCCAGTCCGCGGCGAAGCCGGCGAAGCCGGCGTCCCTGATGGCCAGCGAGATGTCCAGGTCCGAGGCGGCGTCGGCGGCGCCGCGGGCGATCGCGCCGTGCAGCCACATGCCGCGCACCCGGTCGTCGGCCGCGAAGACCGCCGCTGCCCGGTCGAACAGCGGGCCGTACGCCGCGGCCAGCGCGGACAGCCCGTCCGGCCGGGAAATCAGCACGTTCGCCATTATGCCGGCGCCCGGTTCGCGGTCTGGGCGCGCCCCAGCCGCCGGCGCAGCATCGTCCGCTCGGCCAGCGTCCAGGCCGTGGTGGTGGCCAGGTACAGGCCGGCCGCCAGCGGCAGGAAGGCCGCGATGACCACGGTGATGTAGGGCGCCAGCCGGGCCAGCAGACCGGTCGTCGTCCCGGCTGGCGCCGCCGAGCGGGCCAGACCGCGTTTCGCCACCCGGTACGACAGCCAGCCGAGCAGGGCGAGCAGCACGAACAGGCCGGCGAACACCGCGCCCTGGGCGCTGAGCGGCCCGGCGCCGCCGAGCCAGTGGCCGGCCAGCGGGGCGCCGAGCAGGTCGTGGCGGAGCAGGGTGTTGGCGCCGCCGCCGACGGTCGGCGAGCGGAACAGCAGGTACATGACGCTGAGAAACGGCCACTGCAGCAGCATCGGCCCGAAGCCGGCGAACATGCTGGTGCCCTCGGCCCGGTACAGCGCGGCCAGTTCCCGCTGCAGCCGGTCCGGCTGCCTGGCGTGCTTCTTGCGCAGCGCGGCGGCCATCGGCGCCAGCCGGGCCTGGGCCTGCAGGCCACGCATGGCCCGGTAGCTGAGCGGGAGCAGCAGCAGCCGGACGGCCATGGTGAAGGCCACGATCGCGGCCGCGGCGGCCAGGCCGCCGGGCAGCGGGGCGAACGCGCCGGCGAACAGGGATACGACGTGATAGGCGGCGTCCACCGGGACGCCAAAGAACGTGGACATGGTGAGCAACCCTCCAGCGGGCAGACATGGTGAATGACGGGCTGGAGACGGCCGCTGCCGCGGTGGGGTCAGGAACCAGGCAGAAGCTCAGCCGCACCGGGCTGATGTGGTCGCGACGGGAACGTGCGCGATCAGTGAAGAGCGGCCGCCGGGGCCGCCGAAGGGGCCCGGGGCCGGGGCCGGCCTGCCGCGTCGGGGTCGCGCTGCCGCAGGTAACCTGCGCGCCAGGACTTCTCCCGGAGCGCGGCGGCCCGGCTGAGCTGCGGGACGGCCGCGGCGATCCGGGCCAGCCTGCCGCCACGGGCCAGGCAGCTCAGCGCGCCCGCCAGCACGGCGACGGCCAGCACGGTCACGGCCAGGGTGGGCGGGCCAGACGGCGAGACCAGCAGGTGCCCGGTCATCCGCCAGAGATCAGCCAGCACCGCGATCACGGTGCCCAGTGCGCTCAGCACCACCGCCACCTCCGCCGGAAAACGCCTTCTCTCCCAGGGTACGCCGGCGGCTGGCTAGGGTGTGGCCATGCGGGCGGTGACCGGTGCCGGGCTCGACCTGTGCTGCGTGGCGGCGTTCGTGGCCATCGGGCGGGCCAGCCACGCCGAGGGCGAGACGGTGGCCGGCCTGGCCCGCACGGCGTGGCCGTTCCTGGCCGGGCTGGCGGCCGGCTGGCTGGCCACCAGAGCCTGGCGGCGGCATGCGGGGGGCACGGGGAGGCCCGGAGGGTGGGCGGGGCTGCTGCGCTCCGGGGTGGGCGTGTGGCTGGCCACGGTGGCGCTGGGCATGGTGCTGCGTGCGGTGTCCGGGCAGGGGGTGGCGGTGGCGTTCGTGTTCGTGGCGCTGGCCTTCCTCGGCCTGTTCATGCTGGGCTGGCGGCTGCTGGCTGGCAGATTCGCGACATCGACACCGGCCTGAACGATCACGTCGTAAATTTGCTAGTCGCGCCTCCCAGCAGCGGCCATGCTGGGCTCATGCACGACGATTTCGAGAGCTGCCTGCGCGCCGTCCAGTCCAAGGACGAGCGGTTCGACGGGTGGTTCTTCACCGGGGTGACCAGCACCGGCATCTACTGCCGGCCGAGTTGCCCGGCCGTGTCACCCAAGCCCAGGCACATGCGGTTCTACCCGAGCGCGGCCGCGGCGCAGCAGGCCGGGTTCCGGGCCTGCAAGCGGTGCCGGCCGGACGCCAGCCCCGGCTCGCCGGAATGGAACGTGCGGGCCGACGTGGTGGCCCGGGCCATGCGGCTGATCGCCGACGGGGTGGTGGACCGGGAAGGGGTGCCGGGCCTGGCCGCCCGGCTCGGCTACAGCACCCGGCAGATCCAGCGCCAGCTGCAGGCCGAACTCGGCGCAGGCCCGCTCGCCCTGGCCCGGGCCCAGCGGGCGCAGACGGCCCGGCTGCTCATCGAGACCAGCACGCTGCCGATGGGTGACGTCGCATTCGCGGCCGGCTTCGCGAGCATCAGGGCGTTCAATGGCACCGTCAAGGAAATTTTCGCCCTTTCACCGACCGAGCTGCGGCAGCGGGCAGCCAAGGGGCATCCGTCGGCGCACCGCGGCGAACTGTCGCTGCGGCTGCCGCTGCGTGCCCCGTTCACCCCGGACAACCTGTTCGGGCACCTGGTCGCGACCGGGGTGCCGGGGGTCGAGGAATGGCGGGACGGGGCGTTCCGGCGAACGCTGCGGCTGCCGCATGGACACGGCGTGGTGTCGCTGGCGCCGCTGCCCGACCACGTCGCCTGCCGGCTCGCGCTCAGCGACCTGCGGGACCTGACGACGGCGGTGAGCCGGTGCCGCCGGCTGCTCGACCTGGACGCCGACCCGGTGGCCGTCTGCGACGTGCTGTCCGGCGACGCGCTGCTGGCCCCGCTGGTGGCCAAGGCGCCGGGGCGGCGGGTGCCGCGCACGGTGGACGCGCCGGAGTTCGCGCTGCGCGCGGTGCTCGGCCAGCAGGTGTCCACGGCGGCCGCGGCGACGCTCGCCGGGCGGCTGGCGGCGGAGTTCGGCGAAGAGGTGACCGACCCGGCGGGCGGGCTGACCAGGCTGTTCCCCGAGCCGGCCCGGCTGTGCGGGCTGGACGCCGGGGCGCTGGCCATGCCGCGGACCCGCCGGGAGACGTTCACCAGGCTGGCCGGGGCGCTGACCGCCGGTGACATCGACCTGAGCGCAGGCGGCGACTGGCAGCAGGCCAGGGACCAGTTGTGCGGGCTGCCCGGCATCGGGCCGTGGACGGTGGAGGTCATCGCGATGCGCGGCCTCGGCGACCCGGACGCGTTCCCCGCCACCGACCTCGGGGTGCGGGCCGCGGCCGCGGCGGCCGGGCTGCCCGGCAGCCCGGCCGCGCTGACCGCCCGGGCCGGCTGCTGGCGCCCGTGGCGGGCGTACGCGGTGCAGTACCTGTGGGCGACCGGCGAACATGCCATCAACACCATGCCGGCCATCAGCACCGTGCCGGCCTGACGCGGAGAGGAACCCCAGCATGACGAACGTGCCCCTGTCCGGCAGCCTGATCGACAGCCCGGTGGGACCGCTGCTGCTGCTCGCCGCGGGCGGCAAGCTGACCGGCCTGTACACCGGCGGGCGGGCCCCGGCCCGGGTGCAGGCCGCGCTGGACGCCGCGGCCGGGACGGCCGGGACAGGTGAGGCGGCGAGCCCGGCGGACGCCGCGGTGCTGGCCGAGACGGCCCGGCAGCTGGCCGAGTACTTCGACGGCGCGCGGCAGGCGTTCGACCTGCCGCTGGCGCTGGCGGGCACGGCGTTCCAGCGGGCCGTCTGGGCGGCGCTGCTGCGCATCGGCTACGGCCAGACGGTGTCCTACGGCGAGCTGGCCGACCAGATCGGCCGGCCCACGGCGGCGCGGGCGGTCGGGATGGCGAACGGCAGCAACCCGGTGAGCATCATCGTGCCGTGCCATCGCGTGGTGGGCGCGGACGGCAGCCTGACCGGCTACGGCGGCGGGCTCGGCAACAAGCGGCGGCTGCTCGACCTGGAGCGGGCCGGCCGCGGCCTCGTTACCTGGGGCACCCCTCGTCATCCGGGACCCGTAGATTCCTGGTATGCCAGCTGAGCCGGATTCACACGACGCCGCCGTCCGCGAGCAGTTCGCGATCCAGGCGGGAACGTTCACCGACGAGGGGTTCGCGGCCCGCGGGCTGGACTGGATCGTCGCCCAGCTGGCACCGGCGGCCGGCGAGCAGGTGCTGGACGTCTGCGCGGGGGCCGGCCACCTGGGCCGGGCGCTGGCCCCGCACGTGGCGCACGTCAGCGCGATCGACCTGACGCCGGAGATGCTGGCGCAGGGTCACCGGCTGGCCGTCGCGGCCGGGCTGCGCAACATCGTCTTCCTGGCCGGGAACGCCACCGCGCTGCCCTGGATCGGCGGCCAGTTCGACCTGGTGGTCTGCCGCATCGCGCTGCACCAGGTCGGCGACCCGGCCGCGGTGGTACGCGAGATGGCCAGGGTGACCCGCCCCGGCGGCCGGATCGGCATCACCGACATCATCGCCGACGCCGACCCCGAGGTGGCCGCGGAAGCCAACCGGCTGGAACGGCTGCGCGACCCCAGCCACGGCGCCACCCGCACCGTGCCGGAGATCCACGGCATGCTCACCGCGGCCGGGGCCACCGTCACCGCGACCGTGACCAGGGACAACCCGCTGGACTTCGAGGACTGGATGGAGCGCACCCAGACCCCGGCGGCGACCCGGGCGGCGCTCCGCGAAGCGGTCGGCCGCGAGCTGGACGGCGGCGCGCGCACCGGGCTGCGCCCGCACCGCGGCCCGGACGGCACGGTCCAGCTCACGCACACCTGGGCCACGGTCACCGCGGCACACTCCGGGTAACACACTGACGTACATGGGCATATCTGGGTAAACACCCCGCTGCACCGGTACTTACTTACTTCCCCGGGCAGGCCGGCGGACAGTAGTCTTCCTCCTGCCGGTCTCATCGGGGGGCCGCTGGCTAAGGAGCGACGGCACGGTGAATGTGGCAGCCGGAATGCCACCGGCGATCGAACTGCACGGCATGCACAAACGGTTCGGGCACGTGCACGCGGTCCGGGGCGTCGACCTGAACGTGGCCTCCGGCGAGATCGTGGCCTTCCTCGGCCCGAACGGCGCGGGCAAGACGTCGACCATCGACGTGCTCCTCGGCCTGTCCCAGCCCAGCGAGGGCTCGGTGGCGGTGTACGGGATGGAGCCGCGGCGGGCGATCAGCCATGGCCTGGTCTCCGCGGTCATGCAGACCGGTGGCCTGCTCAAGGACCTCACCGTGGCCGAGACCGTGCAGTACACCGCCAGCCTGTTCGCCCGCAGCGAGCCGGTGGACAGCGTGCTGAAGCGGGCCGGCATCGCGGACAAGGCCGACCGCAAGGTGGGCAAGTGCTCCGGCGGTGAGCAGCAGCGGCTGCGCTTCGCCATGGCGCTGCTGTCCGACCCGGAGCTGCTGATCCTGGACGAGCCGACGACCGGGATGGACGTCGAGGGGCGGCGCAGCTTCTGGACGTCGATCCGGCAGGACGCCGAACTGGGCCGCACGGTGCTGTTCGCCACGCACTACCTGGAAGAGGCGGACGCCTACGCCGACCGGATCATCCTGATCCGGCAGGGCGAGATCGTGGCCGACGGCACCTCCTCGGAGATCAAGGCACTGGCCGCCGGCCGGACGGTGCGGGCCACCCTGCCCGGCGCCGACGAAACCAAGCTGCACGAGATCCCGGGCGTGGACAGCGTGGAGATCCGGGGCGACACGGTGCTGCTGCACGCCAACGACAGCGACGCGGTGGCCAAGTACCTGCTGACCAGCACGCAGGCCCGCGACCTGGAGATCACCGCGCGCGGCCTCGAGGACGCCTTCATCGCCTTGACCAGCGACGACGCCGATACCAGCAGCCCGGCAGGAGCAGCCCGATGAGCACCAGGACGCTTACCCCGCAGGACCTGGCCAGCCGGCGGCCGCCGCCGATGGGCGGGCTCAGCTTCACCGTGCTGCAGATCGAGGTGCGCAGGCTGCTGCGCAACAAGCGCACGCTCATCTTCACGATGCTGGCGCCCAGCATCTTCTTCCTGCTGTTCGGGCTGAACAGCGCGTACGCCAACCAGGCCGACGGGCGCGGCAACGTGTCGGCGTTCGTCCTGGTCAGCATGGCGCTGTACGGCGCGGTGCTGGCCACCACCAGCGGCGGGGCGATGGTGTCCATCGAGCGCGCGGCCGGCTGGAGCCGCCAGCTCCGACTGACCCCGCTGTCGCCGGTGGCCTACATCACCCTCAAGTGCCTGACCTCGATGGTGCTGGGCGCGGGCTCGGTGGCCGCGGTGTTCATCGTCGGCGGGATCACCGGCAAGCCGTCGATGCCGCTCTGGCTGTGGGTGGTGAGCGCGCTGTGCGTGTGGGTCGGCTCGCTGGTGTTCGCGGCGTTCGGGCTGTTCCTCGGCTACCTGCTGCCCACCGAGAACGTCATGCAGATCATGGGCCTGATCATGATGCTGCTGTCGTTCGCCGGCGGCGTGTTCATCCCGCTGAGCCAGTACCCGCACACGCTTCAGGTGATCGCCGAGTTCACCCCGCTGTACGGGCTGAACCAGCTCGTGCACGCACCGCTGCTGAACAGCGGTGTGCACATCGCCTGGGTCGGCAACGCCGTCGCCTGGCTGGTCATCTTCTCGGCCGGCGCGATCTGGCGGTTCCGCAAGGACACCGACCGCGTCTGATCACGCGGTGTTTCGGCCTGGACGGCTGCGCATCCCCGGCCACGCCGGGCATGGAACCGCGCCCCGGCCCGCGGCGGCACAGGCAGGGGCGCGGTCGCTCAACCGGTCAGGAGGCCGGCACGACGACGTGCCGCACGTGCGTGGCCACCTGGCTGTAGGCGTTGTCGAGGATGGTCACCTGCGAGCCGGCCACGGCGCTCTTCAGCAGCTCTACGAAGATGCCGTAGTGGTCGGAGGCGATGTGGTTGCCGCTGATGTGCACGGCGATCGGGCTGGACGAGCCGACCAGGATCCCGGTGGTGCGGGTGTCCGGCGTGGCCACGTTCTTCTTCGAGCCGGGCTTGGGGGCCAGGCCGATGAAGTCGCCCAGGGTGTTGTTCGTGCCGATCCAGTTGTTGCTGATCCGGTTGCCGTTCAGGTTCTGGCCCGGCTCGTGCGCGTGGATGGTCACGCCGGCGATCCCGTTGCCCCAGATGACGTTGCCGGACACGGTGTTGTCGGCGACCGTCTCGCCGGGCACCTCGGTGGCGATCACCACGCCCGCGCCGCCGCCGGTGCTGGCCAGGGTGCCGTTGTAGCTGAGCAGGTTGCCGTACACCCGGTTGTGCGAGACGCCGGCGGTGGTGTGCCCGGCGAGGATGACCCCGCAGCCGCCCGGGTTGCGGCTGGCGATGTTGAACGACACGGTGTTGTGGCTGTTCGGCCCGACGTCGTCGGCGACCAGGAAGCCGCCGCCGTGGTTGTGCTCGGAGACGTTGTGGGTGGCGGTGGACCAGGACGACCCGTTGAGGTCGACCCCCACGTCGCCGTTGTGCATGAGCGTGTTGCCGGACACCGTGACGTGCGAGCTCAGCGCGACCAGGATGGCGTCGAAGCCCGCGCCGGTGATGTGGAACCCGGAGACGTGCACGCCCTTGGTGGCGAGCACGCCGATGCCGATGCTGCCGGGCAGCTTGGTCGAGCCGATCTTCAGCGGGGGCTGGCCCTTGGCGTTGATGTAGGCCCCGCGGTCACCGGTCAGGGTCAGCGGCTTGGTCACCACGGCCTGGGTCTTGTAGGTCCCCGGGCAGACCACGACCGTGCCGCCGGTGTCCACCGCGGCGATGGCCGCGTTGATGTCGGAGTACCCGGCGGTCTGGCACGAGGTATCGGCGCCCGTCGATGTTCCGGCCGGCGAGACGTAGACGGTGCTGGTGCTGGTGCTGGTGCTGGCGGCTAAGGCCGGCGTGGCGGCGGTGGCGAGGCTCAGCACCCCGGCGGCGGCCGTCGCGCCCAGGGCAAGTGGGAATCTCCGCATCTCTCCCCCTCAGGAGCATCTGTGAACGGGACAGAGCGCGAACCCCCCACGAATCGGCAGCGCCTCTCCCCCGGTCCCCAAAGCGGGATCATACGGACCTAACGGAACTACGGTCAATAACCGGAGACAACTCACGGAAACCGCGTACCTTTGGCAACCCCTGGCCCGGGGCCGGCTCAGAGCAGCAGTTTGGCCCCGAGGACGAGCGTGCACACCGAGCCCAGGAACCATAACCCCGCCCACAATCCTGCGGGCAGGCGGGTCCGCGACTTCAGGTTCGCCGCGTCGCCGGCGTTCACGCCGTGGCTGACCACCACGGCGAACCCGGATATCAGCAGGAACCAGGTTGTGCCGTAGGCCACAGTCACCTGGGTGCCCAGGCTGGCGTACCGCAGAGTGAGGTAGAGCAGAAACCCCGCGCACAGCACGCAGGTCACCGCGAACCAGCCGCGCGCCACCAGCAGGAGCACGGCCAGCGCGAGCGCCAGCAGCCAGAGCACGGCCACGATGTGGCCCATCGCTATCAGTTTGGCCGCGCCCAGCCCCAGCAGCCCCGGCGCCGGGTAGCCGACGAATCCGGTGACGACCGAACCGAGCCCGGCCCTTCCCCTGGTGAGGGTGACCCCGTCCCCGTTGGCTTCCATCCGGACGCTCATGACACGGTGCCCCACGAGCGCGCCCATCAGCGCATGGCCGCCCTCATGGGCCATGGTGTTGACGTGCTGGCTGATCTCCCACAGCACCGGGAGCAGCGTCACCAGCGTGGCGGCCAGGCCGATCAGTAACGCCACGGTCCCGTTCAGCCGGGCCTGGACGGCGATGATCCGCTGCAGTTCCCCGTGATTTCCTGATGCCACCACATGAACCATCCCGGCTGGACACGGGCACGCGGGGCAATGCTCCTATACCCGCCGTGCCAGGATGCACACGTGGCTGACCATGGGATGGATCTGGTCGTTCGCGGTGGCACCGTGGCCGGGAGTGGCCACCAGGAGACCGCCGACGTGGGGGTGCGCGACGGCCGGATAGCCCAGCTCGGCGGGACGATGTCCGGGCGGGTGGAGGTGGACGCGGCCGGCCTGCTGGTACTGCCCGGCGGGATCGACGCGCACGTTCACCTGGTCAGCGCGGCGCTGAACGAGGCGGTCGCCGCGGCCTATCCCGGCGAGCCGGTCTGGGTGGACGACTTCTGGAGCGGGTCGCGGGCGGCCATCGCCGGCGGCATCACCTCGGTCGGGAACATGACGTTCCCGCTGCCCGGCGAGACGATGACCGCGGCGGTCGAGCGGGACATGGCGGGCGCCGCCGCCGAGGCGGCGGTGGACTGGTTCAGTCACCCGGTGCTGGCCGGCCTGGACGGCAGCACCGCCGCCGAGGTCGGCGCGCTGGCCGCGGCCGGGCACGCCAGCCTCAAGGTGTTCCTGTCCGACCCGGATCACGCGGCCGGGGTGCCGGGGGTGGCCGAGGCGGTCGCGGCGGCCGGGCGGGCCGGCTCGCTGACCCTGCTGCACTGCGAGGACGCGGGGCTGCTGGACCGGGCCGGCCGGGCGCTGATCGACTCCGGCCGCGGCGCGGTGGCGAACTTCCCGGACGCCCGGCCGGTCAGCGCGGAGGCCGCGGCGGTGGACCAGGCGATCGCCCTGGCCGGGCGGACCGGCGCCCCGGTGTACATCGTGCACCTGTCCAGTGCGGCCGCGCTGGAGCGGTGCCGGGCCGCCCGCCGGGCCGGGCTGCCGGTCTACGTGGAGACCAGGCCGCTCTACCTGCACCTGACCAGCGAGCGGTTCGCCGAGCCGGACGCCGGCAAGTACGTGGGCGCGCCGCCGCTGCGCGAGCCCGCCGACCGGGACGCGCTGTGGCGCGGGCTGGCCGCTGGCGAGGTGGACACGGTGTGCAGCGATCACGCGCCGTGGACGCTCGAGGCCAAGCTCGACCCCGGGCTGAACGTGGTCACCGCGCGCCAGGGGGTGGCCGACCTGGAGACGCTGATGCCGATGCTGTTCTCCGAAGGGGTGCTCACCGGCCGCATCTCACTGTCCAGGTTCGTGCAGCTGACCTCGGCCAACGCGGCCCGGCTGTTCGGCCTGTACCCGCGCAAGGGGGTGATCGCGGCGGGCTCCGACGCCGACCTGACGCTGTGGGATCCGCAGCAGCGCCGGGTCATCGACGAGGCCGCGATGCAGTCCCGGTCCGGCTACTCGGTCTACGACGGGTGGACCGTGCGGGGCTGGCCCCGGTACGTGATCCGCCGCGGCCAGGTCGTGCTGGCCGACGGCGAGATCACCGCCCGGCCCGGCCAGGGCCAGTGGCTGCGCCGTGGCCGCACCGGTCAGCTGACTCCCGGCGGCGCGGCGAGGCCGCGGGAGTAGGCGTACCTGACGGCCTGGGCGCGGTCGCGGGCCTGGATCTTGGTCAGCAGGTGGTTGATGTGGCTCTTCACCGTGGCCTCGCTGACGACCAGGCGGCCGGCGATCTCGGTGTTGGACAGGCCCTCGGCGATGAGGGCGAGGACCTCGGCCTCCCGGGGGGTGAGGCCGTCGGGCAGCGTGGCGTTGCTGGCCGCCGTTGCCCTGCTGGCCGCGATCGCGTCCACCAGGTGGTGCTGCACCGCGGGATCGATCGCGGCCTGGTCGCCCAGCACCTGCTCGATGGCGCGGCCGATCTCCTCGGCCCCGGCGTCCTTGGTCAGGTAGCCGCGGGCGCCGGCCCGCAGCGCGTCAAGCACCGACCGGTCGTCGGCGTATGTGGTCAGCACGATGACCTTGACCTGCGGGGCCTGCTGGTGCAGCTGCCGGGTGGCCTCGACGCCGTCGCAGCGCGGCATCCGCAGGTCCATCAGCACGACGCCGGGCAGCAGCTCGCGGGCCATGGCCACCGCCTCGTCGCCGTCGGCCGCGGCGCCCACCACCTCGACGCCGGGCAGCAGGCCGAGCACCATGGTCAGCCCCTCGCGGACCACCCGCTGGTCGTCGGCGATGAGCACACGGACGGGCGCGGTCATCCTGGCACCTGCAATTCGACTCGGAATCCGTGCCCGGCCGGGGCGGCGGTGAGCGACCCGCCGAGCAGCTCGGCGCGTTCGCGCATGCCGGTCAGACCGTATCCGCCGCCGCTCAGCCGGACCCCGGCCGGGGCCGCCCGGCCGGCGGAGCGGACGGGCGGCCCGCCGTTCCGCGGGCCGCCGTCGCCGCGCCCGAAGTCCTCGACGGTCAGGCAGGTCCGGCCGGGCGAGTAGGCCAGCCGCACGCCGACCCGCTCGGGCCTGGCGTGCTTGCGCACGTTGGTGAGCGCCTCCTGGGCGACCCGGTAGACGGCCAGGCTGGCCTGCGAGCCCAGCGGGCGCTCGGTTCCCGAGATGACCAGCTCGCAGGGGATGCCGCTGTCCCGCTCGAACTGCTCCACCAGCGTCTTCAGCTGCTCGGGCCCTGGCAGCTCGTCGTCGCGGAGCATGCCGATGGCCCGCCGGGCTTCGTCCAGGCCGGTCCGGCCCAGGTGGTGGGCGCGCTCGATGATCCCGGGCAGCCGGGGGTCGGCCGGGTTCTCCTTGGCCAGCATCCTGGCCCCTTCGAGCTGGAGCATGAGCCCGGACAGCGAGTGCGCGAGCACGTCGTGCATCTCCCGGGCCAGCCGCTGCCGCTCGGCCAGCGCGACGGCCCGCTGCTCCAGCTGGGCGGCCTGCTCGCTGCCGATCCGGGCCCAGACGATCAGCGTGACGATGGTGAAGGCGGCGGAGAACAGGAAGCCGGACAGCGCCCCGTTCAGCGCCGTGCCGCTGCCCGACGATGCGCTCAGCCCGACCGCGCAGGAACTGGCCAGGGCCAGGGCCGCGGTGGCCGCCAGCGGAAGCAGCCGGACCACGCCCATGACCGCGATGAACAGGCCGATGGGGCCGGTGGCGCCGGACTGCAGGAAGCACAGCGTCACCGAGGTGCCGAACAACCCGAGCAGGCAGGCGACGTGCGCCCACGCCATCGGGGCCCGGAGGAACGTCCGGCCGTGCAGCGCCCGTTCGGCCCGCTCCCTGGTGAGCTGAGTGGCCACCCCGCTGGCCGTGAACAACCAGACGACGGCCGCGGTCGCCGGCGGGTGGCGATGCTGCAGGTCGGTCAGGCCCAGGCTGACGATGACGATGACCGGCGCCAGCCAGCGCCAGCGCGCCAGGACCAGCACACCCAGCGGCCCGGCCGACCCGAGCCGTATCCGGGCCGGGGCCTGCAGCAGTCCCGGCTTGGTGCCCACGGGACGAACTGTACGGCGCGGGCCCCAGGTGGCGCGCCCACCGCGGGGTGGAGGTGATGGTCTCCACCCGTGGGTGAAGACGTGTCAAGCCGCCGCGGGAGGCGCCGGGTGGCCGGCGGTTCAATCCCCGCGCCGATGATCTCCCCGGAGCCGGCCGAGCAGCCTGGAGGCGTCACATTCGGTGCGTTGAAAGGACGCGAGATGCTTTTCCTACTCGGCCGCAGGCTTCACCCCGCCATCAGCCTTCTCATCGGTGCCGCCGCGCTCGCCGCCGGGCTGGTTGTGCACGCGGATCTGCTCGCCGCAGGCGGCGGTCTCATGGTGGTCTGGGCGGGCGTCAGGGTCGTTCGCCGGGTGCGCGGCCGGGGCACGGCGAGCGACGGCGGACACGCCCGGTGAGCGCTATCGTCGCCGAGCGCCTGAGCAAGCGGTACGGGGACCTCGAAGCCCTGGACAACGTGAGCTTCGAGGTCCCGGCCGGCCAGTTCGTCGCCATGCTCGGCCCGAACGGCGCGGGCAAGACCACCACGCTGGAGATCCTGGAGGGCTTCCTCACCCCCACCGGCGGCTCGGCCCGGGTGCTCGGCTCCGACCCACACAGGGGCGGCCGGAGCTGGCGCAGCCGGATCGGCCTGGTCATGCAGTCCACCAGCCTGGACCAGGAAATGAGCGTGCGGGATCTGCTGACCGCCTTCGGCGGGCTGTATCCCGACCCGCTGCCCGCGGGCGAGGTGCTGGAACTCGTGGACCTCACCGACGAGGCGGAGACGCGATTCGGCGCGCTGTCCGGGGGCCAGCAGCGGCGGGTGGACGTCGCGGTGGGAATCATCGGCCGGCCCGAGATCCTGTTCCTCGACGAGCCCACCACCGGGCTCGACCCCGAGGCACGCAGGCACGTCTGGACCGGGATCGAGCGGCTGGCCGCCACCGGCATGACCGTGCTGCTCACCACGCACTACATGGAGGAAGCCAGCCAGCTCGCCAGCCGGCTCATCGTGATCTCGGCCGGGCACGTGCTGGCCGACACCACGCCGGACGCGCTGCGTCACCGGGACGGGCAGACCGTCATCCGCTATCGGGTTCCGTCCGTGACCCTGGCCGGCACGCTGCCTCCCGCGCTGGCCGGCGGCTTTGATCCGGCCCGGAAGACGCTGCTGGTCAAGACAACAGCCGTCAACGCCGTGCTCCGTGACCTGAGCCGCTGGGCTGACCAGCAGGACCTCGACCTCAGCGGGCTCGAAGTGGGCCCGCCCACCCTGGAAGACGCCTATCTCGCCATCACCGGCGCAGATTCCGGAGAGGACCACGACCATGCCTGAGCTGCCGGGCACCGGGGTGCTGCTGGTGGCCCAGATCCGCTACCAGTTCATGCTGCTGCTGCGCACGCCGCGGGCGCTGGTGGGCGGGGTCATCCTGCCCGCACTGCTGCTGATCGTCTCGCACATCGGCAAGGGCCCGGTGGCCCCGGACCGGCTGGCCGGGCTGGCCGTGCTCGGGGTGACGATCACCGCCTGGAGCACCAACGGGATCACCCTGGTGGCCGCGCGCGAAGCCGGCGTGCTCAAGCGGTGGCGGGCCACTCCCCTGCCGCCGTGGTGCTACTTCGTCGCACGGATCATCGCCACCGTGATCGTCGCGGTACTGGCCGGTGCGATCACCATGGCCATCGGCGTGCTGCTCTACCACACTCACCTGACCACCGCGGGCGTGCTGGGCGCGCTGCTCAGCCTGGTGCTGGGCGCGCTGGCCTGGGCGGCGGCCGCCATCGCCGTCACTGGCATCATCCCGAACGTGGCCAGCGCCTGGCCGGTGCTGATGGTGGCCTACCTCCCGGTCATCCTGATCTCCGGAGCGTTCGGGCCGCTGGGCAACGAGCCGCACTGGCTGACCACGCTGGCCAGCTACTTCCCGGCGCAGCCGGTGATCGACGCCACGACCCGGGCGCTGCAGTATTCGTCCGGGGAGGCACTGCTGTCCGGGCGCGACATCGCAGTGCTGGCTTGCTGGGGGGCCGCTGGGCTGCTCGCCGCACGGCTGATGTTCCGCTGGCAGCCGACCCGCCCCAAGTCAGCCCGGCCGGCCCGCTGACGCCCGGCGGCGGGAGGCCGGGATGATGGACCGCATGTCTACCCGAACCGACGATCCGCGCTCGTTCGACGACCTGCTGGCCGAGGCCGACTCCGCCCCCATGGCGGGCTGGGACTTCTCCTGGCTGGACGGGCGGGCCACCGAGGAACGGCCGCCCTGGGGGTACCAGCGGATGATGGCGGCCCGGATGGCCCGGGCCAGCGCCGCGCTGGACATCCAGACCGGCGGTGGCGAAGTGCTCGCCGGGGTGCAGACGCTGCCCCCGCTGACCGTGGCCACCGAGTCCTGGCCGCCGAACATCGAAAGCGCCACCCGGCTGCTGCACCCGCGCGGCGTCGCGGTCGTCGCCGACCCCGACGAGCCGCCGCTGCCGTTCGGCGGCGAGGCCTTCGACCTGGTGGTCAGCCGGCATCCGGTCACCACCTGGTGGGCCGAGATCTCCCGGGTGCTGCGGCCGGGTGGCACGTACTTCTCCCAGCAGGTCGGCCCGCGCAGCGTCGCCGGGCTGGTCGAATGGTTCACCGGGCCGCAGCCCGCCGAGGTGCACGGGGACCGCAACCCCGACGACGCCCGCGACGCCGCGCGGGCGGCCGGGCTCGAGGTGGTGGATCTGCGGCTGGAGTCGCTGCGCACCGAATTCTTCGACATCGGCGCGGTGGTGTGGTTCCTGCGCAAGGTGGTCTGGATGGTGCCGGGGTTCACCGTCGGGGAGTATCGCGACCGGCTGCTGGCGCTGCACGAGCGGATCCGGCGCGACGGCCCGTTCCTGGCCCACACGACCCGGTTCCTCATCGAGGCCGGTAAGCCCGGCTGACCCGTCAGGCTCCCGGCGCGGTCAGTATCGCCTTGATCCCGCCGCCGCGGAAGTGCTCGCGCAGCACCTGCGGCGCATCGTCCAGCGGGGCCAGCGTGCTGGTCACCGTCTCCGGGTGCAGGCGCCCGCTGGCCACCAGGCCGAGCACGTCCGGGATCAGCGTGCGGGCATGCGCCCGCCCGATGTGCAGGGTCACGTTGCGGGCGTACATGGCCAGCATGGGCAGGCGCGCGGTGCGGTGCAGGGTCCCGATGTTGCTGCAGATCCCGTCCGGTGCGGTGCACGCCAGCGCCAGCCGGTGCCCGGCCGGGTGCGCGCTGAGGTCGGCCACCAGCGGCGCCGGCCGGCGCCGCCGCAGGTCCCTGGGCGCGATGGCCTCCAGGCCCAGGCGGCCGGCCTGTGCGATGACGGCCGGCCTGCGGTCGGCCAGGGTCACCGCGGCGGCGCCGAGGGCGCGGGCGATCAGCCCGGCGTACAGCGGCACGCTGCCGCCCAGCGCCGACCGCCGGGTGAGGCTGCCGACGATGAGCACCTCGGCCCCGGGGTCCGTCTCCAGCAGGCCGGGCAGGTGCGGGGCGATGTGCCGGTAGGCGTCGGGCACGTTGTCGGCCACGCTGGCCACCGCGGCCGGGTCCACGCCGGGCGGCAGCGGCACCAGCATCGCGTCGGCGTAGGGCACGGCGAGCAGGCCGGAGTAGGCGCCGCCCCAGTGCCCGCCGGTGACGCCGAAGCCGTACATCGACACCGGCGGCACGGTCAGGCAGTTGCCGGTGTGGCCGGCCAGGCAGGCCGGGCAGTGCCCGCAGCTGATCTGGAACGGGACGATCACCCGCTGGCCCGGCGTCACGCCGGTGACCCGGTCACCGGTCTGCACCACCTCGGCCACGCACTCGTGGCCGAGGTGCAGCGGCAGCGGGAACGGGCTGGTGCCCAGGGCGACCAGCGGATCCAGGTCGCAGGTGGCCACCGCGACCGGGCGCACCAGCGCCGCGTCCGGCCCGGCCAGCGTGGGGGCCGGGGCAGTGGTCCAGCGCAGCCGGCCGCCGGCCGACGCGGTGAGCGCGCGCATGGTGGGCCGGGTGGGCCGCCGGCGCTGCCTGACCCGGTCGGCGGCGGCACCGGCCAGCCGGCTGAGCCGCTGGCCCGCGTCGCGCTCGGCGGCCACCCGCCCGGCGACGGCGCCGCGCGGCGTGAGCAGCGCCGCATAGTGCAGCAACGGGCTCCGGGCACGGTTGCGGGACTTCGGTGGCCCGGCCATGAGCCTCCCTCCCCCGGTCGGCGAGGCACTGTCCCGACCACCCTAACCAGCGTCCCCCGCGCGGCCGGTAACGGTCCCCGCCAGGCAACCGCGATGGCAGGATCGGAGGCGTGGACGTGCAGACCTACACCGCCGGGCCGCCGGACCCGGTGCTGGACGGCTGCGTCGCGGTCTACCGGGCCGCGTTCGGCCAGCCGCCGTACGAGGAGCCATCCGGCGAGGCCGAGCAGCTGCGCGACCGGGTAAGCCGCTACACCGGCCGGGACGGCTTCCGCCTCCCGGTGGCGGCCGGCCCCGACGGCCGGGTGGCCGGCTTCGCCCTGGCGGTCACCGCACACCCCGGCGACTGGTGGCGGGACAAGGTGGCCACCGCCGTCGGCGGCGAGGCGGCGCAACGCTGGCTCGGGCCGTCCTGCCTGGAGATCGTGCACGTGGCCGTGGTCCCCGGCGAGCAGCGCCGGGGCATCGGCCGGCAGCTGATGACCGCGCTGCTGGCCCCGCCCCGGCCCGGCACCGGCGTGCTGAGCTGCCACCCCGACGCCACGGCCGCGCAGAACTTCTACCTGGCGCAGGGCTGGCAGGTGATCACGGCCGGGTTCCGGCTCCAGCCGGGCCAGCCCGGCTACTGGCTGATGGGCATCGACCTTTGAACGTCCTGATCACCGGCGGGGCGGGGTTCCTCGGCGCCCGGCTGGCCCGCGAACTGCTGGCGGCCGGCCCGCTGGCCGTGGCCGGGCAGCCGGAGCGGCCGCTGCGGCGGCTGACGCTGGTGGACCGGGCGCCGGTGCCCGCCGATCTGGCCGCGGACGGCCGGGTGACCGCGATCGAGGGCGACCTGGCCGCGCTGCTCGCCCCGGGCGGCGCCGCCCGGGACGCGCTGGCCGCGACGGACCTGGTGTTCCACCTGGCCGCGGCGGTGAGCGGGGAGTGCGAGGCGGACTTCGACCTGGGCATGGAGGCGAACCTGGCCACGACGCAGGCGCTGCTGGCCGTGTGCCGGGCACTGGACGGCCACCCGGTGGTGGTGTTCGCCAGTTCGCTGGCCGTGTTCGGGCACGCGGCCGAGCACCCGCTGCCGCCGGTCGTCGACGACCACACCCTGCCCGCCCCGCAGTCCAGCTACGGCACGCAGAAGCTGATCGGCGAGCACCTGCTGGCCGACTACACCCGCAAGGGCTTCCTGGCGGGCCGGGCGGTCCGGCTGATGACAGTCAGCGTGCGCCCGGGCCGGCCGAACGCGGCCGCGTCCGGGTTCCTGTCCGGCATCATCCGTGAGCCGCTGGCCGGCCAGCGGGCGGTCTGCCCGGTGCCCGCGCAGACCGAGGCCGCGCTGGCCTCCCCGGCCCGGGCCATCGAGGGGCTGCTGTGCGCGGCCACCGCGTCGGCCGCGGCCTGGGGCGGGCACACCGCGGTCACCCTGCCCGCGCTCACGGTCAGCGTGGCCGGCATGGTGGCCGCGCTGGCGCGGGTAGCCGGGCCCGAGGCCGCCGCACGTATCGACTGGGTTCGGGACCCGGCGATCGAGCGGCTCGTGCTGAGCTGGCCGGCCCGGGTCCGCGCCGACCGGGCACGCGGGCTCGGCCTGGCGCCCGACCCGGACTTCGAGTCCGTCATCCGGATGCACATCGCCGAGTCGCAGGACCGGTGACCCACCCGGTCAGGCCGCTTCCCACTGGCCGCTGACCCGGTACTCGACGCCCGTGGCGCCCAGCTCGGTGGCGCCGAAGTCATCCAGCGGGGCACGGTCGTTCTTCCCGGTGGGGTCGTAGATCCGGCCCACCGCGCGAGGCTGCCCGTCGCCGCCGGCCAGCCGGAACCAGCGGCCCGCCGACAGCGCCTCGTGCACGTCCCGGAACTCGGCCTGCGGCGGCCCGTACCTGCCGACCGCACTGGGCGCGGCCCCGTCGTAGCCGGCCACCAGATCCTCGGTGATGACCCAGCAGTACGGAGTGCTCAGCGAGGAGAACTCGGCGGCCATGCTGGCCGGCACGGTCTGCGACTCGGCACCGGGCGGGATGACGGCCGCGCCATCAGATCTTTCATCCATCGTCCCCCCAACCTAACGGCCAGGGCCGTCATACGCGGGACCGATTCGTCATCCCTGGGATTGATGCGCTGGCCAGGCCCGCTCGCTACCGTCGGTGGTGTGTCCAGTGATGATGTGGCCCCGGTGCCCGCGCGGGCACCGGGCCTGTACGACACCCGTCTCGGCCGGGTCGCGCTGGCCCTGCTGACTGTGCTGGCCGTGCTGGCCTGCGTGGCCGCGGGGGTGCTGACCATTCGTGTACCCCCGCATGCGCCCGCGCCGAAGCTCCCGCTGATCGGGGTGGCTCTGCTGATCGTGCTGGTCCTCGCGCCCGCCGCCCTCCCCGGGCGCTGGCCCGCCTTCCGCAGGCGCTGGCCGGTCCCGTTGCTGGTACTGACGACCACCGTGGTGGCCGTGGAGATCGCGAGCGGCAACACCTCGGTGCCGTTCACTTTGCTGCTGGCCCTCGCCGTGTACGCCATCGCCAGCAGCCTGGCGCGCCAACGTTCAATTCGCGTGGCGCTGGCCGCGGCCGTGGTGATCGGCGCCGCGCTGCTGGTCTCCTGGGCCAGGTTCGGCCTCTCCCCGGCCGTGCACGCCGCGGTGGAGAGCTTCCTCCCGCTGGCCGCGGCCTGGTTCATCGGCGACAGCGTGGCCGCGCGGCGCAGGTACGTGGCCGGCCTGGCCTGGCAGGCCGAGCAGCAGCGGGCCGCCGAGACCGAGCGTGCCCGGCGCGAGCTCAGCGAGCAGCGGGTCCGCATCGCCAGGGAACTGCACGACGTCATCGCGCACGGCCTGGCGGTGATCACCGTGCAGGCGGGGGTCGGCCGGCGGCTGATGGCCAGGGACCCGGCGCAGGCGGCCGGCGCGCTGGAGTCGATCGAGTCGATCGGCCGGACCGCCCAGGAGGAACTGCGGGCGGTGCTTGGGCTGCTGCGCGACGAGGAGGTCCGGCCGGCCACGCTCGGCCCGGCGCCGGGCCTGGCGGACCTGGATCAGCTGGTGGCGACGGTGCGGGCCGCGGGCACGCCGGTCGAGCTGCACGTGTCGGGCGCGGGCCGGCCGCTGTCGCCCGCGCTCGGGTTGTCGGTGTACCGGGTCATCCAGGAGGCGCTCACCAACGTGGTCAAGCACGCCCCGGGCGCGCGGGCCAGCGTCGATCTGTCGGTGTCTGACCGGGCGGTGAGCATCGCGGTCACCGACGACGGGGCGGCCGTGGATCCCGGCCCGGCCCCAGACACCGGTGCGGGTGCGGGGCAGGTGGCCGGGCACGGCATCGCTGGCATGCGGGAACGGGTCAGCGCGTTCGGCGGGCTGCTGGTGGCGCACCCGGCATGCCCACGCGGCTTCCAGGTGCGGGCCCGGATTCCGCTGCAGGACGCCGGGTGACCATCCGCGTGCTGGTCGTCGATGACCAGGAACTGCTCCGCACCGCGTTCCGCGCGCTGATCGACGCGGAGGACGATATGCAGGTCGTCGGGGAGGCCGCGGACGGCGCCGAGGCCGTCGAGCTGACCGCGCGGGCCCAGCCCGACGTCGTGATCATGGACGTCCGGATGCCGGTGATGGACGGGATCGAGGCCACCCGGCGGATCACCCATCCCGCTGGGCATCTTTCCGGCCAGGCGAATCCGGCCACGACCGGCTCGCGAGTACTCATCCTCACCACGTTCGACCAGGACGAATACGTCTTCGACGCGATGGCGACGGGGGCGAGCGGGTTCACCCTGAAGAGCCGCCCGCTGGAGGAGCTGCTGGCCGCGATCCGGGTCGTCGCCGCGGGTGAGGCGCTGCTCGCGCCGAGCGTGACGCGCCGCCTCATCGCGCACTTCGCCGGGCAGCGGCGGACGCCCGCCGCGCGGCGCAGCGCGCTCGGCCAGCTCACCGAGCGGGAACGCGAGGTGCTGCTGCTGGTCGCCCAGGGCCTGTCGAACCAGGAGCTGGCGGAGAACCTGCACATCAGCATGCCCACCGCCAAGACGCACGTGAGCAGGATCCTGGCCAAGCTGGGCGCGCGGGACCGCGCCCAGCTGGTGATGATCGCGTATGAGTCAGGGCTGGTCGCCGCGTCCTGACCGCCGTCCATCCCGGGGCCGTCCATCCCGGGGATGACGCGGGTCGACACCCAGGCATGACGACAGCCGGGGCCCGGCTCGCCACGATGGCACCGTGACTGATCAACATCGGATACTCGCCCTCGGCGGCCATTCCGGCGGCTTCCACTTCGGCGGCGGCGGGATCCTGCTCGCCGTGCTGGTCGTGGCCGGGCTGGCCTACTTCGGCGTCCGGTCGGCCGGGCGCCGGCGCGACCGGCGGCCGGCCATCGATGAACGGTGGGAACGGGCCGGGACGGATGCGCCGCCGGCGGAGCCGCACCCGGCGGAGCCGCACCCGGCGGAGCCGGAGCCGCCGGTGCCGGGGCTGCCAGTGCCGGAAGCGGTGCGGACGCCGGAAGCGGCGCGCAGGCCAGGCCCAGTGGCGGCTGCGGGCCCGAGGCCGATTCGCCGGCCGGCCCGGCCGGCGGGCGGCTGGGCTGTCGAGGCGCACGGGCTGACCAAGCGGTTCGGGACGAACGTCGCGGTCGACGACGTGGACCTGCAGGTGCCGCGCGGCTGCGCGTTCGGCTACCTGGGCCCGAACGGCGCGGGCAAGACCACGCTGATCCGCACCCTGCTCGGCCTGACCCACGCCGACAGCGGCACGATGGCGCTGCTCGGGGTGCCGGTGCCCGGTGAGCGGTCCCGGGCGCTGGCCCGGGTCGGCGCGATCGTGGACGAGCCGCGGTTCCACGGCCATCTCACCGGCCAGCAGAACCTGCGGCTGCTCGCGGCCGCCCGGGGGCCGGGCGCGGGCGAGCGGATCGGCCCGGCGCTGCGCCGGGTCGGGCTGGCCGGCCGGGCCGATGACCGGGTGGCCGCGTACTCCATGGGCATGCGGCAGCGGCTCGGGGTGGCGGCCTGCCTGCTCGGCGACCCGGAACTGCTCATCCTGGACGAGCCGATGAACGGCCTCGACCCGGCCGGCATGCACGAGATGCGTTCCATGATCAAGTCTCTGGTCGGCGAGGGACGGACGGTGATGCTGTCCTCGCACCTGCTGGACGAGGTCGAGCGCACCTGCGACGCGGTGGCGATCGTGGACCGGGGCCGGGTGATCCGGCAGGGCTCGATCGACGAACTGGTCCGCGGCGCGGGCGCCCGCACGGTGCGGGTGGACTGCTCCGACCCGCAGGCGGCGGCCCGGCTCATCGACGAGGCGCAGATCGCCGCCGGCACCAGCCCGGCCGACGCCGGGCTGACCGTGACGCTGCCGGGCGGCGCGTCGCGGGAGGCGGTGGCCGAGGTCAACCGGCGGCTGGTGAACGGCGGGATCTCCGTGTACCGCCTCGGCGAGGCGCAGACCAGCCTGGAGGAGTGGTTCCTCTCGGTGACGACCCGGCTTGGAGAACAGCAGTGAGCGAAGACACCTCGATCGCGGCCATGCCGTCCCCGGTGGAACACGGCGGTACGCCCGCCGGGAGCGCCCGGCACTCCGCGCTCCCCAGCCGGTACCGGGCCTGGCTGCCCAGCTGGGGCCTGATCACCGCCAAGCATCTCGAGCTGCGGAAGCGGCGCGGCGTCATGCTGACCGTGGTGCTGCTCACCCTGGCGCTGCCGGTGCTCGTCCTCGGCTTCCGGCTGGCCTTTCACCTGTTCGACCCCAAGAGCTACGGGCCGGCCGGCACCCCCGGCACGTTCCAGTCGCTGATCAACCCGATGGCCGAGTTCGGGTTCATCGTCGCGGCCGTGCTCGGCGCCACCGCGGGCACCTCCGACCTCACCGAGGGGATGTTCCGGCACCTGGTGATCACCGGGCGGTCGCGGGTCGCGCTCTACCTGTCCCGGATCCCTGCCGGGCTGGCCATCATCCTGCCGCTGGTGGCGCTGGCCTTCGCCCTGGTGTGCCTGGTGACCAGCTACGAGGGCGTGCCGCAGCCGGCGTCGATTGGCGTCACGACGTCCTTCCCGGCGCCCAGCGGGGGCCCCGGCGGGCCGGGGCAGGCCGTCGACACGATCACCGTCCCGGTCAGCCTCAGCCAGGCCCAGCTGGAAAGCTGGCTGGTGGCGCACCCGCAGCGGGCCGGCCAGGCCCTGGGCCTCCCGGCGCAGGCCGGCACCACCCGGATCGACGCGGCCGTGCACCACCAGATCGGCACGTTCTACACCGGCTACACCTCACAGGAGGCCAGCCAGCTCAATCCGCCGGTCAACGAGATGGCCAAGATCGGGCTGTGGCTGTGGCTGGAGGTCGGCATCGGGTTCCTGGTGGGGCTCGGGCTCGGCTCGCTCATCGGCCAGCGCACCGTGACCGTCATCGTGATGATCGCGCTGGAGATCATCCTGACGCCGATCTTCGCCGCCACGGCCATCCCCTACTTCCTGAACGGGCAGCGGCTCGACGTCGGCATCGCACTGGATCAGCTGCGGCCCGCGGGGCTGGCCTCGGGCCAGGGCGGCGGACCCGGCGGCGGTGGCCCCGGTCACGCGGTGTTCGGCGGGCGGGGGGTGCTGAACATACCGCCGATGCCGACCTGGGCGATGGTCTCGGTGATCGTGGGCTGGATCGTGGGCTGGTCGGTGATCGGCGCGTGGCGGATGGCCACCCGCGACGCCTGAGCGGGGGTCAGCCTGACCGCTGTGTTAGCCAGACCATAGGGCGTCGAGGGCGGCGTCCACCCGGGCGGACAGCTGTGCGGTGCGCGGCAGCAGCGGCTCCGGCGGCACCGCATCGACCGCCTCGCAGGCGGCCAGCGCCTTGCCGTCCAGGAACCGGGTGAGCATGCCGTAGCCGTGCTTGTCGTCGAGGGCCATCCGGTGGTGGTGCAGCCGCATCGGCGTGTACAGGTACAGCTGGTCGCGGGCCCGGGTGACGGCCACGTAGAACAGCCGGTGCTCCTCGGCCAGCCCCTCGGGCGTGGACAGCGCCATGTCGCTCGGCACCGCGCCGTCCACCAGCTGAGGCAGGTGCACGACCGGCCATTCCAGTCCCTTGGCCGAGTGGACGGTCGAGATGGTCAGGAAGTCCTCGTCCAGCCGGGGCCGCCCGGCCAGGTCGGACGCCGACGACGGCGGGTCCAGGGCCAGCTCGACCAGCGCGTCGTGCAGCGACGGCCGGCTGGCCGCCGCGTCGGCCAGCCGCTGCAGGTCGGCGATCCGGATGTCGGCGTCCACGTAGCGGGCCCGCAGCGGCGCGTCCAGGGTGGCCAGGATGGCGATGGCCCGCTCGCCGGTCTGCTCGAGCACCGCGACGCCGGCCAGCCCGCCGATGGTCGCGGTCAGCGGGTCGCGGGCCCGCCGCGGGGCGGCCTCGACGGCGTCCTTCCACCGGTCGAACACGCCAGGCTCGTCCAGCCGCAGCGCCCCGGTGACCCGCCGGGCGGTGGCCGGGCCGACGGTCTCGTGCAGCCGGAGCAGCCGGAACCAGGCCACGTCGTCGGCCGGGTTGGCCACCACACGCGCCGCGGACAGGAAGTCCTTCACGTGCGCCGCCTCGGTGAACCGCAGCCCGCCGTACTTGACGTACGGGATGCCGCGGGCGGCCAGTTCCACCTCGAGCACGTCGCTGTGGTGCGCCGTCCGCACCAGCACCGCCTGGTCGCGCAGGTCGGCGCCGTCCTCGTGCGCGGCCAGGATCCGGGCGCAGATCTCGCGGGCCTGGGTGGCCTCGTCGTGGCAGCGCACCAGCAGCGGGACCGCGCCCGCGCCGCGGGTGCCCGTCAGGGTGAGCTCCAGCCCCGCCGACTGCGGCCGGACCGCGTTGGCCAGCCCCAGCACCGCCTGCTTGGACCGGTAGTTGTGGTCCAGCCGCACCACGGTCAGGCCGGCGAACGTGCTGCCCAGCTCACGCAGGTGCGCGGGGTCGGCGCCGCGGAACGCGTAGATGGCCTGGGCGTCGTCGCCGACGCAGGTCAGCCCGTCGCCGGCCGGGCGCAGCAGCCGCACGATGTCCGCCTGCACCGCGTTGACGTCCTGATACTCATCGACCAGCACCGCGTCGAACATGCCGCGCAGCACCGGCCCGGCCGCCTCGTCGGCCAGCGCCGCCCGCCACAGCAGCAGCAGGTCGTCGAAGTCGACCAGGCCGTGCCGGCGCTTGTGCGCGACGTACCCGCGGAACAGGTCGGACAGCTGCCCGGTGAAGTCGGTGCACCAGGGGAAGCCGGCCCGCACCACGTCGGCCACCGCGGTCTGGGTGTTCACGCAGCGGGTGTAGATGTCGGCGCACACTCCGGCCCGCGGCGCCCGCCGCTCGGTGCCGGTCAGCCCGTACTCGGACCGCCTGGCGTCCAGCAGGTCGGTCACGTCGCCCGGGTCGATCACGGTGAACTCCGGCGGCAGCGCGAACGCCTCGGCATGCTGGCGGATGATCCGGTGCGCGATCGCGTGGAAGGTGCCGCCGGTGATCCGCCCGTTCGCGCCGGTGCCGCGCGCGGCGGCGCGGGACAGCATGTCGTCGGCGGCGCGCCTGGTGAAGGTGAGCAGCAGGATGCGGTTGGCCGGTGTGCCCTGCTGGCGCAGCCAGGCGGCCCTGGCGACCAGGGTGCGCGTCTTGCCGGTGCCGGCCCCGGCCAGGATGAGCAGCGGGCCGCCCTGATGGGTCGCCGCCTGCTTCTGTTGTTCGTTCAGACCGTCCAGGGGATTCGCCGACTCGAACATGAACACGAATGTAACCAGCCCGGCCGCTGTCCGCTGGCTGCCACGCGGAAGCCGACTTGGTGAGCGCCTGATAATTCGGTGGCCCGGGTGCGGCGGCGGGTCATCAGGTCAGCCGGCATGTCCCCGGGCGAGCGCCGCGCAGACGGCGAGGGTGTAGATCCGCCGCAACTCGGTAAACCTGTTCGGGTTCATCTTCGGTGTGATCTGTGAGTTGATCGAGACGACGACCGACCGGCTTCCGTTCCTGGTCGCGGCGACGAATTGGGTGTAGCCGGGGGTGTTCCCGGTGTGCCCGTACACCGTTCCGCACCTGGTCTGGTAGCGGAATATGGCCAGGCCGGCGGAGTTCTTTCCCGGGCCGGGTGGATCCGAGCTGCCCGGCCGGAAGGTGAACTGGGCCCGATGCGCCGCAGGGCTGGTGGTGGCGCCGCGTGCATAGCCGCGGATGAAGGCGTTGGCGTCGCGTGGCGTGGAGACCACCGCGCCGGATGCCCACGCCCACCCCGCGGCGAACAGGTGGGTCACGTCGGCCGGGTGGTGCGGCGGGTCCACGGCGTAGCCGTGCACGATCGGGGCGGGCAGCGCGGTGCCGCGCGGCAGACTGGTTCGGGCCAGCCCCAGCGGGGCGAGCACGCGGTCACGCAGCTGGCTTCGGTAGGTCTTCCCGGTTGCGGCCTGCACCATCAGGCCGACCACGATGTTGTCGGAGTTGGAGTACTCATACTTCGACCCTGGCGTGAAGTTGAGCCGCTTGGGAGCGAACGACAGCAGGACCGCGGGCGGGGGTGCCTTCAGCGGCGACTTCGTCAGGGCTTTCCGGAACGATTTGGTCTGGCTGAAGTCCGGGATCCCGCTGGTGTGCTGCAAAAGCTCACGCAGCGTTACTCTCGCCCAGGCCCGCGGCAGGCCGGGAAGCCGCCGGCCGACGGTGTCACCGAGTGACAGCCTGCCGTCGGCAACCAGGGCGAGGGCGGTGGCGCCGCTGAACGCCTTGGCCACGCTGGCCAGCCGCATCGAGTCGGATGCCCGGATCGGCGCACCGGTGGCCAGATTGGCGGTACCCGCCCGGTACAGCACCCCCCGCAGGCCCCGCTGCACCACCACCGCGATCCCCGGCGGCCCATCCGCGTGCCGGACGAGCCGGGCCAGGGCCCGGTTAAGCGCGGCATCGGCACCCCGGGCGGCGCCGGGCGGGGCGGCGCCCGCGCTCCGCGCCGCCGCGCTGGCCATGGCCGCTGGCATGACTATCCCGCACCCGACCACCAGCGACGTTAAGACCGAGATAAGCGGCAGGATGCCACGGCGGCGGCCGGGCCGGAGTCTTCCCTGAACAGCCGCCCGCCGACGTCGCTGGTCCGCAAGCAACGACCAGATGGTCCGGTTCTTCTTCACTGCCGCCCGTCCTCCCCGTTGCCTCCGGTCGCGCAGGCGCGCCGGAGCTAACTAATCCCCGAGCCCATCGTCGCCGTGACGGCCGCCGGTTTCAATGGATCTCGGCAGCGTCTTTGGCTCTGCCTAGGGCGGCCCCTCCCGGTGCAGCGCCGTGAGGAGAGGAATCGCCGCGATCTTCTCCTCGGTCAGGTCGTCCCAGCGGATCGCGGCAGGCGGGCGGGGGCCGCGGCCGGGCCGGCAGTCGATGACCTCGTCCGCGGTGACGATCAGGTCCACCGGCACGTCGTGGCCGGTCAGCGGGATCGTGCCGGCCGGCCGCAGCTGGAGCTCGTGCACCGTGGTGACGGATACGGTGTGCGGCCCGATCAGCCCGGCCGCGGTGGCCAGCGCGAACTCCAGGTCGGCGAAGCCGCCGCCCTTGCCGAGCCGGGCCCCGTCCGCGCTGGCCGCGACGCTGCCCATGACGACCAGGTCCACCGGGTCCAGGTCGGCCAGCGCCACCCGCCGGGCCGATCGGGCCGCGCCGCTGATCGATGACGCCTGGCGTGGGGTCCCGGCCAGATGGTCAGGATCGAGGGCAAAGAACGGCTCGCGCCCGGCCAGCCTGGGAACGGCCATGTACACGGTCTTGCCGTCTTCCAGCGCCCGCTGGCGAACCGGCCACTGGGCGGAGTCCGGGTTGGCCTTCACCGTACGGGCAGCTTGCCACTCGTGGGTGAGGCGAAGCCGTTCAGCAGCATTCTCCGCACCGGTGAAATTCGGGATGCGGCCCTCCGCGCCGGGAAACCGGGCGACCCGGGCGGCGCGCATGGCCGACCACACCTCCTGGCGCAGCGCGGCCTTGGCCGCCAGCACCTCGGCGGGTCCGCCGGCGTCGGAGTCGTGCCGTGGGGCGGAGCGTGGCATGCCCGGGAGATTACCGGTCTTCGGCGGCGAGCCGGCGCAGCAGCGCGGTGCGCCACCGTTCGGCCCGCTCGACCTGGTTGAACGTGAAGATGTGCAGGCCGGCCACGGCGGAGGCCGGGTCGGCCAGGGTGCCCGCGGTGCGCTGCAGCAGCCGGGTGGGCCGGTAGCCGCCGGGCAGCGCGGCGCGCAGCAGCCAGTCGCGGTGGCCGGCCGCGAACCGGGCCGCGCCTGGCACCCCGGCCACGGTGGCCAGCCGCAGCAGCCGGGCCCGGTCCACCGGGCCGGACACCCCGACCCGCAGCGGCAGGGTGACGCCGCGGGCGCGCACCGCACCGATCCAGCGGGCCAGCACCACCGGGTCCAGGCACAGGTTGCTGACCAGGTAGCTGGCATGGTGCCGCTTGTCCCACATGGCGCGGATGGTCGCCTCGTCGGCGATCCGCGGATGCCGCTGCGGGTAGCCGGTCACCCCGACCTGGCCGAACGGGCGGCCCATCGCGGCCAGCCGGTCCAGCAGGGACACCGCGTCGGCGAACCGGCCGGCCGGCTGCCTGGCGTCCCCGGCCGGCACGAACACGTCGGTGACGCCGCTGGCCAGCAGCCGGTCCACGATGGCCGACAGGTGGGCGTCGTCGCGGACCAGCCGGGCGGGCAGGTGCGGTACGACCTGGTACCCGCGCCCGGCCAGCCGGGCGGTGAGGTCCAGGGTGGCGTCCAGGCCGCGGATCTCCGACGCGGTCACCGCGACGGTGACGTCGGTTGGCACCGCGGCGCACACCGCGTCCTGCACCCCGGCCGCGGGGAACACCTCGTACCGCGGGTGCCGCAGCAGCGGCACGATCCGGGCCAGCGCCCGCCGCGACGCGTAACCGGCCATCCCCCCGGAGTGTGCCACGCGCGGCGTCCTGGCGTTACGATCGGGCGACATGAGCGAGCCGCCGTCGTTGTCGCTGGCGGAGTGGGTCGTGCTCGCGGTGATCAGCGAGCGGCCCACGCATGGTTTCGCCGTGTCCACGCTGACCGGCCCGGACGGGGAACTGGGCCGGATCTGGCAGATCCCGAGGCCGGCCATCTACCGGGCGCTGGGCCGGGTCGAGGTGGCCGGCCTGGTCACCCCGGAGACGGTCGAGCCGGGCCGGGGGCCGCAGCGGACCGTCTACGCGATCACCGCGGAGGGCCGGGACGCCGTCGAGGCGTGGCTGGCCACGCCGGTCCGGCACGTGCGGGACGTGCGCTCGCACCTGCTGATGAAGCTCGCCCTGCTGGACCGGGCCGGGCAGGACCCTGGTGACCTGCTGATCCGGCAGCGCGCGGTGCTGCAGCCGATCGCCGCCGCGATGCACGCCGAGCGCGCCGAGGGCGGAGGATTCGACGCCACCCTGCTGGCCTGGCGGCGGGCCACCGCGGCCGCGGCGCTCAGTTTTCTCGACGACGTGGCCCCGCCGGGCTGATCCCTGCCGCTCCTCTCGGGTGCGACTCGGCGGCGGTGACGAACTCGGCGAGCAGCTCGCGGAGTTCCTCTGGCCGCTCCAGATGCGGCGAGTGGCCGCAGCGCGGGATCACGTGCTCGGTGAACCGGCCGCCGGCCGCCTCGGCCCTGCGCAGCATGGCCCGGGTCTGCGCGACCATCGGCTGCGCCGGGAACTCCGGGCCGGGCCAGCCCGGGAGGGCGCCGGTGGCGCCCAGCTCACCGGTGTCGGCCGGCGAGTGGTCGGACACGATCAGGTCATCGGCGCCGCGCACCCACAGCACCGGCCAGCGGGCCGCCACCTCCGCGAACCCGGACACGTCGCAGTACAGCGG
Source organism: Streptosporangiaceae bacterium (assembly GCA_036501145.1). GTDB lineage: Bacteria > Actinomycetota > Actinomycetes > Streptosporangiales > Streptosporangiaceae > PALSA-505. The sequence goes on along the minus strand of DASYAV010000162.1, from coordinate 14,132 downwards.
GGACAGCGCGTTGGCCACCCCGTGAGTGCCCGGGGCGACGCCCGGCCAGTTCGCGCTGGCCTGCTGGTCGCCCGGGTAGCTGGCGTCGCCGAGCGCGGTGGCCAGGATCTCGCCGACCAGCTGATCCTCCAGCGTGGCCGGCAGCCGGAGCCCGGGCCACAGGTAGTGCGAGCGGAGCACCGAGCGCGGCGACAGCGGGCTTTCGCCGGTGTCGTCGCCGTCCTTGAGCCGCTGCAGGAGCTCGGCGGCGATGAGCCCGGCGCCGCTGCCGGCCGCGTCCGGGTAGCACAGGGTGCCGGTGTCGTCCTTGGTGCCGCCGAACCCGAACGGTGAACCCGGCGCGATCAGCGTGACCGAGGCCACCCGCTCCGGGTGATCGATCGCGTACCGCATGACCGCATCGCCGCCCAGCGACCAGCCGGCCAGGTGCACCCGCCGGTGCGGCCGGACCAGGTCGGGGTCGGCCAGCACGGCGGCGATGTCGTCGGCGAAGTCACCGACCCCGCGGGTGGCGTCGACCGGCGCCGGGCCGGACCGGCCGAACCCGCGCAGGTCGGGCGCCAGCACCCGCCACGACCGCGGCATCCCGGCCACCAGGGGCTCGAAGAACCGGGCGCTGCTCAGGTTCCCGTGCACGAGGCAGAGCACCGGCCCGGGCGCCCGCATGCCGTCGCGGGCCAGCACGTGCAGCCGGCCCTGCCCGCCGTCAACGAACCGCGACTCGAACCCGACGGCCATGCACGTCTCCTGTCTCGCGCTGCACCTGGAACCCTAGCTTGGGAACATCCCGCCGGTCGCGTTGATCCAGGTGCCGGTGATCGCGGCCGCGCCGTCGCTGGCCAGGAAGGCGGCGAGCGCGGCGATGTGCGCGGTAGCCGGGGACTTCCTGGTCATCCGCAGCGAGTCCAGGTTGGCGACGATGCCGTCGATCATCTCCTGGGACACCGGGGTGCCCAGGACCGCGGTGAGCTTATCGGGATTCAGGCTGTCGGTGAGCCCGGCGGTCCAGATGCCGACGACCCGGACACCGGAGGCCCCGGCCTCCTGGGCGAGGTCGCGGATCAGCGCGTCCTTGGCGCCGTCGGCGGCGCCGGTGCCGCCCATCATCGGCCCGCTGCCGCAGGCCGACGCGCTGTCCAGGTCGATGATGACGCCGGAACCCTGAGCGGTCATCTGCCGGGCCGCGGCCCGGGCGGTGTGAAAGGCGGCGGTGATGCCCGTCAGCACGGGCTTGACGTAGTCCGCGGCCGGCATCTGCAGCAGCGGGGTGCCCTGCACGTCGCCGCGCGCGGTGACGTTGAACGACACGTCGAGACGCCCGGCCTCGGCTGCGACGCGCGCGACGAACGCGGTGACGGCGTCCTCGTCGAGCACGTCGAGCACGCCGTAGCCGGCCGCGGCGGTGGCCGCGGCCGTCTCCTTCAGCGTGCTCTCGGTCCGGCCGGCCAGGTAGACGGTGGCGCCTTCATCGGCGAAGCGGCGGGCGGCGGCGGCGCCGATCGACCCGGTGCCGCCCCAGATGATCGCGGTGCGGTTCTGCAGCATGCTCATGGTCATCTCCCTGGGTAGTCCTGGCGTGCCCGTGCACGCCGTCGGTGCGCATAGGACGTACGGTGCCGCGGCCACTCATCGGGTCGCCGGGAGAATTTTCTTAACGGAGCACCGGCGGCAGCCCGAACGCGGCGAGCAGGTGCGGCTCGAACGTGGTGATCCCGGCGATCCGGCCGTCCCGCACGCGCAGCACGTCGAGGTTCTGGGCGCGGAAGATCGTGGTGCCCGGGCGGCGCACATAGCCGGCCACCGCGGGCATCCGGTTGGCCGTCGTGGGCAGGTGCTTCCACTGCCCGAAGTAGGCCGGCGACGCCGGGTCGAGGCTGGTCCTGATGAACGCCAGCATCGCCTCGCGGGAGGTGAACCAGAACGGGTTCGGCGGCATGGTCAGCACGACGTCGCTGGTGAGCAGGCCGGCGATCGCCGCCGGGTCGCCGCTGGCCGACACCGCGAGGTACCGGTCGAGCAGTTCGCGCTCGCCGGCCGTGGGCCCGTCGGCCCGCCACTGCGTGCGGTCGGCGGGCAGGTGCCGGCGCAGGCTCGGCTTGGCCCGCTGCAGCGCGCTGTTCACCGACGCGACGGTCATCTCCATCGCGGCCGCGGTCTGCGCCGCCGACCAGCCGAGAACGTCGCGGAACACGAACACCGCGCGCTGCTGCGGGGTGAGGTGCTGGATCGCGGTGAGGAAGACGAGCTCGATGGTTTCCCGCGCGACCGTCTCCTCGTCCGGCCGCTCGGTGGCGAGCAGCGTGTCGGGGAAGGGCTGCAGCCACTCCAGGAAGTCCGGCGGCGGCCCGCCGCCGTGGTCCATGCCCGGCACCGGCGTGTAGGCACGCGGGCGGCGGTCGAGCCGGCGCAGGAAGTCCAGGCAGGTGCTGGTGGCGATCTTGTAGAGCCAGGCGCGCAGGCTGGCGTCCTCGCGGAGCTGGCCGCGGCTGCGCCAGGCGCGCAGCAGCGTCTCCTGCACCAGGTCCTCGGCCTCGTCGAAGCTCCCGGTCAGCCGGTAGCAGTGCACCCGCAGCTCGCGGCGGTGCGCCTCGGCCCGGGTGGCGAAGTCGTCAGCTGGCCCCACCCGCCGGAGCTTACGTGCTGAACGCCTGGGCCAGGTCGTGCAGGGCACGGGCGGTGGGCAGCGAAGTGTCCACCGCCAGCATCCGGGGCTCCTCGCCGCCGCTGAGCACGGCGTTGATGTGCCGCAGGGCCGCGGTGAACGACGGCTCGTCGCAGGCGGCGGCGAAGCAGCGCGGTTTGCTCCCGGTGGCGATCACCCGGTAGGTGTCGCCCGGGCCGGGATGGAACGGGTTGGTCAGGTGGATCTGGCCGCTGCTGCCCTCGAGCCTGGCGAACGTGTCGTAGCCGCGGACCATCCCGGCCGACAGCATCAGCCGGCGCCCGCCCGGATAGCCGAGCACCCCCCAGGTGTCCACGTCGACGCCCTGACCGCCCATGACGGCGCGGGCCCAGGCGCTCTCGTGCGGCCCGAAGAGCTCCTGGGCCAGCCGCACCGGATAGCAGCCGACGTCGTTCAGCGCGCCGCCCGCCAGCTCCCGGGAGAGCCGGATGTTGTCCGGCTTGCTCACGGTGAAGTGGAAGTTGGACTTGATCTCGGTCAGCTCGCCGATCACCCCGTCCTCGAGCAGCTCCCTGACGTGCCGGAACTGCTGCTGGAAGGGGAAGACGAAGGCCTCCCAGAGCGGGGTGCCGGTCCGCTGCGCGGCGGCGAGCACCCGCTCGGTGTCGGCGAGCGTGCCGGTCAGCGGCTTCTCACACAGCACCGGTTTGCCCGCTTCCAGGGCGCGGATCGTCCATTCGGCGTGCAGCGCGTTGGGCAGTGCGTTGTACAGCGCGTCCACGCCGGGGTCCTCGATCAGCGCCTGGTAGCCGGCCACCGCGCGGCCTGCCGCGTTGGCGCCCGCGAACTCCTCGGCGCGGGGCAGTTCCCGGCTGGCCACCGCGGCCGCGACGCCGCCGGCCAGCCGCAGCGCGGGCAGGAACTGGGCCCGGGCGATGTTGGCGGTGCCGATGATCCCCCAGCGCACCGGGGCTCCGTGGTCACCGCGTGCGATCATGTGCCACCTCGGGTTCGGTTGCCGGCAAGCAATGTCATACCCTACGCCGGTGACCGGATCCGTTCGGGTGCTGATCGCGTCACCGCTGGAGCCCGGGTACGTAGCGCGGATCGAGGCCGTCGACCCACGCGTGTCAGCGCTGTACGAGCCGGCCCTGCTGCCCGAGCCACGCTACCTGGCCGACCACACCGGGGCGCCGCGCGCCCTGCCGGAGGACGGCCTGCGCCGGTGGGCCGCGCTGCGCGCGCAGGCCGACGTCAGCTTCGACTTCGACTGGCAGGACCCGGCCGGGATGCCGCGTAACTGCCCCCGGCTGCGCTGGGTCCAGGGGACCAGCGCCGGGCTGGGCGGGTTCCTGCAGCGGACCGGGCTGGCCGGCTCTGACCTGATGATCACCACGGCGGCCGGGGTGCACGGCACGCCGCTGGCCGAGTACGTGCTGCTCGGCCTGCTGTATTTCGCCAAGGACATGCCGGCGCTGGCCGCCCGGCAGGCGCGGCGGCAGTGGGAGCAGCACGCTGGCGGTCAGCTGGCCGGCCGCCGGGTGCTGCTGGTCGGGCTGGGCGGCATCGGGCGGCAGGTGGCCGGGCTGCTGGCCGCGGTCGGCGTCGAGGTCTGCGGGGCCGGCCGCGGCGGCCGCCGCTACGACGTGCCCGGCGTGACCAGCTACCTGGCGGCCGACCGGCTCGACGAGGCACTGCCCGGGGTGGACGCGGTGGTGCTGGCCTGCCCGCTGACCGAGCAGACCAGGGGGCTCATCGGGCGCCGCCAGCTCGCGCTGATGCAGCCCGGCGCGGTGCTGGTCAACGTCAGCCGCGGGCCGGTGGTGGACGAGGACGCGATGGTGGACGCGCTGCGCGGCGGGCACCTGGGCGGCGCCTTCCTCGACGTGTTCGCCACCGAGCCGCTGCCCGCGGGCTCACCGCTGTGGGAGCTGCCCAACGTGGTCATCTCCCCGCACTCGGCGTCCATCGTCCCGGCCGAGAACGAACTGATCACCGAGCTGTTCTGCGGCAACCTGCGGCGCTGGCTGGCCGGGCAGCCGCTGCGCAACGTCTACGACAGGACGGCCGGTTACTAGCCGCCTGGGCTGGTACCCGGGGCTTGCTATATATCGATTGACGTTATATAACGACGGCATGAGTGACCGTCCGCTGCATGAGCCAACGTTTCTCCTGCTGACCGCGCTGGCGGAGGGGCCGCAGCACGGCTACGGGATCATCACCGATGTCGAGCGGATATCCGGCGGCCGGGTCAGGCTCAGGGCAGGAACGCTCTACGCCGCGCTGGACCGGGTCGTCGCCGAGGGCCTCGCCGAGGTGGACCGGGAGGAGGTGGTGGAGGGCCGGCTGCGCCGCTACTACCGGCTCACCCCGAGCGGCGGCGACCGGCTCGCCGCCGAAGTGGCACGGCTGCAGCACAACGCGGCCATCGCGGCCGACCGGCTCGGCCGGCGGCAGCGCACGGCCGAAGGGCTGGCATGACGTCACCCGTGCCGTCCAGCAGGCGGGCAGGACGGCCTTACACCGGCCTGCGCTGCTGGGTGCGGAAGGTCTCGTCCTCGGCCGTCATCACGGTGTAGGTGGCGTCGCCCCTGGTGGAGGCTCCGCCGTGGCGGCCGTCCGGGGTGAGGCACAGGGCCTGCAGGCCAGAGCGGAAATCGTCGGGCAGGTCAAGGGTCTCGGTCAGGGCCGTGACGCATGCCTGCGCCGGGTCACCGGAGCCGCCCAGCGCATGCAGCACCGACCGTGCGGTGGTGGCACAGATGGCCAGCTCGCCGCGGCCGGTGCAGGCGGCGCCGCCGACCCGGTTGTCGCAGTAGTTCCCGGCGCCGATGACCGCCGAGTCGCCGACCCGCCCCGGGTATTTCCAGGGGTAGCCGCTGGTGCTCACGCCGACCGCAAGGTTGCCCGCCGCATCCAGGGCGAGCACGTTGACCGTGCCCCACGGCCCGTCGGGCGGCGGCATCTGCGCGATCCGCTTGAGCACCTCACGCCGGTACGCGACCTCGCCCGGTCCGCGTACCTTCTCGATGTCGTCCAGCACCGCAGGGTCCAGGCCGTCCTGCCACATTTTCCTGGCCTCGTCGGTCAGCGTCGGGCCGCGGTCGATGCCGGCCTCGTCGGCGAAGCGTTCCGCGCCCGCCCCGACCAGCAGCAGGTGCTGTGGCAGCCGCTCGGCCACCGCGCGGGCGATCGAGATCGGGTGCGGGAAGCCTGTGACCGCGGCCACCGCCCCGGCACGGCGGGTCGCCCCGTCCATGATCGACGCGTCGAGCTCCACCACCCCGAGCAGGTTCGGCAGGCCGCCCACCCCGACGTAGTGGTCGGCCTCGTTGGCCTCCACCACCCGGATAGCCGCCTCGACCGCGTCCATGGCGCTGCCCCCGGCACGAAGCAGGTCGATGCCCGCCGGCAGCCCGACCTCACCGCGTTCACTGGCGATCATTACTGGCGTCATAGCCCAGAGGTTACGAGCAGACTTATTCAAAACTCACGCGGGGGAGACGCCGGGCGGAAGGTAGCCGGGGCAGGCGCACCGGCTCCACCCCGGCAGCGAGCCCTGCCTGGCCCGGCAGGACGCTGGCGTGCGGTGAGCCGCGGCGGAGTGCGCGCACCGCACGCACATGCCCGCCCCGGGCACCGACAGACAGTGCCACTCCCAGAGCATGTCGGCCCCGACGGCCAGCCAGCGGACGAAGTAGATGAACGCGATCGCGAAGACCAGCGCCCCGTATCCGCTATCGCGGGGCAGTGAGACGACGACGAAACCCACGGCCAGGATGGCCGGGGTGAGGCTGCCGGCCGCGCACCACCTGGCCGGGCTGCTCATCCGCCCCCGCGGCGCCGGGACGGCGGCGGGCCCGGCCGGGATATCGGCGCCGAGCGGCGTGAGTTCCGCGTCCGTGCGGGCGGCGAGCGCCAGGCCGATGCGCGCGTCGAACTCGTCCTTGGCCAGCCGGCCCTGAACGAACGCGCCCTTGAGCATGACGACCGTGCGCTCGCGGTCGGCATCCGATGCCCGCACCATTCCGGAATCCTTCCCGCCCTCCATGATGCGACGCCTCGGGGAAGGGCGTGCGGAGTCAGCCCCCGGATTCGGCAATTTCCGGCCGGCCGTCATGGTTCGTGCGCCATGGGCCGGGCGCAGCCGTTCATCAGCAAAACCACGGGTGTTCCCCGGGGCGGGAAAGCCCTGGCTCGCGGGCCGTACCCGCCACTCGCCGCGGCGGCGGCCACCCGCTACCGTGTCGGCATGGACAAGGTGATCGCATCGGCGGCCGAGGCGGTCGCCGACATCCCGGACGGCGCCAGCCTGGCCGTGGGTGGATTCGGGCTGTGCGGGGTGCCGATCGCGCTGATCGCGGCGCTGCTGGAGCGCGGTACCACCGGCCTGGCCACGGTCAGCAACAACTGCGGCGTGGACGACTGGGGTCTCGGGCAGCTGCTGCGGGCCAAGCGGATCGCCCGCACCACCGCCTCCTACGTCGGGGAGAACAAGGAGTTCGAGCGGCAGTTCCTCGGCGGCGAGGTCGAGGTCGAACTGGTGCCGCAGGGCACGCTGGCCGAGCGGCTGCGGGCCGGCGGATCCGGGATTCCCGCGTTCTACACACTGGCCGGGGTGGGCACGATGGTCGCCGAGGGCGGGCTGCCATGGCGGTACGACGGCGCCGGCGGCATCGCGAAGGCCTCCCCGGCCAAGGAGACCCGCGAGTTCGGCGGGCAGGAGTACGTGCTCGAGCAGGCCATCGTGTGCGACTTCGGGCTGGTCCGGGCGGCGCGCGGGGACCGGCACGGCAACCTGGTGTTCAACCGCAGCGCGCGCAACTTCAACCCGCTGTGCGCGGCGGCCGGGCGGGTCACCATCGCCGAGGTCGAGGAACTGGTCGAGCCGGGCGAACTGGACCCGGACTCGGTCCACACGCCCGGTGTGTTCGTGCAGCGGGTGGTCGAGGTGGGCAGCGAAGGCAAGCGGATCGAGAAGCGGACGGTGCGAAGCTGATGGCGCTGACCCGGAACGAGATGGCCGCCCGGGTGGCCAGGGAACTGCCCGACGGGTCGTACGTGAACCTCGGCATCGGGCTGCCGACGCTGGTGCCCAACTACATTCCCGGCGGCGTGTCGGTGGTGCTGCAGAGCGAGAACGGCGTGCTTGGCGTCGGGCCCTACCCGGTGGAGGCTGAGGTGGACCCGGACCTGATCAACGCGGGCAAGGAGACCGTGACGATCCTGCCCGGCGCGTCGTTCTTCGACTCCTCGGCGAGCTTCGGGATGATCCGCGGCGGGCACATCGACGTGGCCGTGCTCGGCGCCATGCAGGTCTCGGCCGGCGGCGACCTGGCCAACTGGATGATCCCCGGCAAGGTGGTCAAGGGCATGGGCGGGGCCATGGACCTGGTGCACGGGGCCAAGCGGGTGCTGGTCATGATGGAGCACGTGGCCAAGGACGGCAGCGCGAAGATCGTCTCGGACTGCTCGCTGCCGCTGACCGGGAAGGCCTGCGTGCAGCGGATCATCACCGACCTGGCCGTCATCGACGTCACGCCGGACGGCCTGGTGCTGCGGGAACTCGCCCCCGGGGTCACCGAGGACGAGGTCAGGGCGAAGACCGAGCCGCCGTTGCGCGCCGGGCTCTGACCGGTCCCCCGGCCACCGCCCAGCACCGCCGCAGCCCAGGTCGTTTCGACCCTTCACCCGCCCAGTACCCCGCCACAGCGCAGATCGTTTTGACCTTTGCGTTCCGCGGAGAAATCTCTTAAGGGGAGCTTAATAGATTAGCCTGGCGGCATGGAGCCGGATGCCAATGAGATCGCCGGGGCGCTGCGGGTGGCCGTCGGGCTGCTGATGCGGCGGATGCGCCAGGTGCGGACGGAGGACGGGCTCACAATGCCGGAAATCTCGGCGCTGGCGCGACTGGACCGCGGCGGGCCGACCACGGCGAGCGCGCTGGCCCGGGTGGAGCAGATCAGCCCGCAGTCGATGGGGGCGACGCTGGCCGCACTCGAGGCGCGCGGCGTGGTCGGGCGGCGGCCGGATCCGGGCGACGGCAGGCGCGCGGTCATCTCGGTCACCGACGCGGGGCGGCGGCTGCTGCGCACCCGCCGGCACGCCAAGACCGATCACCTGGCCCGGGCGCTGGAGGCCGAGTTCACACCGGCCGAGCTGGGGCAGCTGAGCGCGTCGACGCCGCTGATCGAGCGCCTGGCGCAGCGCATCTGATGCGGGCCCCGAAGCTACCCCCGGGCGGGGCCAGGCGCGACAGCGGCCAGCGAAAGACGGCCCGGCGCGAGGCGAAGACGCGGCCGCCGGACGAGCGGTACAAGTGGGTGGCGCTGGCCAACACGACCGCCGGCGTGTTCATGTCCACCGTGGACGGGTCGATCGTCATCATCGCGATGCCGGCCATCTTCCGCGGCATCCACCTGGACCCGCTGGCGCCGGGCAACATCATCTACCTGCTGTGGATGATCATGGGATACCGGCTGGTCCAGGCGGTGCTGGTGGTCACCGTGGGCCGGTTCGGCGACATGTTCGGCCGGGTGAAGATCTACAACGCCGGGTTCGCGGTGTTCACCGCGGCGTCGATCCTGCTGTCGTTCGACCCGTTCCTCGGCGGGCACGGCGCGATGTGGCTGATCGGCTGGCGGGTGCTGCAGGCGCTCGGCGGATCGATGCTGCAGGCCAACTCGGCCGCCATCCTGACCGACGCGTTCCCGTCCAGCCAGCGCGGGTTCGCGCTCGGCGTCAACCAGATCGCGGCGATCGCCGGGCAGTTCATCGGGCTGGTCGCCGGTGGCCTGCTGGCCGCGCTGGACTGGCGGGCGGTGTTCTGGGTGAACGTGCCGGTCGGCGTGTACGGGACGCTGTGGGCGTACTGGAAGCTGCGGGACACCGGGCTGCGGCAGCCGGGCCGGATCGACTGGTGGGGCAACATCACCTTCGCCGTCGGCCTGGGTGCGGTGCTGATCGGCGTCACCGAGGGGATCCAGCCGTCCGGGCGGCAGAGCATGAGCTGGACCACCCCGACGGTGGCCGGCCTGCTGATCGGCGGCGTGCTGCTGCTGGCCGCGTTCGTGTTCATCGAACTGCGGGTGGCCGAGCCGATGTTCCAGCTCGGGCTGTTCCGGATCCGGGCGTTCACCGCCGGCAACGTGGCCGGGCTGGCGGTGGCCATCGCCCGGGGCGGGCTGCAGTTCATGCTGATCATCTGGCTGCAGGGCATCTGGCTGCCGCTGCACGGCTACACCTACAGCGACACGCCGCTGTGGGCCGGCATCTTCCTGCTGCCGCTGACCTTCGGCATGCTGCTGGCCGGGCCGGCCTCCGGGTGGCTGTCCGACCGGTTCGGCACCCGGGGTATCGCCTCGGCCGGGATGGTGGTGTTCGGCGGCAGCTTCATCGGCATGCTGATGCTGCCCGTGGACTTCCCCTACTGGGCGTTCGCCCTGCTCATCGCCATTAACGGGATCGCCAGCGGGATGTTCGCGGCCCCCAACTCCTCGGCCATCATGGGCAGCGTGCCGGCGCGGCAGCGTGGGGTCGCCTCGGGTATGCGGGCGACCTTCCAGAACTCCGGCACCGCGCTGTCCATCGGGGTGTTCTTCTCGCTGATGATCGCCGGGCTGGCGCGCACGCTGCCGCAGACGCTGACCCACGGCCTGCGGGCCCAGGGCGTGCCGGCCGCGGTGGCGCAGCACATCGGCAGCCTGCCGCCGGTGTCGTCGATGTTCGCCGCGGTGCTCGGGGTGAACCCGGTGCAGCACCTGCTGGCCTCGGCCGGTGTGCTGTCCTCGCTGCCGGCCAGCAACCGGGCGGTGCTCACCGGGCGGGCGTTCTTCCCGGCGCTGATCTCCGGCCCGTTCCACGACGGCCTGGCCGTGGTGATGATCGTCGCGGCCAGCCTGTCGGCGCTGGCCGGGCTGGCCTCGCTGCTGCGCGGTGGCCGGTACACCGACCCGTCGGGCAGCTGACCGGGCGGCCCGGTGGCCGTGCGAGACTGACGGCGTGAAGGCGAGCTACGACCGCATTGGTGTTGGTTACAGCAAGGTGCGCCGGCCCGATCCCCGGCTCGCGGCGCTGATCACCCAGGCGCTGGGAGACGCCCGCACCGTGCTGAACGTCGGCGCCGGTGCCGGGTCGTACGAGCCGGCCGGCCCGCGGGTGGTCGCGGTGGAGCCGTCCGCGGTGATGCTGGCCCAGCACGGCGGGACGGACCGGGTGCGGGCCGCCGCCGAGGCGCTGCCGTTCCCCGGCCAGTCCTTCGATGCCGCGATGGCGATCATGACCATCCACCACTGGACGGACCTGGCGGCCGGCCTGGCCGAGATGCGCCGGGTGTCCCGCCGCCAGGTCGTGTTCACCTGGGACAAGGATCACGCCGAGGAGCTGTGGGTGATCCGGGAGTACGTGCCGGAGATCAGGACGCTGGAGCATGCGCGGTTCCCGCGGCTGGGCACGGTGGTGCAGGCCCTGGGCGCACACACGGTGCAGGCGTTCCCCATCCCCTGCGACTTCACCGACGGCTACCAGCCGGCCTTCTGGCAGCGGCCCGAGGCCTACCTCGACGCCGGCGTCCGGGCGGCCAGCTCGACGTTCGCCACGCTGCCCGGCGACGTCGTCGAGCCCGCCATGCGGCGGCTGGCGGCCGACCTGGCCTCCGGGGCGTGGGCCCGGCGGCACGAGGACCTGCTACACCGGGACACGATGGACTACGGGTACCGGCTCATCATCAGCGGCTGACCCGGCTGGCCTGGCTGGCACTGCTGGCCTGGTTATTCGGTTGACCTAGAGGGTGGTCTAGCGCCTAGCGTCCGGCCCATGACGATGACTTACCGCACCCTCGGCGGCACCGGCATCCAGGTGAGTGCCTACTGCCTGGGCACGATGATGTTCGGCGCCGACGGCAACCCCGACCACGGCGACTGCATCCGGATCATCCATGCCGCGCTCGACGGGGGAATCAACCTCGTCGACACCGCCGACATGTACGGCGGGCCGGGCGGCGAGACCGAGCAGATCGTCGGCCAGGCGCTGAGCGGCCGGCGCGACGAGATCGTGCTGGCCACCAAGGTGCACTTCCCGATGGGAGAGGGCGCCAACCGGAGCGGCAACTCGCGGCGCTGGATCGTGCGCGAGGTGGAGGAGAGCCTGCGGCGGCTGCGGACCGACTGGATCGACCTGTACCAGGTGCACCGCCCCGATCCCTCGACCGACATCGAGGAAACCCTCTCCGCGCTCACCGACCTCGTCCACCAGGGCAAGATCCGCGCCTTCGGCTGCTCGACCTTCCCCGCCGAGGAGATCGTCGAGGCGTATCACGTGGCGCAGCGGCACGGGCTGCTGCGGTTCCGCACCGAGCAGCCGCCGTACTCGCTGCTGGCCCGCGGGATCGAGTCCGCGGTGCTGCCCAGCTGCCAGCGGCTGGGCATGGGCGTGCTCACCTACTCCCCGCTGGCCTGGGGGTTTCTGTCCGGCCAGTACCGGGCAGGCCGGGCCGTCGACCTGTCCGCCGGGCGGCCCGCGCTGGCCCCGCACCGCTTCGACCCGGCGCTGCCCGGCAACGCCGCCAAATACGCGGCGGTGGAGCAGCTCACCGAACTGGCGGCGGGCATGGGCTGCTCGCTTCCCCAGCTGGCGGTGGCGTTCCCGGTCGCCCACCCTGCGGTGAGCTCCGTCATCCTCGGTCCGCGCACCATGGAGCAGCTGACGGCGCTGCTGGACGGCGCCTCGCTCGCCCTCGACGATGAGACCCTCGACCGGATCGACGCGATCGTGCCGCCCGGCACGAACCTGTACCAGCCGGACGGCGTCTGGGCCCCGCCGGCCCTGGTGGACGCGGCGCTGCGCCGCCGGCCGCCCGCCGAGCGGGCCGCGGCGCAGGGCGGCGGGGCGCAGGGATGACAAAGGGCGCGGCCAGCTCTTGCCATAGCTAGTTCAGCGACATATAACGTTCCTATGAGTACACGCGCGATGCAGGAGGCGACGTACCTGATCCTGACCGCGCTGGCGGCGGGCAGCCAGCACGGTTACGGGATCATCGCCGACGTCAGCGACATCTCCGGCGGCCGTGTGCAGTTGCGCCCCGGGACCCTGTACACGGCGCTGGACCGGCTCCGGGCGGACGAGCTGATCGCGGTGGACCGCGAGGAGATCGTGGAGAACAGGCTGCGCCGTTACTACCGGCTCACCCCCGCGGGCGGGGAGCGGCTCGCCGACGAGGCGGCCAGGCTGCACGCCAACGCGATGGCGGCGATCCGGCGGCTGCGGCTGAAAGCGGCCCCGGCCGGTGGCCTGGCATGAGGCGAGCGGGAGGGTGAGCATGAGCGGGCAGGCGAATCTGGAGCGGCGGTACCGGCGGCTGCTGGCGTGCTATCCCCGGGCGTTCCGGCGGGAGAACGAGGGAGAGATCCTGGCGGTCCTGCTGGCCTGCGCTCAGCCGGGCCAGCAGCGGCCCGGCCCGGCCGCGTCCACCGACCTGATCAAGGGTGCGATTCAGGCCTGGCTGCGCCCGGCCCGGGGCCGGCCGCGCAACGTGCGGACCGCGATCCGGCTGATGTACGCCGGCCTGGCGGCGCAACTCGCCGCCCTGGCCACCATCGCCGTGACGGCCGGCAGCGTCCGGACGGCGGTCGCCCACAGGTACCCGGGCCTGGCCGTGGCGCAGCACCTGGTGAATGTCCAGCTGATCATCGATTACGCCGGCGCCTTGGCCGGCATCGTCGTCTGGCTGGCGCTGACCTGGGCGCTCGTCCGCGGCCGCGGCCGGGCCAGGATCGCGCTGGCGGCGGATCTCGGCGCGATGACGCTGAGCATGCTCATCGCGATCGGCCAGGGCTCGACGGTGTACGCACCGGCCGACCTGATCGCCGGCGCGGTTACCTGGCTCATCACCCTGGCCGCCTGCGTGCTCCTGTTCACCAGGGCGTCCGGCCGGTTCTACCACCCGCAAGCCCAGGTCGTGACCGCATGGCGCGGGACCTTCGGGACGATGTAGGGGCGTCGCGCAGCCCTATGCGCCGTCCGGGAAGGCGAGGAGGCGCAGGGCCCGCCTGACGGTGGCCGCGTCGCCGGCGGACAGGGGCGCCAGGAACGAGCGCTCGACCTCGTCGTATACCGCGCCGGCCTGCCCGGTGGTCTCGCGGCCGAGGCTGGTCAGGGCGATCACGTTGCGGCGGCGGTCGGCTGGGTCGGGGCGGCGCTCGACCAGTCCCTTGCCCTCGAGCTCGTCGATAAGGGAGACCATCGTGGTCCGGTCCACGCCCATCCGGGTGGCGACGTCCAGCTGTGAGGCGGGCGGCTCCTCGGCGATGGCCAGCAGAACCGATAGCTGCCGGCCGCTGATGCCGAACTGGGTCAGGGCTGCGGCAGTCAGGTCGGTGAGCCTCAGCTGGGCGTGTTTGACGAGGTAGCCAAGGCGGTCGGCCCGCTTCGGCGCGGGCGCCGGTGGCGGGGAGCCGGGAGAACTGGCAGGCACGCCTCTTAGGGTACAGTGGTGGTGATCGTCAGCGTTACT
>DASYAV010000161.1:0-11075 GCA_036501145.1 Streptosporangiaceae bacterium | reverse complement strand
TACACCGTCCAAGAGCACCTGCGAGCGGTCTTCGACAAACTCGGCGTCCGCAGCCGCCAGGAACTAGCCGCCACCCTCATGCGACCCAGCCGCTAACCAAGAACCTGCCGTGATAACGCAGGCGCCCTATCGCCCGACCTGCATGTTTTATGCGTCGCCATCATGCGGGTTAACGTCCTCATCTAGCCGCGATGGGGCGCACCGCGCGGACTAGCCCTCACGCAACATCGGATGTCGGCCGCTCGGTACAAGGAAGCTCGATAGGCGCTGTGCGCTTCGAGCGGTCAGCGCACCCCGCTTCGCTAGGTCGCGTTTCCGCAGATCAGGGAGACTGTGTGGTCAGGGGCGGGGTCGAACCGCCGACCTTCCGCTTTTCAGGCCAACCAAGCCAAGCGCTATGCAGACCTGCAAAAACGGACGTCACCGACAAGCGGAACCGCGCTAGGCGGAAGGTGCGAAATCCATGCTAGCAGGACCCAATACGCCCCGTCCGCCAGGCAGGACAGCGATCCTGCCCGAGTCACGTGCAGAGGTTGGTGTCCGAGGACCAAGCCGAGCTAATCGCGCATGTCTTCGGCAGCGCTCCCAGCACGAAGCTTACCCTCGGGGCCGTCGGTGGTGCCCGATGAGCGGGGCGGGCAAGACCATCCGGTGGCCAGCCGCCGTGGCCGACGTCGGCGTGGCCGTGGTCGCTACCGGTGCGTGGCGAGGGCGGCCCTGAGGGCGAGATCGCTCTGGCAGCGCAGTCCGCCCACCGCACTGCGCAAGCAAGGTTACCCTCTGTGGTGCGCGCAGCGGCGTGCGCAGGTAACCGCCTGATTGAGGCTTCGTGTAGACCCGGCCTGCCGGATCAATCCCGCGCTCCGGCGCCGCTCGCCATCCTGATGCCGATCGGCCCGCTGGCCATCGCCCTCCTCGTTGTCCTGACCTGGGTGGGACAACAACGGGAATTGACATTTCTTTGGTCGGGACTTGCTCGGTGCTGCGGGGCCGATTCAGTTACCCGCTGTGCATTAGCTTGTGCGCCTTGGACACGATGTTCTGACAGGCCTGCGTTGCGGCCTGGTAGCGCGACGAGTGGGTGTCGATGCCGCCCAGTTCGAACTCGAACCCTCCGCCGGGGGAGGGTTCCGGGAAGTTGGTTACCCCGTGCGAGCGCATGCACGCGGTGTACTGTTGTGCCAGCTGGGTGAGCTGTGCCTGCTGGGCTGGCGGGATGCTTGTCGCTGCCGCCTGCTGGTTCGCCGGCGGGGCTGCCTGCTGGCTTGCCGGTCCGGCAGTGGGTGACCCGCCGCATGCAGTGGTTAGCAGGGCGGTGCCGGCTGCCGCTGCGGCCAGGGCACTCGCTCTCCGCAGTAGTGCTTGCCCGCGTGGCGCGGAGTGTCCGGTGTTGTCGGTGTTCATCGTGTTGTTTCTCTTCCCCTCGTGCTGCTGGGTGCTGTGCCTGCCGGTGCCGTGCGGGCGTCATTCGGCGTGCAGGGCGGTGGTGGTCTTGGACAGGGCTGCCCAGGTGGCGGGGCCGAGGGCGCCCGCGACGGCGATGGCCAGGCCGACCAGGGCGAGCAGGGCGAGGTCGGCGGTGGTGTAGATGTTGATGACGCTGGCTGGGGCCAGGAGCGATGCGCCCGGGCCGGTCGAGGCCTGGTCGGCGGCGATGGCCTGGATGACCGTGCTGTGCAATGCCATGCCGACGGGCAGGGCGATGGCCGCGGCGGCGATCGCGGGGGCGACGGCCCAGCAAGTGACCATGGTGATGGCCTGCCGGGGTGTCATGCCGACGGCTTTGAACACGCCGAGGTCGCGGACGCGTTCGCGGGTGAGCATCAGCACGGTATTGAGCACGCCCAGCCCGGCGAGCAGCGCGATCATGATCGTGAGCAGCCGGCTCAGCGAGGTGTCCACCAGCGCCCAGCGGTCTACGCCGTGGATGAGGGTACTGTCGGTCGACCCGTGGGAGACGCCCAGGCTGATGGCAGTCACGGTGTAGCGCGGTCCCAGTGCCTGCTGCAGCGCCGCCTCGTATTGCGCGGTCGGCGCCTTCGCGCTCTGCTTGATGCCGCCGATCAGGACTTCATCCCGGGTGACCGGCAGGTGGATGCCGACGTCGGCGAGGGTCTGCTGGCTGGTCAGCAGGGCGCCTGGGTTCCCGGGCGGGCCGGGGGCGTAGACCTGGCCGGCGATCCGGGCGCTGACCGTCTTCCCGCCGATGGCCAGCCGGATGATGGCGCCGTCGGTCAGGCCGGCGGTCCCGGCCCGCGCGGTGTTGACGACTACCTGGCCCGGGCCGGTGTACCAGGTGCCGCTGGTGATGTCCCAGCCGAACGCGGCGGCGTCGCCGCCTGAATAGGCGGAGACGTCCAGCGATCCGGCCCCGGCGACCCCCGCGGTCCCGGGCGCCTCGGCCAGGTAGCCGAGTGTCCCGGGGGTGGCGCGCAGCGCCGACGTGATGCTCTGCTGCTGGCTGGTGGTGAGTGCGTGCCCGGCTGGCGGGGGGCCGTACCAGACCTGTACGGTCTGTTCCGGCTGGGTGGTGGCGGTGTCGATGGTGTTAATCGAGGAGTCCAGGCCGGTCGCGAGCACCACGGCGGTCAGCCCGGCCGCGACCGCGGCCAGCGTGACCACGGAGCGGGCGGGGCGGGTGAATGGCGCGGCCAGCCCGATGCTCATCGGGCGGGGCAGGGCCAGCTTTCCGGCCAGCCGGTACACGGCGTAGCCGCGCCCGGCCCGGGGCGCCTGCCCGGCCGCGATCGCCCGCACCGCCGGCAGCCGGCTGGCGCGCACCGCGGGTACCAGCGCGGCCAGCTCGGTGAGCGCGAGCAGGCTAAGGGGGACCGTGAGGTTGATCCACAGCGGGACGGCCACGGCGTTGTCTGGTCCTCCGCCGTTCAGCATCGGGCCCACCCACCAGTTGCCAAGTGCCGTGCCGGCGATCGCCCCGGCCAGCGCCGGCATGCCCGTCTGGGCGAGGTAGGCGGCGGCGACCTGGGCGGGGGTGAAGCCGATGCTCTTGAGGAGGCCGATCCGCCGGTACCCGGCCGCTACCGCGGCACTGACCATGTTGGCGGTGATCAGCACCGCCAGCACCAGCTCGATGATCCCGTACGCGACCGCGAATGGCGTGTTAAGCCCGGACACTGCACCGGACTGGCTCTCCGCGGACAGCCAGCATACCCAGTTGACGACCGCCGCGGGGGGCAGCGCGCGCTCCAGCTCCGCCAGGTCCGCGTTGACCTGCTGCGCGGTGGCCGCGCTTGAGAACGTGTAGAGCATCTGGTCCAGTGCGGGCTGGCCGCCGGGGCGCAGGGCGGCGAGCTGGCTGGGGACCACCCAGTCCCGCTGGTCGCCGGTGACAGAGACGGCGAAGCCGACCACCTTCAGCATCGGCTTGCCCGGAGCGCTGGTGATGGTGATCGTGTCGCCGATCTCGACCGTGGCCGGCCGGTCATTGGACAACACGATCTCGCCGGGCCTGGTGGGCCACTGGCCCTGCTGGAGGATGATGTGATCAAGCGATCCGCCTGTGGACGCGCGGCCCACCACGCTCAGCCCCACCCCTGCGGATGACGAGGCCGGGTCCACCTGCCCGCGCGGGATCCGCGCACTGGACAGGCTGGGTGCCGACGGCCGAGGTGACTTGCTGTTGATGTAGGTGATGTAGGTCTCGCCGTACGGGCCGGCCGCTTGGGTCACCCCGGGCAGGTGCCCGGTCCTGGCCAGCTCGGCGGCCGTGACCTTGGCCGCGTCGATGGTCACCGCCAGGTCGGCGCCGTGATCGGCGGCGAACGTGGCGGCGAACCCCTCGTTGGCGCTGGTGGCCAGGGTCAGGCCCAGCGTTCCTGCCGCTGCGGCCGCGACCACCACCAGGAAGATCGCCGTGGTCTGCACCAGGCGGCGGGCCGCCCCGCGGCTGGCCGCCGTCAGCACTGCCCGGCCGGTCACGGACGCGCTCCCGCGCCGGGAAGCTGGTCAGGAACGACGCCGTGATCGCCGGTATCGCTGGCGACGCGGCCGTCGAGAAGCCGGACCGTCCGCCGAGCGTACCGGGCGGCCAGCTCCGGGCTGTGGGTGACCAGGACCAGGGTTTGCCCGGCGGCGTTCAGGTCCAGCAGTAGCCGCCCTATCTCCTCGCCGGTCGCGGTATCGACCGCGCCGGTCGGCTCGTCGGCCAGCAGCACCTCGGGCTCGTTGATCAGCGCGCGGGCGATTGCCACTCGCTGCCGTTCTCCGCCCGACAGGCGGGCCGGGTAGGCATTGCGGTACCTGTCTATGCCCAGCCGGGTCAGCAGCTCGGCGCACCTGGCCCGGGATCTGCGCCGGGATGCACCGGCAAGCTGGGCGGGCAGCAGCACGTTGTCGGCCACAGTCAGGTCATCGAGCAGGTTGAAGAACTGGAAGATCATCCCGACCCCGGTGCGCCGGTACCGGGCGGTCCGGGTCTCGGATAGCGCGTCGACCCGCGTCCCGGCCACGGTGACCGTGCCGCTCGTGGGCTTGTCCAGCCCGGCGATCAGGTTCAGCAGCGTGGACTTCCCGCTGCCGGACGGCCCCATCACCGCCACCGCCTCACCCGGCGCGACGGCCAGGCTGACCCGGTCCAGGGCGGGGGCACCCTCAGCCGCGTACCGTTTGGTCACCTCGCCGATGTCGATCAGGGCATCCATTGCCCACCTGCCTTCCTTCCATGACGCGGCTAAGTTGCCGGGGACGCGGCCAGCGTGTCCCCACAGCCGTGTTGTACGGCAATGGCCATAACCTGGCGGTAACGCTGTTACGCCGCTGTTATCGCGGGCCAGGCAAGCTGGGAAAACAGCAGACGGTCCACATCGGGCGCGGGAGGCGTGATGAGGGTGCTTGTGGTCGAAGACCATGCCAAGCTGGCGCTGGCGATCGTGGCCGTGCTGCGCCGCGAGGGCATCGCAGCCGACGCCTGCTTCGACGGTGCTGACGCGCTCGAGAAAGCCTCGGTGAACCGCTATGACGTGATCGTCCTTGACCGGGATCTGCCCGGCGTGCACGGCGACGACGTATGCCGCCAGCTGGCGGTCGGCGGGGGCAGCAGCGGGGTGCTCATGCTGACCGCCTCAGCCACGATCGAGGACCGGGTCGAGGGCCTGGGCCTGGGCGCGGACGACTACCTGCCAAAGCCGTTCAACATCGCGGAGCTGACCGCCCGCATCAGGGCACTGGCCCGCCGGCCCCGGCCCGCGCTGCCCCCGGTGCTGGCCAACGGTGACCTGCGGCTGGACCCGGCCCGCCGAGAAGCCACCCGCGCAGGGCGGCCGCTGCCGCTCAGTCCCAAGGAGTTCGGCGTGCTGGAGGTGCTGCTGGCCGCTGACGGCGCCGTGGTCTCGGCCGAGGAACTCCTGGAGCGGGTCTGGGACGAGGCAGCCGACCCGTTCACCAACACCGTCAAGATGACCCTCAGCCGCCTGCGCGCCAAGCTCGGCGACCCGCCGGTCATCACCACCGTCGCCCAGGCCGGCTACCGGATCAAGGCATCGTGATGCACTCCCGCCTCCGGCTCCGACTAGCCCGCGCGACCGCCGGGCTCGCGGCCAGGCTGCCCCGGCGCACCGTAAGGCTGCGGCTGACTACCCTGTATGCCGCACTGTTCCTGGCCTCCGGCACCGCACTGCTGACCATCACCAACCTCCTGGCCCGCAACCTGCCCTGGCGCCATTCCGTGGCCAGCCCGCCCGGCACCCGCCCGGGCGGCGCCGGGACGTTCCGCTCCGCCACGGGCGACCTGATAGCCCAGATAGCTGCTGACCACGCGACCGCGCTGAACCAGTTCCTAGCCGAGTCCGCGATCGCGCTGGGCATCATGGCCATGGCCTCGGTCGTCCTCGGCTGGCTGATGGCCGGCCGGGTACTGCGGCCGCTGCGGCAGATGACCGCCGCCGCCCGGGTGATATCCGAAGACAACCTGCACCAGCGGCTGGCGGTAACCGGACCCGATGATGAGCTCAAAGACCTCGGCGATACCATCGACGCGCTGCTGGCACGGCTGGACGATGCCTTCACCACCCAGCGGAACTTCGTCGCCAGCGCCTCCCACGAGCTGCGCACCCCGCTGACTCTCACCCGCACCCTGTTGCAGATGGCCCTCACCAGCCCTCGCCCCACCCTCGCCGCGTACCGCGCCACCTGCCAGGATCTGCTACACGCGAACGACCAGCAGGAACAGCTCATCGAAGCACTGCTCACCCTGGCCCGCAGCCAGCGCGGCCTAGACCGGCGCGAGCACCTCGACCTAGGCGGCATCACCGCCAGCGTGGTGCGCACGCGCGAACAGGAAGCCGCAGGGCGCGGGGTGACGATCCGTACCTCCATCAGCCCCGCCCCCGTCCTCGGCGACGCCCGGCTGCTGCAACGACTGGCCGCCAACCTGATCGACAACGCCATCCGGCACAACATCCCGGGCGGCCAGGCCGACATCCAGGTCACCGCCGCGGACGGCCGCCCCCGGCTGACGATCGCCAACACCGGCCCGGTCATCCCCGCCGATCAGGTGACCAGGCTGCTGGAACCTTTCCAGCGGCTCCCCGCCACGCGTTCCGCCGACGCCGACGGCCTCGGGCTGGGCCTGTCCATCATCGCCGCCATCGCCAAAGCTCACAACGCCGTCCTCGCTGTCAGCCCCGGCCTGCATGGCGGCCTCAGCATCGAGATCAGCTTCCCGTCAGCCACCGCCCCGGGCGTACCCCGGCAGGCAGCACTCACCAGAACCTGAACGCCCAGGACAGGCTGCAGGGTCGTACGACTAGGAGGACCGGTCGGAACTAACGTTCATACGGCAAGAAGACCTACGGCGCGGGCGACCACGACCCCGCTGACGCTCGGCACGCTGATCGCGCCGACCTCCGGATCGGCGGCCGGGCTGTGGGTGGTGTCGCAGCGTTCGACCGGGAACGCCGTCGTGGGTCGCCTGGCTCGAGGTGAAGGGTGTCCGGAGCCAGGCCGTCCACTCGTTGACGTGACGGGCGCGCACGCTGGACCAGTCGGTCACCCCGGCCGGAACGAGGTACTCCGCGGCCATCCACTGCACGGGCCAGCATCCAGGTTGCGCTCGAAGCCCCGGCCGATCTTTCTTGCGGAGTGAATCCCCGGACATGGAACCTCCGTTAAGCGGAAGCTCAGTAAGCGCTGTGCGCTCCAAGCGGTCGGCGCACCGAGGTTCCGGGGTTCCGCCGGGTGTGTTTCCGCTGGTCAGAGGTTATTTGTGAGGTCTTCACGTTTAGGGCTGACCTGGGCAAACAGGAGGCTGGTGGAGGGCTGACCACAGGTTAAGCGGGCGCCAGCCACGCGATCTGGAGGCGTTCGTTCCGGTTCTGCGGTCCGGCGGGGCGTGCCTGGGCGCGGGTGGTGCGGTTAGCGGTTCCAGCGGGGGTCGGCTTCGGTGATGGCGAGGCTGAGCTCCTCGAGGTCGGCGATGAGCTCGCGGAGCCGCCTGTGGTTGTCGAACCAGGGGCCGTAGTCGGCGAGCTGCTCGTCAGACAGGATCCGGGTGGCGGTCTTGCCGTTCTTCTTGCGGGTCCACTGGTGGTAGGGGCCGTGCAGCTGCGGGGGGCTGGCGTGGCAGTGGCAGCCGGGGTAGCCGCAGCGGGTGAGCCGGTCGGCGACGGTGCCGGGCAGCGCGAAGGGAAGGCCGGCGAGGCGGGCGGTGATCTCGGCGGCGATGGCTGCGGCGCGGGCCTGCTGGCCCGGGGTGGGCGGCACGTTCTCCATTGTCGCAGCCGGGGTTCCGCACCGGGTACTCCAGTGAGTATAAGTGTTGCATGGACACGTTGACGGGTGCTGAGGCTGCCGCTTATATCGGGCGGTGGCGGCCGTTGTCGGTGTCGGCGGAGGCGGCGGCGTTCGCCCGGGACGTGGTCGCCGGGACCGGGCCGGAAGGGCGGGAGCGGGCGAAGAACCTGCTGTGGGCGGCCGGGAAGCTCGCCGATTACGCGGCGTCGCTGGGCCTGGACCTGGCACCGGAGGTGGTGTTCCATCCGTCGGTGATGGAGCGGTTCGCGCGGTGCGCGCCGGGCCTGTCGAGCGTGGCGCGCCGGACGCTGCGCACGAACCAGCGGTTCATCGCCCGGCAGGTGGCGCCGCAGCTTAACCCGGCCGACGTGCCGCTGCCCCGGGAACGGGCCAAGGCCCCCTATACGGCCGCGGAGGTCAGCGGCTTCCTCGCGCTGGCGGACGCCCAGCCCACGAGGGAGCGGCGGATGCGGGCGGCCGGGCTGGTATGCCTGGGGGCCGGCGCCGGGCTGATCCGCGGTGACCTGCGCGACGCGCGCGGCACCGACATCGCGTGCCGCAGCGGCGGTGTCGTCGTCCAGGTCAGGGGGCCGCGCGCCCGCGCGGTGCCGGTACTGGCCCGCTATCACGCGCCGCTGCTGGCGGCGGCCCGGTTCGCCGGGACCGCCCTGATCTGCGGCGGGGATGACCCCGGCCGGCGGAACATCACGAACCCGCTGCTCAGCGCGCTGGACGGCGGGGGCGGGCTGCCCCGGCTGGACACCTCCCGGCTGCGTGCGACCTGGCTGGCAGACTGCGCGGAGCTGCTCGGGCTGGCCACGTTCATGCACGCGGCCGGGATCAGCTGCTCCCAGCGGCTCGGCGACCTGGTCGCGGGGCTGGAGCCCGCGGGCGAGGCCGAGGCGGTCCGGCTGCTTGGCGCCGCGCGCGGGCCATGACCCCGCTGGCTGTGTTCGAGGAGATCATCGACGCCTCCGGTGCCGCGCCGGTGATCGAGGCCATGCTGCCCGCCGGCGTGCGCGCCCGGCAGCTGAGCGTCCGCAGCCTGCTGGCCGGCATGTGCCTGGCCCAGGCTGACGGGCGGCCCGCCCACCTGACCCGGATCCGCCAGGCGCTGACCAGCCTGCCGGAGGCCGACCAGCGGCGGCTCGGCGTCATCGCCGGCTGGAGGCACGGCCCGCACCTGCTGACCTACCGGCAGACTGAGTACGCCTTCGGCCTGGTCGCGGACGCGCTCGGCAGGGACGAGCCGGACGGGCTGCCCTCCGGCCCGCTGCAGGGCATCTGCGACGGCCTGCTGGAGGCATCGGTCCCGGAGGAGCTCAAGGATGCCAGCCGGTCGCTGGCGGTGGACTGGACGGACCTGGAGTCCTTCTCCCGGCCCCCGCCGCACGGCACGAGCGACTGCGCCGACCCCGAAGCGTCCTGGGGGCACCGCAAGAACAACCTGCTGCGCAGCGAAAACGAGCTGTTCTACGGGTATTACCTGTCCGCCGGGATCATGATGGGCGAGGAGAACGGGCCGGCCGTCCCCGAGCTCGCCCGCCGCGCCGCGCTATCGTCCTGCCGGCACGACCCGGTCCGCGCCTTCGCCCCGGTGCTGACCGCGATGCCCGGCCAGGGGATCCCGCTCGGCGACATCCTCGACGATTCCGGCTACGCCCACCGCGACGCCGGAGCCTGGGCCATCCCGCTGCGGGCCGCCGGCGCGCAGCTCGTCCAGGACCTCCATCCCCATGACCGCGGCCCGAAGGGCAGCCACGACGGCGCGGTCATCAGCAACGGCAGCCTCTACTGCCCCCAGGCACCGCGCCCGCTGCTGGAACTGGGGCCCCTTGCCCGCACTGCCACGAAAGAGCAGGCCGCGGACCACGACCGCAAGACCGCCGAGCTGGCCCGGTACAAGCTCGGCCGCCTCACCAGCGACGACCAGGACGGCTACCACCGGGTGCAGTGCCCCGCCTCGACAGGCAAGATCCGCTGCCCGCTCCGGCCCGCGTCGATGCGGCTGGACCGGGACCGGCCCGAAATCCTGCAGCCCCCGGAACATCCCCAGGCCTGCTGCGCACAGCAGACGATCACCGTCCCGCCGGACGTGCTCGCCAAGACCGCGCAGAAGCACGACTACCCGTCCGCGGCCTGGCGCCGCTCCTACGCCCGCCGCACCGGCGCCGAGCGCGGCTTCGCCACCGCCAAAGACCCCGCCACCAACGACATCGCCCGCGGCTGGTGCCGCCTGATGGGCCTGGCACCCCTGATGCTGTTCACCACGACCCTGCTCGTCGTCCGCAACCAGCGCATCCTGCACGCCTGGAACGCCCGGCAGGAAGAAACCCAGCGCCGCGCAGCCGCCGGGCTGCCCCCGAAAACCCGCAAACGGCGCCGCAAGACCCTCGCCGGCCTTGCCACCGGGCCGCCCTGACCCGCAACTGCCGCGACCACGAGACCCAGGCCCGTCACCACCACCAGCACAGCAGCCACGACCAGGCGAAAGCATGCCCTAACACGGGACAAGCCAGGGACCAGGGCCCGCCGCGGCACCCGAAGACCCCGGCACCGGAGCATGGACTACCAGGAGGCCGGAATGTCAGACCAAACGTGAAAATAGGCCCCACTCAAACGTGAAGACCTCCTTGTGCGCCCGGCAGGATTCGAACCCGCGACCCGCTGCTTAGAAGGCACCTGCGATGCGTCGCGGTACGTCGCCTGGCATCGCTCTGCAGGGCATTTAGCTGGACGAATTGTCCAGGCGCGTCGCCCTGCGTCGCTCGGTATCTGTCACCGATGGCTCCCGGAATGGCTCCCTGAGGCCCACCGCCGGGGCCGCTCCTCCGGTCTCTAGGGTGCTGCGCATCGCGCTGCGCGCAACGGCCCTGCGGGCCGTCCTGGACCTCGGAGACCACGGCGGCCCCTCAGGGCGGGAAAACGGGCAGTCCACAGGCCTGCCCCGCCGCAAGGCGGGCGGGACAAGGCCAGCCCGTGCTGGCCGTAGTCACCACAACCGAAGTCTCCACGGTTTGAGGGAGCCCCGGACGAACAACTTTAACGGGACAGTCTCAGCCGTGGGTGGCAGAGTCGGTAGGTCCGTCTGGACTCGGACGTCTCGTGTCGCACCGTACCTCTGGTGCATCTTGTGTTATACCGCCATACTACGGTAGTCTCGTAATACGACTCCAGGCTCAAATCTAAGTGAGTGTTTGATAAATGGGCGGGCTGGGCCAGGCGGCGGGCCATCAGGGCGGTCATGGCCCACATGATCATGGCTTCGTGGCTGGCCGGGAGGCGTTCGTAGTCGCGGACGGTGCGGCGGTGCTTGCTGATCCAGG
>DASYAV010000160.1:0-79391 GCA_036501145.1 Streptosporangiaceae bacterium | reverse complement strand
CACGACACACTGTCGAAGCATCCGGGTGTCGCGGTGAAGCACCCGGATCTGACAAGCCGCACGGCAGGGTGGTCAGCACCTGCGGCCTACGACGCACTGTTCGCGCTGGAAACAAGGGTTTCTCGCACCCAGCCACGCTTTATGATCCATATGATTACACTGGTTTTAAGCCTTGGCAAGGATAATGTTATGCATGGTTTCGGATGGTGATCCGGCCTCATCGCGTCACGTTCTCGCACCACAGAAGCCGGGGATCGGCCGACTTCTGACGGAAAACGGCGGCCCGGCTCCTGGCTAACGCCGACCCGCCTGAGCTTGCTGCCACCGCCATGGCTAACCTTGACGTCAGCGTTAGGATTTCTCTACCACGCATGATGACAAGGAGCGCGTATGGCGGCCGAGACACTCTTGCCTGATGGCAGCCCGGGAGCGGACGGGCGGGGCAAGAACTACAAGTGGATCGCCCTGTCCAACACGACGCTCGGCATCCTGATGGTGACGATCAACCAGTCCATCCTGCTGATCTCCCTGCCCTCACTCTTCCGCGGCATCAACCTCGACCCGCTGGTGCCGGCCAACACGTCGTACTTCCTCTGGGTGTTCATGGGGTTCATCCTGGTCACCGCGGTGCTGGTGGTCAGTCTCGGCCGGGTCGGCGACATCTACGGCCGGGTGAAGATGTACAACCTGGGCTTCGCCGTGTTCACGGTGTTCTCGATCCTGCTGTCGATAACGTGGCTCTCCGGCGTGCCCGGCGTCTTGTGGATCATCATCATGCGGATCTTCCAGGGGGTCGGCGGCGCATTCCTCTTCGCGAACTCCACGGCCATCTTGACCGACGCCTTCCCGCCGCAGGAGCGGGGCAAGGCGATGGGGATCAACGGCGTCGCCGCCGTCGGCGGCTCGTTCCTCGGGCTCATCCTCGGCGGCGTGCTCGCCCCGATCGAGTGGCGGCTCGTGTTCCTGGTGTCGGTTCCGTTCGGCCTGTTCGGCACCGTCTGGGCCTACCTCAAGCTCCGCGACAACGGGGTCCGCATCCAGGCCAGGATCGACTGGCTGGGCAACGCGCTGTTCGCCGTCGGGCTGATCGCCGTGCTCGTCGGGATCGTCTACTCCCTGCTCCCCTACGGCGGCAGCGCCACCGGGTGGGGCAACCCCTGGGTGCTGACCGCCATCTTCGGCGGGATCGCGGTCCTCGTACTGTTCGTCTGGGTGGAGACCAAGGTGCCCGAGCCGATGTTCCGCCTGGAGCTGTTCCGGATCCGGGCGTTCACCGCGGGGAACATCGCCGGCCTGCTCGGCGCGCTCGGCCGCGGCGGCATGCAGTTCATGCTGATCATCTGGCTGCAGGGCATCTGGCTGCCGCAGCACGGCTACAGCTTCAGCCAGACCCCGCTGTGGGCCGGCATCTACATGATCCCGCTCACCGTCGGTTTCCTGCTGGTCGGCCCGGTGGCGGGCATCCTGTCCGACCGGTGGGGGGCGCGCTGGCTGGCCACCGGCGGGCTGGTGCTGTCCGGGCTGGCGTTCGTGCTGCTGGAGCTGCTGCCGATCAACTTCGGCTACCCGTGGTTCGCGCTGCTGATCCTCCTGTTCGCGGTGGGTATGGGGCTGTTCTTCTCGCCCAACCAGGCCGCGGTGATGAACAGCCTGCCGCCGGAGCAGCGCGGGGCCGGCGCCGGCATGCTGAACACGTTCCAGAACTCGGCCACGGTGCTGTCGATGGGGCTGTTCTTCACGATCGTGACGCTCGGCCTGGCGTCGGAGCTGCCCACGCACCTGTACAGCGGGCTGGTCTCGGCGGGCGTGCCGGCCGGGCCTGCTCACCTGGTGGCCAGCGAGCCGCCGATCGGCAGCCTGTTCTCCGCCTTCCTCGGGTTCAACCCGATCCAGGAGCTGCTCGGCCCCACCGGGGCGCTGCAGCACATGTCGGCGCACCAGGTCGCCTACGTCACCGGGCGGTCGTTCTTCCCCCGGCTGATCGAGCAGCCGTTCGCCCACGGTATGCACCTGGCCTTCACCTTCGCCGCGATCGCGACGCTCATCGCGGTGATCGCGTCGGCGTTCCGCGGCGAGCGGTACATCCACGCGGCGGCCGGCCCGCTGGAGGCCGAGGCCCCGGTGGACCCGATCGGCGATGAGATGATGGCCATGCCGATCAGCACCGACGGCGCCGGGGAGGCCGAGCCGGAGCCGGAGCGGGAGGCCCGGTAAGGAGTCGCCGATGCCGAAAACGGAACCGCCGGAGCCGGACGAGCAGCCGCCCAGGGCGGGCGCGAAGACGGCTGACCCGGGCGGGCAGCCGGGGGGCGAGCAACTGCTCGGCATCGGGGCGGCGGCGGCCCAGGCCGGGGTGTCGGAGCGGGCGCTGCGCTACTACCAGCAGCTCGGCCTGATCACCCCGTCCGGCCGCACGCCCGGCGGCATGCGCCGGTACTCGGCCGGCGACCTGGCCCGGGTGTCCCGGATCCGGCAGCTGCAGACGCTGCTCGGGCTCAACCTGGACGAGATCGCCGTGGTGCTGCGCAACGAGGACCGGCTGGCCGAGATCAAGCTCGCCTACCACCAGGAGAGCACCGGCGACGAGGATCGCAGGAAGCTGCTGGTGGAGAGCCTCAGCCTGCAGGAGGAACTGCGGGGCACCGTGGAGGCCAAGCGGACGGCCATCGAGAGTTTCCTCACCGATCTCGACGCCCGCATCGCGCGCACCCGAGGGCTGCTCTAGCGTACAAAGGCTCTAACGCACAAAAGTTGGAGGTGCCTGGTGGAGACAGCCCTGACCCCCGTGGACTTCGCCCGACGCACCCGGCGGCTGCACGGCGGCCGCGCCGCGGTGGTGGACGGTGACCTGCGGCTGACCTACGAGCAGCTGTTCGACCGCTGCGACCGCTGGTCGGCGGCGCTCGCCGGGCTCGGCGTCCGGCCCGGCGACCGGGTGGCCACGATCGCGCCCAACACGCACGCCCAGCTCGAGGCGTTCTACGCGGTGCCGCAACTCGGCGCGGTGCTGGTGCCGGTCAACTACCGGCTGACCGCCGACGACTTCGTCTACATCGTGAACCACTCGGGCACCAGCGTGCTCTGCGTGGACCGGGACTACCTGGACACGGTGGACGGCGTCCGCGACCAGATGCCTGGCGTGCGGCACTTCGTGGCGTTCGGCGGCGCGCGCGACGGCTGGCTGGACTACGAGGCCGCGCTCGCCGCGGCGGACCCCGGCTTCGGCCGCCCGGAGATCGGCGAGCGGGACCTGCTCACCATCAACTACACCAGCGGGACCACGGCGCGGCCCAAGGGCGTGATGATCACCCACCGGAACGCGGCGATGAACACCATCGGCACGCTGCTGCACGTGCCGATGGCGGTGGGCGAGCCGTACCTGTGGACGCTGCCGATGTTCCACGCCAACGGCTGGACCTACACCTGGACGGTGACCGCCGCGGCCGGGGTGCACGTCTGCCTGCGCAAGGTCGAGCCCGCGGCGGTGTTCCGGCTGATCCGCGAGGAGCACGTGGGGCTGCTGTGCGCCGCGCCCACGGTGCTGATCTCGCTGGCCAACGCGCCCGCGGCGGTCCGCGGCGAGGTGCGCGCCGGGGTCCGGGTGGTCACCGCGGGCGCGCCGCCGGCCGCCGCCACCATCGAGCGGCTGGAAGGCGAGTTCGGCTGGGAGGTCACGCACGTCTACGGGCTCACCGAGACGGCCCCGTTCATCACGGTCTGCGCGCCGCTGCCGGAACACGCGACGTTGTCCCTCGCCGACCTGGCGGTGGTGAAGGCCCGGCAGGGCGTGGAACTGCTCACTTCGGGCGAGCTGCGGGTGGTGGACGACAAGGGCCAGGAGGTGCCGGCCGACGGGCAGGCGCTCGGCGAGATCGTGGTCCGCGGCAACGTCGTCATGGAGGGGTACTACAACGACCCCGAGGCCACCGAGCGGGCGATGGGCGACGGCTGGTTCCATTCCGGCGACGCGGCCGTGGTGCACCCCGACGGCTACGTGGAGATCCGCGACCGGATCAAGGACGTGATCATCAGCGGCGGGGAGAACATCTCGTCGGTCGAGGTGGAGGGCACGCTGCTGCGGCACCCGGCCGTGCAGGAGGCCGCGATCGTCGGGCTGCCGCACGAGCGGTGGGGTGAGGCGCCGCACGCGTTCGTGGTGCTGGCCGACGGCGGCAGCGCCACCGAGGCGGAGCTGATCGGGTTCGTCCGGGACCGGCTGGCGCACTTCAAGGCGCCGCACGGGGTCAGCTTCGTGGACGAGCTGCCGAAGACCGCGACCGGGAAGATCCAGAAGTTCGTGCTGCGCCAGGGCGCGCCGAACCTCACCGCCCAGTAATCGACACGGTAAGCCACACAGCCGTCCGCCCGGCCCGCTCAACGGCGGGCCGGGCGGACGGAGCGGCTCAGCGGCCGGTCAGGGACGCGGATGGGGACGCGGATGGGGACGGGGACGCGGACGGGGACGCGGACGGTGTCGGGTTGGGAGAGAGTGTCCCTATCCGTGTGGGACAGCCCGGGATGTGTGTCCCGGCCGGCGGGCCGACCCACAGCATGACCTGGTGCGGGGCCCAGGGGTCGGCGGAATAGACCCGCCAGGAGCCGGGGACGCGATGCGGTGACTTACCGCAGGGCACGCCCGTGGCGTACATGTACCGGTACCGCGCGACGGTCACCTGCCGGGCGCGCAGCATGGCCAGCACCGCCGGGACGGTCTTGCCGCGGTAGGCCAGGCCGTGCATGACCTCGCCGCGCGAGGTGACCAGGCCGGTGCTTTCGTACTGCTCGCCGGGCCGGGCGGCCCGGCCGAAGACGAAGTCGGCGGTGCCGTGGAAGCCGAGCGGGACGCGGAGCCCCACCGGGCAGGCGCTGCCCGCTCCGCCGGTCCAGCATCGGCCCCGGGCGGTGATCGTGCCGATGCTGGTGGCGCCGCTGCTGGTGCCCACGTAGATGACGGTGCCGATGAGCGATGGGGACACCGGGACCATCTTCAGCGTGATGTGCAGGTGGTGGGCGGCGAACTCGGCGGCGTAGATCTTCGGGTCGGCCACCGGGTTGCGCACGGTCACGTCGATGTAGCCGGCGTGCCTGGTGAAGGACAGCGCCGCCGCCTCGGCTTTCGGCGGCCCGACGGAGACCGGGCCCAGCTTCTGGCCGGGATGGCCGAGCGAGCTGACGACGAGCGCCGCGACGGCCAGCGCGGCCGCGGCCGCCAGACCGCCCGCCCAGCGCCGGACGTGCCGCGGCCCGCGCGGGGGGACGCCACGGCCGGGCTCCGGGGTGCTGTGACCGGAGGCGGAGCGGCCGGAGCGGCCGGAGGCGGCACGGCCTGAGGCGGCACGGCCTGAGGTGGCACGGCCTGAGGTGGCACGGCCTGAGGTGGCGGCCGTGGGCGCGGGCGTAGCCATGATTCGCTCGGCCAGGTCGGCGGTGGTGCGTGGGCTGACCATGCGGGCGGCGTCGGCGTCCGACACCGGGGCGATGCGGCTGACCGGGTTCATGCGAGATCTCCCTTGGCCTTGGCCTTGGCGGCGGGCGCGGGACCGGGCTGCGGCCAGGCCGCGTCCCTGGCGAGTTCGGCGGCGATCCGGCGGCGCGCGCGGTGCAGCCGGATCCGGACGGCGTTGCGCGAGCAGCCCAGCGTGACCGCGATCTGCCCGGCGTCCAGGCCTTCCCAGCCGGCCAGCGCGAGCAGCTCGCGGTCGGCCTCGGGCAGCCGCCGGAAGGCGCGGGCGAGGCCGGCCAGTTCCCCGGTGAACTGCGGTGGGGGTGGCGCGGCGGCCAGGTCGGCACGCAGCCGGTCGGCCAGCGCGGACCGGCGCCGCTCGCCCCGGTGGTGGTTGGCCAGCACGCGGCGGGCCACGCCGTACAGCCACAGCCGCGCGGCGTCGCCGGGCGGCACGTCGTCCAGCCGCCGCCAGGCGGTCAGGAAGGTTTCGGCGATGACGTCGGCGGCGTCGTCCGGGTTCGCGGTGCGGCGCAGCACGTACCCCAGCACCGGGCCGTGGCTGGCCGCGTACACGGTCTCGAACCGCTGCCGCCGGTCGTCGCCGGAGACCGGGCGCGGGTCACTGAGCGGAGCTCGTTTCACACCAGCTACATGTCCGCCAGCCCCGGCCCATTTCACCCACTCATCCTCGTGGACGCCCGTTGGTGCCAGCGCACCAGGAAGTGCCCGCGATCACGGAGGTCACTTCCGCGCCCGCCGGAGTAATCTCGGCAGCAGAGCGCCGGGGCCAGGGAGCGGGGGGCTGTAGTTGACTCGTCTGCCGCCGCACCATGTCCCGCGCCCCCGGCTGACCGGGCCGTGCCTGGAGGCCAGCGTGGTGCTGGCCGAGGCGGCGGCCGGCTACGGCAAGACCGTGCTGGCGGCCGAACTGGTGGACGCCTGGCGGTCGGTCGGCATCGAAGTCGCGCTGCACGAGGGCGGTGCCCCGGCCCGGCTGTTCGCCGCCCGGCTGCGCACCGCGGTGGCGCAGGCCGGTTTCCCCGGCGCGGCGGCCGCCATGGCCGAGGCCGGCGACGACCCGGCCGGCGCGGTCGACCTGCTGCTCGGCGCGCTGGCCGAGGAGTCCTGCACGTTCGTCGTCGACGATGCGCATCACGCTGACCGGGGCAGCGGGGCACTGATCGAGCGGATTGCCGAACGGCTTCGCCCTGGCCAGCATCTGGTCGTGCTGGCCCGGCACCTGCCGGACGGAACCCAGCGGCTGCGCCGGGCCGACTGCCTGCAGCTGACGGCGGCGGATCTGGCACTGCGCCCGGACGAGACGCTGCGGCTGTGCCGGTCCGGCTTCGGGCTCGAGGTGGATGCCGGTGACGTCGCCGCGCTGGAGCTGGTCACCGCGGGCTGGACCGCCGCGGCGGCGCTGGCCGCGGCGCGCGCCCGGCGGACCGGGGAAGACGTGGCCAGCCTGGCCCGGGTGGCCGGCGGCGCGGACCGCAGGGCGGGGGTGGTGGCGGCCATCCTGGACGAGGCGCTGACCGCGCTGCCGCCGGACCGGCGGCCGATGCTGGCGCAGCTGGCCAGGCTGCCGCTGCTCGACGCGATCGTGGTGGATGCGGCGGCCGGCGCGGCGGGCTGCTTCGACGCCGCGCTGAGGGCCGGCATCCCGTTCACGCCGGGCCGGCTGGTGGGACCTGCCCGGCCCGGTGCGCGACCACCTGGCCTCGCTCGGCGGGCCGGACGGCGGCGCGCTGCGCCGGGCGGCGGCGGTCTACGCCGAGCGCGGCCAGCTCGGCGCCGCGCTGCAGATGCTGCTGGCCTGCGGCGACCCCGGCGCGGCGGCCCAGCTGCTGGCCGGCACCCCGCCCAGCCAGCTGGAGGCGCTGGACGTGCTGGAGATCCAGGCGATCGTGGACCGGCTGCCCGCCGAGGCCATCGAGGCGCATCCCGGCCTGCTCGCGCACTACGCCAGGATCGCCGACGCGGCCGGGCTGTTCGAGGCCAAGAGCACCGCGCTGGACCGGGTCTCGGCCATCGCGGCGGGCCACCGGGACAGCGCGCTGACCCGGAGCATCGAGATCGAGCGGGCCACCGACCTGATCCGGGAGGGCGGCTTCGGCCAGGCCGAGCAGGCGGTGCTGCGGATACTGGCCGCCGCTGGGCCCGGCGAGCTGCTGACCCGGGCCCGGGGGTACTCCGCGCTGGGCCGCACCACCTGCCAGCACCGCGACGCCGCCGGGCGGCGGGACCTGGCCGCGCTGCGCGACGCGGACGGCTACTTCGGCCAGGCGGCCCAGCTCTACGAGCGGCTCGGCATGCGCGGCGCCCGGGCCGGGCTTGTGCCCTACCAGGCGGTGTGGATCGACTACGCGCAAGGCCGGGCGCACAGCGCGCTGGAGCGGCTGGAGGCCGGCCTGGCCACCGTGGTGGACCAGCCGCGCCGGTGGGCCTACCTGCTCATCTACCACGCCGAGGTGTGCCTGGAACTGGCTCGCTTCGACCAGGTCCAGGCCGACGTGCGGGACGTGCTGCGGGTCGGCGCGGAGCTGCGCGACGAGGTGCTGCTCGCCTACGGGCACTGGGAACTGGCCATCTCCGCCTCACACCGGCGGGACGCGGACGAGACGCTCGAGCAGATCCGGCAGGCCGAGACGCACAAAGGCGACTGGTGGGGCCCGGCCGCGGCGGACTTCCTCGCCGACGCCGCCGACAACCTGGACCGGGTCGGGCACAGCGCGCTGGCCGTGGACTACCTGCGCCGGGCGCAGCAGAACCCGCTGGACGGCGAGCCGGTGATCGCGGTGGCCGAGGGTGCGCTGCTGGCCAGGCACGGCGACCCGGTGCTGGCCGAGGAACGCCTGCTGGCCGCGCCGGGGGCCCGGGTCGACCCGCGCGAGTACTGGCGGCTCACCCTGCTGCGGGCCTACGCCGCATACCGCCGCGGCGACGCCGGGGCGGGCGCGCTGGCGGCGCGGGCGTTCGAGGAGGCGGCGCGGCTCGGCCTGCCGCAGCTGCCGCTGACCAGGGAGGGCGCGATCACCGAGGAGCTGCTCGGGCTGGCCGCCGAGACCGGGCAGCCCGCGGCGCTGGCGCTGGAAGCGGCCTCGCTGCCGGTGTCGCTGTCGGTGCTGGGGCCGTTCGGCCTCACCCGCGGCGGCCGGCCGGTGCCGCTGACGGCCGGGCAGGGCACCCAGCTGCTCAAGCTGGTCGCCGTGTCCGGCGGCCAGTTGCCGGCCGACGCGGCGATCGAGGCGCTGTGGCCGGACGCGGGCCGGGAGGCCGGGCGGAACCGGCTGCGCACCGTGCTGAACCGGCAGCGGGCCGAGGCCGGCGAGGTGATCGTCCGGGCCGGGGAGCTGCTCCGGCTGGCGCCGGAGATCCGGGTGGACCTGACCCAGTTCGAGGCCGAGGGCCGCCGGGCGCTGGCGCTGTGGCCGGCCGAGCCGGCGCTGGCGGTCGCGGTGGCTCGCGCGGCCATCGCCCGCTACCGCGGCGACCTGCTGGCCGGGGACCCGTACGAGGAATGGGCCGAACTCCCCCGCGAGCACACCAGGCGGACCATGCTGCGGCTGCTCGACCTGTGCGCGGACGCCGCCGCGCAGCGTGGCGACCTGGACGAGACCCGCCGGATCCTGGAGCTCACCATCGACCTGGCGCCCTACGACGACGAACGCTACCTGCGCACCGCCAGCACGCTGCTCGAGCAGGACCGGCGCGGCGCCGCGCTGACCGTGGTGCGCCGGGCCAGGGCCGTGCTGGCCGAACTCGGCCTGCCGCCGCCACGCCGGCTGCTTACCCTGGAGCAGTCCATCGTCGCCTGACCGTGTCCAGCCCGCCGCCTGGCTGGCTAATCCGGGCCGATTCCGGGCACCTCGGGCAGCGTTCCGTCGGCGATACGGCGGCCGAGTTCGCCGGGCGGGAGATTCTGCACGGCCTGGGCGGCCCGGCGGAACGCGCGCACCCGGTAGGTGGGCTCGCGGGCGCGTTCCAGCTGGAACGCGATCTTGCGCAGCGCGGTTACCGGGTCCACCCGCCCCTTTGTACCCGGTGGCTACCGGGCGGGCGGGTTGGTGGTGGGATAGGCGGTGGCAGGCAACGCCAACTGACCGAAGGAGACTCTCATGCCCGGGACGCCGTTGCGGGAGCGCAAGGCCTGGCAGGCGCTCGAGCGCCACCACGGCGAGATCGCCGGCCGCACGCTGCGTGAGCTGTTCGACACCGACCCCGGGCGCGGCGAGCGGCTGACCGCGCAGGCGGCCGGGCTGTACCTCGACTACTCCAAGAACCGGGTCACCGACGAGACCATGCGGCTGCTGGTGGAGCTGGCCGCCGAGTCCGGGGTGGCCGGGCGCCGGGACGCGATGTTCCGCGGCGAGCACATCAACGTGTCGGAGAACCGGGCGGTGCTGCACGTGGCGCTGCGGATGCCCAGGGACGCCTCGCTGGTGGTGGACGGCGAGGACGTGGTGGCGCAGGTGCATGAGGTGCTGGACCGGATGCGCGGGTTCGCCGATCAGGTGCGGTCCGGGGCGTGGCAGGGAGCCACCGGCAAGCGGATCCGCAACGTGGTCAACATCGGCATCGGCGGCTCCGACCTGGGCCCGGTGATGGCCTACGAGGCGCTGCGGCACTACACCGACCGGGCGATGACGTTCCGCTACGTGTCCAACGTGGACGCCACCGACTTCGTCGAGGCGACCCAGGATCTGGCCCCGGACGAGACGCTGTTCATCATCTCCTCCAAGACGTTCGGCACGCTGGAGACGCTGACCAACGCCACCTCGGCGCGGGACTGGGTGGTGGCCGCGCTCGGTGAGGCCGCGGTGGCCAGGCACTTCGTGGCGGTGTCCACGAACGCCGAGCGGGTGTCGGAGTTCGGCATCGACACCGCCAACATGTTCGGCTTCTGGGACTGGGTGGGCGGCCGCTACTCGATGGACTCCGCCATCGGGCTGTCCACCATGATCGCGATAGGGCCGGGCCAGTTCGCCGAGATGCTCGCCGGGTTCCACGCCATGGACGAGCACTTCCGCACCGCGCCGCTGGAGGCCAATCTGCCGGTCCTGCTCGGGCTGCTGGCCGTCTGGTACGGCAACTTCTTCGGCGCCGAGACGATCGGCGTCATGCCCTACGAGCAGTACCTGAAGCGGTTCCCCGCCTACCTGCAGCAGCTCACCATGGAATCCAACGGCAAGCACGTCACGCTGGACGGCAGGCACGTGGACTACCAGACCAGCGCGGTGTACTGGGGCGAGCCGTGCACCAACGGTCAGCACAGCTTCTTCCAGCTCATCCACCAGGGCACCAAGCTGATCCCGCTGGACCTGATCGCCTTCGGCAAGTCACTCAACCCGCTGCGCGACCACCACGACCTGCTCAACTCCAACGTGTTCGCACAGGCCCAGGCGCTGGCGTTCGGCAAGACCGAGGAAGAGGTGCGCGCCGAAGGCACCCCGGAGAACGTGGTGCCGCACCGGGTGATGGAGGGTAACCGGCCGACCAACGTGATCATGGCCGAGGTGCTCACCCCGCGGCTGCTCGGCACGCTGATCGCGCTGTACGAGCACAGCGTGTTCACCCAGGGCGCGATCTGGGACATCGACTCGTTCGACCAGTGGGGCGTGGAACTCGGCAAGTCGCTGGCCAAGCAGATCGCCCCCGAGCTGGAGAGCCCCGCGGAGCCGGACCTGCGGCACGACTCGTCCACCAACGCGCTCATCCGGCACTACCGCGCGCTGAAGAACGGCTGACGGGTACGCGGTGCGCCCCGCCACCCGGCCGCCCAGGTTCTCAAGGCGGCCGGGTGAGCGGGGTCAGGGCGCCGTGGCGCCGGCTGGCGCCGTGCCCCGGCCCGGGGAGGAGGCCGGGCTCAGGGGCAGCGCCCTGGTTCAGGGTTGGCTATTTTCAGGGGCTATGAGGGCAGGTTCCACTGCTGGTTGGCGTTGCCGGTGCAGTCCCAGATCTCCAGCTGGGTGCCCGACCCGCCATAGCCGGTATCGTCCAGGCATTTGTTCGACTGCGGGTTGTACAGCGCGCCGCCGGATTGCGGTATCCAGACCTGCGCGGCGGTGTTGTTGCAGTCGTACAGGTCCACCGTGGTGCCGTCCGCGGTGCCGCCGGCGTTGATGTCCAGGCACTTGCCGAGGGCGCGCAGCGTGCTGCCGGCCTGCACCACCGTCCACTGCTGCGCCTCGGTGCCGTTGCACGTGTACACCTGCACCGGGGTGAGGTTGGCCGAGTTGTCGCCGCGGACGTCCACGCACAGGCCGCCGTAGCCGGTTATCGCCGAGCCCCCACCCTGGACCGATCCGGACGTGGTGTAGGCGGCCACGTAGTTGACGCTCATCGTGCCGCCCGACGTGGTCGAACCGCTCGGGCTGGTGCAGTTGCACACCCCGTCCGGGTAGGCGCCGCCCATGGCCAGGTCGAAGATGATCGCCATGTTGTGGTCGAAGGCGGCCTGCCAGGTCGAGGCGCCGACGGTGTTCTCGTCCGTGCTGAAGTAGGCGTTGCCGTCCAGGTAGAAAGTGATCGTCTCGTCCGACGGGTTGGTCCGGTTGAGGATCATCGTGTACGTGTGGTAGCCGGTCTGGCAGCCGGAGCAGCCGACCAGGCCGCTGCCGATGCCGTCGGGCTCGTGGCACGGGCCGTTGGGGTCGACGCCGCAGTGCACCGTGCCGGACAGCTCGGACAGCGCGTTGACGTCCTCCATGATGTCGATCTCGCCGTTCTCCGGCCACTGGCCGGGGCCGAGCATCCAGAACGCGGGCCAGTAGCCGAGCCCGTTACCCGGGTTGGGCTGCTGGATCGAGGCAGTCACCTCCAGCTCGCCGCCGGCCGGCGCGCCGACGTTCGCCGACGTCGTCTGCAGCCGGGCGGACGTCCACGAGCTGCCCGAACCGAGTGCGGTGAGGTCCAGGTTGCCGTTGCCGTCCAGGTAGCCGTTGCTGGTCGAGTTCGTCATCGTCTCGATCTCGCCGGTGCCGAAGCTGGATCCGGGGCCGGTGTCGTACTGCCAGTTGCCGGAGTTCGGTGCGGTGCCCGCGGCGCCGTTGAAGTCGTCGCTGAACTGTGTGGTCCAGCCGGGCGGCGGGGCGGGCACGTCGCTGGCGGTGGCGCCGGCGCGGGCGGCGGTCAGCCGAACCGCACTGGCCGCCGGCGCCGGTCTGGCGTGAGTGGCCGTGCTGCCGGCGTGCGCCGTGGTGGCGGCGCGGGCCGTGGGTGTGGTGATGCCGCGGGCCGCGCCCGCGGTGGTGGCGACGCGGCCGGCGTGCGCGGCCGTGCCGGCCCAGGTGACGCCGCCCTGGGCGGCGCCGGCCGCCTGCGGGGTGGTGATCGCGATCGTGACGCCGAGCGCGGCGGCCGCGGCGAGCAGCCTGCGGTGCCTGGTGCGCGGCCAGTTCCTGAGCCCCCGGGTGGTCCCCCGAACGCCTTGCAGCAACGTTTTCATGTCGCCCTCCGCGATCCGGTTGTTAACAAACTATTAATAAGAAACTTTCCTGTTAATTCAACGTAGTCCGGTAGCTGCGAGGCGTCAATACATCACGCGTTTTCCGGGCCAAGGAGGGTGTGAGCAGGCCGCGCCGGGCTGCGGGATCCCTAACGGGATCGATGCGGCAGCCGCGCCGTCCAGTCCGCCACGGTGAGCACTTCGGCCTGCCGCGGGAACACCTTCCCGGTCAGCACCCGGTGCACCTCGGGGTCGCGGTCCAGGCAGCCGTCGGACAGCACGACGAGCTGGTAGTCCAGGTCGGCGGCCTGCCGCAGGGTGGACAGCACCACGCCGCTGGTGGCGATGCCGGTCAGCACGAGCGTGCCGGCACCCAGGCCGCGCAGCACCACGTCCAGGTCGCTGCCGGTGAATGCGGACACCCGGCGCTTGGTGACCTGCAGGTCATCCGGGCCGGGCGCGACGGCCGGGTGGATCTCCGTGCCCGGGCTGCCCTCGACGAAGCTGCCGTTCGCCGCGGCCGCGGCGAACGTCCGGTTGCTGGCGCTGATCTCGGGGTGGCCGGGGCGGAAGCCGATCCGCACGTAGATCACCCGGATGCCCGCGGCCCGGGCCGCGGTGACCGCGGCGGCCAGCCGGTCCAGGTAGCCGGGGTCCGCACCACCGTGCTCGACGATTCCCTGCTGCACATCCATCACCAGCAAGACGGTCGCGTCCATCGCGGCGCGTGCTCCTTTCACCCGGCCGCCCGGGCCAGGATGGTCCGATCTGTGTTCCCGGCGGTACGCTACCCGGCCGGCTGGCCCGGCGGACGTGGCGGTGGAAGGGATCAGGGCGAGCCGGCGTTGCACCAGGCATGCAGGTAGAAATCTGGTCCGATGTGGTGTGCCCGTGGTGCTACCTGGGCAAGCGGCGGTTCGAGCGGGCGCTGGAGTCGTTCAGCCACCGCGACGAGGTCGAGGTCACCTACCGTTCGTTCGAGCTCAGCCCGGACGCGCCGGCCGGAGAGACGACGCCGACGGTCGACAGGCTGGCCGCCAGCTACGGGATGACCAGGGAGCAGGCCGAGGACGCACAGCGGCAGATGGAGCAGCGTGCCGCCGATGACGGGCTGCGGTTCCGGATGGCCGGCCTGCGCAGCGGCAACACCCGCGACGCGCACCGGCTGCTGCACCTGGCCAAGGACCGTGGCCTGCAGGCCGGACTGGCCGAGGCGCTGCACCGCGGTTACTTCACCGAGCAGGCGTCGATCTTCGACCACGAGTCGCTGACCGCGATCGCGGTGGCCGCCGGGCTGGACGCCGGCGAGGTGCGCCGGGTGCTGGCGGGCCAGGAATACGACGACGCGATCGACACCGACGAAGCGATGGCCCAGGCGATCGGCGCCACCGGGGTTCCGCTGTTCGTCATCGACCGCCGGTACGGGATCTCCGGGGCGCAGCCGCCCGAGCTGATCACCGAGACGCTGGAGAAGGCCTGGGCCGAAGCAGCCGCGTCATGACCGCGGCCCGGCCTGTGACGGTGCGGCCTGTGACGGTGCAGCCCCCGGCGGCCCGGCTGGCCCGGCCGTGAAGGTGCGGATCGCGGTCGGGCTCGGCAGCGTCATGCCCGCAGTGGACGAGTTCGCGGACCTGGTCGCGATGCTGTCCGAGGTGGGCCTGGACTCGCTGTGGGTGTCGGAGGTGCTGACCGGCCCCGGCCCCGACCCGCTGATCGCGCTGGCCACCGCGGCGCAGCTCAGCCCGCGGATCAAGCTCGGCACGACGATGCTGATCCCCGGCCGCAACGAACTCCGGCTGGCCAAGTCGCTGGCCACGCTGGACGTGCTGTCGAAGGGCCGGCTGTTGCTCACCTTCGTCCCCGGGCTGGCCTACGGCCCGGAGCGCGACGCGATCGGCGTGCCGGTGGCGGACCGGTCCGCGGCGATCGAGCGGACGCTGCCGCGGCTGCGCCGCTGGTGGGCGGGCGAGGCGGTGGACGGGGTGACGATCTCGCCGCGGCCGGTCCAGGAACTGGAGCCGTGGCTCGGCGGGCTGGCACCGGCCTCGCTGGCCCGGTGCGGCCGGCTCGCCGACGGCTGGCTCGGCGCCGCGTGCACGGCGGACGAGGCGGCCGCGGCGCGGGAGGCGATAAACGACGCGGCCCGGCAGGCCGGGCGCCGG
This sequence comes from Streptosporangiaceae bacterium, assembly GCA_036501145.1. Lineage (GTDB taxonomy): Bacteria > Actinomycetota > Actinomycetes > Streptosporangiales > Streptosporangiaceae > PALSA-505. The sequence goes on along the minus strand of DASYAV010000160.1, from coordinate 64,336 downwards.
GTGGACCAGGAGCACTTCGGCATCAGCGTCGGGTACACGCACCAGCCGCTGGACGACCGGCAGCTGGCCGGGCTCGCCGCCCGGGCGCGAGGCCGCGACGTGGACCCGCGCAGCCTGGTCCCGGTCGGCTACCAGGAACTGCGTGCGATGCTGGCGTCCTACATCGGCGCCGGAATGTCCAAGTTCGTGCTGCGCCCGATGTTCCGCCCGCGGTCCTGGCCGGCCGAGCTCAGGGCGCTGGCCGGCGCCGTCGGCGACCTGCAGACCTGAGCCCGCTCCCATCAAGCGCCCCACCCAGGCCCTCAGGACTGGCTGCCGCGGCCGACAGAAATTCTCCGACGAACACGTGGCGGCGGCCCAGCAGGTCTCCGGCGCGACCGCCGAGCAGCAGCAGCCCGCCGAAGCTGATGATGCGGCCGCCGTCGTGGAACAGGGGCAGATGTCCAGCGGACTCCCGCCAGACCGGCCTGCAGGCCCGCGAACAGTGTGCCGACATCCCCGGTCACGCCGAGGTCGGCTCCGACGATGAAGGCGCGGCACCGGCCTGCTCGATCGCCGCGACTGTCCCCTTAGCGCGGCTTCATTGTGGCCGTAGTGCACGGCCACAAGGGCCCAGCCCACTGCCACATCAGGCCGCTACCCGGACCGCCGCTGGCGCTGGGACCGGCTATCGGCCCGCCGGGCCAGTTGCTTAGCGCGGACCACATCGGGGTCGCGCAGCTCCAGCGGGAGCGGCTCCAGCCACGTGCGGGCGGGGCGGTTCTGCTTGCTGATCCGGATCTGCTTCATCGGGAACCCTCCTGCCAGATGCGGAAACAAACCGGGCCAGGTCAGCCCGCCGCAACGCGGTCACGCGGCCACCAGCCCGGGCAGCGTGAGCGGGCGGGCGCCTGCGTGGCGGGCAGCCGGTGCGGCGGGAGGCTCTGGCCATCGGGCAGCAGCGCGCCAGCGTCATCGAACAGCACGACGCCGTTGCAGAGCAGGCTCCAGCCCTGCTCTGGGTGCGACACCACCACGTGGGCCGCCTCGCGGTCCGCCGCGTCCGCGGGCGGACACGTGGGCTGATGCTGGCACATGGCGCACCTCCATCACGGTGCTGGTTTCGCCGGCAGGCCGTTCGTATTCCAGCGCGGCGGCCGTTCCCGGCTTCACCATCGAGATTGCCGCTAAGCGCCGCCGGCCGCATTGGGCAGGATCCCTATTTCACGGCCGCCGGGGTCGGCCGCCGGTAAGGAAATCAGGCCGCAGGTGCTTCGGCTCTAGGACAGCTGGCGCCACGGTTACCTGACCGGATGAACCATCGTGCCCGGCACGGCTGCCATGCTCAGGATCAGAGCGCGTTCGTCACGGTGTTCGCGCCGGCACCGCATCAGGGATCCTCGGCATCCAGGCCGGACCGGTGGGCGATGGCCGCGGCCTCGGTGCGGCTCGCGGCGTTGAGCTTGGCCAGGATGTTCGACACGTGGACGCTGGCGGTCTTGGCTGAGATGAACAACTCAGCCGCGATGTCACGGTTGCTGCAGCCCGCAGCGACCAGCCGCAGCACCTCGGCCTCACGCGCGGTCAGGCCGAGGATCCCGGGGCCCTGCTCGCTGGTGGGCCCGGAGGGCAGCCCGAGGCGGGCGCGCCTGGCCAGCGACCCGATCCGCTCGCGCAGCCGGCCGGCGCCAAGCCCGTCCGCGAGCGCGGCTGCGCGGGCCAGCCGCTCGGCCGCACCGTCCCGGTCACCTCGTTCTATCGCGGCCTCGGCGGCGTGCAGCAGCGCACTGGCCAGCGCGTAGGGCTGACCAAGGTGATCCCACGCCTGTGCGGCCGCGTTCCAGGCCGGCTGCGGATCCGCGCCGCCCGCGTCCGCCCGCACGGCTTCGGCGGCGAAGGTCAGCCGGTGCGCCTGCTCGATCGGCCCGGCAGCCTTCAGCCTCTCCGCCACGCCGCGCAGCCGGTCCAGCAGGTGCCGGGCCCGCTCGGCCAGGCCGCGGTCACGCGCGACCGCTGAGTGGCTGAGGGTCGCGGCGCAGGCTCCAGCGGCCGAGGCGAGAAACGGCCAGGCGTACCGCGGACTGGATTGCAGATCGAAGCGGCTGAGCGCATCCTCGACAATAGCCAGCGCTTCCCTCGTCTGGTCCCGCGCGAGGTGCAGTTCGGCCTGGAGACGGGCCAGCGGCAGGTGATGCTGGTCCCGGAAGCCGAATCCGGCCAGCGCACCGAGGCAGGCCGCGGCCGAGCCTGCCGCGCCGGGCAGGTCGCCGCGGGCCAAGGCGATCTCGCCGGTGAGTTGCAACAGCACAGCACGCGTGCCCGCCGGCGGGGACAGTTCCAGGGCGTGCTCGATCACGTCCGCTGCCTCATCCCACCGGCCGAGCACCACCAGCGGTTCGGCCAGGTTGGCCGCGAGCAGCGTGCCGGTGCCGCGCGCCCGCCCGTACTCGCGCGCGCTCACGACACCCTGCCGGGCCGCCTGCGCGGCCCGCTCGTGCTCCCCTGCCCCCTCCAGCAGGTGAGACTCGTAGACGGCGGCCCGCAGCACGGCATCGTAGGCATGCGCCTGCTCGGCCAGAGTCCGCGCCTGCTCCAGCAGGTCCAGAGACAGCGTGCCGTGCTCATGGAAATTCAGCGTTGTCAGCGTGAGCAGCGCGTGTGCCTCGGTGCCCTGGTCACCGGCCTGCCGGGACAGCTGCAGCGCCTCCTGGGCCGAGGCGCGTGCCTCGGCACGCCCCAGCACCTCGGGCCAGGCCGCCAGCCAGCTCAGCACCTGCCTGCGGGCCGCCGCGTCCGGGGCGCCGGCCGGCACCAGCCGCAGTGCTTCGCGCACGTCATCGATTCCCTCCGCCCGGCCCAGGTACCACCTCATCTCGGCGCGGGCCTTGAGCAGCAGGGCCGCCCGCCCGGGCTCCTCGGCCGCGTCGATTTCGTTCAGCGCGGCTGTCGCCAATCCGATACCGCGCTCGCCCTCACCCGCGGCCGCCGCCGCGTCCCCCGCGGCTTCCAGGACGCTGGCGTGGCTGGTACCGATGCGTTCCGCGGCATCGGGCAGCGCAGACCACAGCTCGAGGATCCGGGTCAGCATGGCCAGCTTCTCGGCGTGCGCCAAGGAGCACCCGGCGGCGTCCGCGGCCTGCCAGGCGCTAGCCAGCGCACGGGGAGTGTCGTGCGCCGAATACCAGTGGCGTGCCTGCTCGATCACCGCCCGGCCCGGCGGGACCAGCGACGAGTCCGCGGCCAGGGCTTCAGCCAGCCGGACGTGCCACCGAACTCTCTCACCGGGCAGAACCTGTCCCAGGATCGCCTCGCGGATCAGCGCGTGCCGGAACGCATACCCGTCCCCCGCGGGTACCAGCACGTTCGCCGCCGCTGCCAGCCGCAGGGCGGCGAGCAGCTCCCGGTCGCTGATTCCGGTGACCGCGGCCAGCAGGAAATGCCCGCACTGTTCGCCGGCCACGGCCAGCGCCTCAAGAACGCCCTGGGTCTCCGCCGGCAGGCGCTCCACATCGGCCAGCACGAGATCGCGCAGCGACTCCGGCAGATCCGAGCCGGGGCTCTCGCCACAGCGCAGCAGCGCCTCCAGGAACAACGGATTGCCTTCGCTGCGCCGAAACACCCGCTCCGCCAGCTCCGGCTCCGGCTCCTTGCCCAGCACGCAGGCCATAAGCTCACGTCCCTCGCGCCGCGTCAGCCTGGGCAGCTCCAGCCGCGCTACCCAGCCGAGCCGGTCCAGCTCGGCCAGTACCGGCCGCAGCGGGTGCCTGCGGTGCAGCTCGTCGGAGCGGAACGTGACCACGATCAGGACGCCGGCCAGGGCATGCTGGTTACCGATCAAGAAGGCCAGCAGATCACGAGTGGACCGGTCGGACCAGTGCGCGTCCTCGATGACCAGGATCACTGGCCTGGCTCCGGCCAGGTGCTCGAGCAGGGCGAGCATCTCCTCGAACATCCGCGCCCGCGCCTCGGCCGGGTCCCCCTCGGCACCTGGCTCGCCCAGCTCGGGCAGCAGCCGGGCCAGATCCCGCGTGCCCCGACCAGGCAGCAGGGCGGCGAGGCCGTCGGCGCCCAGCTCGCGGACAAGTTCCCGCAGCACCCCGGTGAACGGCGCAAACGGCAGGCCCTCAGCGCTCAGGCCCAGGCAGTACCCCGACAAGACCCGGACCGCACCCGCAGCGTGCGCCCGCGCCCCGAACTCGCCGGCCAGACGCGACTTGCCCACCCCGGCCTCGCCGCCGATGAGCACAGCCGATGGGTGACCCGCCCGGACTTGTCCCAGGGCGGCATCCAGCTCGGCCAGCTCGTGTGTCCGGCCGACAAGTACCGAGGTGGCCGCGCCATTGGTCACCACCCCATGATGTATCGGTGCGCGACAAGCCGCCAAGGGCCACGGTGGACGTCGACGGCAGCCCGCAGACCTCCGTCAGGTGGGTCGACCGCGCCCGTGGCGCCCGCTATGACTCCAGCCATTCCGCAAAAGCAGGGGTCATTTTTGGCAAATGTGGCGTAAAGTGCAGATTGTTCCGGATTGAGATGGGGGATCCGATGCGGAAATGTGCAGCCGTGCGGGTCGGGGGGGTGCGCTGGTCTGTCCCGTCGGTGGGGCTGGCCGTGGTCGTGCTGGCAGCGGCGCCTGCCGCCGGCGCGGGCGGAACGGCGGTATTAGCGGCCGGTGCGCCGCGGCCCGTCTCGCAGCACGCGGCCCGGCCGCGCGGTTTGGCGCCTTACCGCTCGGGCCGGCCGGGCTGGGCCGCACCGGGCAGACGATGCCGCAGCGTGCGGGCTCGGGGGCAGACGCCCGCGGGTCGGTGGTGCTCGGCGGCAGCCCGGGCGCCCCGGTGGCCAGTCCCCGGACGGATACCGTCTACGTGCCGATCCAGTGCCATACCAGCTTCTGCGGCGGCTCCGGTGCGCCGGCCCACGTGGTGGACGTGATCAGCACCGCGACATGCAACACAAAGATCACATCTGGCTGCCGGTGGTGGCCAGAGCCAGGGTCGGCAGTGGCCCGCTCGCGGCCGCCATCGATAACCGGACCGGCACCGTCTACGTCGTCAACGGCAACAGCGGCACGGTCTCGGTGCTGAACGGGGCAACGTGCAACGCCCACGTGACCAGCGGCTGCGGCCAGCCGGTGGCGACGGTCACGGTGGGGAAGTTCCCGGTGGCGGCGGCCGTGAACCCGGCGACGCGCACGCTGTATGTGGCAAACCTGGGCGCGGGCAGCGTGTCGGTGATCAACGTGGCCCGGTGCAACGCCCAGACAACCGGGGGATGCGGGCGGCCACCCCGGACGGTGCGGGACAAGGCCGGCCCGGATTCGGTCGATGTCAACGTGGCCACCGACACCATCTATACGGCGAACGCCGGGCTGTCGGGCAACGGGGACACCGTGTCGGTGATCGACGGAGCCACCTGCAACGGGCACACCGGCCGTGGCTGCGGCCGGACGCCGGCCTCGGTCACGGTGGGCGCGAGCCCCTCCGCGGTCGCCGTCGACCGGGCCACCGACACCGTTTACGTCGCCGATTACGTCAACGAGTTCAACGGCGGGTCGGTGTCGGTCATCAACGGCGCGCGCTGCAACGCGCGGACGACGGCTGGCTGCGGCGACACGCCGCCGGCCGTTCCCACCGGCATCGGAACCGGCTCCGCCGCGGTCGACCAGGCCCTGCACACCGTGTTCGCGGTCAACCAGGGCGACAACACGCTGTCCGCGATCAACGCCCGGACCTGCAACGGGAAGGTGACATCCGGCTGCCACCGGCGCCCGCCGAACCAGCAGGCCGCCGCACCCGGTCATGGCCCCGGATACAACCCCGGCCCCAGCGCCTTCGCGCTGCTGCAGCGCACCGGCACCGCCTATGTGGTGAACATCGGCGGCGTGAACATCCTGTCGGTGACCAGCGTCCGCCGCTGCAACGCCATCACCACGGCCGGCTGCCGCGCCGAAGCGCCCGCCGTGCCCGAGCATGAGTCCCTGCTGTCGGCCGACCCGGCCACCGGCACCATCTACGCCAGCAACCTCAGCCTTCCACAGATCGATGTGATCAACAGCGCGACCTGCCGCGCCGGGCGGCACACCGGCTGCGCCCCGGTCGCGGAGATCCCGGTGAAGGACCCGCAGGCCAACGTCGGGGCGGTCGATCACGGCAGCCACACGCTGTACGCCGCCGACCCGTTCGCCGACACCGTCTACGCCCCGAACGCCGGGGCGGGCTTCAGCGGTGACACTGTCTCGGTGATCAACGGCGCGGCCTGCAACGGGACCGACCACTCCGGCTGCGGTCACCTCGCCGCGACCGTCATGGTCGGGCGCGGCCCATTCGGGGTGGCCGTGAATGATCAGGCGCACGCCGTCTACGTGACCAACAACGCCAACGGCGACTCGCCAGGGACGCTATCCGTGATCAACAGTGCGGCCTGCAACGGAACCCACACCACCGGCTGCCAGCAGCACTTCCCCACCATGCCCACCGGCCGGGCCCCCCTGCTGGTCGCGGCGGACGCCCACACCAGCACCGTCTACGTCACCGACTTCGAAAGCGCGGCCGTGACCATCCTGACCGGGTCACCGTCCCGGCCGAAGGCGGCCAGCGACTGCCGCACAGCCGCCCGCGAGCAGCCGACCGGCTCCGGCCCCTTCGGGATAGCGGTCGACGACCGGGCCCACACCGTCTACGTGGCCAACGGCTACCTGCCCGGTTCCCTGTCCATCGTCGGCACCACCCCGGGCTGACCGGCAGCGGGCAAGACCAGCCGCCTGCCGCCAGGAGAGGTGGGCGTGGCATGGTGGCGGGAAGATCTGGTACTTGACGGTTGCCGGCCGGGGACGTAGCGTTGCCTCACTTACAGGAAACTTTCCTGTAAGTAGGGTGGGTGCTGCCACGCGCCTGGGCCGGGCAGCGCCATGGCACGGGACTTCCCGGGGGCGGGCCACCGGCCACCCCGCCGTCCGCTGGCCCGGCCGAGGGAACCCCGCGATGGCCGCACATCCCCGACGCCTCCGCCGCCTGCCCGCACACTCCCACCGCCTGCCCGCGCTGCGCACCGCCGCGGCGGCACGGCGCCGGCTGCTCACCGCCTGCGCGGCCCTGGCCACCGCCGCCGCGCTGATCGCCGCCGCCGCGCCACCCGCCGCCGCGGCCACCAACCTGCTCACCAATCCCGGCTTCGAATCGGGCAACCTGTCCGGGTGGACCTGCTCGGCCACCGACAGCGTCGCGCAGAGCCCGGTGCACTCCGGGTCCTACGCGCTGGCCGGAGCGGCCTCCTCCAGCGATGACGCGCAGTGCTCGCAGACCGTCTCGGTCCAGCCGTCCAGTTCCTACACGCTGGCCGGCTGGGTCGAGGGCAACTACGTCTACATCGGCACCACGGACGGCAGCGACAACTGGACCCCCTCGGCCGGCAGTTGGCAGCAGCTGTCGGACAGCTTCACCACCGGGGCGTCCGCCACCTCGGTCACGGTCTACGTGCACGGCTGGTACGGGCAAGGCACGTTCTACGCCGACGACCTGTCCCTCACCGGACCCGGCGGCGGAGGCGGCGGCGGCACCCCACCGGGGGCACCAACCGGACTGACCGTCACCGGCACCACGTCCAGCAGCGTGTCGCTGTCCTGGACCGCGCCCTCCGGGCCGGTGACCGGCTACGACGTCTACGAGAACGGCAACCAGTCCGCCACCAGCAGCGGCACCAGTACCACCGTCTCCGGGCTGGCCGCCAGCACCACCTACACGTTCACCGTGGCCGCCGGCAACTCCGCGGGCACCGGGCCGCAGTCCGGATCGGTGCAGGCCACCACGGCCAAGAGCGGCGGCGGTGGCGGCAGCGGCGGGCTGCCCGCACACGTGCTGATGGGCTACTGGCAGGACTTCACCAACAACGCCGAGCCGCTCACCCTGGCTCAGGTGCCCACCAGCTACAACCTGGTCGCGGTGGCGTTCGGCACCGCGACCGGCACGCCCGGCCAGGTGGCGTTCAGCATCGACCCGACGCTGGCCTCCGACCTCGGCGGATACACCCAGCAGCAGTTCATCAGCGACATCGCGACGCTGCACTCGCGCGGCCAGAAGGTGGTGCTGTCTGTCGGCGGGCAGGACGGCGCGATCAGCGTGGACGACTCGGCCAGCGCGAGCGAATTCGCCTCCAGCGTCAACTCGCTCATCCAGCAGTACGGGTTCGACGGGGTGGACATCGACCTGGAAAATGGGGTCAACCCCAGCTACATGGCGCAGGCGCTGGAGCAGCTGTCCTCCGACGACCCGGGCCTGATCATCACGCTGGCCCCGCAGACCATCGACATGCAGTCCACCGGGGACGACTACTTCCAGCTCGCGCTGAACATCAAGTCGATCCTGACCATGGTGAACATCCAGTTCTACAACTCGGGCACGATGAACGGCTGCGACGGCAACGTGTACTCCGAGGGCACGGAGAACTTCCTCACCGCACTGACCTGCATCGAGATGGAAGGCGGGCTGAGCCCGTCGCAGGTCGGGCTGGGACTGCCGGCCTCATCCTCAGCCGCCGGCAGCGGGTACACCAGCCCGTCCGTGGTGAACGACGCGCTGGACTGCCTGGCCACCGGTTCGTCTTGCGGCTCGTTCGTGCCGCCGTCCACCTATCCCGCCATCCGCGGCGCGATGACCTGGTCGATCAACTGGGACGCCTCGAACGGCTACAACTTCGCGGATACCGTCGGCCCCTACCTGTCGTCGCTTCCTTAGCCCCGGGACTGCTGTCCAGGCCGCCCAGGAGGGGGCGGCCTGGACAGCGCATGGACCGGTCACCTAGCCTTGACTGTATGGTCAGTCAATCATCGGTTCCCGCCGTGCCGCCGTCTGCTGCCCCGCCGCCGCCCGCTCCGCTCGGCCAGGCGGCTCTGGCCGAATCGCTGCGGCCGTTCGGCCAGAGCCGGATGCTGCCACCCGCCGCGTACGTGGATCCAGCGGTCTTCGAGTGGGAGCAGCGGCACTTCTTCGGCCGCGGCTGGGTGTGCGCCGGCCGCAGCTCGCAGCTGCCCGGGCCCGGCGACCAGCGGGCCGAGCCGGTGGGCACGAGCAGCGTGCTGCTGGTGCGCGGCGGCGACGGCACGCTGCGGGCGTTCGCCAACACCTGCCGGCACCGCGGCCACGAGCTGCTGCCGTGTGGCGCGGCCACCCGGCAGCAAGCGATCATCTGCCCGTACCACTCCTGGACCTATGGGCTGGACGGCGGGCTGCGGGGGGCGGCCGGGTTCAAGAGCCAGCCCGGCTTCGACACCGCCCAGTGGGGCCTCACCGAGCTGCCGGTTACCGAATGGCACGGGCTGGTGTTCGTGGACGGCTCGGGCTCGGCCGCGCCGCTGGCCGAATCGCTCGGCGCGCTGGACGACCTGCTGGCGCCGTACGAGATGGACCGGCTGGTGGTGGCCGGGGAGCACGAGTACGACGCCCGCGCCAACTGGAAGATCCTGGCCGAGAACTACCACGAGTGCTACCACTGCCCCACCATCCACCCCGAGCTGTGCAAGGTGAGCCCGCCGAAGAGCGGGGAGAACTACCAGGCGCCCGGCATCTGGGTCGGCGGCTGGATGGAGCTGCGGGACGGCATGGCGACGATGTCGCTGGACGGGCGCAGCGACGGCGTCCCGCTGCGCGGGCTGGACGAGGCCGGGTTGCGCAGCGTGATCTACCTGCACGTCTTCCCGAACCTGCTGATCAGCGCGCATCCGGACTACGTCATGGTGCACCGGCTGGTGCCGCTGGCCGCGGGCCGCACCAGGATCGAGTGCAGCTGGGCGTTCGCGCCCGAGGCGCCGGCCCGGCCGGGGTTCAGCCCCGGCTACGCGGTCGACTTCTGGGACCTCACCAACCGGCAGGACTGGCAGGCATGTGAGTCGGTGCAGCGCGGCCTGGCCTCGCCGCACGCCAGCCCCGGGCCACTGGCACCGAGCGAGGACGCGGTCTACCAGTTCGTCACGATGGTCGCCCGCGGGTACCTCGGCCAGCCGGTGTGGAACCCGGGCAGCGCGGCCGAGGTGAACAGCCGGTTAGCCGGTATTTCATAAGCGGGGCGGGCATGATCGCTGGCCGGGCGGCGTTGGCATAGGCGTCCCACCTGACTTCAGACGAAGGATGCCACCGTGAGCCTGCACGACATTCCCGTGAACTCCCTGGCCGGCCAGCCCGCCTCGCTCGGCGACCTGGCCGGTAAGACCGTGCTCGTCGTCAACGTCGCCTCCAAGTGCGGGCTCACCCCGCAGTACACCGGGCTGGAGAAGCTGCACGAGCGGTTCGCCGGCCGTGGTTTCTCGGTGGCCGGGTTCCCGTGCAACCAGTTCGGCGGGCAGGAGCCGGGCAGCGCCGAGGAGATCCAGCAGTTCTGCTCCACCAGCTACGGCGTGACCTTCCCGATGTTCGAGAAGATCGACGTCAACGGGCCCGGGCGGCACCCCATCTACACCGAGCTCACCCAGCAGCCGGACGGCGCGGGCGAGGCCGGCGACATCCAGTGGAACTTCGAGAAGTTCCTGCTCGGTCCGGAGGGCACGGTGCTCGCCCGGTTCCGGCCGAGGACCGAGCCGGACGACCCGGCGCTGATCGAGGCCATCGAGGCCAGCCTGCCCGGGTAAGCGAATTTCCTTGACGGCTTCGCCTGGCCGCCCCGGCGGGCCGGCTTAAGCCAGCGCGCCGGGGCCGCGCCTGGCCATCTGGCCGGCGATGATGGCCCGCTGGACCTCGCTGGTGCCCTCCCAGATCCGTTCCACCCGCAGCTCGCGGTAGAACCGTTCGGCCACGTTCTCCCGCATGTAGCCGCGGCCGCCGAACACCTGCACGGCCCGGTCGGCGACCCGGCCCGCCATCTCCGAGCAGTACAGCTTGGCCATCGAGCACTGCGCGTGGGCGACCTTGGGGTCGATGCCCCGGTCGATGCCGCGCGCGGTCTCGTAGCCGAGCGAGCGGGCCGCGAACAGCTCGGTCATGCTGTCCGCGAGCATGCCGGCCACCAGGCCGTAGCCGCTGATCGGCCGGCCGCCCGCGCGGCGCTGCTGGGCGAACGCGGTCATCTCGGTGACCAGCCGCTCGGCCGCGCCCAGGCAGCGGGCCGCGACCATCAGCCGCTCGAACCGGAACCAGGCGTAGGCGAAGGCCATCCCGTCGCCCTCCGCGCCGACCAGGTTGGCGGCCGGCACCCGCACGTCGGTGAACTCGACGATCGGGTGGTGGTGGCTGATCGTGTGCGTGTAGACCGGCGTGCGGACCACCCGCACCCCGGGGCTGGGCAGGTCGACCAGGAACATCGCGTGCTCGCCGTGCCGCGGCCCGCCGTCCAGCTTGGCCTGGAAGAACGCGAAGCCGGCGGTGTTGAACGAGGTCACGTGCCACTTGACACCGGTGAGCAGATAATCCGGCCCACCCGCCTCCCCATCCCCCTTCACCCGGCGCGCGGTCGCCGCGATGGCGTCCACGTCCGAGCCCGCGCCCTCCTCGGTGATCGCGTAGCACTCCTCCAGCTCGCCGCGGATGGCCGGCCGGACGTAGCGCTCGAGCTGATCGGGGGTGGCCACCCCGGGCAGCCAGGACGGCGGGGTGGCGGCCACCCAGCCGAGCGCGTTGGTCACCCGGCCCATCTGCTCCTGGATCAGCACCTGCTGCAGTGTGCTGGCCCCACCGCCGCCGAGCCCGGCCGGCATGTTCGCCGCGTACAGCCCGAGCTCACGGGCCCGCGCGGCGTGCTTGGCGGCCACCCCGGCGGGCAGCTCGCCGCCGGCCAGCTCGGCCTCCTCCTCGAACGGGATCAGATCGTCGGCGAACCCGCGGGCCCGCTGCTGAATCTCCAGGTCCTCGCCCGACAGCCCGTACATCCCGGCCCCGCTTCCGCACCCAAAGTCCATTGACTGAATGTTCAGTTTATGGCAGCCTCGGCCTTGTGCCAATGCTGTCCGCGGGCCTTCCCGGCACCGGTCTCCCAAGCACCGCCGACGCGGTGGTCGTCGGCGGCGGGACGGTGGGCGCCTGGTGCGCGTACTTCCTCCGGCAGGCCGGCCTCGAGCGGGTCGTGCTGGTGGAGAAGGGCCTGCTCGGCCAGGGCGCGAGCAGCCGGGCGGCCGGGGTGGTGCGGCTGCAGGGCGGCACCCCCGAGGCGGTGCGGCTGGGCCTGTGGTCCCGCCGGTTCTACCTGAGCCAGCGCGCGGAACTGGGCACCGACTCCGGCTTCGTGACCCAGGGCTACCTGCTGCCGTGCTTCACCGAGGCCGAGGTCGCGGCGGCGCACGAACGGGTGGCCATGCAGACCGCGCTCGGCGTGCCGGTGCGCTGGCTGGACAGCGCCGCGGTGGACGCGGCCAACCCGGCCCTCGCGCCGGGGCAGACGCTCGGCGGCACGTTCGGCAGCCAGGACGGCTACATCCTCCCGCCGCGGAACGTGGCCGCCTACACGGTCGCACTGGGCCGCAGCGGCGTGACCGTGGCCGAACGGGTCGCCTTCCGCGGGCTGACCCTGGCCGGCGGCCGGGTGACCGGGGTGACCACCAGCGCGGGCCGGGTCGGCACACCGCTGGTCGTGCTCACCGGCGGGCCGAAGCTAGCCGAGGTCGGGCGGCTGGCCGGGCTGCGCATCCCGGCGGGCGGGGTGCGCCACCAGGTCGCGGTCACCGAGCGGCATCCCGCGCTGGAGCCGACGCGGGTGCCGATGGTGTTCGACCTGTCCGCCGGGCTGTACTGGCGCCCGGAGGAGGGCGGGCTGCTGTTCGGTATGAGCCGCCCGGACGAACCGCCGGGCGAGCAGCGCAGCGTGGACACCGGCTATCTGGAACTCATGCGGGACCGGCTGGCCCGGCTGGTGCCGGTCACCGCCGGGCTCCCGCTGCGCCGGATCTGGGCGGCCACCATCGACTTCACCCCGGACCACCTGCCGATCATCGGCCCGGCTCTCGGGCCGGACGGGCCACTGGACGGTGTCACGGTGGCCTGCGCCGGCGGGGCGGGCATGATGTGGGGCCCGGCGGTGTCCCGCGCCGCCGCCGACGTCGCGCTCACCGGGGCGAGCGACGTGGTGGACACCGCGGTGCTCGGCCTGGACCGGTTCGACGAGGCCGGCCGCAGCAAGCTGGCCGCCGACCCGGTGGCTCTGCCGTTCCCGGACCTGGCTCCGTAGCCGGGCAACGGAACGGCGGGGCGCCGGTGACCCGGCGCCCCGCCGCTTTAGCACAGATCGGCCAGTACTTGCCGATCAGTGCTTGCCGGTCAGTACTTGGAGAGCATCCCGACGAACTTGGCGCTGGGCGCGCCAAGGCCGGTCAGGCTGTCGAATCCCTTGGTGGCGGTCAGCGTCACGTTCCGCGTCGCACAGTTGCCCGTGGTGTCGCAGAACGTCTCCGGGCCGGCGTAGTTGATCGCCCGCAGGCTGATCAGGTAGCCGCTGGAGGCGTCGACCGAGTTCGTGTAGTCCACCCGGATCGTGGCCGCCGAGTCCGGGTTGGCCGGCGCCTGGATGTCGCTGTATGCGGCCGGGTTCGCGCTGTAGGCCTTGTACAGGGCCGGGTTGGCGAAGCCGAGCGCCGTGCCCGCCTTCTGGTCGGTGTCGGCGATCACGCCGGCCAGCAGCGGGGAGGCCAGGCTGGTGCCGCCCTCCTTGAACTGGTCGTAGTAGGTGCCGTCGGGGAACGTCTGGGTCAGCCCGATGAGCAGGCCGCTCTGCGCGTCCGCGTCCATCGCGATGTCCGGCTCGACCCGCATGGGTGCGCCGGTGACGTTCTCGTTGCGCAGCGCCAGCGCGCTCGGCACCACACCGTCCTGGTAGTACGGCTCGGTGTAGGTGTAGCTGGTGCCGCCGCCCCCGCCGGCCTGCCAGGCCAGCGTGCTGGCCGGCTTGGTCGCGCTGCCGCAGTTGGTGGTGGTTGAGGCGCACAGGGTCTGCTTGGCCGTGGACCAGCCGTACTGGGCGGACGCCGTGTTGCCGGCGCCGATCTCGAGCGTGGTCCCGCCCACCGAGGTGATGTACGGGCTGCTCGACGGGTAGTTCGCGTCGGTCAGCCCGAAGTCGGCGAAGTTGTCGCCGTCGTCGCCGCTGGAGTACAGCACGCTGACGCCGGTGGCGCCGGCCATCAGGAACGTGTTGTCGAACGCGTTCCGGGTGGCGGCGTCGGTCAGCGTGTCACCGTTCTCGTCGCCCCACGAGTCGCTGACCGCGGAGGCGCCGCTGGTGACCGCCGTATTGACCGCGGCGAGCAGGTTGTTGTCGAAGCAGTCCTTGGCCCCGACGAAGATGATGTGCGCGCCCGGCGCCATCGTGTGCACGGACTCCACGTCCAGCGCCTGCTCGGGGTACCAGCCGCTGCCACCGCAGACGTCCGTGTTCTGGACCTTGCTGGGCGCGATGTTCGTGAACTGGGACGACATGAGCGGGTGCGCGGGGTTGTTCAGCTTGAAGTACTCCTGCGCGTCGGCCAGCAGGGTCGGCGAGTCGTAGGCGTCCACGATCGCGACGGAAACGCCCGAGCCGTCGTTGCCGGAGGCCACGGCCTTGGTCAGCCCGTAGGCGCCGCGCATCTGGGCCGGCTTGTAGCCGCAGATGTCGTAGGGCTGCGGGTGGGTGTAGGGCTTGTAGAGCTTGCCCGAGTCCGAGGTGTCGGACTTCTGCCCCCAGTAGGCCGAGCACGGCCGGGCGTTGCGGAACCCGGCGGGCGGCGGCGGCTCCTGGGCCGCGCTGCCGGCCACGGCCCGGCTCTGCTGGGACAGGTCGGTGGTGGCCATGTCCTGGTTGACGCCGACCACGCCGGCGACGCTGCCGGTCAGCGAGGCCGGGACGGACAGCGTGCCGTTGGCCAGCCGCTCCCGGTGGCCGTTGACCTTGTAGTAGCCGAGCTGCACGCCGAAGGCGTGCTCGACGGCGGCCGCCGAGCCGCTGGCCGACACGAACAGCCGGTCGCTGGCGACCGAACCCACCGTGAATCCCTGGCTGCGCAGCCACGACGTGGCCTTCGCGACCTCACCCTTGGCCGGCCCGAACCGGGACACCCACTGGCTGTCGCTCAGGTAGTGATGGAACGCCGCCGAACCCGGCGACGAGACCTGGCGGAGGAAGCTCCGCGCGCCCACGGCATTCCGCAGCGCCAGCGTCAGGTCGAAGCTCACCACGCTGTGGCCCGAGACGCTCCCGTCCGGGTGTGAACGCGCCTTCATGGGCGCTGCCGACCCTGGCA
This sequence comes from Streptosporangiaceae bacterium, assembly GCA_036501145.1. Classification (GTDB taxonomy): domain Bacteria; phylum Actinomycetota; class Actinomycetes; order Streptosporangiales; family Streptosporangiaceae; genus PALSA-505. The sequence continues at coordinate 49,167 of DASYAV010000160.1, read as the reverse complement.
GGGCGACCCGGGACGGGCCGGGTTTCGCCAGCGCGGGGCTGGCGGCCATGACGGACACGGCCAAACCCGCCGACCCGGTGATTGCCCACAAGCGGGCACCTTTCATGACGTGCCTCCTTCATGCGCCGTCGCGAGGAGAAGTTCGCCGTGCAGGCGGGGTACTGGTCGGGACACTAGCGATGGGAGTGGGCAAAAACAACGGGCAAAGAAGGATCATTGTCCATATGTCTCGCTTAAGGCGCAGCCTGGCCGCTCTGGCACGGCAAACCCAATAGCGGACAAGAGGTAACAATCACAGCAAATTTAACGGCTTCGCCAGACCGGCAGGCGCTATCCGTGGCCGAGGCGCCGGATTCCCTGGCTCCCGGTCCCGGACACGATGTCCTTGGACAGCGGCGCCACCACGCCGACGATCTGGCCAACCAGGTCCTTGGGCACCCCCGCACCGTCGAGCGCGGCAACGAGATGCCCGGCGACCAGGTCGAAGTGATCCTGAGCTATCCCGCGTCCCTGATGCGCCTGCCGCATGGTGGCGCCGGTATAGGTGTCCGGGCCACCGAGCGTCGCGGCGAAGAACTCGACCTGCCTGCCCTTGAGCCTGGTCATGTTCGTGCCAGTGAAGAACCCGGCGAGCGCGGGGTCACCGGCCACCCAGTCATAGAAGTCGTCCACCACTGCGGTCAGGGCCGGTTCTCCGCCGATCGCGTCGTAGATGCTGACGTCCGCGGAAGCGGTCATGATCGGTGCTCCAAACGTAGGTCCGTGCTGGTTGTCCGGTGGCCGCCGGTGTGGCGGTCCGGTGGTCCGTGTTGGCCCGGTGGTCCGTACTGGTCCGGTGGTCCGTACCGACCCGGTGGATCCGGGAGCCCAGAACCAGGTGACCCGGGCAGCTCGGTGCGGACCGAGGCGAGCGACCCCTTCTCCGCCCGCTCCCATTCGTCCACGTTGCGGACCAGCGCCTCCAGGTAGGCCCGCAGATGGGTCCGGTAAACGTCGCTGAACGTCCGCAGGTAAGCCAGCTCGGCCTGGAGTTCCTGGCGCTGGCCGGCGTCCAGCGGCTCCGCGGACGGGGGGACCGCCGCGGCGGCCCGGCTCGCGTCGGTGTGCGCCTCCCTGAGCATGACCTCGGCCCGCGACCTCGTCTCGGCCATGATCTCGTCGCGGCGCCACCGCGCGTCCTCGGCCAGCTCACGGCTGTAGACCTGGGCGTCGGCCACGTAACGGTCGCGCGGCGCGTTGGCCATCGAGTAGAAGCGCCAGATCCGCGGGCAGTCCTCGGACTGCACGGCGACCGACTGGCCTGGGGCGTAGTCCAGGTGCTGCTCGGGGTTGACGCGGAAGACGGCGGTCTCGAAGGAGCGGCGCTCATGGCCGGTCACCGTGGCGTCCCACCACGGCGGGTGCACGTCCTGGTCTTCCCTGGCCGCCTCGATCATGACCTGGCCGACGAGCGCGTAGGCGGCCTTCCAGTCCGCAGCCAGCCCGTCGGTCCAGGCTGGGCCGCTGAAGTGTGCCAGCGTGGCAAGCAGGCTGGCGCCGACGACGTCATAGTGCTCGGCGAGGGCACCGAACTTGCGGTGGTCGCGGCCGAGGCCACGCAGGAACGGCACCAGGGTGTCCAGGTTGTCCACGTCAGAGACGATCGTGCCGAGCGCGGTGAGCAGCCGGTCGCGCTGGGCGGACATCGAAACGGGGAACAGATCCCGGACCGCTGGGGCACGCAGGAACAGGTCCGAGTAGAAGAAGAGCGCCACCTCGTCGCCGTGCATCGCGACATACGCGAAGCTTTCTTTCAGGCGATTCGTGTCCAACGGCGTCCCTTTGACGATGACGTTGTGGGCGGACATCGCCAGGAAGCTTATCGGCCTCAGCCGGATTTTTCGAGCTAATGAGTTTTATCGCCTCTACCAGGACAAATGCGTGGCTAATGCCGTGGAAGAACGATTTCTACTAATTGGCATCGGAAGGGATCTGCACGCAACAGGGCTGGCTGCAGAAAGGGATCTCCGCGCAGAACGGAGGCGATCACGGAAAGGGATCTCCGCGCAGAACGGAGGCAACCACGGAAAGGGATCTCCGCGCAGAACGGAGGCGGCCACGGAAAGAATCTCCACATGGAACAGGGGGAGCCGCGGAAAACTGCCGCGTGACCTGGCCAGTTCCTAAGCGAGCGCAGTGCCGGGCGTCCTGGCCGTCCCCGCGGGGACGGCCAGGACGTCTACCGCTATCGCGCCGCCCGGCCCGCAGACCAGCGGGTTGATGTCCAGCGCGGCCAGATCGCCGCCAAGTTCGGCGGCGATGGCGGACAGCCCGGTGACCGCGGCCGCGACGCTGTCCAGATCGGCGGGCGGGGCGCTGCGGGCCCCGGCGAGCAGCGGGAAGACCCGCAGCCGCCGCAGCATCGCAAGCGCCGCCTGGTGCCCGGCCAGCGGCAGCGCGACCACCCGGTCGGCGAGCAGTTCGGCCAGCACGCCGCCCGCGCCGGCCACGACGAGCGGGCCGAGCGCGGGATCGCTGACGATGCCAAGCAGGATCTCGGTGCCGGGCGGGGCGGTCTGGCACACCAGCACCCGCGGCCCGAGCCGGGCCGCCATATCCCGGTAGGCGGCGGCCAGCGCGTCCGGGCCGGCCAGCCCGAGCCGCACCCCGCCGGCATCGGACTTGTGCGCGATGCCGGGCTGGTCGGTCTTCAGCACCACCGGGTAGCCGACCCCGGCCGCCGCGGCCAGCGCCGCGTCCAGGCTCGCGGCCGCACGCACCGGCACCGCCTGGATGCCGTAGTCACGCAGCAGCGCGAACGACGCGGCCCCGTCCAGCGGCCCGGCCGCGAGCGCCGCCCGCCACCGTTCCACCCGCCACCGTTCCTCCCCCTGCTGCTCCTCCCGCCGCCCCTCCGGCCGCTGCTCCCCCCGCTGTTCTAGCGGCAGCGCTGCCGCAACCATGTCGTCCGCATCCGCGGTGGGAGACGCGGACTCCGGGGCAGAAGGCGCCAGCCCCCGGTTGGGAGACGCCGATGCTGGGGATGCCGGGTGGACGGCGTGGGCAGCCGGGGCGCTGTGGGCGAGGAGGTGGCGGAGGGCGAGCAGGCCGGAGCGGGTGCCTTCTAGCACCGGGATTCCGGCCGTGCGCAGCCGGGCCGCGGTGCCGCGGTCGATCGTGGATGGCAGGCCGGCCAGCACGGCCAGCGGCTTGCCGGTGCGGGCCGCCACGGCCAGCACGGCCCGCGGATAGGACTCGTCCTCCTCGGGCACCAGATCCACCGCGAACGCGACCGCGCCGACCGCGGGGTCATCGGCCAGCGCGGCCAGCGCCTCGGTCAGCTGCCGCTCGGGGTCGCGGCCGGTGCCCCAGATGTCGAGCGGGTTGCCCGGCTCCAGACCGGGGTCGAGCACGGCGGCGAGCCGGGCACGGGTGGGCTCGCCGATGGCCGCGAACGGCACCCCGATCTGCTGGCCCAGGTCCGCGACATGCGCCCGCTCCAGCCCGGAGTCGTGCACCGTGGCCAGCCCGTACCCTGCCTCCGGCCACGGACCGCTGGCACCGGCCGGATCCACCCCGGACGCGGACCGGGACACGGGGGCAGGCGAATGACCTGCCGCTGGCCGGGGGTCCGGGGCGGGGGTGGCGGCCGAACCAGCCACGGACGCGGACCAGGACACGGGGGCAGGCGAGTGCGGGGCGGGGGCGCGTCGGCCGGCGGCGAAGACTTCCAGGGTGTCGGCGAGTTCGGCCAGGTCGCCGACGCGGTGCACACCGTAGGCGCCGGCCAGCGCGGACCAGGCACCGTCTCCGGCGGCCAGCGCGCCGGAGTGTGCCGCCACCAGGTCCCGGCCGGCGTCCGAACCACCCGCCGCGAGCAGCACCACCGGAACGTCAGCCCCGGCCGCGGCGGCCAGCACCGCGCGCAGCCGCGGCGCGTCTCTGATCGCCTCCAGGACCAGGGCCAGCACCCGGGTCTCCGGCAGCGCCAGCGCGTACCCGGCATAGTCCGCGGCCGTCGTCACCAGTTCCTGCCCGGAGGAGACCGCGAGCGTGAAGCCGAACCCACGGCGGCTGTACAGCAGGGTGGAGAACACCGACCCGGAGTGGGTGACCAGCGCCACCGGGCCCGCCGGGACCGGGTCCGGCTCGGCGTAGCCGATCGCGCGCAGCCCGCGGGCCGCGTTGACGAAGCCCATGCAGCCGGCCCCGCACAGCGCCATCCCGGCCGCCGTGGCGATGCCCGTCAGCCTGGCCCGCAGCCCAGGTGGCCGGCCCGGTCCGTCGTGCGCACCGCCGAAGATGACCGCCGAGCGGCAGCCGAGCGCCGCGGCGGAGATGAGCTGTTCTTCCAGGGCGGGGTCGGGCACGGCCAGCAGCACCAGGTCGGGCGGCTCGGGCAATTCGGCCAGGTCCGGGTGGCAGGGCAGGCCGCCGACCTCGCGGTAGCGCGGGTTGACCGGGTACAGCCGGGGCCGGGACGGGCTCGCGGCCGCCTCCGCCACCATCTGCGCGCCGAGGCTGCCGGGCCGCTGGCTGGCGCCGACCAGCGCGACGCTGCGCGCCTCGAGCATGGCGGTCAGCCCGTCGGCGGGCTGGCCGGGCACCCCCGGCTGCGTCGCGGTGACCGCGGGGACGGCAAGGCACCGCCGTTCATTATGAAGATTGCCCGTGGTCACGACCGGCGGGTGAACCTGCGGGCGGCGGTACCCCGGCGGGCGGCCTTCTGGTCGGCGATCGCCGCCCTGGCCGCCTGCATGCCCGGGATGCCGCAGACGCCGCCGCCGGCGTGCGTGGCCGAGCTGGCGTAGTACAGCCCGGCGACCGGGGTGCGGTAGTCGGCGAAGCCGGGCGCCGGGCGCATGTGGAACAACTGCTCGAGGGACAGCTCGCCGTGGAAGATGTTGCCGCCGATCAGCCCGTAGTCATGCTCGAGGTCGTACGGGCCGACGATGTCGGTGTGCAGCACCGAGCTCTTGAAGTTCGGCGCCACCTCGTTGTAGCAGTCGATCATCCGGTCGGCGTAGGCCTGCAGCTCGGCACGGTGCGGCTCGAGGTTCCAGCCGGCCGGCACCCACTGGGTGAACAGCGACATCGTGTGGTAACCCTCGGGGCACAGCGTCTTGTCGAAGGCGGTCGGGATGACACCGTCGCTGAACGGGCGCTGGGCGGCGCGGCCGTCCCTGGCGTCCTGGAACGCCCGCTCGATGTACTCCATGGTCGGCGCCATCTCGACCGAGCCGGTGTGGTGCTCCTGCAGGCTGGTGCCGGGGTCGGCGGTGAAGTCGGGCAGTTCGGCCAGCGCCAGATTGATCTTCACCACGCCGCTGCGGGTCTTCCAGTGCTCGATGTCGGTGACGAAGTCCGGCGGCAGGTTGTCCCGGCCGACGTGGTCGAGGAACGCGGTCCGCGGGTGCAGCGAGGTCACCACCAGGCGCGCGGTGATCTCCTCGCCGGACTCCAGTACCACGCCGGTGACCCGGCCGCCGGAGATCAGCAGCCGCTGCACCCGGGCACCGGTGCGGATGCTCGCGCCCGCGTCCCGGGCGGCCAGGGCGATCGCGTCGCCCACCGCGCCCATGCCGCCCTCCGGGAAGCCCCAGTTGCCCAGGTGCCCGTCGCCGACGTCGCCGATCGAGTGGTGCGCCATCACGTAGGCGGTGCCCGGCTCGTACGGGCCGGCCCAGGTGCCGATCACCCCGTTGACCGCGAGCGCCCCCTTGACCTGGGGCGATTCGAACCAGTCGTCGAGCAGGTCGGCGATGCTCATGGTCATCAGCCGGGTCACGTCGGCGATCGTGCGCACGTTCAGGCCGCGGTTCCGCCAGGCCAGCCGCAGCGTGCCGGCCAGATCCCGGGGCTGGCGCGAGCCGAGGCTGGGCGGCACGGTGAGCAGCAGCGGGCCGAGCACGTCGGCCAGCCCGGACAGCCAGGCGTCCCAGCGCGGCATGGCCTCGGCGTCGTTCTTCGACCAGCGGGCCACCTCGTCGTAGTTCCGCTTGGCGTCGTCGGCGTACAGCTTGATCGACCCGCCCTCGGGGAACGCCTGGTAGTACGGGCCCATCGGGAAGATCTTGTAGCCGCGGCCGGTCAGCCCCAGGTCGTTGATGATGGTGGGCGGCAGCAGGCTCATCACGTAGGACAGCCGGGTGACCCGGAACTCAGGCGCGTCCGGCCAGGGCGCCTCGGTGGTGGCCGCGCCGCCGGTGTGCCCGCGCGCCTCCAGGACCAGTGTCCGGGCGCCCGACCGGGCCAGGTAGGCGGCGCTGACCAGGCCGTTGTGCCCGCCGCCGACGACGATGGCGTCATATGCCGCTGTCATGGTTCTGCCTTCCTCGCCCTGCCCGGATGAGCCGCCGAGAGCTGCCGGGAGCTGCCGGATGAGCTGCGATAACCGATTGACTGAATGTTCAGTCTAGAAACCTGCTACGCTTTCCCGCAAGGGCCGGGCCGAGGCGGGCGGACCGCCGTAGGTGCGTGTCCTGAGGGCAGGCTCAGCGGCGGACCCAGGCGGAGGGTGACTGGATGAAGGGGCAGGCCGGCGGCGGCGAGGGGATGGCCGACCAGCGCCGCGAGCAGATGCTGCAGGCCGCGCTGGACGTCATCGTCGAGCGCGGCTACCCGGACACCAGGATCACCGACGTGGCCGAGCGGGCGGGGGCCAGCCCGGCGCTGGTCATCTACTACTTCAAGACCAGGGATCACCTGCTCACCGAGGCGCTGCGGTACTCCGAGGACGCCTGGTACGAGACCGGGGCCCGCCGGATGACGGCGATCGGCACCGCGGCCGGGCGGCTCGAGGAGATCGTCGCCATGACCTGCCTGCCGGAAGAGGACACCGACGCCAAGAACTCCTGGCTGCTCTGGCTGGATCTGTGGGCCCAGTCGGCGCGCAACCCCGGGGTGGCCGCGGTCCGGCAGAAGTTCGACGAGCGGTGGCGGGAGATGATCCGGGCGCTGGTGCAGGCCGGGCAGGAGACCGGCGAGTTCACCGCGGTCGACGCCGAGGAGTTCGCCGTCACGCTGTCCGCGCTGCTGGACGGGTTCGCGGTGATGATCGCGCTGGATGACCCGCAGGTCGCCCCGGCCCGGGCGTTCGAGCTGACCATGCGGTTCGCGGCAGGCCGTCTCGGGTTCGGGTGGAACGGGCGGCACGGTGGTGCATAAATAGGCATAAGGATCGCAAGCCCGGGGTGAAGTCCCCGGGCGCGCGCTGAGCGGGAGGTGGCCCGTGGCCGGAGGACGCATAGAACTGTCCGGGCTGACCAAGCGGTTCACCGAGGTCGCGGTGGACGGAATCGACCTGACCGTGGCCAGCGGGGAGTTCTTCTCGCTGCTCGGCCCGTCCGGCTGCGGCAAGACCACCACGCTGCGGCTGATCGCCGGTTTCGAGCAGCCCACCGCCGGCCGGATCCTGCTGGACGGCACCGACGTGTCCGGGGTCCCGCCGCACAAGCGCAACGTCAACACGGTCTTCCAGAGCTACGCGCTGTTCCCGTTCCTGTCCGCGTTCGACAACGTGGCGTTCGGGCTGCGCACCCGCAACCTGACCAAGGCGGAGATCCGCAGCCGGGTGAGCGAGGCGCTGGATCTGGTGAGCATGGGCGAGTATGCCAAGCGCCGTCCCGGCCTGCTGTCCGGCGGGCAGCAGCAGCGGATCGCGCTGGCCCGCGCGCTGGTGCTCAACCCGGCGGTGCTGCTGCTTGACGAGCCGCTCGGCGCGCTGGACGCCAAGCTGCGCCGTTCGCTGAAGGTCGAGCTCAAGGCGCTGCAGGAACGGGTGGGCATCACGTTCCTTTACGTCACCCATGACCAGGAGGAGGCGCTGACCATGTCCGACCGGCTGGCGGTGATGAACGCCGGCCGGATCGTGCAGATCGGCACCCCTCGCGAGGTGTACGAAGAGCCCGCCGACGCCTACGTGGCCGACTTCCTCGGTGTGTCGAACCTGATGGAGGTCCAGGTCAGCGGGGGCGGAACCGGCGCAGGGTGCCAGCTGCGGCTGGGCGAGAGCACGCTCAGCGCCGAACGCGGCGCGGTCGACTGCGTGGGCGCCGCGCACGTGGCCATCCGCCCGGAGCGGGTGCGGATCGAACCGCACGGCAGCGTGGGCCCGAACCGGATCGCCGGCATGGTGGAGCGGCTGGTGTTCCTCGGCGCGGCCACCCAGGTGATGCTGCGGCTGGCTCCCGGCGTGCCGCTGCAGGCGCTGGTGCAGAACGACGGCGAACTGCCCCCGGCGCTGGCCCAGGGCTCGCCGGTGCAGGTCTACCTGGCGCCGGACGCGCTGCGGGTGCTCGGCGGCACCGCGGTGCCCGCCGCCGAGGAAGGCCCGCTGGTCGCCACCTGAGCGGGATTGCGGGCCCAGCCCGCTGGCCCAGCCCGCCCGGCCCGCTGGCCCAGCCCGCCCGGCCCGCTGGCCCGGCCCGCTGGCCCGGCTTGCTGGCCGACGGTCCGCGGGGAGGTTCGCGCCCGGGGGACGTTTACTCCACATGACTGCCCACAGGCTGCCGGTGTCCCCGCCTGCGGCATTACACGGAGTACACGATAATTATTCACACCCTGTGGGCAAGATCCCGGAAGGGCGGGCCCGCTGGCACCATCCACCAGAATGTCACCACCTGCACCGGCAGTAATGCAGTGATTACTGCAATACTGCTTCCGTTACAGGCATCTGGCCAGCAAGAATGCGCTACCCCGACTACCGATATGCGAGCCGCGCTGCGATACTGCCTTGATGACTGGTCTCAGCGTCGCCCTGGCAAACCTTAAGCCGGGCACGGGCAAGACCACGTCGGCGGTCTGGCTGGCACACATCTTCGCGCGAGCCGGGAACCGGGTGCTGCTGGTGGATGCCGATCCCTCCGGCAGCGCCCTGGAATGGTCCGATCTCGCCGCCATGTACCCGGGGCTGCCGCCTCAGCAGGCGTTCCCGTTCAGGATCGTGGCCCTGCCATCCCGGGAGATGCATCGCCGCATTCCGGACATCGCCCACGACGACGATGTGGTGATCATCGATGCGCCGCAGTTGGAGGACCACGCCGCCATCGCGCTGTCCGCGTTGCGCTACGCCGACGAAATCTTGATCCCGTGCGCACCAAGCCCCATCGAGATCAACCGCACCTCCCCGGTGCGCGAGGAGATCGGTGAGGTCGAGCCCCTCCGGGACTCACCACCGCGGACCGCTGTGCTGCTGAACCGCTGCATCGCCCGGGCGAACTCCACCGGCGATGCGCGCGAAGCGCTGCAGGGGCTCGGCTACGACGTGCTGGACACGGCGGTGCCGCGGCTGGAGGTCTACGCGCAGAGCTTCGGCGTGCCGATCCCTGATCATGGCCACGGCCAGGAGATCTGGCACCAGGTGGCCAACGAGCTCATCGGACGGTGCGCACCGCTCTGCTCGGTGCGGTCCTGACATGACCGCACCGCGGGAGCAGCGAAGGGCGCGGATGGCGGCCGCCGCGGCCAGGCGCAGCGCGCCTGGCGCTGGCCCGGCCGGGCAGACCGCTATCCGCTCTAAACCGGTCCGGATCACCCTCGATCTCAGCCCGGAACTGTACCGGCAGCTCACCCGGTGGACGGATTCAGCCGCGGTCGAACTGGACGTTCCCAGGGTCGCGCTGGCCGATGCGATGCGGGCGATGATCCGCGTCACCACCGAGAACCCGGCCGAGGTCCTCGACCGGCTGCGCCGCGACCGGACGGAGTAAGCGGCCGTTCAGCCGTAGCGGCGGTCAGCCGTAGCGGCCGTTCAGCCGCGGCGGCGGTCAGCCGGCGGGCTGCTGCCCGCGCAGCGTGAACGCGGCCCGGCCCTGCTCGTCGAGCTGCGCGTCCAGTTGGCTGTCCTGCACGACGGCGGCCGCGTCCGGGCCCACGAACACGCGGGCCCCGGCCTCCTCGATGACGGCGTCCTCCGGGTGCGGCCCCTCCAGCGACAGCGCCACGGAGTCACCCTGGCTGTTCTGCGCGTTCTCCAGTGACATCCGCAGGCCGGTGTCCGCCGGAAGCCCTGACCGTGAGGTCAGCGAACGGATCATCTCGGCAGCGCGGTCGGTAAGCGTAAGCACGTCCTCGCCTCGCTTGTTAGGCATCCTCTGACACGGTTGGTGACCCTGCCCAGCAGCGCCAGGGCTCAAACAAATCGCCTGGCATCGCCCGCGATCGCCGGGGCACCGCCCGGATCAGCCTTCGGCGCCGGCGATCGTGGTCAGCGCGGACATGCTGCTGCCCCGCTCGCCGCGGGTCATCCACCGGTAACCGATATAGCCGATGACCGCGATGACGAACGACATGGCCAGCATGATCGTGCCGAGCGCGTTGAGCGCCGGGCCGCCGTTCCCGCCGTGCTGGGTGGAGTAGATGATCACGGACATCGGGGTGTTCCCGGAGTTCGACGAGAGCAGATCGACGATGACGAAGTCGTCGATGACGCCGGAGAACACCAGCACGGCACTGGCGAAGATGGCCGGGCCAAGCAGCGGGAGCATAACCCGGCGCATGGCCTGGAACTGGTTGGCGCCCAGGTCGGCGGCCGCCTCCTCGTACTGCCGCCCGAGCGTGACCAGCCGCGCCTGGACGATGATCGCCGGCCAGCTCACGTTCCACGTGACCAGGCCCAGGACCTCCGCGAGCGTGCCCAGGTGCACCGTGGTGAACAGCGCGGTGAACACGAAGAACATCGCCACACCGAAGATCAGCTCCGGGATGACGAAGGACAGGATCATCACGAAGTTGAAGGTGGACGGTGTGACACCGCGCCAGCGGTTGATGCCCAGGGCGAAGGCGACGCCGAGCGGTACCGCGATCACCGTGGTGAGGACGGACAGCCGGATCGTCTGCAGCACCGCCGCGTGCAGCTGCGGGTTGTGCAGCACGGAGTTCACCGGGTCGCTGAAATACCACCGCCAGGAGAATCCCTGCCAGGCGCTCTGTGACCTGCCGTTGTTGAACGAGAACAGCACGGCGAGCCCGATCGGCACCAGCGACCAGATCAGGTAGAGCCAGGTGAAGGCCTCCAGGAACCAGGGGTGCCGCCACGGGTTGCGGCCCGGCAGCAGCCGCCGCAGGCCGCTGCGCGCGGCCGGGCCGGTCAGGCCGGCCGCGGGGGCGGTGCTGCCCGTCTTGGCCGCGGTCATGCCGTCTCCCGGGATGACCGGTTCGTCGCCGCCACGTAATAGATCATCGGCACGATCAAGATCAGGAGCAGCAGCAGCGACAGCACCGCACCCTGCGCCTCCAGGCCCGGCGTGCCGAGCTGGCCCTGGATCAGGTTGCCGATCATGGACGTGCTGGCCGACCCGGACAGCAGCTGGTTGGTGTAGTAGTCGCCGAGCATCGGCAGCACGATGATCAGCAGGCCGGTCAGGATGGGCTGGCGGGACAGCGGCAGCGTCACCCGCAGGAACGTGCGAACCCGGCCCAGCCCCAGATCCCGGCCGGCCTCGATGAGCGCGGGATCGATCCGGTCCAGCCCGGCATAGAGCACCAGGATGATGTAGGGCACGTAGCCGTACACCAGGCCCAGGATGACCGTGACCGACAGGCCGCCCAGCCAGTTGACCGGGTGCGAGGACAGGTTCAGGAAGGTCAGCGCCTTGTTCAGGTAGCCGTTGGTCTGCAGCAGGTCGATCCAGGCCAGCATGCGCATCATGTAGCTGATCCAGAACGGCGCGATGAGCAGGATCAGGAACAGCGCCTTGCGCCGGCCGGCGAACCGGGCCACGAAATAGGCGGCCGGGTACCCGATGAGCAGGCAGATCAGCGAGGCGAGGACCACGTAGACGACGGTCCTGACCACGATCGGGCCGGCGAACGAGGTGCTGCCCACGATGTCGCGGACCGCGTTGATGACGTTGGAGGAACTCCAGTTCACCGGGTTCCAGACCGCTATCGGCGACTCGAACAGCCGGTTCAGCTGCCCCATGGCGATGGCCAGCACCGCATAGAACGGCACGATGAACAGCAGGATGAGCCAGACGATGCCGGGCGTGGCCAGCCCGATCCAGAACAGGTTCCTGCGTACCGGCTCCCTGGATCGCCCGGTCTGTCCGTCCCGTTTGTCCGGCATCTGCGTCTCGGCGGCCATGGTGGCTCAGATCCCGTTGCTAACGACGAGCCAAGCCTGCTGCCAGAGCGCGTCCGCGTCCACCGGGAGCTGCAGTTCGCTCACTCCGCGCCGGAAGTAAGACGGCAGCACCACGGTGGGGATCAGGCTCTTCGGCAGGATCTTCTCCTTGACCAGGACCTGCGGCGTTACGCCGGTGAGCGGCTGCATGTAGCCGTTGAAGCTGATGTTCTCCAGCACGTTGTGCAGGTCCAGCATGTAGTCCAGGAACAGGTGGGAGAGCACCGGGTTGTCCGACCCGCTGAGCGCGACGATCGTGTCGTTGGCTACCGGCCCCCGGCCGTCGGTGGGGAACCAGTAGCCGACGACGTCCACCGGTACGCCCTTGGGCATGTAGTAAGCGGCCGCGGCCATGTCACCCGACCAGGCGTGGTGGATCCAGGTGTCGGCGTCCGGGACCTCGGTGTAGTCGTTGTTGTCGATCCGCACGTTCACCGCGCTGGACAGGTCCTGCAGGGTGCGGCGGGACAGCGCTATCTGGCCCTTGTCGGTGGTGTTCAGGTTGTAGATACCGTTCTTCATCAGCCCCAGGCTGATGCCCTCGCGGTAGTCGTCCAGGATCGCCACCTTGCCGCGGTACTTGGGCTGCCAGAGCATCGACCACGGGTTCTTCATCGTGTACGGGTTCTCCGGCACCAGGTCCTTCCGCCACGAGATGCCGGTGGTGTAGATCGTGTACGGGATCGTGTACTGCCAGTGCTGGTCGTAGAAGGGATTGGTGAAATCCGGCCAGGCCTGGCTGATGTTCGGGATGTAGCTGTGGTTCAGCGGCTGGACCAGCTTGGACTCGATGAGCTGGCCGAGGACGTCCACGGTGGCGCCGATCAGGACGTCGAAGCTGAGCCCCTGGCGCAGCTTGGACAGTGCCTCGTTCATCGTGTTGAACGTGGTGATCTGGACCTTGCAGTTGTACTTCTTGGCGAAGCTGTTGACCACCGACTGGTTGATGTAGGCCACCCAGTTGTAGATGTTCAGCGTCGCGCCGGTCTCCTGCGGCAGGCCGCTCTTGATGGGCCGGTTATCGGTGGAGACGGGCCAGGTCACCGGGTGGTCGGGGCGGGGCAGCGGGAGGCTGCCGAACCCGGCCAGCGCCGGGGCGCACGCGTCCAGCAGTGCCCCGCCAGCCAGTGCAGCGGCCGCACCCGCGCCCCTGGTGAGGAACCCGCGCCGGCTGACTAGCGGGCGGCCGCTTGGGTCGCCCTGCCAGCCCTCGCGCGGGTGCACCATAAGCTCAGCTCCCTGTCCGGACCGCCACATCCAGCCGGGAGACATTTACCGCGTTGCCACCCCTGACTGAACATTCGGTCAATAACTGATACTCCTACTCGTGCCTGAGCCGGGGCGCAAGGCTCTGGCTCTCGTTATCTCGTTACGGGAGGCGGCGGCCTTCTTTTAGCCGGTTACCGCGTCCGCTATCCGGTTACCGCGGCGGCGAACGCGGCGAAGTTCGCGACCAGCCGATCGATGTCCGCCGTGTCGTGCTGCACGGATATCAGCCACTGCTCGGTCTTGCCCCACGGCGGCAGGAAGACCCCGCCGTTGTGCTGGAACAGCCAGTGCGCGTGGCTGTACCGGTCGTCGACAGACAGGAAGTCCCGGTAATTGCGGACCGGCTGCGGGGAGAACACCACGCACCCCTTGGCCCCCGCCGACACCACGTGGGCGACCAGCCCGGCTTCGGAGATCGCCTGCCCGATCCCGTCGGCCGCGCGGACCCGCAGTTTCTCGATCCGGCGGTAGGCCTCGGGGGTGGCGACCTCGTACAGCATGGCGCGGGCGGCGGCCATGCCGAGCGGGTTGCCGTTGAACGTGCCGACGATCTCGTACTCGCCGCTGGCGACGTGCCCCATCACCTCGGCGGTGCCGCCGACCGCGGACACCGGCAGGCCGCCGCCGAGCGACTTGGCCAGGCAGACGATGTCCGGCCGCACACCAGACAACGCGGTGACCCCGCCCGGGCCGGTGGTGAAGCCGGTCTTGACCTCGTCGAAGGCGAGCAGCGACCCGTGCGCGTGCAGCAGGTCGCGCAGACCGGTCAGGTAACCGGGCTCGGGAACGATGATCCCGGCGTTCATCATGATCGGCTCCAGGATCATCCCGGCGACCTGGCCCGGGTTCTCGTCCAGCAGCCTGGCCACGCTGTCCAGATCGTTGAAGTTCGCGATCAGCGTCAGCCGGGTGATCGCGTCCGGGATGCCGCTGCTGGCCGGGGCGGATGCCGGGCGGTCCGCCGGGCCCGCCTCCTCCGGCTCGGGCATGACCGACACCTGGACCGAGTCGTGATGGCCGTGGTAGCAGCCCTCGACCTTGATGATCAGGTCCCTGCCGGTGATGGACCGCATCAGGTGGATGGCGTCCATGGTGGCCTCGGTGCCGGAGTTGCCGAACCGCCACTGCGGCATGCCCCACCGGCGGGCCAGTTCCTCGGCGACCAGCATCGAGTCCTCGGTCGGCTGGGCGAAGTGCGTGCCCCGGCCGACCCGGGCGTGGACCGCCTGCACGATGGCCGGATGCGCGTGGCCGGCCATCATCGCTCCGTACCCGCCGTGCAGGTCGACGTATTCGTTGCCGTCCACGTCGTAGACCTTGGAGCCCAGCCCATGGCTCAGCCAGACCGGCTGCGGCGCGGTGATCTGCCAGCTCGACGTGACCCCGCCGGCCAGCGCCCCGCTGGCCCTCTCGGCCATCCGCGCCGACCCCGGCTGCCGCCGCACGAAGATCGCTTCCTGCTCCGCGACAACATCGTCGAGCCTCTTGTCCCGCTTCTCGTCCCGCTTCTCGTCCCGCTTCGCGTCCTGGGCTTCGTCCTGGAAGGGCGCGGCTTGACGGCGCTCGCCCTGGGCTTCGTCCTGGTAGGGCGCGGCTTGACGGCGCTCGCCCTGGGCTTCGTCCTGGTAGGGCGCGTCTTGATGGCGCTCGTGCTGATAGCGGTCGTGCGTGGCAGTCACTGCCATCTCCTCCGATTGACTGAACATTCAGTCTAAGAGTCGGGCAGGTGACCGGCAAGACCATGGCTGCCCCGCCACCCCGGCCGACCCATGGCCGCCCCGCCACCCCCGGCCGGGCCACGGCCCCACCGCCGCCCCACGGCCGCCACGCGGACAGCCCGACCCCGCCCCACTCTTCATGCAGTAGCGCGGGACAAAAGCCGCATAACTTGACACAAGCTGGTCGTAGTGCATGAAGAGTGGAAATGATCATGGGAGACCACGGCGAACGGTCCAGGATGGTGGGATGCCGCGCGACTTGACACTCAAACTGGTGGGACAAAACCGGCCGAGACGGGCGTAATCCCAACCAGATTGAGTGTCAAGTGGGAAATGATCTTTGGTCGGCGGCTCGGCGGTGGGGTCAGGTGCCCGGCGGTGGGGTCAGGTGCCCGGGGCTGGGACGGTTGACCGGGGCTGGGTCAGGTGCCCGGGGCTGGGGCGGTTCACCGGGGGTGGGGCGGTTGACCGGGGGCGGGGACAGGCTGGGGCTGAGGCTACAGTCGTGATCCATGCGGATTCTGGTGCTGGGCGGGACCTCGTTCGTCGGGCGGGCCATCGTGGACGACGCGCTGCGCAGCGGCGCGGAGGTTACCCTGTTCAGCCGGGGCCGGACCGGCGGCGGGCTGTTTCCCGGGGTGCCCCGGCTGATCGGTGACCGGGAAACCGGCGACTATGCCGCGCTGGGCGGCGGCCGGTGGGACGCCGTGGTCGACGTGAGCGGATACGTACCGCGGCACACCCGGCAGGCGATGGACACCCTGGGCGACCGGGCCTGCCGGTACCTGTTCATCTCCAGCCACGCGGTCTACGTGCGGAGCGGAGTGGCGCCGGGCTCGGACGAGGACACGCCGCGCCGGCCGCCGGTGCGCGACACCGAGAAACTGACCGAGGAAACATACGGGCCGCTGAAGGTGGCCTGCGAGGACGACGTCACGGCCCGGTACGGCGAGCGGGCGACGATCGTCCGGGCAGGCAAGGTGGCCGGGCCGCACGACTCGCAGGACGGCCTCACCTACTGGGTGCGGCGGGCCGCACAGGGCGGCCGGGTGGCACTGCCTGGCCGGCCCGAGCAGCCTGTGCAGGTGATCGACTCCCGGGACCTGGCCCGGCTCGTGGTGCAGTTGCTGGCCGATGGCAGAGCAGGCGCGTTCCATGCCGTCGGCCCGGCCGAGCCGGTCACGATGGCCGGGCTGATCGCCACGTGTGCGGCGGCGGCGGGCACCGAGGTGGAAGTGGTGCCGGTACCGCCGAGCACGGCAACGGCGCTGTTCCCGCTGGTGCGCTCCGAGCCGATGTGGCCGGGACAGCAGCGCAGCGCCGCCCGCGCCCGGGCCGCCGGAATGCCGGCGACTCCGCTCGTGGTGACCGCCGCCGACGTGCTGGCCTGGGACCGCGACCGCGGCCAGCCTCCGCTGGGGCGCGGCTGGTCGGCAGAAGAAGAGGGAAAGGTGCTCGCCGGGGCCGACGGCCAGCCATCCGTCGCGACCGATGGGCTTTAGGTGGCGCTATCGCACCAGCAGGCGTCCACCGATCATGAACTAACTATGTGAAAACGTTTGCTCGAGTGGGTTGGGGGTAAGCGGCGGGCGGGGGCGGTTGGCGGTGGGGTAAGCGGCGGGCAGACATGCGGAGGCGGGCCAGGATCCATACGGCCTGCACGCCGTCCCGCCAGGTGATCTTCTTGCCCGCCTCGCGGGTGCGCGCCCGGTAGCTGATCGGCACCTCGAACGGGCGGATCCGCCGGGCCAGCAGCTTGCCGGTGATCTCCGCTTCCATGCCGAACCCCGCGGAGCTGACGTCCAGGTCGCGGTACAGCTCCAGCGGCATCAGCTTGTAGCAGGTCTCCAGGTCGCTGATGTAGGCGTTGAACAGGATGTTCGCGGCCATCGTGATGCCCTTGTTGCCCACCACGTACCAGAACGAGTACGCCGAGTGGCTGCCGAACGTCCGGTTCCCGTACACCACCTCGGACTCACCACTGAGCACCGGCGAGAGCAGCGCGGGGATCTCCTCGGGCTGGTACTCCAGGTCGGCGTCGAACGGTACGACGTAGTCGCCGGTGGCGGCGCCGGCCGCGGTGCGGATGGCCGCGCCCTTACCCCGGTTCTCCGGGTGCCTGAGCTTGATCATCCGCTCGTCGTGCAGGCCGTCGATGATCTCGGACGTGCCGTCCACGCTGGCGTCGTCCACCACGATCAGCTCGATCTGGCACGGGAAATTGACGTTGAGGACGCGCTTGATCGCGGTCTGCACGGTCTCGGCCTCGTTGTAGACCGGCACCAGGATCGAGAGCTTCACAGCGGGGTGTCTTCCTGCTGGGCGACTGCTGGACAGCGGATCAGATGATCTCCGGGTGAGCGCGGAACCAGGCGATGGTGCGATCGAGGCCGTCGGCCAGGCCGACCTCGGGTTTCCAGCCGAGCACGTCGGCCGCCAGCTCGATCCGCGGCTGACGCACCATGGGGTCGTCCTGTGGCCGCGGCACGAACGTGATCTCCGACTGCGACCCGGTCATCCGCCGGACCGTCTTGGCCAGTTCCAGCATGGACAGCTCGGCCGGGTTGCCCAGGTTCACCGGGCCGGGGTGCGGCGAGCGCAGCATCCGCACGACACCCTCGATCAGGTCGTCCACGTAGCACACCGACCGGGTCTGGCTGCCGTCGCCGGCCACGGTGATCGGCTCGCCCTTCAGCGCCTGGGCGACGAAGGTCGGGATGGCCCGGCCGTCGTTCGGGCGCATCCGCGGCCCGTAGGTGTTGAAGATGCGGATGATCTTCGCATCCATTCCGTGGGTCTGGCGGTAGGCCACGGTCAGCGCCTCGCCGAATCGCTTCGCCTCGTCGTACACCGCGCGCGGGCCGACCGGGTTGACGTTGCCCCAGTAGTCCTCGCCCTGCGGGTGGACCAGTGGGTCGCCGTAGACCTCGGAGGTGGAGGCGACCAGGAACTTCGCCCCCTTCTCCCGGGCCAGGCCGAGCGCGTGGTGGGTGCCGGCCGAGCCCACCTTGAGCGTCTCGATCGGCAGCCGCAGGTAGTCGATGGGGCTGGCCGGGCAGGCGAAGTGCAGCACCGCATCCACCGGCCCGCTGACGTGCAGGTATTCGCTGACGTCGCAGCGGACGAGGCGGAAGGCCGGGTTCTCCAGCAGGTGCGCCACGTTCTCCGGTGTCCCGGTGCAGAAGTTGTCCAGGCAGACCACTGAGCAGCCGTCGGCCAGGAACCGCTCCGACAGGTGCGAACCGAGGAATCCGGCCCCACCCGTGATAACGACCCTCTCAGTCACCAGATACCCTTTCCCACCGGTGCCCGCATGATTACGCACGGGCATTTGGATTATTCGTGAAAACGATGTGCGTTTTATGAATGCGTCACATCGCTGCTAAGCGGGTGAAATTTCCCGGCCATCACACAAGATGCCAGCCTACCCGTGACCGGATGGCTCTTCGCCGCGACCAGACCATGTCCCCCGTTGCCCGCAGCCTGCTCAGCGCCGCCACGCCAGCATCCTACCGACCTGGAAGGCGGGCGGCCCGAAAACCTTGACCAGAATATGGCCAAGCGGTGACGTGAGGTTGGCCGCCGCCACAACGGCCGCCGGATGCCAGGAAGCGACAGCTGCCCGCATCGCGGCCATCGGGGGGGCGCGGAGATCCTTGCCCGCCCAGATGGAATCGAGGACCGGGACAATGTTTGGCAGCCGGCCGCCGTATTCCGCTGCCTGCCCGGAGGAATTCGGGGCAATGAAATAACCGCCGATAAGCGAGCCGGGGACGCCCGTTTCCGACTGCCAGCGCAGCGGATCGGTGTTGCGGCCGTACGGGACCGGGACGACCAGGACCGGCGCATCGGCGGCGAGCCGCAGCCGGCTGAACGCGGACTGCCAGCCGCTCGGCACCGGCGCCACCGGGACAGCCCGGTATGGCCGCGGCACGAGCGGCAGCACGGCCAGTACCGCCACCCCGGCGATCAGGCCGGTGCGCCAGCGCGGGCCGTCTGGCACGGCCCGGCGCGTCCGGTCGAGGGCGAACGCGAGCAGGGCGGCCGCCGCGCCATCGGCCGGGATGGCGAGCCGGTTCGGCAGCACCTGGCTGAGCACCGGAAGGTGCTGCAGATAGTGCCACGGCAGCGCGGCAGAACCGCTGCCCAGCGTGAAGACCTCCAGAATCAGCCAGGTCAGCGCCACCGCGCGGATCTTCGGATCCGTTATGCAGGCGAGCGTGGCGGCGAGCAGCACGATCAGCAGCGGCCAGCCCAGATAACCGAGGTACTCGGCCAGGTTCGTGCCGTAGTTGGCGGCGGCGGTGGCCGCGCTGGCCTGGGTGTGGAACAGCAGGCTGGTCGGCGGGGTGACGAAGGCCACCGGATGGGCGTGGAACGGGCTGGTCGGCCACGGGCTGCCGTGCTGGCTGAACGGGCCGCGGAACTGTTCCCACAGCGGATAACCGCAGAGCAGCAGCGCAACCCCCGCCGTCATCGCGAGACCGCCTGCCGCCGCCCGCAGCTGCCCGGGAACGGCCCGCGGCCGTCCGGCCGCGACCACGACGAGCAGCACGGCGGCGGCCACGGCGGTGTCGGTCAGCAGTTCCTCCCCGGTGAGCAACTGGGCGGCGATCAGCACACCCAGCCAGGCACCGGTGCGCAGCGGCCGGCCGCGGCCGGTGACCAGCCGCAGCAGGGCGTCGATGATCAACGGCGGGAACACCGCGAACTCGAGGTGGTAGTGGCCCATGCCGGCGTCCAGCAGAGCCGGGGAGAACCCGTACACCGCGCCGCCGAGCGCCGCCGCGCTGACGGAAGCATCCCACCGGCGCAGCACCCAGAACAGGCTGGCCGCCGAGCCGGCGAAACCCAGGGTCATCACCACGGTGAGCGTGGTCTGCGGCCCGGCCAGCAGGGACAGCGGCGACAGCACGACCCCGGGCAGCAGCAGCGAGGTGTTCCACAGCAGGCTGATCCCATGCGGCGCGTTCATCGCCGTGCTGACCAGCCCGGGCAGCGCGCCATGGGAGACGGCCGTCGCCTCAAGGCGGACGAACCAGGCGAACAGATCGACGTCCCGGTTGCCGCGGCCGATCGGCATGAGCGACGCCGGATCGGCCCACAACCGCCAGGTGACCGCCACCGCACCCAGCAGGTAACCGGTCAGGACGAGCCAGCTGGCCAGCGCGGGCCGGCGGCCTCGGCGGCCCGCGGCCGCCGGGGACGGCTTCAGCGCCGACGGGAGGAGGCTCACCACCACCTCACCTTCCCTGCCTGACATAAGCCACGGTCGCTGGGCGGTCAAGCAGCCGGCGCGGCCCGTAGCCGCTCAGGATAGTGGTTACCCGCTGGCGGCGCCGTACCCGCAGCGCAGGGTCAGCGGCCGGGAAACGGTCCCCGGCGCCAATCATCTGAGGCCCGCCGGGTCGAATTGCTCGATTAGCATGTGGACCCTGTCCGCCCCGCGATCAGCTCGCAGCCCGAGAGAAGGAACACCCGTGCCTCTTCGCCTCACCGTCCTCGGGACCGGTTATCTTGGCGCGACGCACGCCGCGTGCATGGCGGAACTCGGCTTTGACGTAATGGGCCTGGACACCGACGAGACCCGGGCCAGCGCGCTCGCCGCGGGCCGGCTGCCGTTCTTCGAGCCCGGGCTGGGCCCGCTGCTGGAGCAGGGGCTGAGCTCGGGACGGCTCCGGTTCACCACCTCCTACGCCGAGGCCGCGGACTTCGGCGACGTCCACTTCATCTGCGTGGGCACGCCGCAGCAGGACGGCTCGGGCCGCGCCGACCTATCCCAGCTGAACGGGTGTGTGGACGCGCTGGCCCCGCTGCTGACCCGGCCGTGCCTGGTCGTGGGGAAATCCACCGTCCCGGTGAACACGGCGGCCGGGGTGGCCGGCCGGCTGGCCGAGCTCGCACCGGCCGGCCAAGGGGTCGAGCTGGCGTGGAACCCGGAGTTCCTGCGCGAGGGTTACGGCGTCACAGACACGCTGCGCCCGGAGCGGATCGTGGCCGGCGTGCGGTCGGCCGGGGCGGAGGCCACGCTGCGTGAGATCTACGCGGAGCCGATGGCCGCGGGGGTGCCCTTCGTGGTCACCGACTACGCCACCGCCGAGCTGGTCAAGGTGGCCGCGAACGCATTCCTGGCCACCAAGATCTCGTTCATCAACGCCATGGCGGAGGTCTGCGAGGCGTCCGGCGGGGACGTGATCAGGCTGGCCGAGGTGCTCGCCTACGACCACCGGATCGGCTCCGCGGGCATGCGGCCCGGGCTCGGTTTCGGTGGCAGCTGCCTGCCCAAGGACATCCGGGCGTTCGGCTCGCGGGCTGTGGAGCTCGGCGTCGGCGACGCGCTCGGGTTCCTCGGCGAGGTGGACGCGATCAACACACGGCGCCGGGCGAAGGTCATCGAGCTGGCCACCGAACTGGCCGGCGGGTCGCTGGCCGGCCGCCGCGTCGGAGTGCTCGGGCTGGCGTTCAAGCCCGACTCCGACGACCTGCGGGACTCGCCCGCGCTGGACGTCGCGCTGACCGTGCAGCGGCTGGGGGCGCGGGTCACCGCCTACGACCCGGTCGCGATGGAACGCGCTCGCCAGGCGCACCCCCAGCTGCGGTACGCCAGCTCGGTGGAGGGCGCCGCGGCGGACGCGGACGTGCTGCTCCTGCTCACCGAGTGGCCGGAGTTCGCGCACGCGGACCCCGAAGTGATCGGGAAGGCCGTGGCGCAGCGGAACATCGTGGACACCCGGCACGAACTCGACCCGGCGCAGTGGCGAGCCTCGGGGTGGGAGTTCCGGGCGCTCGGCCGGCCCTGACCGCTGGCCCAGGTTCAGGGCTTGCGGCCGACCGCGGCGTAGGCGGGGATGCGCTGGCTGTCGGTGGCCGGGCCGCGCCACTGGGCCGGTGCCACCACGCCGGGATCGACCAGGTCAAGACCCTCGAGGAAGCGGTTGAACTCCTCCTTCGTGCGCCTGGTCTGCCGCACCGAGCCCAGCCGCTCGTTGTAGCGTCGGGCCGACTCGGCCACCACTTTGGCGTCGATGTCCGCAGCCGTGTCGGAGACCACCAGGTAACTGGCCGACGGCACCGCGTCCAGCAGCCTGCGCACGATCCCCCACGGATCGTCCCCGTCCGGGATGTACTGAAGGATCATCAGCAGCATCACGGCGACCGGCTGGCCGAAGTCCAGCGTGCCGGCGGCCCCCCGCAGCAGCTCACCGGTGTCGTGCAGGTCAGCGTCCACGTAGGCGGTGGCCCCCTCCGGGGTGCTGGTCAGCAGAGCCCGGGCGTGCGCGAGCACGATCGGGTCGTTGTCCACATAGACGATGCGGCACTCCGGCGCGGCCTGCTGGGCGACCTCGTGTGTGTTGTTCACGGTGGGCAGCCCGGTGCCGACGTCCAGGAACTGGCGGATCCCGGCCTCGCCGGCCAGGTAGCGCACCGCCCGGCCGAGGAAGGCCCGGTTGGACCGCACCCCGGGCAGCACGTACGGGTTCGCGGCGATCACCTGCTCGGCCGCCTCCCGGTCGGCGGCGAAGTTGTCCTTGCCGCCAAGCCAGTAGTCGTACACCCGGGCCGGGTGCGCCACGCTGGTGTCCAGATCCAGCTTGCGCGGCCCGTCCGTGGCCGCGTGCGCGTCCCTGTCATCGGTCATAGCCTGCCCCTTCCGCATGCCTGTGCTCAGCTTGCCAGGCTCATCAGGCGGGGTGGTACCCGTTGATCACGTCCCGGCCGAACCTGGCCATCTCCTCGCGCTGCGGGGAGAACTGCAGCAGCATCAGGCCGACCCCGGCTTCCTCGTAGGCGCGCAGCCGGGCGGTGATCTGTTCCGGGGTGCCGACGAGCCCGGCGCGCAGCCCCCGGTTGGACACGCTGTACTCCTCGATCGAGACCCGCGACTCCAGCTGGGAACCCGCGATGAAGTCCTGGTAGGAGGCGTAGGCCTCGGGAGAGGAACGCACGTCGAGGATCCGCTCGAGCTCCGCCTGCGCTTCGGACTCGGTGTCCCGGCAGATCACGTAGCCGGCCACGCCGAACTCCAGCGGAGGCCGGCCCGCCGCCTCCCGCCGCGACCGCATATCGTCGATCTTGCCCGCGATGACCTCTGGCGCGTCGCCGTGCATCACGTAGGCGTCCGCGCGGCCGCCGATCACCTCCTTGGCCTTGGGCGACTCGCCGCCCATGTAGACCGGCGGCATCCGGCTGGGCTTGGGCTCGAGCACGGTGCCCTTGAACTGGTACAGCGGGCCGTCGTGGTCGACGGTGTCCTCGCGCCACAGCCGGGACATCACCTCCAGCCACTCGGTGGTGCGCGCGTACCTGGCGTCGTGCTCGTCGAACGGCGCCCCGTACTGGGCGGCCTCGTCGCGCCACCAGGAGGACACGACGTTCAGCGAGACCCGGCCGGGGGCGATTACGTCCAGCGTGGACAGCGCCTTGGCGGTCAGCGCCGGGGAGTGGTAGTTCGGCCGGACCGCGAGCATCAGTTCCAGCCGTTCGGTGACCGCGGCGAGCGCGGGCGCGAGCGTCCAGCAGTCCAGCGACGGCGCGTGGTGGCCCTTGATGTCGTTGAGGTTCAGCTCGGCGATGAGCGTGAGGTCAAACCCGTGCCGCTCGCTCTCCACCGTCAGGTCACGCACATAAGGCCAGGCCACGGGCATGCCCTCGTCGGGCACGTTGCGCAGCCAGCCGCCGAAGATCGGCATCCAGTAGCCAAACCTCACGTCGGTCCCCTCTCCGCTGCGACCGGCCGCGGCTCACCGGCCAGCAGCCGCTTGAAAAAACTGGCCACCGCGGGCAGCGCCGGGCGCGGCGCCACCGCCTCGATCGCGGCGTTGTAGTTGGTGGTGGAGTTGATGTCGTAGGTGACGAGCCTGCCGTCGGCGGTCTCGATGAACTCAAAGCCGGCGATCTCGATCCCGTGCCGCCGGGCGAAGTCGGTGTAGCGGCCGATCACCGGATGGTCGAACCCCTCGCGCAGCGCGAAGATCCCGCCGTCCCCGCCGGGCACGCCGGCCAGGCCGGGCACGTCAGCCGGACCAGGCGCGCCGCCCGGCGGCGGCACCGCACAGGCGTCGGCCGGGCACAGCTCGAAGCCGCCGCGTGCGGTGTCGGCGGTGATCGCGTACATGAACTCAGCCCCGACGATCTCCACCCTGGTGATCCGCGGCTGGGCCGGCCGCAGGTACTCCTGCAGCAGGGTGATCCCGTCCACCGGGGGCAGGTAGTCCGGCCCGGACAGGTAGGCGGTGAACTCCTCGTGGCTGCCGAACAGCCGCACCGAGACGCCCTTGCCGCCCTGGTTGTGCTTGCCGATGAACGGCACCGGCAGCCGCCGGGCCGCCTCGGCCAGGTCATCCGGCCCGGCGACGGCGAGCGTGCGTGGCACGTCGAAACCGGCCGCGCGCAGCAGGGCCAACTGCTCGACCTTGCTCATCTCCAGGTCGAGCACCCGGCGCCCGTTGACCACCCGGCGGCCGTGGCACTCCAGCCAGGTCAGCACGCCCCGGGTCTGGTCCTTGGCGAACGGGTGGCCGCGGCTGTGCGACGACGCGCTCATCCGCGACCAGAACACCCCGGCGGGCGGCTCGGCG
The DNA here is from genome assembly GCA_036501145.1 of Streptosporangiaceae bacterium. Taxonomy (GTDB): domain Bacteria; phylum Actinomycetota; class Actinomycetes; order Streptosporangiales; family Streptosporangiaceae; genus PALSA-505. The sequence goes on along the minus strand of DASYAV010000160.1, from coordinate 24,499 downwards.
TCCAGGTCGAGCACGCCGGTGCCGAGCAGCCACTTCCGGTGCGGCACACCGGCGGCGTCGAACGCGGCCGCCAGCGGCGCGTACCACTCCGGGTTCTCGTGGATCACGTGAACCGTCAACCGCCACCATCCTCGCTACGGCCCCCGGGCGTCTCCGGCAAACCTGTGCCCGCAGGGTCCCGGCTACCAGGCTACGGGTTCCGCCAGTGGCCGAAGAGGCCGGGACCGAACTGGCCGGCGTAGCTGTCCAGCCTGGCCAGCATGGCCTCGACGCCGGTTCCGCCGGCCTTCCGCCAGTCGTGGATGGCCTTGAACACGAGCACGCCGAAGGTGGCGGCCAGGATGCGTGGGCGCAGGTCGGTGGCGGGGTCGACGTCCTCCCGCCGGGCCAGCGCGGCCACGATCTCCTCGGAGTGCTCGTCGGCGTCGCGCAGGCTGGCCGCGATCAGCGTGGGCGTGCCGTCGATCAGTCTGAGCACCGACAGGTACCTGGCCTCCGCGGCGGGGGTGAAGTCCAGCGACCGGCGGAACGCGCGGCGCAGCGCGGTGAGCGGATCCTCGCCGGGCGGCCTGGCCGCCAGCGCCTCGAGCAGCGCGGCGGTCCGGTCCCGGGAGAAGGACAGGACGAGGTCCTCCTTACCGGCGAAGTACCGGAAGAAGGTCCGCTCGGAGACGTCGACGGCGTCGGTGATCTCGTGCACCGCGGTCTGCTCGTAGCCCTGCGCCTCGAACAGCGTCAGCGCCGCCTCGACCAGGGCGTCCCTGGTCTGCTGCTTCTTCCGCTCCCGGCGCGGCACGTCGGGCGCGGCGGGCCCGTCGGGCACAGTCTGGTCCGGCACAGACGGTGGCCCGGCTGAGCAGCGCGCTGGGCATCTGGGGTGCGGCGGTCGGCGCGTCGACCGCGGCGGGCCCGATCGTCGGCGGGCTGCTGGTGCAGCACGTCAACTGGGAATCGATCTTCTACGTCAACGTGCCGGTCGGCCTGATCGCGCTGGCCATGAGCCTGATCGTGCTGCGCGAGACGCCGCCGTCGCGGGCGGCCAGGTCGTTCGACGTGCCCGGCATCCTGCTGCTGTCGGCCAGTCTGTTCCTGCTGATCTGGGGCCTGATCAAGGGCCCGGCCTACGGCTGGGAGAGCACCAGGACACTGGCCTTCTTCAGCGGCGCGGTGCTCGCCGGGGTGGGTTTCGTGCTGCGTGAGTGGCGCACCAGGGAGCCGCTGCTGCCGCTGCGGCTGTTCCGCTCGGTGCCGCTGTCGGCCGGCACGGTGCTGGTGCTGGCGCTGATGTTCTCGCTGTTCGGCGCGATGTTCTTCATGACCTTCTACCTGGAGAACGTGCGCGGCCTGGACGCGGTGGCGACCGGGGTGCGGCTGCTGCCGATGACCGGGATGCTGATCCTCGGCTCACCGCTGGCCGGCGCGCTGATCACCCGGATCGGGCCGCGGATCCCGATGGTGGCCGGCATGCTGATGGGCGCGGCCGGGCTTTACGGGCTGTCCCGGGTCGGCGCGACCTCCGGCCTCGGCGACACGATCATCTGGTTCGTGCTGCTGGGCCTGGGTCTCAGCCCGGTTATCGTAGGCGCGACCGACGTGATCGTGGGCAACGCCGCGGCCGAGCTGGCCGGCGTCGCGGGCGGGCTGCAGTCCACCGCCATGCAGGTCGGCGGCACGCTCGGCACCGCGGTGCTGGGCGCGGTCATGTCGGCCCGGGTGTCCAGCCTGCTGCCGGGCCGGTGGGCCGCGGCACACCTGCCCCCGCTGACCGGCGCCCAGCTCGGCCAGCTGAAGAGCGCGGTCACCGTCGGCGTCGCGCCGGTCCCCCGCGGCACCCCGCCGCAGATCGCCGCGCGGCTGGCCGAGGTCAGCCACAGCACGTTCGTCAGCGGGATGAACGCGGCGTTCGTCGTCGCGGCGTTCGTCGCGGTCGGCGGCGCCGCCGTCGGCCTGCTCACCAGGCGGGGCCGCCCGGCAGCCGACGCGGTCACCGACGCCGCCCCGGACGCGGAGCCCGGCGCCGCACCCCAGATCCCGGGCGCCGTTCCGCAGCCGACCGCAGCGGACACGACCGCTGCGCTGGAACTGGCCGCACCGCCCGCCGCTGAGGCGACCGCGGCTCCGCTGCCCGCGCCGGCCGCTGTGCCGCTACCGGTGGCCGACGCGGCGGCAGACGGGCACGGGGCGCTCACCGGGATGGTGCGGGACGGCCGTGGCGCAGCGGTCGCCGCCGCGGCGGTGACGATCATCGACGGCACCGGCGCGCAGGTGGCACGCGAGGTCACCGCGGGCGACGGCCGGTACCACATCGGCGGTGTGCGCCCGGGCGTCTACACGGCGCTGGTCACCGCGGCCGACCATCACCCGGCGGCCAGCATGGTGGCGTTCGGCGCCCCGCAGACGCGCAGCGACTTCGACCTCAGCCCCGCGCCCGGTCCAGCCTGAACCGCCTGCTCAGGTTGGTCACCGCGAGACTTATTCAAAACGCGTTGAGACCACGTCCCTTTTCTGGTGGCGTTTTGAATGAGTCTCGTCATAAATTTAATGAACGGCTGCCGCCCTGCCATGCTGGCGGGATGAGCGACGTCACCGGATTCTCCGACATCTCACCGACCACCCTCGCCGACGTGCTCGGCCGCGCCCAGGTCATGGACATCGGCATCCGGCCGCTGTGGCCGTCGGTGCCGCGGGTGGCCGGGCCCGCGTTCACGGTGCGCTGCCCGCCGGGCGACAACCTGATGCTGCACGCGGCCATCTACCGCGCCGAGCCCGGCTCGGTCGTCGTCGTGCAGGCCGGTGACGTGGACTACGCGCTGGCCGGCGGGAACGTGTGCGCGGTCGCGCAGCGCCGCGGCATCGCCGGGTTCGTGCTCGACGGGGTGATCCGGGATCTCGCTGAGGTGCGGGAGCTGGGCTTCCCGGTGTTCGCCCGGGGGCTGATCCCGGTGCCCGGGGTCAAGTCGGCGGTCGCGCCGCTGAACACCGAGGTGCGCTGCGGCGGCGTGACCGTGCGGCCCGGCGACATCGTGGTGGCCGACGAGGAGGGTGTCGTGGTCACCCCGCGGGACCGCGGCGGGCAGGTGCTGCGGGACGCCCGGGCGAAGATGGCCCACGAGGCGGCCGAGTCGCTGGAGGAGTGGGAGGCCGCGCACCGGGCGAAGGTCGGCAAGCTGCTCGCCGAGCAGGGCTTCACCGGCTGACCGTGCCCGGCTGGCGCGCTCAGCGCGCCGCGTGCGGCGGCGGGGCGGTGCTGTCCCTGACCACCAGGGTGGTCTCCAGCTCCACGTGGTGCGCCTGCATCACGCTGTCCGACCCGGCGGTGAGCAGCATCCGGAACGCGGTCGCTGACATCGCGGCCAGCGGCTGCCTGATCGTGGTCAGCGGCGGGGTGGCCCAGGTCGTGATGGGCAGGTCGTCGAATCCGGTCACGCTGACGTCGGCGGGCGAGCGCAGCCCGCGCTCGCTGAGCGCCTGCAGCACGCCGAAGGCCTGGGCGTCGTTCCCGGCCATGATCGCCGTCGGCGGGCCGGCCAGGCCGAGCAGCTGGCTGGCGTGCTCGCGGCCGCCGCCGGCGCACAGCTCGCCGCAGCGCACCAGTTCCTCGTCCACCGGCAGCCCGGCCCGCAGCAGCGCGCTGCGGTAGCCGTCCAGCCTGGCCCGGCAGGACCACAGCTCGGCCGGGCCGCCGATGGCCCCGATCCGGCGGTGGCCGAACTCGATGAGGTGCCGGGCGGCGGTGAGCCCGCCCTGCCAGTTCGTGGTGCCGACCGACCGGAACTCGCCGGCCGGCTCGGTCGGCGGGTCGATGACCACCAGCGGGATGTGCGCGGCCGCCAGGCGGCGCCGCGTCTCGGTGTCCGGCACGTGCAGCACGCTCAGCACCCCGTCGCTGCCGCGCCGGGCCGCGATGGCCAGCCAGCGCGCGAAGTCAGCGGCCGAGATGACCCGGGTCACCACCACGCTGAGCTCGGTCTCGGCGGCCGCGAGCACGGTGCCGTTGATCAGCTCCTCCGACCACGGGCTGTCCAGGCCGCCGATGAGCAGATCGACGATGCCGATGCCGGGCCGGGGCAGCACCCGGTAGCCGTGCGCGCGGAGAATCCCGGCGACCCGCTCGCGGGTGTGCGGGGCCACGTCGGTCCGGCCGTTCAGCACCTTGGACACGGTGGACACCGACACCCCGGCGGTGGCGGCGATGCTGGTCAGGCTGCGGTCGCCGCCGGCCCGCGTCAGCTTCGGCGACATGGCCGCCCAGTTTTTCGAAAACTTACCGAAACTTTTTCCATTGACACCGCTTCTGCGCGTGCTTAACGTGCTGTTGGCAGGCTTAAACACTAACCGAAAGCTTTGCGAAAATATAACCCCCGGCCGTGCCGGCCTAACAGGCTCGAGGTGACACAGGTGCCGATCAGCAGTCCGCCCGCCGTCCAGCTGTACACGGTCCGGGAGCAGCTTGCCGCCGGCCGGCCCGCCGTGCTGGCGCAGATCGCCGCGTTCGGCTACGGGGCGGTCGAGGCCCACGACGTCCGCACCGACCCCGGGCGGCTGCGCACCGAACTGGACGAGGCCGGGCTCACCGTGTGCAGCGTGCACGGCCAGGTGCTCGGCGACGGCGACGCCGATGCGGTGTTCGCCGGCACGGCCATGGTGGGCGCGGACACGGTGATCGTGCCGTGGGTGCCACCCGCCCGGTTCGCCGGCGCGGACGACATCGCCGCGCTGGCCAAGGAGCTGAACGAGGCCGCCGCGCGGGCCGCCGGGCACGGCCTGCGGCTCGGCTACCACAACCACGACTTCGAGCTGTCGTCGGTGATCGGTGGCCGGCCCGGGCTCGAGCTGCTGGCCAGCCAGCTGGACGACCAGGTGATCCTCGAGGTGGACACCTACTGGGCCGCGGTCGGCGGGCAGGACGTGCCCGCGCTGCTGGGCAGGCTCGGCGACCGGGTCCGCTACCTGCACGTCAAGGACGGCCCGGTGACCAAGGACGACCCGATGACCGCGGTCGGCAGCGGCCGGATGCCGGTCGCCGACGTCCTGGCCGCCTGCCCGTCGGCGGAGTGGCACGTCGTCGAGCTGGACAGCTGCGCCACCGACATGATCACCGCGGTCGGCGACAGCCTGGCCTGGCTGGCGCGCAACGGCCTGGCCCGGCCGGTGCCCAGGGAAACGGGCGCCTGATGACCGGCGGTGAGCCGCTCGGCGTGGCCCTGGTCGGCTGCGGCAACATCAGCAACGAGTACCTGCGCAACCTGACCTCGTTCCCGGACCTGAACGTGCTGTTCTGCGCGGACCTGGATCTGGGCCGGGCCAAGACGCAGGCGGAGAAGTACGGCGTGCCCGCGGCCGGCAGCACGGCCGAGGCGCTGGAGTACCCGGGGGTCGGCCTGGTGGTGAACCTGACCATCCCGGCCGCGCACGCCGAGGTGGCCACCGCCGCGCTGCACGCCGGCAAGCACGTGTGGAACGAGAAGCCGCTGGCCGCCGACGTGCCGTCCGGCCAGGCCCTGCTCGCGCTGGCCGAGCGGTCGGGGCTGCGGGTCGGCTGCGCGCCGGACACGGTACTCGGCGCCGGGCTGCAGTCGGCCCGGCGGCTGATCGCCGCGGGCACGATCGGCACCCCGCTGAGCGCGCTGATGCTGCTGCAGGGACCGGGCCCGGAGTCGTGGCATCCCAGCCCGGAGTTCCTGTTCGCGGCCGGCGCGGGCCCGCTGTTCGACCTCGGCCCGTACTACCTGTCCACGCTGGCCACGCTGTTCGGCCCGGCCAGCCAGGTGGCGGCGGTCAGCCGGCAGGCGCGGGAGACCCGGGTGATCGGGTCCGGGCCGCGGGCCGGCACCGAGTTCGGCGTGCAGGTACACACGCACGTGGCCGCGCTGGCCGAGTACGCGGCGGGCCAGGTGGCGTCGATGATGTTCAGCTGGGACTCACCGCTGTCCCGGCACGGCTTCGTCGAGATCACCGGCACCGAGGCCACGCTGGCGCTGCCGGATCCCAACATGTTCGGCGGCGAGCTGCGGCTGCGCCCGGCCGGGCAGGACGACTGGACCGTGCTGCCCACCGAGGGCGCCACGGCGGGGCGCGGGCTCGGCGTGCTGGACATGGCCCGCACGCTGCGCGCCGGGCAGCCACACCGGGCCTCGGCGGAGATGGCGCTGCACGTGCTGGAGATGATGACCGAGATCGACGCCTCGGCGGCCGGCGGCGGGTTCCGGCCGGTGCGGGCCGGCTTCACCGTGCCGGAGCCGCTGGGCGCCGCCTGGGATCCGCATGAGCGGAGCGCGAGCTAGGCTGACGCGTCATGGCTGAGGCGCGGGCCGCGTCGGGTGGCGGCAAGCCGGTGATCGGCGTGGGCATGGTCGGCTACGCGTTCATGGGCGCGGCGCACTCACAGGGCTGGCGCACCGTCGGCCGGGTCTTCGACCTGCCGGTGGCGCCGGTGATGGCCGCGATCTCCGGCCGGGACGGCGGTGCCGCGCAGGCGGCCGCGGACCGGCTCGGCTGGGCGGCGGTGGAGACCGACTGGCGGGCGCTGATCGAGCGCGACGACGTGCAGCTGGTGGACATCGGCGCCCCCGGCGACCTGCACGCGCCCATCGCCATCGCCGCGCTGCGCGCCGGCAAGCACGTGCTGTGCGAGAAACCGCTGGCCAACACGGTGGCCGAGGCCGAGGCGATGGCGGCGGCCGCCGCCACGGCGCGGGCCGCGGGCCAGGTCGCCATGGTCGGCTTCAACTACCGGCGGGTGCCGGCGATCGCGCTGGCCCGCCAGCTCGTCGAGCAGGGCCGGATCGGCACACTGCGGCACGCGCGGGCCAGCTACCTGCAGGACTGGCTGGCCGACCCGGCGTTCTCGCTGACCTGGCGGCTGCAGGCCGAGCACGCCGGGTCCGGGGCGCTCGGTGATCTCGGCGCGCACATCGTCGACCTGGCCCAGTACCTGAGCGGGGAGCTGATCACCGGGGTGTCCGGGGTGAGCACGACGTTCACAACGCGGCGCCCGCTGCCCGGCGGGGACGGCCACGGCGAGGTCACCGTGGACGACGCGGTGCTGGTCACCGCCCGTCTCGGCTCCGGCGCGCTGGCCTCACTGGAGGCGACCAGGTTCGCCACTGGCCGGAAGAACGCGCTGCGGATCGAGCTGAACGGCAGCGCCGGCAGCCTCGCGTTCGACCTGGAGCGGCTGAACGAACTCGAGTTCTGCGACGGGACCGAGGCCAGCGGCACTCTGCTTTCCTCGCCGGAGAGATCCCCTACGGCAGGGTTCCGCCGCATCCTGGTCACCGAGCCCGGCCACCCGTACCTGTCCGCATGGTGGCCGCCCGGCCACACGCTGGGCTGGGAGCACACGTTCAGCCATCAGTTCCGCGACCTGCTGCTGGCCATCGCGGATGGCACGCAGCCGTCGCCGTCGTTCGCCGACGGCCTGCAGGTGCAGCGGGTACTCGCCGCGGTGGCGGCCAGCGCGGCAGGCGGCAGCGCCTGGACCCCGGTGCCCCAGCCGGTGCCCCCACAGGTGTCACAGCCCGACTGACTGGAGGACCCGATGCCACGGCCATTTACCCTGTTCACCGGCCAGTGGGCCGACCTGCCGCTGGAGAAGGTGGCCGCGCTGGCCAGCGACTGGGGCTACGACGGCCTCGAGCTGGCCTGCTGGGGAGATCACTTCGAGGTAGACCGCGCGCTGCACGAGGACGGCTACCTGGCCGGGCGGCACGCGCTGCTGGAGAAATACGGGCTGAAGTGCTGGGCCATCTCCAACCACCTGGTCGGCCAGGCGGTCTGTGACCACCCGATAGACGAACGCCACCAGGCCATCCTGCCCGCCCGGATCTGGGGCGACGGCGAGCCCGAGGCGGTGCGCCGCCGGGCCGCGGCCGAGATGGCCGACACCGCCCGGGCCGCGGCCGCGTTCGGGGTGCGGACCGTGGTGGGCTTCACCGGGTCGGCGATCTGGCACACGGTGGCGATGTTCCCGCCGGTGCCGGAGTCGATGATCGAGCGCGGCTACACCGACTTCGCCGAGCGGTGGAATCCGATCCTGGACGTGTTCGACGCGGAGGGCGTGCGGTTCGCGCACGAGGTGCACCCGAGCGAGATCGCCTACGACTTCTGGACGGCCAAGCGCGCGCTGGCGGCGGTGGACGGGCGGCCGGCGTTCGGGCTGAACTTCGACCCCAGCCACTTCGTCTGGCAGGACCTGGACCCGGTCGGCTTCCTGCACGAGTTCCGCGACCGGATCTACCACGTGGACTGCAAGGAGGCGCGCAAGCGGCTGGACGGCCGGAACGGCAGGCTGGGCTCGCATCTGCCCTGGGGTGACCCGCGGCGCGGCTGGGACTTCGTGTCGGCCGGGCACGGCGACGTGCCCTGGGAGGACGTGTTCCGGATGCTCACCGCGATCGGCTACCAGGGGCCCATCTCGGTGGAGTGGGAGGACGCCGGGATGGACCGGCTGGCCGGGGCGCCGCAGTCGCTGGAGTTCCTCCGCCGGTTCGACTTCGAGCCGCCGCAGGCGTCCTTCGACGCCGCCTTCAGCAGCGGGAACTCCTAGCCGGCCTGTCCCGGTTTAGCCGGCCTGCCCGGGGGTGCCTCATCAGCGGCGCAGGAGATAAGCCAGGTTGATCACGGTTATGGCGGTCCAGGCGATCAGCGATGCGGCGGCGCCGCCGGGCGCGAAGATCGTCACGCAGGCGCCCGTGGCGACCGAGGCGCAGACCACGGCGAGGGCAGCCCGCCGGTTCCGCACCAGTGCCCGGCTGGCCGGCCCCGGGCCGGCCAGCAGCTCGGCAAACTGCTCGTCGAAGGCCACGGCCGCGCGATCATCAATCTGGTCGCCGAGCCGGGTGAGGAACGCGTCCAGGAGCATGGCTTCGTCACCGGCGCCGCGGCTATCGGGACCGTGGCCGGGGAGAGCGTGAGCGGCCTCCCGGTCCCTGGCGGGAAGGCCAGTCTCATCGGTTGCCGCGAGAGGGCGCAGCGTCATCCAAGCCTCCAGGTCCCGGGCGTCTGGTCGCGGTGTCCGGCTCATGCTAAGCCGGTTGCAGAAAGTTCTGCAAATAGTTTTGCAGTATGCTGGGGCGGTGCCTGCTACTCCGCCGGAACCGGCCGGCCGCGCCAACGGTGACCGGTCCGCGATCTACCGGACGCTGGCCAACCCGTTGCGGCGGCGCATCCTCGGCCACCTCCAGCAGCACCGGGAGGCGAACTCCACCAGCCTGGCCCACGCGCTGGGGGAAAGCACCGGGACGACGAGCTACCACCTGCGCAAACTGGCCGAGCAGGGGTTCGTGGAAGAGATCCCGGAGAAGTCGGGCGGCCGGGAGCGGTGGTGGCGGGCGCTGCCGTTCCACATCCAGATGCCCGACCCGGCGAAAATGGCCGCCGCCGAGTGGTCGGCCGCCGTGGCCCACGCCCGGGCGCACGCCGAGCACGACATCGACCTTTACTTCCGCGTGCTCAGCCAGTACGAGGGACCGGAGGGCTGGGCGCAGTCCTTCCGTGGCGGGTTCTACATGACCAGGGGGGAACTGCTCGCGTTCTGCAAGGAGTACGCCGCCCTGGAATGGAAGTACGGGCACACCGCCCATGACGCCCCGCAGGGCGCCCGGCCGATCGCACTTCGGTTCTTCGCGGTACCTGACGAGACGGTGCCTGACGGGACAGGCGGGGAGGCTCCTTCCGGGTAATCCGGCTGAAGCTGCCCGGTCTGTGCTCACGCCCCGGCCCTAGGATGACCCGCATGGCTGGCCAGGTCCCGCTCGCGGTGGCGCTGGATGTCGGCGGCACCAAGGTGGCCGGGGCACTGGTCACCGGGGACGGCAAGGTGCTCGCCCGGATGGATGCACTGCCCACCCCGGACTGCGGCGGCCGGGATTTCACCCGGCTGCTGGCCGGGCAGGCCCGGAATCTGGCGGGGCAGGCCCAGGAGATGGCCGGGCGGGCCCTGGGGCTGACGGGGCGCGTGGGGACGCAGATCGTGGCGGCCGGGGTGTCGGTCGCGGGCCGGGTGGAGCCGGGCACCGGGGTGGTGGAGTTCGCGCCGCACCTGCCCGGGCTGGCGGGCTTCCCGCTCGGGCAGGCGCTGGGCGACGAACTCGGCGTGCCCACCTCGGTGGTCTACGACGGGCACGCCGGTGCGCTGGGCGAGCACCGGTTCGGCGCCGGGCGTGGCACCCGCAACATGGCGTTCCTCATCGTGGGCACCGGCGTGGGCGGTGGCCTAGTGCTGGACGGACGGCTGTATTCCGGATCGCGGGGCATCGCCGGGGCGGCCGGCTGGATGATCGTGGATCCGGAGGTGGCGGCCACCCCGCTGGCCCGGCAGATCGGCGCTCTGGAAGCCGCCGCGGCCGGCCCGGCGATCGAGACGGCGGCGGGCCGCCCCGCGGCGGCCGCGGGCGTAGCGGCCGCGGCCGGTGACGCGTCATGCCGGGCGGCGGTGGAGGACGCGGCCCGGGCGTTCGCGCACGCCGTCGTCTCGATCGTGAGCCTGCTCGACCTGGACGCGGTCGTGCTGGGCGGTGGCGTGGGCAGCGGGCTCGGCCTGTTCACCACCCGGGCCCGCGAGGCGGTCGGTGAGCTCGCCCAGCCGGCCAGCCGGGGCGCCGTGCGCATCGTGCCCGCCGCGCTCGGCGGCGACGCGTTCCTGCTCGGCGCGGTCGACCCAGTCCTGCCGGGCAACGAGTAGGCATAGGCCCACTACGGATGTGGGTACCGCTCCATAGCCGGCCGCGCCGCCCCGGGCCGACAATGGCCGCACGGGATGCGCGTGACTGGGGCTTTGACATCAAACTCACACGAAGGTCACGCGAAGGCCGGGCGTTCTGACGGCACGCTGGAGCCAGAGCCGGAATCAGGGGTTTCCAGCTTCGTCTCAAGCCCGACGGCATGCGGAACATAGGAGTGCGACGTGGCACAAGTTGGCTCTCCAGCGACGGAGAGCAGCCCCGGCGATGGTGGCCGGCAGGTGGTGCGCGGGTCGCGGCTGGCCCGGCGCCGGCGCGTCTTGTTCGCGGTGGGCGGGGCAGCGGCCCTGCTGGCCATAGGCGGACTGATCGGCGCCTCGTTCGTGAAGTCGCCTCAGGAGATCGCGGCGACCACGGCCGCGCCACGGCCGACGGTGACTACGGCGAAGGTTGCTTCCCGGGTCCTCACCTCGTCGGTTCAGATGCGCGGCGTGGTGTATCCGGCGACGCAGTACGACGTGTACCCGTCCGCACCGGAAACGGCAACGGGTACCGGATCCGCTGCGGGCGGCTCGGCTGCCAGCGGTGGTTCGGCGGCCGGCGGGAGCTCGTCGGCGGGGGTGTACATATCGAGGCTGAATGTGGCGGTCGGCAAGACGATCGTCAACGGTGAGGAACTGGCCTCGATAGACGGCGAGCCGCTGTTCATACTGGCGGGCAGCGTGCCCGCGTGGCGGGACATCACGCCCGGTGAGAGCGGGCCCGACGTGGCGGAGTTGCAGAAGGCCCTGGCCTCGCTCGGGTATTACCCGGGCGGCGACACACCCGGGTACTTCGGCACGGCAACGCAGGACGCGGTGGCCCTGTACTACGAGCACCTTGGCGCCACCCCGCCCGCGACGGGCGGCGTGCCGATGACCGACGTGATTTTCCTGCCGTCGCTGCCCGCGAAGGTGGTCGCGGTGAACGGCGGCAAAGGGCAGCAACCCGGCCAGCCGTTCCTTGAGCTTTCGGCGCGCGGGTCGCTGGCGCTGACCGGTGAGCTGGCGCCTGGCTACACCAGGCAGGTCAAGACCGGCCTGCGGGCGAAGATCTACGACGAGGTGACCGGCATCCACGCCACCGGGGCCATCGCCAATGTGGGGACGGCGACGACGACAACACCGGTAGGAGCGATTGTGAACGTCGGGGGCGGCGCGGCCGCGGCGACCGCCGCGGAGTCCGCCGCTTCGGGGGCCACCGGTTCTGGATCGGCCGGGTCGGCGGCAGGCTCGAGCAGTTCTGGCAGCGCGTCGAACCCGGAGGAGACGGCGTTCGTCCCGCTGGCCGTGCACCCGTCCAAGCCGCTGCCTGCGAGGCTGAACGGTGAGAACGTTCTGGTCACCGTCGAGACCGGGCGGACCGAGGGGGCGGTGCTCACGGTGCCGGTCGCCGCGATCGTTACGACGGAGTCTGGCACCAGCTACGTCACCGTGACCGGCGCGCATGGCAAGAAGACCCAGGTCCCGGTCACGCCGGGCATCTCCGAGAACGGCTATGTCCAGGTGACCCCGGTGAGAGGCGGCCACCTCGCCGCGGGTGACAGCGTGGTGGTGAGCGGCTGATGACCGGGCCAGTGATCGAGCTACGCGGGCTCGCCCGGACTTACCCCGGCTCGCCGCCGGTGCACGCGCTGCGGCCGGCCGATCTGGTGGTCGGGGAGAACGACTATGTTGCGGTGACCGGGCCGTCCGGCTCGGGTAAGTCCACGCTGCTGCACCTGCTGGGGCTGCTCGACACCCCCACCGCCGGGCGGTACCTGCTGGACGGCGTGGACACGTCCAGGCTGTCTGACCGGGACCGGTCGGCGCTGCGCGGCAGGCGGATCGGGTTCGTCTTCCAGGCCTTTCACCTGCTGGCCTACCGGACGGCGCTGGAGAACGTGCTGCTCGCCGAGCTGTACAACCACACGCCGCGAGACTCCCGGTTGCAGGCCGCGGCCGGCGCGCTCGGCGCGGTGGGGCTGGGGCACCGGATAGACGCGCTCCCGACCACGTTGTCCGGCGGGGAATGCCAGCGGGTCGCGATCGCGCGGGCGCTGGTCAACCGGCCAAGCCTGCTGCTGTGCGACGAGCCGACGGGAAATCTGGACTCGCACATGGCCGGCACGCTCATGGAACTGCTCGACCAGCTCAATGCCGACGGCCTTACCATCGTGATCATCACGCACGACGCAAGCGTGGCTGCTCACGCGAGACGGACCGTGACGATAAGCGACGGAATCTTGTCCGAGCGGATCGGGTCCGGTCATGCCTAGCCCGGGCGCTGGGCTGCCGCCACCCCGGCTGAGCCCCCGCGACACGGCCGCCGAGGCGATCGCCGGCATCGTGCAGCGGCCGGGCCGGTCCGGGCTGACCATGCTCGGCACAGTCCTCGGCGTAGGTGCCTTCGTCGCCGTGCTCGGCCTCACCGCGACCGGGGCGGGCCAGATCTCCCACGCGTTCACTGTTCTGGAGGACACGACGGTCACGGTGGCCGACAACGGGCCCGCCAACGACGTCGCGGCGCCCGGCACCAATCCGGCCATCGGTTTCCCGGCCGACGCGGACGCCACCGCGAAACACATCAACGGGGTGGCCGCCGCCGGTGTCTGGTGGCCTGTCGCACTCCCGGAAGGGACCAGCTTCAGCGCCTCGCTCGCGTTGTCGGGCGCCACCTCCCAGACGGTCAACCTGCTGGCCGCCTCGCCCGGCGCGATGAAGGCGATGGACCTGGCGATGGCCGCGGGCTCGCCGCTGACCACCTATGAGAACGACACCGCGCAGCACGTGGCGATGCTCGACAGCGGGACAGCCGCCACGCTCGGCATCTCGCCTGCCCGCCTGGCCAGCCACCCTGCCGTGTTCGTGAACGGGATCGCCTACACCGTCGTCGGCGTGTACCGCTCCGCGCAGCGCGTGGCCAGCGGCAGCGCGATGCTGATCCCGCAGAACACGGCCCTGGCAGACTACGGCAACCCGCCGCCGGGCATCGGGACCCAGGAAGAAGCCCAGATGATCATCGCCACCAGAACCGGCGCCGCGCAGGCGGTGGCACGGCAGATCGCCGCCGCCGAACTGCCGGCCGACCCGCACCGGCTGGTCGTCACGGCCCCGCCCAGCCCGACCAGCCTGCAGGGCGAGGTGAACGGCGACCTGGCCGGCCTGTTCCTGATCCTCGCGCTGATCAGCCTGCTGATCGGGGCGGTCGGGATAGCCAACACCACGCTGGTCGCGGTGCTGGAGCGGACCGGCGAGATCGGCGTGCGGCGCGCCGTCGGCGCCCGGCCCCGGCACATCGCCGCACAGTTCCTCGCCGAATCCACCGCGCTCGGCACGCTCGGCGGGCTGATCGGCACCTGCGCCGGCGTCGGCATCGTGGTGATCTTCGCCGCCGCCAAGGACTGGACCGCCGTGCTGAACCCGTACTACACCCTGCCCGCCCCGCTCATCGGCAGCGTGGTCGGCCTGCTCGCGGGCGCGTACCCGGCGCTGCGCGCAGCGCGGACCAGCCCGCTGGAAGCCCTGCGGACCGTGTGAACCGCGGCAGACCCGGCCGGCCACGGCAGGCCGGAAAGGAACGATGATGAGCATCCACGCCGGCCGGCGTCCCGTCCTCCGCCGCGCGGCCCTCGTGTCGTGCGCGGTGACCGCGTCATGCGCCGTCCTCACAGCGTGCACGGCCGCCCCGCATAAGGGGCCGGACACGGATGTGACGCCGCCCGCCGTGGGCAGGCCGCCCGCCCCGGCCTCCGCCCAGGCCGCCCTGTCGTCGGAGGCGTTCACGCCCTACGCCGGGCTCGGCGCCGTCGACAACGACGGGCTGGCGCCCGGCGACACCTACGACGCCCTGCACACCGCGTGCATGAACGACGCGGGCTACGGCCAGTACGCCTCCCAGGCGCAATACGCCATACGCACGAACAGCGGCTTCACGTTCGCGACACCATACGGGTGGCAGGGCTATATCGGCACCGCGCTGGCGGCACAGCAAGGCTTCCTGGCCGGAACCCCCTTCGCGCCGGGCGGGGGCGGGAACGCGACCGGCCCGGGTCAGCCCGGCTCGCCGTTCGCCGGCATGCCCGCCGGGGCGCAAGCGGCCGGGGGCAAGTGCTTCAACATCCTGGAGAACTTCAACAACGCCCAGTTCGCCCACTCCATGGCCATTATCGAGACGCTGAACAACGACATCGGCAACGACGAGGTCCAGGACCCCTCGATCAAGAAGGCGATGGCGAACTGGTCGGCCTGCATGGCCAAGGAGGGGTACCGAACCTCGAACGCGAACGACTTCTCACAGCAGGCACAGGTGACCCTGGGGCTACGTCCACCCCCCGGGCCAGCCCCTGCCACGTTCACCCCGCCCGGCCAGCCGACCGCCGCGCAGAACAAGGCCCAGATCGCGATGGCCGTGGCCGACGCGGACTGCACGCTGAGCAGCGACCTGTCCGGGATCTACTTCGCCGTCCAGGCAAGCTACGAGCAGCAGTTCGTCACCGCCAACCAGCAGGCGCTCAACGCCGGGGTCCGCGAGTACAAGGCCGCGTTCGCCAAGGCCCTCAAGAACATGCCCGCCCTGCTCCGGGCCGCCTCAGCCACACCCAACGTACCGGGGCCAGCGGGCGGCCACCCCGGCAGGCACGGCCGCACGGCCAAGCCCTCACCCAGCCGCTCCTGAGAGCCGCCCGCCTGCTGGAGCGGTAACCGGGTGAGCCTCGGTCGCCGCCAGGCCGGCTGCCCCCGCACACCGTGGTTCAGCCAGGATGGCCCGGGGCGCGCAGGCCGATGCGGATCCGGTAGCGGTCGCCGCGCATGACCGCCGACACGTGCTCGGCGAGCCGGCCGTCGGCGTCATAGGCCATCCGCTGCACGAAGAACCCGCACGTCCCCGGGCGCACCTCGAGCAGCTCGGCGTCCCGCCGCCGGATCGGGCCGACCTCGAAGATCTCCTCGGCGTCGGCCGGGACGAAGCCGTAGTGGTCGGCCAGGTAGGCGTACAGCGACCCGTCGCCCAGCTCTGCCTGCTCCAGCCGGGGGAACCGCCGCGCGGGCAGCCGGGAGGTCTGGATGCCGATCGGCTTGCCGTCCCCGGTGCGCAGCCGGGCGATGACCACCAGCGGCTCACCCTCGGGCACCGCCAGCCGCGCGGCATCCTCGGCCGACGCGGCCTGCAGCTCGATGCGCAGCAGCCGCGCCCCGGCCCGCAGTCCGAGGCCCGCCATCTCCTGGGTGAACGAGGTGAGCCCGCGCGGGCCCGCGGTCACCGTCGGCTCGCGGACGTAGGTGCCCCGGCCGGAGATCCGCAGCAGCAGGCCCTCGGCCGCGAGGTCGCCGATCGCCCGGCGGATGGTGATCCGGCTGGCGCCATAGTGCTCGCACAGCTCGGCCTCGGACGGGATGTTGTCACCCGGCCGCCACTCGGCATGCTCGATGCGGCGCCGGATGTCGGTCTTCACCTGGTGGTACAGCGGCAGCGGGCTCGACCGGGACACGGCCGGGTGTGCCCCGCGCGCCGTCACGGGCAACGTCTTGGACAAGCGATCCCCCCAGCGGACCTGCGCACCCTTGACTGATGCGGTAATTCTGTTATAACAGCATACACAGTTGGGTATCTTCTCTACGGCGTACATGGCGGACGCGTGAACGCGAGCCAGGAGGGAGCCGGATGCCCAGACCCCGCCGGTGGCTGGCACTGATCACGGTCGCGGGCCTGCTGGCCGCGTGCAGCGCCGGGCCAGCCGCCTCAGGCGGTGGCGGAACGAGCGGCCTGACCCTCAGCATGGAAGGCCCGGGTGAGCCGCAATCGGATAATTTCAACCCTTTCCTCCCGACTAGTTCGCTTGCATCCTACGGAATCAGCACGTTCATCTATGAGCCGCTGCTGCAGTTCAACGCGCTCAAGCCGAACGTGATCTACCCCTGGCTCGCCACCGGCTACCGGTGGTCCAACGGCAACCGCACCCTCACCTTCACCCTGCGCAAGGGCGTGACCTGGTCCGACGGGAAGCCGTTCAGCAGCGCCGACGTGGTGTGGACCTATCAGGCACTGAAGCGCTTCCCGGCCATCAACCTCAACGGGGTGACGTTCTCCGGCATCCGGGCGCAGGGCCCCGACACCGTGGTGATGACCTTCGCCAAGCCTTCCTACGCGGAGTTCTACAACCTGGCCGGGCTCACCGACATCGTGCCCGAGCACATCTGGGCGCACATCGCCAGCCCGGACAAGGCGCTGAACAAGAACCCGGTGGGCACCGGGCCGATGATGCTGCACTCGTTCTCCACACAGAACCTGACCCTGGTGAAGAACCCGCACTACTGGCAGGCGGCCAAGGTCAAGGTCGCCGAGATGCAGTTCCCCACCGAATCGGTCAACACCGACGTCACGCTGCTCGGCGAGGGACAGATGGACTGGGCGAGCGGCGCCTTCCCGCACCTGCAGCAGACGTTCGTGGACAAGAGCAAGGACAACCACTACTGGTTCCCGCCGGAAGGCGTGGTGGCCCTGGTGCCCAACCTGACCGTCTGGCCGCTCGGCATCACCGCCGTGCGCAAGGCGATCAGCCTGGCCCTGAACCGGCAGACCATCTCCTCCGAAGGCGAGTACGGCTACGAGGCGCCGGCCTCCTCGCCGACCGGGCTGGTGCTGCCCAACGACCAGCAGTTCATGGCGGCGCAGTACCGGAACCTGCGGTTCACCCGCAGCGACGCGCAGGCCACGGCGCTGCTGCGGTCGGCCGGCTTCAGCCCGAACTCGAAGGGGCTGATGGCCAAGGACGGCAAGACGATCTCGCTGACCATCACCGACCCGACCGACTTCCCCGACTACATGACCGACGACCAGATCATCGCCGACGCGCTCAAGCAGATCGGGATCGGCGTGCAGGTGTCCGGGGTGTCGGTGCCATCGTGGACCAGCAACCTCAACTCCGGGCACTTCCAGCTCACCGTGGACTACTCCAACGCGGGCCCGACGCCGTACATCGTCTACGACGGGTGGCTGGACGACACGCTCACCGCCCCGGTCGGGAAGAACGCGACCGGCGACTACGAGCGCTGGCAGTCCCCCGCGACCCAGGCCCTGCTCGGCCGCTACCAGACGGCTTCCACCGACGCCGGGCGGGCCAGCGCCATCCAGGGCCTGGAAGGAATCATGGTCAGCGACATTCCGGTCATCCCGCTGGTGTATTCGGCGGTCTGGGGCGAGTACCGCACCGCCAAGGTGACCGGGTGGCCGACCACGTCGGACCCGTACGACCCGGCGTCCTCCTACCCACCCACCAACGAGGTCGTGCTGACCCACCTGCGGCCGGCCGGCTGAGCATGACCGGGCAGCCGGTGGGAGCCGCCGCACGAGGAGCGGGAGAGGTGCGATGCGGTTCCTGATCCGGCGCGGGTCCTTCTACCTGATCACCGCGTGGGCGGCGATCACGATGAACTTCCTCATCCCGCGGCTGATGCCGGGTAACCCGGCGCAGATACTCATGGCCCGGTTCCAGGGCAGGCTGAGCCCGGCGGCGCTGAAGTCGCTGACCATCCTGTTCGGGCTGAATCACTCCGGGCTGTGGTCGCAGTACGTCACTTACTGGCGGAATCTGGCCAACGGCAACCTCGGTGTCTCATTCACCTACTTCCCGACCAGCGTGTCCTCGGTGATCGGCAGCGCACTGCCGTGGACGGCGATGCTGATCGGGGTGTCCACCCTGATCAGCTTCGTGCTCGGCACCCTGCTGGGCATCGTGGTGGCCTGGCGGCGGGGCACCTGGATGGACAGCCTGCTCCCGGTGACCACGTTCTTCTCGGCGATCCCGTACTTCTGGCTGGCGCTGATCGCGCTCCTGCTGCTCGCCGTGGACGTGCACTGGTTCCCGCTGTCCGGGGCGTACTCCCAGGGCGCCGTGGTGGGGTTCAACGGCCCGTTCCTGGCGAGCGCCGCCTACCACGCGGCGCTGCCGGCGATCACGATCGTGCTGTCCTCGATCGCCGGCTGGCTGCTCGGCATGCGCAACATGATGGTGGCCACGATGGCCGAGGACTACATCACAATGGCCGAGGCCAAGGGCCTGACCAGGCGCCGGATCATGTACCTCTACGCGGCCCGCAACGCCGTGCTGCCGACCATCGCCAACTTCGCGCTGTCTCTCGGCTTCGTGGTCAGCGGGGCGATCCTGGTCGAGATCGTGTTCTCCTACCCGGGCATCGGCTTCGTCCTCTTCCAGGCGGTCAGCAACGAGGACTTCCCGCTCATGCAGGGCGTCTTCCTGGTGATCACGCTGGCCGTGCTGGTCGCCAACCTGCTCGCCGACCTGGCCTACGTGCTCCTCGACCCGCGGACCCGCGAGGCTTAGCGATGACCCTCGACATAGCGAACACCGCGGATGCACCGTCCGGCTCGGGGCTGGGCGGCGCGCAGAGCGCGGCGCTGGGCGGACGCCGCCTGGGCTGGCTGGGCGGGCTGCGGTCGGGAAAGATCATCACCGGCCTGGTCATCCTCGGGGTGTTCGTGGGCGCGGCCATCTTCGGGCCGATCTTCGACCACACCGACCCGTCGGCGCTGTCCCCCCTGCAGCTGGCCGCGCCGTCCGGCGCGCACTGGCTGGGCACCTCGCAGACCGGCCAGGACGTCTTCGCCCAGCTGCTCGACGGGACCAGGACCTCGCTGCTGGTCGGGTTCGTGTCGGGCGCCATCGCCACCGTGCTGTCGGTGGTGATCGGACTGGCCTCCGGCTACCTGGGCGGGGTCGCCGACGAAGTGCTGTCCGTGCTGTCCAACATCTTCCTGGTCATCCCGGCGCTGCCGCTGGTCATCGTGCTTGCCGTCTACCTGCCCAACCGTGGCGACCTCAGCGTGGCCGTGGTCATCGCGGTGACCGGCTGGGCCTGGGGCGCCCGGGTGCTGCGGGCGCAGACGCTGAGCATCCGGCGGCGCGACTACGTGGAGGCGGCCCGGGCCACCGGCGAATCGACGCTGCGGATCCTGTTCGCGGAGATCCTGCCCAACGAGACCGCGATCATCGCCTCCGGCTTCCTGTTCACGGTGATCTTCGCCATCCTCACCCAGGCGGGGCTGGCCTACCTCGGGCTGTCCAGCGTGTCCACCTGGTCCTGGGGGACGATGCTCTACTGGGCGCAGAACGGGGAGGCGCTGCAGGTCGGCGCGTGGTGGTGGTTCGTGCCGCCGGGACTGTGCATCGCGCTGGTCGGCACGTCCCTGGCCCTGATCAACTTCGGCATCGACGAGTTCGTCAACCCGCGGCTGCGCACAGCCGGGGTCGGCACCAGGGAGGCGGCCAAGGCGCTGCGCAGGCAGCCGGGAACGGCCGCGCCCGGGGCGGCGGGATCCCAGCCGGCCGGACGTCAGGCGGCCGGGACCCGGGCAGCCGGGACCCGGGCAGCTGCTGCCGCCCCGGGGAGCCGGTCGGTGTTCACCCCGGTGAGCCGGCCCCAGCCCGGCGATGGCGAAGGCCGGCCGGCCGAGGCCGGGGCCCGCCCGCCCGAGGGCGAGGGGCCGGCCGATGACTGAGCCGACGGCTGGCCGGGACACCCGCACCGGGCTGGGCGACGTCGTGCTCGACGTGTCCGGGCTGTGCGTGGATTACGGCACCGGCGGCCGCGCGCTGCACGCGGTGGACGAGGTGAGCCTGACGCTGCGGCGCGGCGAGGTGCTCGGCATCGCCGGGGAGTCCGGGTCGGGCAAGTCCACCCTCGCCTACGCGATGAACCGGCTGCTCCGCCCGCCGGGGATCATCACCGCCGGCACCGTCCGCTACCACCCGCGCAGCGGGCCGCCGCTGGACATTCTCGCGCTGGCCGAGGAGGACCTGCGGCGGTACCGGTGGGCGGAGGTGGCCATGGTGTTCCAGTCGGCGATGAACGCGCTCAACCCGGTGCTGTCACTGCGCGCCCAGATCGCCGACGTGCTGACCACGCACCGGCCCGGCATGCGGCGGCCCGAGCAGGCCGCCCGGGTGACCGAACTGCTCCGGCTGGTCGGCATCTCACCAGACCGGGCGAGCGCGTTCCCGCACGAGCTGTCCGGCGGGATGCGACAGCGCGCCATGATCGCGATCGCGCTGGCGCTGGAGCCGGAGATCATCATCATGGACGAGCCGACGACCGCGCTGGACGTCGTCATCCAGCGCCAGATCCTGGCCCAGATCATGGAACTCCGGCAGCGGCTCGGCTTCTCCGTCGTGTTCATCACGCACGACCTGTCCCTGCTGATCGAGCTGGCCGACACGATCACGGTCATGTACGCCGGGCGGGTGGTGGAGACGGCCGGCGCCGCGGACCTGTACCGCAACCCCTGCCATCCCTACAGCCAGGGGCTGCTCACCTCGTTCCCGCTGCTGCACGGCGCCCGGCGCCAGCTGTCCGGCATCCCCGGCTCGCCGCCGGACCTGCGGGCCGTGCCCTCCGGGTGCCCGTTCCACCCCCGGTGCCCGCACGCCGGCGAGCACTGCGCGACCCGGCAGCCCCAACTGGCCCCCTGCCCGGCGGCCACGGACCCGGCCGGGCACGACGTGGCCTGCCTGCAATACGAGCCGGACGGCACCGGCCCGGCCCGGCCGACTACGAGCGAGCAAGGGAAGACCCATGCCCGGTGACAGCCAGCCCCGCGGCACCGGCACCGCGGCCGTCCCCGCCCCCGATGCGGACGGCGGCCCGCGGCCCATCCTGGAGGCCGAGGACCTGACCAAACACTTCCCTGTGCACCGGCAGGGCCGGGCCGACCTCGGCCGGCGGCGTGTGGTGCACGCCGTGGACGGCGTCTCACTCGCGCTGTACCCGGGCCAGGTCACCGCGCTGGTCGGCGAGTCCGGCTCGGGCAAGTCGACGGTGGCCCGGCTGCTCGCCCAGCTGTTCCCGGCCAGCGCCGGGACCATCCGGCTAGGCGGCCAGCGGGTGCGGGCCCGCCGGGGGCGGTCCTTCCGCCGGTACACCCGTCAGGTCCAGCTCATCTTCCAGGATCCGTTCAGTTCGCTGAACCCGATCCACACCGTCAGCTACCTGCTGCGCCGGCCGCTGCGGCTGCACGGATACGCCCGGTCCACGGCACAGAGCGAGGACGGCGTGGCCCGGCTGCTGGCGGAGGTCAACCTGACCCCGCCGCGGCAGTTCATGGAGAAGTTCCCGCACGAACTGTCCGGCGGCCAGCGGCAGCGGGTGGCGGTGGCCCGGGCGCTGGGCGCGCGTCCAGCCGTTATTTTGGCTGATGAACCGGTGTCCATGCTGGACGTGTCCATCCGGCTGAGCATCCTCAACCTGCTGCAGCGGCTGGTGACCGAGCGGAACCTGGCCCTGCTCTACATCACCCACGACATCGCGTCGGCCCGTTACTTCGCCACCAGCACGCTGGTCATGTACGCCGGGCAGATCGTCGAGGGCGGACCGTCGGAGACGGTCACCCAGCAGCCGGCGCACCCCTACACCCAGCTCCTCATCGCATCCGCCCCCGACCCCGAGCGGCTCGAGGCCGTCGCCGAGGCGGCCGCCACCGGCGAGCCGCCCAGCCTCGTCACGCCGCCCGCGGGCTGCCGTTTCCACCCGCGCTGCCCGCACGCCATGGATATCTGCCGGCAGGCCCATCCCCCCCGCTCGGACCTCGGCGCCGGGCACTGGGCGCACTGCTGGCTGCACACCGAGCAAGGAGGTGCCTGTTGACCGCAACACGAAGATGGCTGCCGACCATGGCGGCGCTGGCCGTGGCCGCCGCACTGACCGCTTGCAGCGCCGGGGTGGCCGGCAGCGGCGGGACGTCGTCGGGAGGGAACCTCTCGCTGACGGTGGACGGGAACACGCCCGGGCCGATCCCGCGCAGCTTCAACCCGTTCACCTACACCAGCGGTGGCCAGCTCATCGACGCCACCCCGATGATCTACGAGAGCCTGCTGCAGTACGACGACCTCAAGCCCGGCACGGTCTACCCCTGGCTGGCCAGCTCCTACCAGATCAGCAACGGGAACAAGACCCTCACCTTCAACCTGCACCCGGGTGTCAAGTGGAGCGACGGGCAGCCGTTCACCAGCGCCGACGTCGTGTTCAGCCTGGACCTGCTGAAGAAGAATCCGTCGCTCAACCTGCTCGGCGTCAGCTTCTCCAGCGTGCAAGCCGAAGGGCCGGACAAGGTGGTGGTCACGCTCCCGTCGGCCAACTACACGCAGCTGTACCTGATCGGCACCAGCTACATCGTGCCCGAGCATCTGTGGAAGGGCGTCAACCCGGTCAAGTTCTCCGACGCTGACCCGGTCGGTACCGGCCCTTACCTGCTGAAGAGCTTCTCCCCGGAGAACGTGACGCTGGTCAAGAACCCGCACTACTGGCAGCCGGGCAAGCCGGCGGTCACGCAGCTCAACTACCCGGTCTACGACACCGCCAACTCGTCCAACCTGGCCCTGGGCCAGGGGCAGATCACCTGGGCCGGGAGCTACATCCCCGACGTCAAGCGCACCTACATCGACAAGGACCCGACCCACCGGCACTACTGGTACGCGCCGCTCGGCGGCGTGGCGCTCGTCCCCAACCTGGGCAAGTACCCGCTGAACAACCTGAACGTGCGTGAGGCGATCAGCGACGCGATCAACCGGCAGACGGTCTCGGTGGAAGGGGAAAGCGGTTACGAGGCGCCGTTCTCGTCGCCGACCGGGCTGGTGCTGCCCGACGACCAGTCGCTGATGGCGCCGCAGTACAACTCGCTGCGGTACCAGACCAACATCGCCGAGGCGAAGAAGCTGCTGGCGGAGGCCGGGTTCAAGCCCGGCTCCGGCGGCTACCTGGTGGGCAGCAACGGCAAGCCGATCAGCCTGACCATCGTGGATCCGTCCAGCTACGCGGACTACATCACCGACGACCAGATCATCGCCAGGGAGCTCAAGGCGGTCGGCATCCAGGCCACGGTGAACGGCGTCTCGGTGGGCGCCTGGACCTCGGACATGGAGGACGGCAACTTCCAGCTGACGACCGACTACTCCAACATCGGGCCCAGCCCGTACTACGTCTACCAGGGCTGGCTGGACGATTCGCTGACCGCGCCGGAGGGCAAGGCCGCCTCCGGTGACTGGGGCCGGTGGAAGGACCCCGCCACGGAGCGGTACCTGAACGAGTACAAGACCGGGACGACGGACGCGGCACGCACCGCGGGCCTGCAGGGCCTGGAGGGCGTCATGGTCAAGAACGAGCCGGTGATCCCGCTCGTCTACTCGGCCGTGTGGTTCCAGTACGACACCCACGAATTCACCGGCTGGCCCACCCCAGCCAACCCGTACTCGCTGGGTGAGCCGGCCGGCAACGAGGCCGAAATCGTCGTGCTGCACCTGACCAAGAAGTAACCGGGATCGCCCCGGCGGGTCCTGCAACGCGGCAGCGACCAGACCCTGGTGTTGCGCTGGCACGGCACGCGCTGGGCCCGGACCTGACCGCGTTGCCGGGGCGAGGTCAGCCCGCCGGGGAGATCCGGGCGGCGAACACCTCGCCGGCCGGCAGGTCGCGCGGGATGGTGACCCGCTGGCCGTCGGCCCGCACGCCGGCCACCGGCTCGCCGGAAGCCAGGTCCACCACGTGCGCACCGGCACCCGGCCAGCCGAACGTGAACCGGGCAGCGGTCTCCTGCGGGCCGTGGTTGAACGCGATCAGCACGGCCTCGCCGCCCTCGGTGACCAGCAGGTGCGGTTCCACTTCGGCGCCGGCGTCCGGCACCTCGACCGGCGGCCTGGCCCCGGCGGCGTGCGCCAGCCCGGCCAGGAACCGCCGCGCGCCGTCGTCGCCGAGCCGGTGCACGGACAGGCTCAGCAGCGAGCCGGCCAG
>DASYAV010000159.1:0-11912 GCA_036501145.1 Streptosporangiaceae bacterium | reverse complement strand
CCCGTCCGCTCGCCACAGACATTGGCAGCTGCCCGGGAAACAGGAGACGCCAGTCACGCACGCCCTGAACGCTCACCGAAACCCACAAAACCCCAGCTCAGGCCGCACTTGACACGGCTCCGCCCCTTCAGGGATGAATGCTGCCGCCGTGAGTGTGGGCCTAGACTCCGCGCCGCCCGGCGCAATGGGTCGGCCCGCTACGGTGCGGGCACGATCGTGCCCGTACCGTTCGGGACGAATAGGCCACGCGAGATCTGCGGCGTGATCTCCTGCATGTATTCCCACGCCGGGTCGAGGCGGAGGCCGCAGGCGAGCAGTAAGCAAAATCCATTTCTGTTCTGAATAGGCCTATTGCCTGGCCCGTGGGACATGTATGGTCCGGCTATCGGGCCATGAGCAGTCTCAGTGATGTGGAGCCAGCATGGCACCGGATGCGGGCAGGATGAGGATCCGAGCCGGGGGGCTGAGCGCGCATCGTTCCCGGGTTTCCGGGCGGAGCCTGCAATGGCGAAGCATCAGCAAGTACCCAGTAAAAGCATCCCAGTAAATACCCAGTAAAACACCCAGCAAAAGGGAGAAAGGCATGCACAGGATCATCCGCACATGGATCGCGCTGCTGTCATTACTGTCCCTGCCAGTGGCACTGCTGAGCATCCCCGCGGGAGCGACGGCAGCCACGGTGACTCACACGGTGGTCCGGCCCAGCGCCGCGACCACGTCCAGCCTGGGGACATTCAAGCCAACCTTCGTCGGCCCGGCGGCCACTGGCTGCCGCACCAACTGCTCCTTGCTGAGCGGCCCGTTCAACACACCGTCCACCGCGGCGGCGGCACGGGCACACCCGGCCACCGGCCAGCGATCCGGGAAACCGGACCGGGCGCACGCCATGCCGCTGCCGAATCTGCGGCACGTCCATATCTCCGCGGCCCAGCGCCGCCGTCTGGCCCATAGCCCCTCCTTCCCCGTCCCGTCGGTGAGCTGCCAGCCGCTGGGCCCCGGCTGTGACCGCATCAGCACGTCAAAGGGCGGCGCCACCAGCGTGAAGGGCCTGAACGCGGTCGACAGCGCGTCGCTGCCCACCAACCCCAACGGTGACATCGAGCCCCCAGACCAGGGCCTGTGCGCTGGAAACGGGTCCGTGGTCGAGACCAACAACATCGGCGAGATCCTGGTCTTCAATACAGCGTTGAAGCGCCAATCCCAGCCGATCCCGCTGGACACGGTCATGGGGCTCACGAAAAGGCACTGGAGCAGTGGCGGAGACCCCTCCTGCATGTATGACTCCGCCAACGGCGGGCACTGGTTCTTCACCCAGATCGTCTCGGCCAGCGCGGAGTCCCAGGGCGGCGCTTTCACCGGCTGCTTCGCGGGCGTGCCCAACGCCTGCTATGAGGGCATCGCGGTATCCGACGGCAACAGCCCGTTCGGCCCTTACCACGTGTACTTCTCCAGCGCCGACTACAACCCGGGCGAACCGGGTTACCCGTCCCTGCTCAACGACTTCGCGAAAATCTCGGTGACCCGGGACGCCTTCATGATGTTCTACGACGAATTCCCGCTGGTCGGGTCGTTGCCCGGCATCGGCGGCGGGTTCTTCAATGGGGCGCAGGAACTCGCGTTCCGCAAGAGCGCTCTGGAGCAGGGCCTGCCCGTCCAGTTGAAGAACGGGAGGCCGAACCCCGCAGTCACGGTGGCGATCGAGAACATGGGGCATATCCCCACCCCGGACGGGACCTGCGCCCGGGACAAGGTACTGCACCAGGGTGGCATCACCTGCTGGGTCGCGGCGATCCCGGCGCAGCCGGTAGCGGGCCGGTTCGACAACAGCCACGGCGGCACCGGGTTCATGCTCGGCTCGCTGGACTTCTACGGGTTCGAAGGGCTCCCAACCTCCGGTGACAACCGGATCGCGGCGTGGGCCTGGACCGGGCTGTCCGCCCTCAACAGCGGGGGCTGCGCCACCTGTAACGCCAGCATCCGCTTCCGCGGCCAGCTCTTCTCCGGCGTCAACCGGTACTACGATCCCGAAACAGTCAACACCGGCGAGATCTTCGCCCCGCAGCGGAACGGCCCGACACCGCTCGGCGACGAATGCGGAGCGGCCGGGCTGAGCGTCTCTGTCGGTGGCTCGACGCCGCCGGTCTCCTGCCCGGAAGGCGGGCTCGCCACCAACGGCGACAACCTGACCCAGGTCTCGCAGGCACAGGGCCAGCTCTGGGCAGCCACCAGCACCCAGATCGCCCAGACATACACCAGAGCCAACGCCGAGATCCACATGGGCGCGGTGTACTGGGTGCTCGGCACCAGGTCGTTCGACAAGACCGGCAAGCTCACCCTGACTAGCCAGGGGTACGTCTCACCCAAGCACGAAGACCTGACCATGCCGGCCATGGCCGCGACACCCACCAGTGGCGGCCGGGCGATCATGCTGTTCACGCTGGCCGGCAACGGCGGGCCAACCGGCGCCGACCACGGCGGCTTCTTCCCGAGCACCGCCTTCGGCCGGCTAACCGCCACCTCCGGCGGCATGCTCAAGTCCACGGTCAACATCGCGGCCATGGGCAGGTCCCCGCAGGACGGCTTCACCGAGTACCAGGGCTTCCCGGGCCCGACCCGCCCGCGCTGGGGCGACTACAGCTGGGGATTCTTCGTGCCGGGCACCGGCGGGCGGATCTACTTCGCCAACAACTACATCCAGCACCCCAACTGCACCGGGGCGTCGTTCACCCT
The DNA here is from genome assembly GCA_036501145.1 of Streptosporangiaceae bacterium. GTDB lineage: Bacteria > Actinomycetota > Actinomycetes > Streptosporangiales > Streptosporangiaceae > PALSA-505. The sequence continues at coordinate 9,182 of DASYAV010000159.1, read as the reverse complement.
GACCATCGGGACCTGCGACGGAACCAGAGACGGTCTCGCCAACTGGGGAACCTCGGTCAACTACGTCACCCCATAGCCCTGCGGATTCGCGCGCCAAGACTGAAGCACAAGTCCTGACGTGCCCGCCGGCCGCCCACGATGGCCCCGAACACTCCAGATCCTGGGCCACTGGGCGGTCGGCGTCTACCTGCCCAAAACCCTCAGGGGTTTCCTCTCCCGCGCACAGTCCGTCATTTGCCTGGATGCACCTTCATCTCCGTCGCGCCAGGCACCGCCGCAAGATCGACACCAATCAGGCGCCCTCAATAAGTTCACCGGTTTACCCGGTGCGGCGGTGCGCACGACAGGTTTCGTCGAGCGCGATCAGGAGGCGGTCCGCGTGCTGCGGCAGTTCGCAGGTGACAGATGTCACGGCTGTCTGCTGATATTGACATCTGCCCAGGTCGAGCCGACCGGGGAAGACTGGCCGGATGAACATCGCGCCGCGTTCGTGGCCGCTGCACAGCGACGGCGTCGCTGAACCGACTGCCCGCAGAACAGGAGAGGTCAGATGTCCCGCGTTACCTGCCACATGTCTGTGTCCATCGACGGGTTCAGCGCTGGCCCGGACCAGTCGCCGGACGACCCGCTCGGCCGTGGCGGGCTGGCCCTGCATGAGTGGCACCAGAAGGCCGAAGAACACGGCGACCCGGCCGACATCAGAATGCGGGACGCGCTGCTCTCCGAGCGCGGCGCCTACATCATGGGCCGCAACATGTTCGGCCCTGTCCGCGGCGACTGGGGTGGGGAGGACTGGCGGGGCTGGTGGGGACCCGAGCCGCCCTACCACGCGCCGGTCTTCGTGCTGACCCACCACCAGCGCGACCCGATCGAGATGGCGGGCGGAACGACCTTCCATTTCGTCACCGGCGGCTTCGGCGCAGCGCTTGCGCGCGCCAGGGAGGCCGCCGGCGACCTGGATATCGATATCGCCGGCGGTGCGTCAACGGTCCAGCAGGCGCTGCGCGCCGGCGTGGTGGACGAGCTTGTGCTGGACGTCGTGCCGGTGACCCTCGGCGCCGGGGAACGGCTGCTGGACGGCGTGCCCGGGCTGCGGCTTGAGCCGGCCGAGGTCGCGCACTCCCCGCACGCGACCCACATCAGCTACCGGGTAGGCACCGCCCCGCGGTAGCGGCCGGCCTGCGACGCGGAGAGGATCGGCATGGCAGGAACCCGGCAGGTCCTGTTCATCCAGGGCGGTGGGGCGGGCGCGCACGACGAGTGGGACGGCAAACTGGCCGGCAGCCTGAGCCGGGAACTCGGGGACGGGTACGAGGTCCGCTACCCGCGGATGCCCGAAGAGGGCGACCCGAGCCACGCTAGGTGGAGCGTGGCCATCCGGCGTGAGATGACGGCCTTGGACGATGGTGCGGTCACCGTCGGCCATTCGGTGGGCGGGACGATCCTCATCAACGCTCTCGCAGACCAGCCACCGGAGCGGGAACTCGGGGCGATCGTGCTGATCGCCACGCCGTTCGTCGGTGCGGGCGGTTGGCCCGGCACCGAGTTCGAGCTGCCACACGACCTCGGCGCGAGGCTGCCGCAAGGCGTGCCGGTCCACGTGTTCCATGGACTCCAGGACCAGACTGCCCCGCCGTCACATGCTGACCTGTACGCCCACGCCATTCCGCAGGCCCAGCTGCACTGGCTGCCCGGGCGCGATCACCAGCTGGGCAATGACCTGAGCGAGGTGGCCAGGACGATTAGCGCGGGCTGGTAGAGCCACTGGCCCGCTGACCGTCTGCAGGGGCTGCGTGCGTTTACATTCGTTTGCCGACGCCGCAGTACAGTACGCGCGACCCTTCGGAGTCTGCGCTTTCCGGATCCTCGGCGCCCCACACACCCACGTAGGTGACGTCTGGCGCGGCCTCGCCGTAGGGCGGGACGAGTTCCATATTGTCGAAGAAGCGCCGGAACTCCTCCCGGGTGCGCAGGTAGATCCGGGTGTTGGCGCTCTGGTAGGTGGCGTACATGCCGTCTACCGCACGCTGCGGCAGATTGTCCGCGGTGGCGTGTGATAGCGCCACGCAACTGCCCGGTGCCAGGGCGTCGGCGTACCGGTTAACCAGCCGCCATGGATCGGAACTGTCGGCCACGAAGTGCAGCACGGCGGTCATCAGCACGCCAACAGGCTGGCTGAAGTCGATAACCGAGCGCAGGCCCGGGTGGCTCAGCACCTCGGCGGGATCCCGCAGGTCGGCGATGATCAGCTTGGTGTGCGCCTCGTCGGCGAGCAGCCCGTCCGCCATGGCCCGCACCATCGGGTCGTAGTCCACGTACACCACCCGCGCGTTCAGCGTCTCCTGCCGGACGGCCTGATGGGTGTTGCCCTGGGTGGGCAGCCCAGAGCCGAGGTCGACGAACTGCCGGATGCCCTGCTCCCTGGCCATCCAGCGGGCCGAGCGCTGATGGAAGCCGCGGTTCGCCCAGGCCGCGTCGTACAGGTCGGGCAGCGCCGCGCGCAGCTGCTCACCGGCCGCCTGATCCGCCGGGTAGTTGCTCTTGCCGCCCAGGTAGTAGTCGTACAACCGCGCGGCACTGGGGGTGGACGGATCCACGCCCGGCGGGACCGGCTCAGCCTCGATCATCCTCATCCTCCATCAATGCTCCAGGTCACAACTTACATCCCCCGCGACATGTGAAATACAAGGAGTGACCAGGTCCAGCATCCATGATGTCAGGTGCCTTTCAGCCTAGGGCGGCGAGGGCAAACGGGCCCATCCGGCGCAGCTGAGCCGCTATATAAGGATGCCCGTAATCCCTTACCCCTCGGCCTGGGATTCGGCGCGGATGATCTGGTCCCGCAGGTCCACCGCGTCCTCACCCCGAACGGTCGGCGCGGGCTGGGGGCCGGTCTTGCGTGCATACAGCAGACCGTCGGTGGCCCGCCATACCTGCCAGCCAGGGAACTCTTCGGCATACGCCTGCCACCACCCGGGGACCGGTGGATCATCGGCCATGGCGGTACCTGCCTGCGCGGGTGGCCGCTGTCTGCTGGCCGCCAGGTCTGTCACGGCGGGCTGACGCCGGTTCGGGTGCGGCACACTCCCTGTTCCTCATCGTTCCTCCCCCGTGTCCGCTCGGGCCGGTCTCTACTGACCCCACGACGAGCCGAGCAGGTTATGACGCCAGGAGAACAATAAATCTGGGCGGTTGCCCCAGTCTTCTCTGAGTCCAGGCGGCGTGCGTCCGGCGCGAAGATAACGATCCGGACGTGGCGGACAAGCCAGGAGCGGGTGCTCGGTAGGGTGAATCTGAGGGCCTGAGCGGACGGGCCGCCGCCGACGCCGGGGGTAGCGTCGACGACGGTCTGGCCGATGACTCAGCCGCAGGCGGGGACGATGCGGGCGTGGATGAACCCGTGTATTCAGGGGACGGTTACCGCGGTCCCGGGCAGGACCAGCCGGACGTCGGTCTCCGGGGCGGTCCGTGCGACCGCGTCGGCGTAGTGCCGCGGGTCCTGGTCGCCTTTGGTGATCATCCGGTCGCCCAGCCAGCCGCTGTGGAACGCGTAGTGGTGCGGCACGGCCATCGTCGGCCTGAGCACGGCGGTCAGCCCGGCCGCCTGTTCGGCGTCCATCACCACCTGCCGCAGGTTCATCGGGCGGATGCACAGGCCGTTGGTCGGCAGGATGGCCAGGTCGACAAGGCCGAACCTGTCCGGGATCGTGTCCATCTCCGGGACGCGCAGCGAGTCCCCGCCAAAGAAGACGGTGCGGTCTGCGGCCTGGATCACGAACGTGACCTCGTGCACACCGTGCTCGGCCGGGGCCGCGGTCACGGTGAGGCCGCCGACGGTGGTGGCCTCCCATGCCTCGATGGCACGGACGTCGCGGAAACCCTTGCCCCGCGCGATGGCCGCGACGGTGCCGGGCCCGATCAGCGGTACGCCGGGGTCAAAGCCTCCGCCGGTCAGGGCATCGAGGTCGCAGTGGTCGTAGTGCTCGTGGCTGACCACGACGGCGTCGATGCGGCCCAGCCTCTCGACGGCCGAGGCGACCGGCTCGCCGTGGTAGTAGGTGGCGGTCTGGGTGAACCACGGGTCGGTCAGGACGCGGGTCCCGCCGATCTGGATCAGCTGGCAGGCGTGACCGATCCTGGTCACCTTCAAGGGCGTGCTCATGCTGGTTGCTCCTTACCTGGCCGATGTCACCGGTTGCCGAGGTCGAACAGCGCGCCCAGCAGTTCCTCGGGCGTCTCGACCTGCGGCAGGTGGCCGGTGCGGGGGATCAGCGTGAACGCCGCCAGCGGGATAGCGGCGGCGTAGGCCTTGCCGTAGTCGGGGTCGACGATGCGGTCGCTTTCGCCCCACAGCACGTGGGCGGGGATGTCGAGGCCACCGAGCCGCTCGGCCAGCGTCGGGTCGGACATGGCCGGGCCGGCGTAACCGATCAGCGCCTGGACGTCCGGGCTCGGCCCGGTGCCGCCGGTGTCCGGCGAGGCGGGTGCCTTGCTCGGGTCGTGGAACGAGTACGAGCGGATCTCGGCCGGCGACAAGCCGCTGACGTCGGTCATCGGGTGCCCCGCTACCTCGATGCCGATTCCGTCGATGATGACCACGCCGCTGACCCGCGGGCTCTTCTGCAGGGCCATCTCGGCGGCCAGCCAGCCCCCGAAGGAGTTGCCGATCACGGTGACGTCCGTGAGGTCGGCCTGCTCCAGCATGGTGATGTACGCCTGCGCCAGCCGTGTCACGCTGGTCAGCCCGGCGGCCTTCGGTGTGCCGCCGAAGCCCGGGTGGGCGGGCAGCAGCACCCGCGAGTGGGTGCGCTCGGCCAGCAGGTCGGCGAAGCCGGCCATGGTCAGCACGCCGCCGCCGCCGTGCAGCAGCAGGAATGGCCGGGTGCGGTCGCGGTCGGTGACGGTTACCTCGACCGGGCCGGCCGGGCCGGCCTGGAGGGTCTGGGTCTCGGTGCGGGCAGGCCGGAGGGCACCGGCCTCGATCGGAGTGCTCATCGGTCCTTCTCCTCGTGCAGCGGGTCGGGGGCCGGCCAGCGAGACGCTGGCCACCGTGGCCTCCTCTTCTTGTAAGAGTTCACTCTCACGAACAGAGACTCTAGTGAGTGAACTGTCTTTATGCAAGTTCACTATCATCATGAGGTAGCCTTGTTACGATGGCACCGGAAGGAGGACGCAGATGACCGCACAGCCGCAGCCACAGCCGGGGCGGGTCAACCAGAAGACGCGCACGCGCATGGCGATCGTCGGCGCCGCCCGCGAGCTCATCCAGACCGGCCAGCCGGTGACCATGCCGGCCATCGCGCAGGCGGCGCTGGTGTCGGAGCCGACCGCCTACCGATACTTCCCTGACCTGCCCTCGCTGCTGACCGAGGCCATCGCGGGAATCTGGCCCGGCCCGGAGCAGGCGCTGCGGCCGGTCGGAGGATCCAGCGACCCGGCCGAGCGGATCGCATACGCGGCCGAGGCGCTGTTCCGGCACGTGCTGTCCTGCCAGGGAGCGGTACGCGCCATGATCGCGGCCACCATCACCCGGCCCGAGGCCGCCCGGGCCCGCCCCGGCCTGCGATTCGGCCTGATCGACCACGCGCTGGCGCCGCTGCGCGGCACCCTGGCCGTCACCGATCCGGACGCGTTCAGCCAGCTCCGCCTCGACCTGGCCGCCGTGGTCAGCGCCGAGGCTCTGTTCACGCTGACGGACCTGTGCGGGCTGACCCCCGAGCAGGCGATCGCCAGCGCGGCACACACCGCCAGGACGCTCACCACCGCGGCGATCGCGGGCTGACCTTGTTCGCTGCCGCACGCCAGGCGGGCCGGCAGCGGGAAGCTAACGCGTGAGGTGCCGGGCGAGGAAAGCCAGCGACGGGGGCTCTTGCAGCAGGAAGAACGGCCCGGTGTGGCAGCCTTTGGCGAAGTCCACGACGGCGCCCGGTGGCAGGGCCCGGATGAGCGCCTGGACGCCGGGGAAGAAGGGGTCGTCATGGCCTGAGGCGACTCGTACGGGGGTGCCGGCGAGCGAGGCGGTGTGGGTGATGACGTCGCCGGCGTCAAAGGCCGCCGCCGAGGCGTACGCGCCGGCGTTGGCGGCCTTGGCCTGGGGGTAGCTGGTCCAGATGGCCGGGCTGATCGCGGCGGCCGCGGCGATGAGGTGCGGGTATTTCTCGGCGAGCAGCAGAGCGCCGTAGCCGCCCATGGAGATGCCCATCATGCCGATCAGCCGGGGGGCCCGGCCGAGGCCGAGCCGCTGGCAGCGGGGGATCAATTCGCCGATGACCATCGCCATGGGGTCATCACCCGGATGAGGGTTCCAGTAGCCGCCACCGCCGTCGACGGTGACCATGGCCATCGGAGCGAGTGCCTGGCCGTTGACCCTCAGCGCCACTGCCTGGGCCGGCGACATCCCGGCGAGGGCGTCCGTGTGATTCCCGCCCGAACCGTGCAGCATCACCACCAGCGGAAGCTCGTCGCCCGAACGGTGGCCGGGCGGGTAGGCGATCGTGTAGCCGACGCTGCGGCGGCGGGCCCGGGAGTAGAACGCGCCCGGGAGCGAAGGCCCCAGCGGCGCATAATCCAGCGGCGGGACCCGGACCGAACAGGCGCCGTCGATCTGATCGAGCAGAGTCTTGCCGGGCAGTGGGTGTCCGGGTGACCGCGCCGGGATGGGCCAGCCGCGGTGGTGCGCTGCTGGCGTGCGCCTGCGGCTGGTATTCGAAGTGCCACCATTCGTTGGCGTAGGTGCGGTAGAAGTGGTGGCGGCCGCCGTGCCGTTCCAGCCAGCGCGCGCCCTCGACGGGGCGCACGTCCAGCGCGATGCCGCGGACGTGCCCGGATTCGGAGGGTGGCAGTACCCATGTGCGGGCGGATTCCGGTGATCCGGATCGCCGGACTTCAGACAGGAACAGCCGCCGCTGGGTGGCGGCGTCGCGGTGTCCTGAGGTGACTCCGATGAGCTGGTGGTCGCGCCAGAACGCCACGGTGCGCGCGGCCGTGAGCGCCGTGCGGGTGCCGGGTGACAGTCCGGCGAGGTTTTCGGCGGGGAACCGCAGCCGCAGGGCCCAGGCGCAGCCCAGTTCGCGAGCTCGGGCTGGGGACCGGAGCAAAGCCGCGGGCAGCAGCAGGACACCGAGGGCCAGGGTGACCGCGGTGTAGAGCCGGTCACGGCGCCGGGCCGGAAGCATGTGTGGCTCGTTCATGAGGCCAGGCTCGGGCGCGGGTGTGCGCGCGCCGTCCTGACAATGTCACGGTTGTTCGACAGCTTGGCCGGGCCATGCCACGGGCCGGCCGGCGCTACCCGGCCGTCACCCCGGGACCGCTGGTGTCAGCGGCGGCCACGCCCGCATCACAGCCGGGCGGGCTCTGCCTGCAGCTGTGTTCCGGTTACCGGAATGTGCCCGGCCACGGGCAGGCTGACGGTAAATATCGCGCCGCCGCCGGGGTGGTTGCCCGCGGTGATGTGGCCGCCGTGCAGGCGCGCGTTCTCCCAGGCGATGGCCAGGCCCAGGCCACTGCCCTCAGAACGCGCCCGCGCGGTATCGGCCTTGAAGAACCGGTCGAACAGGTGCGGGATGACGGCGGGGGGCAGCCCGCTGCCGTGGTCACGCACGTCCACGGTCAGCAGCGTGCCGCCTCGGCCGTCTGGACGGAGACCGGCCGTCACGGTCACCGGGAGGGCGCCATGACGCAGGGCATTGCCGACGAGGTTGGCAATGATGATGTCGAAGCGGCGGCGGTCCAGCCGTGCGGTCAGCCCGGCGGGAACGTCAGTGCCCACGTTGAACCAGCCCCGCGCCCGCAGACATTGGCCGACGGCGTTCGCGACATCGATCTCATCGGTCACCAGCTGCGCGGTACCGGCATCGAAGCGGGATATCTCGATGAGGTCCTCGACCATCCGGTTGAGGTGCTGCACCTCCTGCCGGACCAGCCGGGCGGCCGTCGCGGCGTCCCCGGTCAGCCCCGGGTGCTCGTGGAGTATGCCGACCACGGCCGTCATCGCCGTCAGCGGGGTCCGCAGCTCATGGGACACATCGCCGGCGAACTGCCGGGCGCGTGCCTCCATCTGCTCCAGCACGCCCACCTTGTCCTCCAAGGCCGTGGCCATCCCGCTGAACGAGGTGACCAGCTCAGCGAGCTCATCCCGGCCCCGCGGCTGGATCCGGACCGACAGGTCACCGCCGGACATGCGCTGCGCGGCCCAGCCCAGCCGCTGGACGGGCAGCAGAACCCGGCGGGAAGCAGCGATGGCCAGAGCGACGATCAACGCGAGCAGCAGCCCGGCCTCCACCCCGAAGAAGACCAGCGCGACATGGCTCACCGGGTGGGACGCTTGCTGCCCCGGAGCGGTGTACGCCAGGTGCCGCAGCGGCCCGAGGATCACGTATTCCAGCCAGGCGGGAAGGCGATAGGACTCGATCAAGGTGTGGAACCATGACGAGGCGAGCGCCGCCAGCAGTGCCACCAGGATGAACGCGACGATCAGGCGCCTGCGCACGGAATGTCCCTCCTGCCGCCGGTTACACCGGCCCGAACCGGTACCCGAACCCCCGGGCTGTCTGGATGTAGCGCGGCTGGGAGGTGTCGGCTTCAATCTTCGCCCGCAGCCGCTGCACGCACGCGTCGACCAGCCGCGAGTCCCCCAGGTAGTCGTGCTCCCAGACCAGGTCGAGGAGCTGCTCCCGGGAGAACACCTGCCGCGGCGAGCCGGACAGCACCAGCAGCAGCCTCAGCTCGGTAGGGGTCAGCGAGACGTCCCGGCCGGCCCGCCGGACGATCAGCGAGCCGCGGTCGATCATGAGCTCCCCGTACGACTCCGCCGGCGAGCCTGTCCGGGCCGTCCGGCGGATCACGGCGCGGATGCGGGCGTCAAGCACGCGTGGCTCCACCGGCTTCACCACGTAATCGTCGGCCCCGGCCTCCAGGCCGCCCACGATGTCCAGGTCGTCACCCCGTGCGGTCAGCATGATGTCCTGGCCGGCCCGCCGGACGATCAGCGAGCCGCGGTCGATCATGAGCTCACCGTAGGTCTCCGCAGGCGAGCCGCTCCGGGCGGTCCGGCGGATCACGGCACGGATGCGGGCGTCGAGCACGCGCGGCTCCACCGGTTTCACCACGTAATCGTCGGCCCCGGCCTCCAGGCCCCCGACGATGTCCAGGTCGTCGCCCCGTGCGGTCAGCATGATGACGGG
>DASYAV010000158.1:0-58681 GCA_036501145.1 Streptosporangiaceae bacterium | reverse complement strand
GCCGACCGCTGGCCGGTCCGGATCGCCGCCAAATGTGAGCTCACAGGTCGTGGAGACCTTCAGGCCCATCTTGTGCTCGAGGTTGGTGACCTTGACGCCGTTCCGCTCGCCGAGCGAGCCGTCCTCGCGCACCAGGTACTTCGGCACCAGGAACATGGACAGGCCCTTGGTGCCGCCCGCGGCACCCTCGGGGCGCGCGAGCACCAGGTGGAAGATATTCTCCGCCATGTCGTGCTCGGCGCCTGTGATGAACCGCTTGACGCCCTCGATGTGCCAGGTCCCGTCCGGCTGCTCGACCGCCTTGGCGCGGCCCGCGCCGACGTCGGAGCCGGCGTCCGGCTCGGTCAGCACCATCGTCGCGCCCCACTCGCGCTCCACCGCCATTTCGGCGAACCGCCGCTGCTCCGGCGTGCCGATGTGCCACAGCACCTTGGCGAAGGCCGGGCCGCCGGAGTACATCCACACCGCCGCGTTCGCGCCGAGGATCAGCTCGGCCACCGCCCAGCACAGCGAGCGCGGCGCTCCGGTGCCGCCCAGCTCCGCGGGCAGGTCAAGCCGGTACCACTGCGCGTCCATCAGGGCGCGGAACGACTTCTTGAACACCTCGGGCATCGTCACCGAGCCCGTCTCGGCGTCGAACGCCGGCGGGTTGCGGTCGCCGTAGGCGAAGCTGTCGGCTATCGGCCCGGTGGCCAGCCTGTCCACCTCGGCCAGGATGTCCCGGGCGGTCTGCTCGTCCAGGTCCGGGTACGGGCCGGTGCCGAGAAGGTCCTGTCTGCCCAGCACCTCGAACAGGTTGAACTCGATGTCCCGCAGGTTGCTCTTGTAGTGGCCCATCGGTGGCTCCATCGCTCAGCGGCATGACCTACTGGCCGGTAACACTTCAATGCTACCCACTGGTAACCGCAGTGGCTGACATTTGTGACCCGGATCACTGCCGGCGCGCCGCCCCCTGGCCGGTGGCCGGCCGGGGCCCGGCCTTCCGGTGAAACCGAATCTCGTTCTAGAGTTGAGGCAGCCGCGGGCCGATTGAGCAGGCTCATTCAAAACCCGGCTGAGCGCCTGCTCACGGCTGACGGCAACGGGAGTTTTGAATAAGTCTGGAGGCGGGCAATGGCGCTGGCGGTCACCGAGGAGCATCAGGCACTGGCCGAGTCGGTCCGCGGCTGGGTCGAGCGGAACGCGGGGCGGCAGGCGATCCGCGACGCGGTGGACGCCCCGGACGGCGGCGGTGCCCGGTACACCGGCAGCGTGCAGGCCGCGCTGGCCGCTCAGGGGCTGCTCGGCCTGCACCTGGCCGAGAGCCACGGCGGGCAAGGCTTCGGCCTGGCCGAACTCGCGGTGGCGGTGGCCGAACTCGGCCGCGCCATGCTGCCCGGCGGCTACCTGCCCACCGTCCTGGCCAGCGCCGTGCTGGCCACGGCAGTGAAGGGGGATGGGGAGGCGGGTGGCCAAGCGAGAGCGCCAGGGGGCAAGCTGGTGGCCAGCCTGGCCGACGGCACCCGGGTCGGCGCGGTCGCGCTCGCCACCGGGATCTCCGCGGTGCACGGGGACAACGGGAGCGTGCGGCTGGCGGGCGCGTGCGCGCCGGTGCTCGGCGGCTCGCTCGCCGACCTGGTGGTGCTGCCCGCCGCGGGCCCCGGCGGAGAAACCTGGGTCGTGGTGGACGCCGCCGAACTGACCGTGACGCCGCTGGACAGCCTGGATCTCACCCGGCCGGTGGCGCGGCTGGCGGCCGACGGGGTGACGGTGCCCGCCGAGCGGGTGCTGGCCGGGCTGGACCGGGCGGCGGTCAGCCGCCTGGCGGCGGTGCTGTTCGGCGCCGAGGCCGCCGGGCTGGCCGGCTGGTCGGTGAGCACGGCCGCGGAGTACGCCAGGATGCGCGAGCAGTTCGGCCGGCCGATCGGCCAGTTCCAGGCGGTCAAGCACCGCTGCGCGTGGATGCTCACCCAGGCCGAGCAGGCCGACGCGGTGGTGTGGGACGCGGCCCGGGCGGTGGACCAGGTGCCCCGGCCCGTGGCCGGCGCGGACGACGCGGCGCCCGCCGCCGGTAATGCGGCCGGTAGTGCGACCGGCGGGGACGAGGCGGCGCAGGCCGGCTTCGCCGCGGCGGTGGCCGCGGTGGTCGCCGTGGACGCGGCCGTGACCTGCGCGCACGACTGCATCCAGGTGCTCGGCGGGATCGGCTACACCTGGGAGCACGAGGCTCACCTGTACTACCGGCGGGCGCTGTCGCTGCGCGCGCTGCTCGGCCCGGCCGCCTCCTGGGCGGAGCAGGCCGCCCGGCTGGCCACCAGCGGCGTGCGCCGGAAGCTGGAACTCGACCTGCCGGACGAGGCGGCCGGCTGGCGGAGCGGTATCCAGGCGGAGCTGGCCGAGATCGCGGAGCTGTCCTGGGCGGACCGGATCGAGCGGTTCGCGGCCGGCGGCTGGGTGGCGCCGCACCTGCCGCGGCCGTGGGGCCGCGAGGCCACGCCGCTCGAGCAGGTCATCATCGCGCAGGAACTGCGGTCGGCCGGGCTGCGCCCGCCGGTCCTGTTCATCGGGGCGTGGGCCTCTTCGGCACTGGTCGGTTACGGCACGCCGGAGCAGCAGGAACGGTTCCTGCCGCGCACGCTGCGCGGCCAGATCACCTGGTGCCAGCTGTTCAGCGAGCCGGGGGCGGGCTCGGATCTGGCCGGGATCAGCACCCGTGCCGAGCGAGCCGACGGCGGCTGGCGGCTGACCGGCCAGAAGATCTGGACCTCGCTGGCCCGGCAGGCGCACTGGGCCATCTGCATCGCCCGGACCGACCCGGACCAGCCGCGTCACGGCGGCATCAGCTACTTCCTGGTGGATATGTCATCACCTGGCATCGAGGTGCGGCCGCTGCGCGAGATGACCGGGGACGAGCTGTTCAACCAGGTCTTCCTGGACAACGTGTTCGTCCCCGACGAGTGCGTGGTGGGCGAGGTCAACGGCGGCTGGAAGGTGGCCCGCAGCACGCTGGCCAACGAACGTGTCTCGCTGTCGCAGTCCTGGACGTCCGGGTTCGGGGTGGCCGAGCTGCTGGACGTGGTGGCCGGGCGCGATCCGGGCATGACCGGCACCGCCGCGCAGATCGGCCAGCTGGTGAGCACCGGGCACGCGCTGGACGTTCTCGGCCAGCGGGTGACGCTCCGGCAGCTGTCCGGGACCGAGCCGGGGGCCACCGCGAGCGTCCGCAAGCTGCTCGGCATGCGGCACGCCCAGCAGGTCAGCGAGTGCTGCTGGTCGCTGGCCGGGACCGGCGGCGCGCTCGGCCCGGGCCGCGACGAGGGCTGGCGGCCGGCCGGCGGCGAGGACGACCAGGCCCGGCACTGGAGCAAGCAGGTGCTGTTCAGCCGGGCGCTGACCATTGGCGGCGGCACCACCGACATTCAGCTGAACATCATCGCGGAGCGGATGCTCGGCCTGCCGCGCGATCCCGAACCACCCAGGCAGGGTCATTCATAACCGCCACGCAAATGCGTGGCGGGAGCGTTCCGGGGGCGATCAGACCAGGCAATTTTAGATAACGCGACTTTCCGCGGAACACGAGCATAACGCGCGCTTGGGGGAAGAATCGCCCACGCCGGGCGTAAGGCGTGACCTTTGACACGGCATTTAAGCGAGTTGGGTTGCGTGGCTCGCGGTAATCCTGCTATTACTTTGCGTGACGACATCGGCGAGACAGTCGATCGGAGTCTCATACGGGGCGGGGGCCCCGCTTCCATTCAAGGAAACGGAGTTAGCATGATCAAGGCACGCACCTTCGCGGCCGCGGCGATTCTGTCGGCAGCGCCGCTGGTTATGGGGGCCACCACGGCCTTCGCGTCGACCGCAGGGCACGGCCCGGCCGGCAGCCTCATCGACGCCACCCAGACCCTCGCGGGCGAGCAGGCCACGTTCATCCAGGGCGGCGACGACCTCGGTCGCGGCGCTGGCGAGCTGGTTTCTTCCGCCTACATCGGCGGCCCGCAGGGCATCCTGGACATCCCGGCGCACGTGCTGGGCATGCCGAAGCAGCTGCTGTACGTCCCCTGACTTGGGGAAATCAGACATCCGTGAACAATTCATGAGATGTTGACATGCGTATTGGGCCGCCCTCCTGAGGGGCGGCCCAATACGTGTTTTTCAGCGGGGCCGGCGGCTCGGGGTGGGGGCCCAGCGAGCCGCGAGAACGCCCATGATTTCGGCACTTATACAAGGGGGACCATTTCATGCGTACTTGGATGAAGAATGGCGCGCGGATGACGGTGGCCGCCACCGCGTTCGCCGCCGCGGGAGCGGGCCTGGCCTTCTCCCACATGGGCAGTTCCGCCCAGCTGACCGCCGGGGCACCGGCCGGCCACGCCGTTATCCGGCTGACCGCGGTCCAGCGCCCGCTGGGCTGCAAGGACGAGGAGTACACGAACCCGATGAACATCCCGGGTTCTGACCGGGATGACGAGGGCGAGCTTGGTGCGTCAGACCCGGAGGAGGAGTACACGAACCCGGCGAACATCCCGGCCTCGGACGAAGCCGACGACGACTGCGGCGCGTTCATCACCTCCATCGGGCCCTCCGGTGCGACCACCAGCACCGGCTCGACCATCGGTAGCGGCTCGAGCACCGGGACCGGGCACCACCACGGCGGCGGCAGCGGCTCCGGCGCTGGCCACCACGGCGGCGGCAGCGGCTCGGGTTCCGGCTCTGGCTCGGGTTCCGGCTCTGGTCACCACGGCAGCGGCGCTGGCCACCACGGCTCGGGTGCTGGTCACCACGGCTCCGGTGCGGGCCACCACGGCTCGGGTGCCGGCCACCACGGCTCGGGTGCCGGTAGCGCCGGCGGCAGCGGCATGGGTGGGCACGGCAAGTACCACCACCACCCGGCCGGCGGGATGGGGGCCTCGACAGGGGCCAGCCAGGCCGGCAGCGCATCCGGAAGCAGTTCGTCGAGCAGCGCGGCCAGCAACAGCGGGGCCGCCGCGGCCGGCACGCTGCCCACCACGGGCGCCCCGATCGCCGGCCTGCTCGGGCTGGCCGTCGCCGTGCTGGCGGCCGGCCTGGTGGCGCGCCGCCTGACCCGCCGGGACGCCGAGTCCCAGCCGGAAGAGGCCTAGTCACCGGTTAAGTTACGCGGTCAACGCGAACGGCCCGGGCCCGGCGGCAGCGCCGGCCCGGGCTGTTCGCTGCCCGGCCAGGAACACCGGCTCAGGCCGGGCCGCCCGAGGCCCAGGGTGGATAAATCCTCTCCCTGGGGAGATGACACGCCGCGAGCTCACCGCCGCATGCCGAGGTCAGCCGGGCAACGGCGATAGATTTCCAGTAGCACGACTTGACGTAGACACCGCGTGGGGGGGGTGTATGGCCGACAGCGGCGACTCCTACGAGCGTTTCTTCCGGGCCGGTGGCCCGGCAGGCTCCCCCGGTGCGGACGGCCCGGCGGGCTCCCCCGGTGCGGACGGCCCTGGCCAGCCACCCGCGCCACCTGGGTCATCCCGCCCGCCGCGCCCGGCGAACCGGCGCAGTGCGCCGTCGCCGGCCCAGCAGCGGCTGATGGCCCGGATCGCGTCCAGCAGGAAGGCACGCCAGCGCCGCGCGTTCCTGGTCGCGTCGGCGATCGTGTCCGGGCTGGTGCTGTTCGTGGCCGGCGCGGGCTGGGCGCTGACCGGCTACGTCAACCACATGGTCGGCCGGGTGAACGCCGGGACCACCAGCGCGGCCGCGGGCGCTCCGCTGAACATCCTGCTGGTCGGCGTGGACCGGCGGGCCGGCCTGAGCGCGAAGGAGATCGCCCAGCTGCACGTGGGCCGGGTGGAAGGCACGATCAACACCGACACGATGATGCTCGTGCACGTCTCACCGGCGCGGCATCAGGTCACGGTGGTCAGCCTGCCCCGCGACTCGTGGGTGAACATCCCCGGGCACGGCCCGAACAAGATCAACGCCGCTTACGGCCTCGGCGGCCCGGCGCTGATGGTGAAGACCGTCGAGCAGGCCACCGGCCTGGTGGTGAACGACTACGCCGAGGTCAACTTCCTCGCCTTCGTCAAGGTGGTGGACGCGCTGGGCGGGGTGAACGTGTGCCTGCCCGAAGCGCTCAACGACCAGGCCAGCGGGATCCACCTGTCCGCCGGCTTCCACCACCTGAACGGGATCAGCGCACTGAAGTACGCCAGGGACCGGCACTCGTTCCCGCTTGAGGACCTCACCAGGATCAAGGACCAGCAGGGCCTGATAGCCACCGAGATGAGCAAGCTGATCAGCTCGGGGACGCTGGCCAACCCGGTCAAGCTGGCCAGCCTGCTGAGCGCCGTGCTGCCCGCGCTGCGGGTGGACAAGAGCCTGAACGTCTCCGCGCTCGCCGACGAACTGCGCGGGATCACCGCCCACGACATTGACTTCGTCACGGTCCCGCTGGGCAACCTGGACTACCAGGCGCCGGACGGCGAGGTCGCGGTGCAGTGGAACATGGCGCAGGCGGGCAAGCTGTTCACCGAGATCCACCACGACCAGGCGATCATCAAGCCGGCCAAGGCGGGGAAGTCCGGCTCCGGCACGTCCAGCGGCGGGCACGGCGGCAGCAAGGGCCACGCGGCACACCAGAAGCACTCCTGGCAGCCGCCGGGGGCCAAGACCGCCGCCCAGGCCGCCTGCCACTAGCACCCCCGCAGGGCCGGCCGGCCAGCGCGGAAGCTCCGGGCCGACGGCCGCTACTTGCCGCCCAGCGTGGCGGGCGCGCCGTACCTGCGCAGCACCTCGGGCAGCGTGACCAGGCCGTTCTCGTCCTGGAAGTTCTCCATCATGGCCAGCAGCGCCCGGCCGGTCGCCCCGGTCCCGTTCAGCGTGTGCACGTAGTCGAGCTTGCCGTCGCGGCGGAACCTGATGTTCAGCCGCCGGGCCTGGTAGTCGGTGGTGTTCGAGCAGGAGGTGATTTCCCGGTACCGGCCCTGCGCGGGGAACCAGGCCTCGATGTCGTACTTCTTCGCGGCCGGCGCGCCGAGGTCGCCCACCGCGATGTTCTGCACCCGGTAGGGCAGGCCGAGGGCCTGCACGATCTCCTCCTCGTAGCCGAGCAGCCGCTCGTGGAACTCCGCCGACTCCTCGGGCCTGCAGTACACGTACATCTCGACCTTGTCGAACTGGTGCACCCGGAACATGCCGCGGGTGTCCTTGCCGGCCGCGCCCGCCTCGCGGCGGAAGTTGGTGGAGAACGCCGCGTACTTGGCAGGCAGCTCGTCTTCCTCGAGCCGCTCGTCGGCGTGGATGCCGGCCAGCGCCACTTCCGACGTCCCGGTCAGGTAGAGGTCGTCCCTCTCCAGGTGGTAGAGGTTGGACTCCTCGGTGGGCAGGTACCCGGTGCCGTACATGGCCTTCTCGCCGGCCAGCACCGGCGGCAGCACCGGCAGGAAGCCCTTGCTGCCCAGCAGGTCGAGCACGAACCGGTACATGGCCATCTCGGCCAGCGCCACGTCGCCGATCCGGTAGGCGAACCGGGATCCGGACAGCTTGGCGCCGCGGGCCATGTCGATCCAGCCGGCCGGCGACCTGAGGTCCACGGCATCCTTGGGGGTGAAGCCGAACGCCGGGCGCTCCCCCCAGATGCGCACGGTTTCCGCGTCCTCTTCGGCCATGCCGTCCGCGGCGGTGGGGTCGGGCAGGTTGGGCACCAGGGCCAGCAGCCGGTTCCGCTCACCCTCCGCCGCGGCAAGATTGGCCTGCGCCGCCGCCAGTTGATCCCGCAGCTGCCGCAGCTCGGCGATCTCGGCCTCGCTCGGCGCACCCTTCGACGACCGCTTCTGCCTGGCCCGCAGCGCCTCGGCGTGCGCGGTCAGCGCGCGCCACGATTCGTCCGCGGCCAGCAGCGCGTCGAAGTCAGCGGCCGCGCCGCGCCTGGCCAGCGCGGTACGGTAACGGTCGGAATCCTGCCGGGCGGCCTTGAGGTCAATCACCTGCGCGAGTTTAGTGCGTGACAGCATCGGCACGCTCCGGGATATCGGCCCCGGCCGGCCGCAGGATAACGTGGCCGGGTGAGCCGGGTGAGCGACATGGGCGGGCAGAGCGGGTTCGGGCCGGTTCCGGTGGACGACGACGGGCGGTACTTCCACGCCGACTGGGAGGCCAGGGTGTACGCGATCGTGCGTACCCTGCAGGGCCGCGGCGTGATCAACAAGGAGTTCGACGAGCTGCGCGACGCCATCGAGCGGATTCCGCCCGCGGAGTACCTGACGCTGTCCTACTACGAGCGGTGGCTGCGCGCGACGGAGATGCTGCTGGCCGAGAAGGGCCTGCTGCCCGATGGGCCCGATGGGCCTGCTGAGCACGGGGAGCCCGGTGCCTAGGTTCGCCGCCGGGGCCAGGGTCCGGGCGCGCAGCACCGACCCGGACGGGCACACCCGGCTGCCGCGCTACGTCCGCGGCCACACCGGCGAGGTGATCGCGGTCCGCGGGGACTGGGCGCTGCCGGATCTGGTGGTGCGCGGCGTGACGCACCGGGAGCCGGTGTACGCGGTGCGGTTCACCGCGGCCGCGCTGTGGGGCAGCGGATCGCACTCGGTGACCCTGGACCTGTGGGAGTCCTACCTGGAGGAGGGCGCGTGAGCGGTGACCATGCGGAGGTTCCTGTCGCGGCCCGGGTCCGCGCGCTGGAAGAACGGCTGATCGCGGCCGGCCTGGCCACCGACGCCGAGTTCGACGAGGTGCTGACCCAGGTGTACCACTCGGCGTCGCCGGTCAACGGGGCCCGGATGGTCGCCCGGGCGTGGACCGACCCCGGCTACCGGGCCAGGCTGCTGGCCGACGGCAACGCGGCGGCCGCCGAGCTCGGCCTGCCGGCCGGCGACTACCGGCTGACCGCGGTGGCGAACACCCCGCGGCTGCACAACCTGGTGGTCTGCACGCTCTGCTCGTGCTACCCGACGGCGCTGCTCGGTCCGTCGCCTAGCTGGTACAAGAGCTTCGCCTACCGGTCGCGGGCGGTCCGCGAACCGCGGGCCGTGCTGGCCGAGTTCGGGGTGGACCTGCCCGGCGGCACCGAGATCCAGGTCTGGGACGCCAACTCCGAGACCAGGTACCTGGTGCTGCCGCTGCCGCCGCCGGGCGCCGGCGGCATGGCCGTCAGCGAGCTCATGGCCCTGGTCACCAGGGAAGGCCTGGTCGGCACCGCCGTTCATTAATT
Organism: Streptosporangiaceae bacterium; assembly: GCA_036501145.1. GTDB lineage: Bacteria > Actinomycetota > Actinomycetes > Streptosporangiales > Streptosporangiaceae > PALSA-505. The sequence goes on along the minus strand of DASYAV010000158.1, from coordinate 49,521 downwards.
TGATGAACGGTGGCCGGGCTGGCGGGGCGGGAAACGCACCGGCAGGTGGGTGAGGCCGTTGATGAAGTTGGAGGTGAGCCGCACCGGCTCGCCGTCCAGCTCGACCCGGGGCGCGAGCCGCAGCAGCTCGGTGAAGAACGCGCGCAGCTGCAGCCGGGCGAAGTGTGCCCCCAGGCACAGGTGCGGGCCCTGGCCGAAGGCGAGATGGTCGTTCGGCTGCCGGGTGATGTCGAACCGGAACGGGTCGGCGAAGGCGCGCTCGTCGTAGTGCGCGGACACGTGGTAGACGACGACCTTGTCGCCGCGGCGGATGGCCTGGCCGGCCAGTTCGGTGTGCTGGCTGGCGGTGCGCCGGAAGCTCAGCACCGGCGGGTGCCAGCGGAGCATTTCCTCGATCGCGCCGGGCAGCAGGCCGGGCTCGGCCCGCAGCCGCCGGTAAGCCGGCGGGTGCTGGGCCAGCGCCAGCACCCCGCCGGGCAGCGCGCTGCGGACCGTGTCGTTGCCCGCGATCACCAGCAGGAAGAAGAACATGGCCAGCTCGGCGTCGTCCAGTGATCTGCCGTCCACCGACGCGCTGGCCAGTGCGGTCATCAGGTCGCCGGCCGGGTGCCGGCGCTTGTCGGCGGCCAGGCTCCTGGCGTAATCGAACATGTCGGCCAGCGCGGCGGGTGACCGGGGGTTGACCGGCCGGCCGCTGGCGTCGGTGGCCGGCTCGGCATGCTCGGGGTCCTGGTAGCCGATGACCCGGTTGGTCCAGCGCAGCAGCAGGTGCCGGTCGGCTTCCGGCACGCCCAGCAGGTCGGACAGGCTCGCCAGCGGGAAGTCGTCGGTGACCTCGGCGGGCAGGTCGCACCGCCCGGCCGCCACGGCCGGGGCGAGCAGCGCCCTGGCGCGCCCGGCGACCTGACCAGCGAGCAGCTCGAGCCTGCGCCGGGTGAACGCGGCGGTGACGATCCGGCGCAGCCGGTTGTGCTCCGGCGGATCCATGTTGAGGATCATCCGCCGGATGAAGTCCAGGTCCCCGGGGTCGGGATCGCGGATCTGGGTCGCGCCCAGCCAGGAGGAGTACACCTCCGGCGTGCGCAGCACGTGCCGGACGTCGGCGTACCGGGTCACCGCCCAGTAGCCGGGCCCGGCCGGCCAGCCGAGCACCTCCGTCTCGGGCTGCCAGCACACCGGGGCGGTGTCCCGGAGCCTGCGGAACTCCTCGTGCGGGACGCCGCGGGCGAAGACCCGCGGGTCGAACACGCCGGGCGGCGGTGCCGGTGCCGGGCCCGCCATCACACCGCGCGCAGGAACCGCTCGACCGCGCTGGCCAGGGCGACCGGTGCCTCGTCGAACGGCACCCCGCTGGCCGGAACCGGCGAGATGCCCACCATGGCCCGGATCCGGGCGGGTGCGTCGGCGTAGACGCGCTGCATGACCGATCCGCCCATCGAGTGGCCGACCAGCGAGAACCGTTCCAGGCCCAGCTCGTCGGCGGCGTGCAGCGTGTCGGCGGCGAGCTCGGCGATGGTGTGCTGGCCGGCTACCCCGCGCCGCGCGCCGTAGCCCCGGTAGTCGAGGAACACGTAACTGAACGCGTCCCGGTCCAGGTGCGGCCAGATGGGCTGCCACGCCTGGGCCGAGCCGAACCAGCCGTGCAGCGCGAGCACGGCGTGCTCTCCGTCACCAACCCGCTGGTAATCCGCTGCCGCTGCCATCACGCCTCCCGCCGTCTCGCATGATCGATACGCCGCCTCGCCACCCGAGGCTAACCCAGCGGGTGTCTGTGGGCACTATGAGGCGTGAGCCCGTTCGATGCCGCCCAGCCGCACGCCCAGCCGGACGCCGAACTGGTCGCCGCGGCGCTGCGCGGCGCCAGGGAGGCCCTCGCCGAGCTGATCGGGCGGCACTGGGACACCGCGGTGCTGCTGGCCGCGCGGGTACTCGGGTCGGCCGAGCTGGCCCGGGACGCCGCGCAGGAGGCGGCCGTCGCGGCGATGACCGACCTCGGCCGGCTGCGCTCCCCGGAACGGTTCGGGGCGTGGTTCTGCGGGATCGCGCTGAACGTCGCCAGGCGCTGGCGGCGCCAGCTCCGGCTCGAGGTCCCCGGCGCGCCCGCCGACCTCGTGTCGGCCTCCCCCGGGCCCGCGGAGCTGGCCGAGGCCGCCGACATGGCCGCCCGGGTGCGGGACGCGGTGACGGCGCTGGCGGCCGGGCAGCAGCACGCGGTGCTGCTGTTCTACCTGCAGGGCCTGAGCCACCGGGAGGTGGCGGCCGAGCTGGGCATCTCGGTCGGGGCGGTGAAATCCCGGCTGCACCAGGCCCGGGCCGCGCTGGAGCCGGTGCTCGCACCTGTAGCGGATCTTCCCAGGGAAAGGACGTCGAGAATGACTCGGGCAACGGGCTGGGTTGACGTGGCGGTGACCGGGATCCGCCGGACCGACGGCGAGGACGCCACGCGGCGCAAGCACATCATGATCCTCGGCGAACGCGGCGGCGAGCGGTGGCTGCCGGTGTGGATCGGGCCGTTCGAGGCGATAGCGCTGGCGCTGCGTCTGGAGGCGGTGGAGACGCCGCGCCCGCTCACCTACGGGCTGGCCGCCAGCCTGGTCGAGGCGGCGGGCGCCCGGGTGACCGAGGTCCGCATCGCCCGGCTGCTGGACGAGGTGTTCTACGCCGCGGTGCTGGTGGACGGCCCGGCCGGGGTGAAGGAGGTGGACGCCCGGCCCAGCGACGCGGTCAACCTGGCGCTGACGGCGGGCGCACCGATCCGGGTGGACAGCGAGCTGTTCGGGCCCGGCCTGGCCGCCGTGCCACCGGACGGCCTGCCCGGCGACATGACGGCGACGGCCACGATAGCCGACGAGGCCCGCCGCATGATGCAGGTCCCGCCGGCGCGGCATCCGGATTCCGGCCCGGCCGGAAAATAGACTGCCGCCCGGCAGATGCCGGAATGAGCGGTTACCCAGGCACTTGCCGTCTTCCCTTAACCGGCAGTAAATGCCGCGACACGCCGGAGTATTGACTCCTGCCGGCGTTGGGGAGTAAGCACTATGGAAGCGGTTCCATGAATATTCGATGAACCATGCCGCTCTGGCGATGAGGCCGGGAGGTGAGTCGGCTGACATCGGCGCACGGGGTGAATATCGCCGACGTGGCCGCCTCGGCCGGGGTCAGCGTCGGGACCGTTTCCCGTGTCCTCAACGACAGCCCGAACGTGCGCGAGCACACCCGCCGCCGGGTCCTCGAGGTGATACGGCGGCTGAACTACCGGCCGAGCAGGCTGGCCGCGAGCCTGTCCCGCGGCCGCACCCGCTCGGTCGCCATCCTGGTGCCGTTCCTCACCCGCCCGTCGGTGGTGACCCGGCTGGCCGGCGCGATCGGCGTGCTGGACGCCGAGGGGTTCGACACCGTGGTGCGCAACATCGAGACGCCGGGGCAGCGGGACCGCCACCTGGCCGCGCTGGCCACCCGGCACGGCGCCGACGGCGCCGTGGTGATGTCGCTGCGGCTCAGCCGGGGCCATCTGGCCGCGCTGCACGGCAACCATCTGCCGCTGGCCATGGTGGACACCGAGGCACCCGGGGTGCCGTCCACGGTGATCAACGACATCCACGGCGGCTGGCTGGCCACCCAGCACCTGATCGGCCTGGGCCACCGGCGGATCGGCTTCGTCGGCGACACGCACGCCAGGACCATGGGGTTCCTGTCCAGCCGGCGGCGGCTGCTCGGCTACCGCCGGGCGCTGGGTGAGCAGGACCTGCGGTATGACCCGGCGCTGGTCCGGCTGGGCGAGCACACGGCGGCCGCGGCGGCCGGGCTCACCGGCGAACTGCTCGCGCTGCCCGACCCGCCGACCGCCATCTTCGCCGCCTCCGACACCCAGGCGCTCGGCGTGCTGGCGGCCGCCGAGAACCGGGGCCGCCGCGTCCCCGGGGAGCTGTCGGTGATCGGCTTCGACGACATCGACGCGGCCGCCCAGCTCGGGCTGTCCACGGTGCACCAGCCGCTCGCGGAAAGCGGTGCCCGCGGCGCGGCCCGGCTGTGCGCGCTCATCCGGGGGCAGATCGTCCGGCCGCTGCGGGAAGAGCTTCCGCTGTCGGTCGTGGCCAGGACCAGTTCGGCCGCACAGGCCGTGGTGGGAGCGGCATGAACAACCGCGCGGCCGGCCCGCTTTCCACCGCCGCCGGCCCGCTGTCCACTGAACGAGGACATGACACAAGGGATTCGATAGGAGCAGGAATGTCAGGGAGACAACGGCTCATGCGCATCAAGTCACGAAGAGGCCTGGGGGTGACCGCCGTAGCCAGCGTGGCCGCGCTGGGGCTGGCCGCCTGCGGCGGCAGCAGCGGCGGCAGCAGCAGCGGCGGGTCGTCCAGCAACATCGGCTCGACCACGTCGGGCTCGATCGTCTGGTCGGCCAGCCCGATCTCGGGCAGCGGCGCCAACGACACCCGGACCGTGCTGATCAAGGCGTTCGAGAAGGCCTACCCGAAGATCCACGTCAGCTTGAACTCGGCACCGACGAACACCGACACCTACCGGGCGTCGCTGGCCACCCAGATCTCCGGTGGCGCCAGCACCCCCGACGTGTACATGGGGGACGTGATCTGGCCGGCCCAGTTCGGTGAGCACGGCTTCGCCGTCCCGCTGTCGAAGTACCTGGGGAAGAGCTACTGGGACAAGTTCTACCCGGGCCTGGTCCAGGGCGCGACCTACAAGGGCCAGGTCTTTGGGTCGCCGCTGTTCCAGGACATGGGCTTCCTGTACTACCGCAAGGACCTGCTGTCCAAGGCGCACATGACCGTGCCCACCACCTGGGAACAGCTCGAATCCGACGCCAAGACGCTGGTCAGCCAGCACAAGGTCAAGTACGGCTTCGTCTGGCAGGGCGACTCCTACGAGGGCCTCACCTGCAACCTCATGGAGTACCTGGCCAGCGCCGGCGGCACGGTGACCAACAGCGACTACACCAAGTCCACATTCGACTCACCGGCGGCGACCAAGGCCGTGACGTTCATGCGCAGCCTGATCACCTCGGGCGCCAGCCCGTCCGCGGTGTCCACGTTCCAGGAGCCGCAGGCGATGAACGTGTTCGCGGCCGGCCAGTCCGCGTTCCTGCGCAACTGGGACTACGCCTACGACTACTCGATCACCCCAGCGACCTCGAAGCTCAAGAAGAGCCAGGTCGGCGTGGCTGCACTGCCCACGTTCCAGGGCCAGACCCCGCCGGGTTACGCCAACATCGGCGGCTGGAACATGTACATCAACCCGCACAGCAAGCACCTGGGCGTGGACCTGACCTTCATCAAGTGGCTGGCCGGCACCACCGCCCAGACCATCCTGGCCAAGCAGTACGGCGAGATCTCGACCGTGACGTCCGTGCGGACCTCCCCGGCGGTGGTCGCGTCCACGCCCACGTTCGCGATCGCGGCGCACGCCAGGTTGATCCCGCGGCCCGCGGGCACGCCCAACTACGCGGCGGTCAGCACCGCGCTCTACACGAACGTGAACTCCGTGCTGGCCGGTTCCACCTCGGTGTCGTCGGCACTGTCGTCCGCGAACTCGGCCATCCAGACCGCACTGACCAGCAAGGCGGGCGGTCTTTAGATCCGTTGCCCGCTGGGGCCGGGCCAGCATGGCCCGGCCCCAGCGTGGCCCCACGGAGTCGCCAACCGGGCCGCCCCACGGCCGCGGCGAAAAGGAGTGATCCATGGCCAGAGTCTCGACCGCTGCTGAGCAGCCGTCGGCCACCGCGCCGCCGCCCGGCCGGCGCGACGAGAACACCAAGAGGCTGGCCCGGATGGGCTGGGCCTTCTCCGCACCCGCGCTGATCGTCATCGCGGCCGTCACCATCTTCCCGATCATCTACTCGGTGGTGACGAGCCTGTCCAACGTGACCACCACCGCCAACGGCTTCACGCTCAGCGGCGTGACCGGGGCCAACTACTCGCTGCTGATCCATTCCGCGGTATGGCGGCAGGCGCTCGTCTTCACCATCCTCTACACCCTCGTCACCGTGGTGGTCGAGATCGTCATCGGCACCTGCATCGCCCTGGTGCTGGAGCGCCTGGTGGCCGGGCGCGGCTGGGTGATGGCCCTGCTGCTCATCCCGTGGTCGATGATCACGGTGATCAATGCCGAACTGTGGGGCTACATCTTCGAGGGCACGTACGGGATCGTCCAGTACATCTCCGGCGGGCTCGGCCTCGGCAATCCCAACGTGCTCGGCGTACCCTGGGGCGCCCGGATCGCCCTGTCGATTGCCGACATCTGGAAGACCACCCCGTTCGTGGCGATCATCGTGCTGGCCGGCCTGGTCATGCTGCCACAGGACGTGTATGAGGCGGCCGAGGTGGACGGCGCGTCGGGCTGGTACACCTTCTGGCACGTCACGCTGCCGCTGCTGCGGCCGACGCTCGCGCTCGCCGTCATGTTCCGCGTGCTGCAGGCGTTCGGGCTGTTCGACCTGCCGTTCGTGATGACCGGCGGGGGGCCCGGCACGGCCACGACCTCGCTGGCGCTGCTGGGCTGGCAGGCCATGTTCAAGAACCTCAACTTCGGCGGCGGCGCGGCCGTGGCCACCAGCACGGCGCTGCTGGTACTCCTCGGCTGCCTGGCGTCGCTGCGGGTCTTCCGCGTCCAGGTCGGAAAGGAGAACGACTGATGCGCGGGCGCAAGCGGACCGGCTGGCGCCGGGTCTTCAACGGTGTCAACATCGCCGCGTTCTTCGTCGTGCTGTTCATCGGCCTGCCGCTGTACTGGCTGGTCGCCTCCAGCTTCAAGACCCCGTCCGGGATGGGGAACGACCCGCCGCAGCTGTTCCCCAACCCGATCAGCGGCGGCGAGTACTCGTCCGCGTTCAAGCAGTACGACTTCGGCGTCTACTTCAGGAACTCGCTGATCGTCACGATCATCGCCACCGCCCTGGTCCTCGTGCTGGGCACGCTGGCCGGCTACGCGCTCGGCCGGTCGCCGATGCGCGGCAAGTTCACCCTGCTGGTCACACTGCTGATGATCTCGGTGTTCCCGGAGATCGCGGTCATCGCCCCGCTGTACCTGATCATGCGCAACCTGGGCTGGCTGAACAGCTATCAGGCGCTGATCATCCCGTACACCGCGTTCAACCTGCCGTTCGCCATCTGGATCCTGCGCAACTACTTCCTGAACATCCCCAAGGAGATGGAGGAGACCGGCCGGATCGACGGGGCGTCACCGCTGCGCACGGTGTGGTCGATCGTGCTGCCGCAGGCGCTGCCCGGGCTGTTCACGGCGGCGATCTTCACCTTCACCGCCTGCTGGACCGAGTTCCTGATGGCGCTGACCTTCAACAACCAGAACAGCTACCGGACGATCCCGGTGGGCCTGGCGGAGTTCGGGAACATCTACTACACGCCGTACGGCGCGGTCTTCGCGGCCAGTGTCGTGGCCGTGGTGCCGATCGGAATCCTCGTCTTCATCTTCCGCAAGTTCGTCATATCCGGGCTCACCTCGGGCGCGGTGAAGGGGTGAGGCAGACATGGCCACGGTAAGCATGGAAAAGGTGAACAAGGTCTACCCGAACGGCTTCCACGCGGTGAAGGATTTCTCCCTGGACATCGGCGACGGCGAGTTCATGGTGCTGGTCGGGCCGTCCGGCTGCGGCAAGACCACCGCGCTGCGGATGATCGCCGGGCTGGAGGACATCACCACAGGCACGCTGAAGATCGGCGACCGGGTGGTCAACGACCTCTCGCCGAAGGACCGCGACATCGCCATGGTGTTCCAGAACTACGCGCTGTACCCGCACATGACCGTGGCGCAGAACATCGGCTTCGCGCTCAAGCTGCGCAAGATGCCCAAGGACCAGCTGGACGCGAAGGTCAAGGAGACCGGCGAGATCCTCGGCCTCACCGACTGGCTGGACCGCAAGCCAGGCCAGCTGTCCGGCGGCCAGCGGCAGCGGGTGGCGATGGGCCGGGCCATCGTGCGCGAGCCTTCGGTGTTCCTGATGGACGAGCCGCTGTCCAACCTGGACGCCAAGCTGCGCGTGCAGATGCGGGCCGAGGTGTCCCGCATCCAGCGGCACATCGGCGTGTCCACGGTCTACGTCACGCACGACCAGATCGAGGCCATGACCATGGGCGACCGGGTCGCGGTCATGCGGGACGGCGTGCTGCAGCAGGTGGACAACCCGCAGGTGCTCTACGACCACCCGAACAACATCTTCGTGGCCGCGTTCATCGGCTCACCGGCGATGAACCTGTACGACGCCGTCCTGGGCGAGGGTAGCCGCAGCTTCAAGCTGGGCTCGCAGGAGATCTCGCTGCCGGACACCAAGGTGCTGCAGCACCCGGCGCTGCCCGGCTACGCCGGCAAGGACGTGGTCATCGGGATGCGCCCGGAGCACCTGCACACCGCCAATGGCGGGCCCGGCCCGACCCTGACCGGCGACGTGGACCTGGTGGAGGCGCTTGGTTCCGAACTCGTCGTGCACTTCACCATCGACGCCAACCGGGTGCTGGCCGAGGGCGCGGTGGACAAGGACGAGGCCGCGGCCGTGCAACGCGGCGAGGGTGTGGCCAGGGTCGAGGCCAAGACCCCGGTCAAGGCGGGCGACCGGATGACGTTCACGGTGGACATCGACGACATGCAGTTCTTCGACGTGGACAGCGGGCTCGCCATCTGGGAGTGACCGGCGCAGGCGGAGACAAGGAGGAGAATGCACACGACAGCGGCGGGCACGCCCTGGTGGCACGGTGCCGTGCTCTATCAGCTCTACGCCCGGTCCTGGCGGGACACCGACGGCGACGGGTACGGCGACCTGCGCGGGATCATCGACGGGCTGGACCACCTGTCCTGGCTCGGCGTGGACGGGATCTGGCTGTCCCCGACGATGCCGTCGCCGGACGCGGACTGGGGCTACGACGTCAGCGACTACACCGGCGTGCACCCCGAGCTCGGCACGCTGGCCGACCTGGACGAGCTGATCGCGCAGGCCGGCCGGCGGGACATCCGGGTGCTGCTCGACCTGGTGCCCAACCACACCAGCACCGCGCACCCGTGGTTCGCCGACGCCGCGTCCAGCCGGGACGCGGAGCACCGGGACTACTACGTGTGGGCCGACCCGGCCCCGGACGGCGGGCCGCCGAACAACTGGCTCGACTTCACCGGCCAGCCGGCCTGGCAGTGGCACGAGCCCACCGGCCAGTACTACCTGCACAACTTCCTGCCCGCGCAGGCGGACCTGAACTGGTGGCAGCCGGGCGTGCACCAGGAGTTCCGCGACATCCTGGAGTTCTGGTTCGACCGTGGCGTGGCCGGTTTCCGCATCGACGTGGCGCACGGCCTGTACAAGGACGCCGACCTGCGGGACAACCCGCCGGCGGCCGGGGACGACCCGACCGAGAGCCGGTTCGGCCTGCGCCCGGTGTACAACTTCAACCGGCCGGAGACGCACGGCGTCTACCGCGACTGGCGCAAGATCGCCGACAGCTACACCCCGCCGCGGCTGCTGCTCGGCGAGACCTGGGTCGGCACCGCGGAGCGGCTGGCCAGCTTTTACGGCGGCAACGACGAGCTGCAGCTCGCGTTCAACTTCCCGTTCGCGCTGGCCAGCTTCGACGCGCAGCGGCTGGCCACGGTGGTGGACCAGACGCTGGCCGCGCTGCCACCTGGCGCCTGCCCGGTGTGGACGGCCTCCAACCACGACGTGGGCCGGTTCCCCACCCGGTGGTGCGGCGGCGACGAGCGGAAGTCCCGGCTGGCCCTGCTGCTGCTGGCCACGCTGCCCGGCACCACCGTGCTGTACTACGGCGACGAGATCGGCATGACCGACGTGGACGTGCCGCAGGCGCTGCGCCGCGACCCGGCCACCCTGCACGGCGGCACGCACGGCAACCGGGACGCCGGCCGCACCCCGATGCGCTGGGACGCCACACCGGACGGCGGGTTCACCGGCGCGGGGGGGACCCCGTGGCTGCCGATGACCGCCGACACCGGGCACAACGTCGCCGGTGAGCAGGCCGACCCCGATTCGGTGATGTGGCTGTGCCGCAGGCTGCTCGCGCTGCGGCGGGCCGAACTCGGCCACGGCATCGCGGCCTACCAGGCGCTCCCGGCGGGCACCGGCCAGTGGGTGTACCGGGCCGGGCCGCTGCTGGTAGCGGCGAACTTCACCGATCAGCAGGTGGAGATGCCCGCCGGGGCCGGCGAGGTGCTGCTGGCCAGCAGCCGGCCGCTCGAACCCGCCCCGGGCACCCGCACCATCGAGCCCTGGTCCGGGGTGGTCACCCGGGCGTCCTGACCGATCAGGCCTCCGGGCCGGCCGGCTCCGTCTCCCCGGTGCCGTCCGGCCCGGCCCCTGATGGACCGCCGCCCACCGCGGGCATCGGCGCGGTCACCACGGGCGCGATCACCCCGGGCACCTCGGGGCTGATCGGGCCCGGCGCGGTGGGCAGCACGGTGTCGAAGTAGGACTGCGCCGCGGCGGTCGTGCCCACGTCCCGGCCGGACGTCTCCGACAGGTACCAGCGGTGCTCCAGGATCTCGTGGAAGATCTCCGGCGGCGGCAGCCGCCCGCGCAGGCCCTCCGGAATGGACTCGATGACCGGGTCGTAGACGTCTTCCAGCCAGCGGTGCGCGGCCACCGTCTCCGGCACCGGGCGATCCTTTTGCTGCTCCAGGTAGCCGCGGTAGCTGGCGATGTCGTTGAGCAGCCGCTGGGCCTGGTTTTCCTCCGCGCCGATGCCGGTGAGCCGGAACAGCTCCCGGCTGTGCTGGCCGGACTCGGCGACCTTGGTCCGCACCCGCAGCCGGACCCCGTCCGGCTCGGTGGTCAGCACCACCTCGTCGGCGTCGAACCCCAGCTCGTTGAGCCGCTGCAGCCGGTCCGCGATGCGGTACCGCTGCTCCTCGGGGCGCAGCAGCTCCTCCCGGGTCAGCTCGTCCCACAGCGCGTGGTAACGGCGCTGCAGCTCCTCGCTGATCTCCACCGGATCATCACCCGGCGGCAGCAGCCCGCCGGCCTCCAGGTCGAACAGCTCGCCGGCGATCCGCTCGACGGCGATGCTCAGGTCCAGGTCCCGCTGGCCCTGGCTGAGCGCCGGGTGCTGCTCGCTGGTCTCCGCGTCCACCAGGTAGGCCTCCAGCGTGCCCGCGTCGTAGCGGAACAGCGTGTTGGACAGCGAGCAGTCACCCCAGTAGAAGCCGGACAGGTGCAGCCGGGCGAGCAGTTCGACCAGCGCGTCCAGCAGCCGGTCGGCCGGCTGGCCGCCGCGCGGGGAGGAAAACAGCGCCCGGTAGGTGGTCGAGTAGGTGAGGTAGCGGGTGACCAGGATCGCGTCGATGTCCGGGCCGCGGTCCGCGACGATCCCCACCACCTCGACGGCCGGGATGCTGAGGTCGGCCAGCCCGCGCAGCAGCCGGTACTCCCGCCTGGCCAGCCGTTCGCTGATCTCCTTCAGCGCGTACAGCTCGCCATCTTCGGCCACGAACCGGACCACGTGCCGGGAGATGCCGCGCTGCCGGATCTCGATGAGCCGATCGTCGTGCCATGCCTCCAGCGGCTCCGCCCACGGCAGCGTGAGCAGGCCGGCCGCGGCGTCCGCGGGTGGGCTGAAGATGAACTTCATGTGATCACGCCGCCCTTCCCGAAGGCCGCATCCACCTTCAACGTAGGTTAGGCGCATGGACTACAGGACCTTGGGACGTACCGGGTGCGCGGTGTCCAGCCTGGCGCTCGGCACGATGACGTTCGGCACCGAGACGGACGAGGCGGCCGCCCACCAGCAGCTCGACCAGTTCGTGGCGGCGGGCGGCACGCTGGTGGACACCGCCGACGTGTACAGCGCGGGCGTCTCGGAGGAGATCATCGGGAGCTGGCTGGCCGCCCGGCCCGCGGACATCACCGGCCGGGTGGTGCTGGCCACCAAGGGCCGGTTCGCGACCGCCGGCGAACCGAACGGCGTAGGCCTGTCCGCGCGGCACCTGACCCGCGCCCTGGACGGGTCGCTGCGCCGCCTCGGCGTCGGCACCATCGACCTGTACCAGCTGCACGCGTTCGACGCGTGGACGCCGCTGGAGGAGACGCTGCGCACGCTCGACGGGTTCATCAGGTCCGGCAAGATCCTCTACTACGGGCTGTCGAACTTCACCGGCTGGCAGCTGACCAAGATGGTGCACCTGGCCCGCCAGCTGGGCGTGGCGGGGCCGGTGACGCTGCAGCCGCAATACAGCCTGGTCGTCAGGGAGACCGAGTGGGAGATCGTGCCCGCCGCGCTGGACGCCGGGCTCGGCCTGCTGCCGTGGAGCCCGCTGGCCGGCGGGTGGCTGTCCGGCAAGTACCGGCGGGACCAGCGGCCGTCCGGGGCCACCCGGCTGGGTGAGGACCCGGGCCGCGGCATGGAGGCCTGGGACCGGCGCGGCACCGAGCGCACCTGGCAGATCATCGACGCGGTGCAGAAGGTCGCGGAGGACCGCGGGGTGAGCATGGCCGAGGTCGCGCTGGCCTGGGTGGCCGGCCGGCCGGGGGTGACCTCGACGATCCTCGGCGCCCGCAGCACCGGCCAGCTGGAGGTCAACCTGCGGGCGGCCGATCTGCGGCTGTCCGCCGGGGAGACCGCCGCGCTGGACGCGGCCAGTGACCCGCACCCGGCCGACTACCCCTACGGTGAGCTGGGCATCGATCAGCGCAGCCGCAGCCTGGCCGGCGGCTGACCAGCACAGCGGAGACCGGGTAAAACCGTCAAGCCGTCGCCCAGCGGATGACGGGCCGGTTCCGGGCTGGCAGGATCGTCGGATGGTCCCCGCGAACGTGCATGACTTCTTCCTGACCACCGGGAGCGTGGCCGGTGCTCTGATCGGCCTGCTGTTCGTGGCCATCTCGGTCTCCGCCGAGCGGCTCAGCCAGGAGACGGCGGGCGCTCAGCTGCACCGGATCCGCGCGCTGGCGGCGCTCACGGCGTTCAGCAACGCGCTGACGGTGTCGCTGTTCGCGCTGATCCCCGGGCACAAGATCGGCTATACCTCGGTGAGCGTGGCGGTCGTCGGCATCATGTTCGTGACCGCCTCGCTGCTGTCCCTGATCCGGCTGCGCCACCTGCACTGGAACTCGATGCGGGACGCGCTGTTCCTGGCCGGGCTGATCGCCACGTTCGTCATCCAGATGGTCGAAGGGCTGATAATCGTCGACACCTCGGACAACCCCGGCGCGGTGGACACCATCGCCGTCCTCGTCGTGGTCTGCTTCCTGATCGGCGTGGCACGGTCCTGGGAGCTGATCGGCGGCCCGTCGATCGGGCTCAGGCGTGAGGTCACGGCCCTGGTCCGGGACCGCGACCGTGCCGCCGGCAGCCCGGGCGACACCGGCGGTTAGCGGCCAGCCAGCGGTACCCGGTCAGGCCGTCGCCGGGCGGGCCCCGAAGCGGAGCCCGTCGACGAGCAGGCCGATCATGCGTTGGGTGTGACCGCCGTCCTGCTGGGCCGGCATGGTCAGGTTGCCGATGGCCCGCAGCAGGTCGGCCGGATCGACGCCCGGGCGGATCTGGCCGGCCTTCACCGCGGCGTCGAGCAGCGATCCGAGGACGGGCCTGAAGCGGCGGTTGAAGTAGCCGGGCAGGCTCTCGTACGCCGGGTTCCCCGAGTGCAGGGCGGCGGCCAGACCGTGCTTGGTGGCGATGAAGCCGGTGAACCTGAGCAGCCACCTGGTGAGCGCTTCGGCCGGTTCGTACTGGGCCGCGAGGGCGGCCGCGGCCTCGGCGCAGGCGTCGACCTCGTGCCGGAAGACCGCGGCGATGAGGTCCGAGCGCTGCGGGAAGTGCCGGTACAAGGTGCCGGCCCCCACACCCGCCCTGGCGGTGATCTGGCGGACCGGGGCGTCCACGCCGGCCGTGGCGAACACCTCGGCCGCGGCGGCGAGCAGGGCGTCGATGCTGCGCTGCGCGTCGGCGCGCAGGGGCTTGCCCGGGTGCTGGGCGGTAGCCGGGCCGTCGGTCACGGGTACTCCTGAGTTGCTAACCGGAACAACGTTCCGTATTGTAGTGGAACAGTGTTCCGCTTATCCGAGCATACCGCGCGGCGGGCGGGCACCCCAACCCCACGAGGAGCACCGTGAAGTACCGCACGCTGGGCCGGACCGGAATCAAGGTCAGCCCGTACTGCCTGGGCGCGATGATGTTCGGCGCCGCCGGCAACCCCGACCATGACGACTCCATCCGCATCATCCACAAGGCGCTGGACGCGGGCGTCAACTTCATCGACACCGCCGACATGTACTCCCACGGCGAGTCCGAGGAGATCGTCGGCCAGGCTCTCAAGGGCCGCAGGGACAGCGTCGTGCTGGCCACCAAGGCCAGACTGCCGATGGGGCAGGACACCGGCGGGACCGGCCCGGCCGACCCGAATCGGCAGGGCACCTCACGCCGCTGGCTGGTGCGCGCACTCGACGACTCACTGCGCCGGCTGCAGACCGATCACGTCGACCTGTTCCAGCTGCACCGGCCCGACCCGGACACCGACGTGGAAGAGACCCTGTCGGCCCTCACCGACCTGATCCGCGCGGGCAAGGTCCGCGCCGTCGGCACCTCCTCCTTCCCGGCCTCCGACATCGTCGAGGCGCAGTGGGTTTCCGAGCGCCGCGGCCTGGCCCGGTTCCGCACCGAGCAGCCGCCGTACTCGATCCTCAACCGGGGCATCGAGCGCGAGGTGCTGCCGGTCTGCGAGCGCTACGGCATGGGCACGCTGGTCTGGAGCCCGCTGGCCGGGGGCCTGCTGACCGGCCGGTACCGCAAGGGCCAGCAGGCCGACACGTACCGGGCCCGGTACGGCTTCAGGCACCTGACCGACGAGCGCCGGCTCGACACCGTCGAGCAGCTCATCCTGCTGGCGCAGGAAGCCGGGATGCCGCTCACCCACCTGGCGATGGGCTTCGCGACCGCGCACCCCGGCGTCACTTCCGCGATCATCGGGCCGCGCACCATGGAGCAGCTCGACGACCTGCTGGCCGGCGCCGGGACCACGCTGAGCGACGAGGTGCTCGACCAGATCGACGCGATCGTGCCGCCCGGCGGCGACGTCGGGATGCTCGACATGGCCTACAACCCGCCCGCCATCGAGCAGGCCCGGCTGCGCCGCAGGCCGGCCGGCGAGCGGGCCGCGTCGGACCGCGAGGCCATGGCGGCTTCCCGCTGAGCGGAATGTGCGGGACGCTGGCGGAAGTGGACATCGACGACGTAGCGCGCCTCGCCGGGGCCCTGCCCGGCGTGCGGCGCGCTGCCCGGGAGGGGCTGGCCGACTTCCGCTACCACGGCCGACTGGTGGCGCGCCAGCTCGACGAGTCCCACCTGGTGATCCGGGCCGATTTCGACTACCGCGAGACGCTGCTGCGCCAGTTCCCCGGGACCTTCAGCGTGCCTTCCCAGTGGGTCAGGCACATGATGGTGGTCGCCGACCTCACCGCAGGCGACACAGGCGCCATCGAGGATGCTCTGGAGGCGGCCTGGCGGCTGCAGCGCGACGGCGGCTGAGCCCGCGCTAGGCCACCTGGGTGAGCAGCAGCAGCAGCGCGGCCAGGCTGGACGCGGCCGGGATGTCCCGCTGGGCGATCAGGGCCGGGATGCCGGCGAGCGGGACCCAGCGGATGGCGCTGGACTCGAACCGGTCGGCAGGAGCGCCGGCCTCGACCGCGTCGGTGCCGACGAAGATGTGATGCGCGGCATCCATGATGCCCGCGGTGGGCTGGGTGACCAGCAGCGGCCGCAGCTGGCCGGGGCGCCAGCCGGTCTCCTCCTCGACCTCGCGGGCGGCGGCCTGGGCCGGCGTCTCCCCCGGCTCGATCATGCCCATCGGGACCTCCCAGCCCCACTGGCCGGTGATGAACCGGTGCCGCCAGATCAGCAGCACCCGGCGCTGGTCATCGAGCAAGGCCGCACCGGCGGCGGGCGCCATCCGGATGAACCGGTGGTCCAGGTGCCTGCCGTCGGGCAACTCGACATCGGCGGTGCGCAGGTCGAGCCACCGGTCGGTGTAGAGCGCCCGGTCAGAGATCACTTTCCACTGCATGCCTGCGTACCCCTCGACGGCCGGCACCCGATGGTAGCGGGCGCCGCCGCCGGAGCGGGGGACGCGGCTACCCGGCCCGGTCCAGGGTGCCGGCCGCCGCGGCGGCCGGCACCGCCGGGGCGGCCGGAGCGGCCGGTACCGCGCCGGTTTCCTGGCCGGCCAGCTCGGCCGCGGTTTCCGTCCCCGCCCGCTTCTGGGCGGCGGCGCCGAAGTAGTCGCCGCCCTTGTGCCGCGGGTTGTCCGAGCTCCAGTGCCGGACCCTGGACTGCGGCACCAGCTTGGGAATGTGCTTGGAACAGTGGATATAGGCCTCGGCCACCCTGACCAGCACCCACTGGACCGGCCGCCGCCCCGGGTGGGTGGCCTGCTCGGGCAGCTGCGGATCGAGCTCCTGCATGTGCGCCGGGGTGATGATCTCGGCGTCCCCGTTGACGTGCAGCCCGATCAGGTCGTTAGTAAAGTCGACCATGAAGATGCCGATGTGCGGGTTCTCCGCGATGTTGCCGAGACTGGCCATGACGCCGTTGCCGCGGAACTCCGGATAGGCGACGGTCCGCTCGTCGATCACCCGGAGGAACCCGGCCGTCCCGGCCCGGAAGCTGCAGTCGCATTCGCCGCCGGAGTCGCTGGTGGCGATGAACGCCATCTCCATGCGCTCGATGAAGTCCACCATCCGCGGCGTGAGCGTGGCGCTGAGCTGATTGTCGTAGAACCGCCTGGCCCGGTCGCCCGTGCCGTACCGCTCCTGCAGGATGCGCTCGCCGCGCGACCCGGCACCGGGGGCGATGCGGCTGGGCGCGAAAGCCACCGGGATCTCGGTCACCGTGCCCACGCCGTTGCGGCGGGCGGCGTGCCGGCCACGCTGGAGACCGAGGATCCGGCGGCCAGCAGCACGACGGCCCGAGCCAAACGGGATTCGCCTCTGGTCCAGGCCCATGGAGACCTCCTTGGCAGCCCTTCGTGTGCTGCCAGCCTGGACGGCTACCTTGCGCCAGCCTTGATGCCTGCCTTGCTCCCCAGGTCACGGCCCAGCTAGGGCTTCATGAGCCGGGCGCAGGCCAGCGGGGCGCCGCCGCAGCTACCTGTTCGGGCTGGGCCTGTTCACTGTGGCCAGCCTGGCCGGCAGCCTGGCGCAGAGCCCGGAGTGGCTGACGGCGGCCCGCGCCGTCCAGGGCGTCGGCGGCGCCGTGCTGTCCCCGGCCAGCCTGACGCTCATCATCACCGCCGGGCTCGGTGCCCTGGCCTACGCCATCATCGAGACCATCAGCTACGGGTGGCTGTCAGCCCGCATCCTGACGGCACTGGCGGTGGCGGTGATCCTGCTGGCCGCGTTCGCGGTCATCGAGCAGCGCCTGGCCACCGCGCCGCTGGTCCCGTTCGGGCTGTTCGGCCTGCGCTCAGTGGCCGGCGCGAACCTCGCGATGCTGCCGGTCGGCGCGGCGTTCTTTTCCGTGTGGTACTTCCTGTCGCTCTACTTCCAGGACGTGCTCGGCTACAGCGCGCTGCGCGCCGGGCTCGCGTTCATCCCGATGGCGCTGGCCGTCATCGCCGGCGCCCAGGCCAGCCCCCGGCTGCTGCCCAGGGCCGGCCGGCGGGCGCTGCTGGCGGCCGGGATGCTGCTCGCGGCTGGCGGATTCGCGTGGCTCGCCCAGATGCCGGCCCACGGTTCCTACCTGGCCCACGTGCTCGTCCCCGGCTGCATCGTCGCCCTCGCGATCGGGCTGCTGTTCACCCCGCTCGCCAGCGTCGCCACCACCGGGGTGCCGATGAGCCAGGCCGGGCTCGCCTCCGGCGTGCTCAACACCTCCCGGCAGATCGGCGGGTCAGTCGGCCTGGCCGCGCTGGCGACCGTCGCGGTCGAACGCACGCGCACGGCGCTCGCCGCCGGCCACGGCCCGGCCGGCGCCCTCACCGCCGGCTACGACCGCGCCTTCGTCGTCGCCGCCGTGCTCAGCCTGGCCGGCCTGGGCTGTTCGTTCCTCATTCCGGGTGCCGTGACGGCTGCGCCATCCGCGCCTGAGCGGCAGCCGCAGGCCTCGGGCCAGCCGGAACGGCGCTGACCCGGGGCCTGCGCGCGCTCAGCGGATCGTCACCCGCACCGGTGACGAGGCGATCCCGTTCGCCACCACGACCAGGCTGCTCGGGCCGGCCGGGGTCGTGCCCGGGATGGTGAAGCTGGTCGACGAGGCCGCACCGGGTGCGACCGACACGGAACTCCACCGGCTCGTCCGCGCGTAGGTGACCACTCCGGTCTTTGAGTTGGTGATTCGCACCACCGGGAAGTTGGTGTTGTCCTGGGCGTCGTCACCGTAGGCAGCGCCCTGGTCCAGCCCGGCGAGCTGCGTGCCGGACAGGCTGCCGGTGCGACCGGGGGTGAGGCTGCCGGAGCTGATCGATGAGATCGACGGCGCCCACGCCGGGTCGGCAGTTCCGCCGGCCGTGTAGACCTCCATCTGATGGCTGCCGTCGTTGAACAGCACCTGCCCGTTGGGCAGCGCCAGCATCCGGGTGTTGTACGAGGAGTCGTTGGCCGCGTTCGGGACATTCGGCACCGGGACGATCGTGTTCGACTTGGCGACGTACATGTCGAATGCGATGGGGGCGTTGTAGACGCACGGGCTCACGTCGAACAGCACATTCCCGTCCGGCAGGATCGAGCCGGGCCCGTCCGCGCTGTCGTATTGCAGGCCACCGATCGTGGGGATCGAGGGACCACGGGCCCATTTCGCCGCCGCATAGTCGTAGAGCGCGGTAGCTGCTGGCGTGTGTGTGGTGCATGCGGCTGGTGCTTCCGCACCTGTCCCCGCACCCACAACGAACGTGTTGCCGCCGGGCATCTCGATCTGCGGGCCGATCTCGACCGCTGGGGTATTGACCGGCGACCGCACTGTGTTGCCAGCGTTCGACCAGCTCAGGCTGCTCGGAGTGAACAACTCGGTGGTAGGCGGGAGCCATGTGTCGATAGTCAGGAGCTGACCGCTGGGCTCGAGCGTCCAGCCTTCCTCGTCATTCGGGTCGTTCTTGCCCTGCCCGGAAAGCGTCAGCCAGTTCAGGCCGGTCGTGTTGAAGAGGGCATCGCTCGTGCTCAAGACGGGGCTCGAGGTCAGGCAGCTCTGGCATGCCTGGGACAACATAAAGGTGCCGTTGGCGAGCAGGTCGCTCTGCGCATCCCCGATGTTCGTCCAGCCCTCAGGCGGGGCAACTCGCCGCCACTTGTTCGTGACCGGATTGTAAATGGCACCCTTGTTGGTCCACGTCGGGGTCCCGCCGAGGTACTCACCGCCTTCGACGATCATTTGCCCATTCGGCAGGATCGCTGAAGCGAAGTACAGCGGGTTGTAGCCACCCGGCATCGACGCGATCTTGCTCCAGGTCCCGCCGGCGTAGCTGCCCTTGGCGTTCGGCGTGAGCTTGTACCACGCACTCGTGCCGCCGGCCGGCGGCTCGGAGTGCACCAGCACCGTGCCGTCGCTGGCCAGGAGCATCGTGCCGGGGTCGGACGGAGGCGCATTCTTCAGCGGCTTCCAGGGCGACGCCTGCCCCGGGGTGAGGTCGGGCGCCGCCGCGGCCGGCTTCGGGCGGCCCACCGGCGGGCCAACGGGCGGCCGGACGCCGGTAAACGAATGGCCAGCGGGGACCGGGTGATTCCCGGCAGCGGACGCGGCGCTGGCGGGCACCAGCGCGGCCAGCATGGCGACCGGTGCGGCCACACTGGCAATCACACGAGATCGACGGCTCAACTTAGCCAAGACTCCTCCGATCGTTACCTGCTCCAATTCAGCCCTCAGCATGACAAAATTCACATCCGCCCCGCCAGTACGAGACTAAAAATCGTGACATCCGGGTATCGGTGCGAACGGCCGGGGAGCCGGCCTACTGGCCAAGCGCGGGAAGCTCTGCTACCTGCTTCTTGGTGAGATTGAGCACGATTCCGTTCGCCACGCCGCGGACGGCGCTAACCGGGATCGCGACTTCCTTGCGCCCCCACAGGTGCCCTTCCTTGAGCAGCACGTGCGTCACCCGGTGGTCGACGGGGTCGACGACGAAACCGTGCACCTGTCCAATTTCACCGTCCATCGCGTGCACGCGTTCGCCGCGGAGCAACTCCGACTCGCCCAGTGGGACAACGTCTTCGGCGACCGTCTGCACCGGGTGCGGAATGCCTAACGGGCTATCCATCCCGCCCGGCCCGAAACCTCCGGTAGGGACACCCTCCACCAGCTGGGCCACCTCGGCCGCGTCGAGGTTGCCGAATTCGGCCAGCGTGCAGCGAAGCGCGATTCCACCACCCGCGGTATCGACCAGGTGAACCGGCACGAGACGTCCCGGCCCCCGGTGGTGGCCCGGATCGATCACAAGATGGGTGACCGCGCGGGCGGCAGGATCGATGACTATCCGGCTTACTTCACCGCACGGACCGTCAGAGCACCGCGCCCGGGCCCCGATCGTGAATGCTGTCTGCTGGGCCACCGCGCCCACCCCTTCCCGGGCCCCCGAGCCACTCGATCGCCCGGGCGCGCCCGTCTTGTCCCATAATGCCCCGCCCGGGCTCCCGCCGCGATGCCTGGCGGCCCCGGCATGATGGGCACATGGTGAATGGGTCGTGGCCGGCGGCGGTGGTGTTCGACTTCGACGGGCTCCTTATGGACACCGAGTCCACGAGTTTCGAGAGCTGGCGGCATGAGTGGGAACAGTGGGGCCTCGCCCTGGATCCGGCCACCTTCTTCGCTGAGCACGGCGGTGACATCACCGAGCAGCGGTACGCCGAGCTCGCGGCCGCGGTTGGCCTGGCGTTCGACAAAGACCTGAGCCATAGCCGCCGGATCGCCTACCGTGACGGACTGCACGCCGGCCTCGACCTGCTGCCCGGCATGCGTGACTGGCTCCGCGAGGCCGGCCAGGCGGGCACGCGGCTGGCCATCGCGAGTTCCTCGCCACGCCGGTGGGTGACCGGCCACCTGGGCCGGGTGGGAGCCAGGCCCGAGTTCGAGGTGCTGGCCTGCGGGGATGAGGTAGCGGCGGCGAAACCGGCCCCCGACGTTTATCTGCTGGCCCTGGACAGGCTCGGTCTGGCCGGCGCGGAGGCGGTCGCCGTCGAGGACTCCGCGCACGGGGTGGCCGCGGCGAAGACGGCGGGCATGCGCTGCATAGCGATCCCGAACCGTTTCTCGCCTGCCTCGCGATTTGCCGCCGCCGATCTCGTGCTGGATTCGGCCGGCCAGGTCTCACTGAGCCAGGCGCTCCAGGGGCTGCCGGCCGCGCGGACCGAGGGTCAGCCACCGGCGGGCCGCCAAACACCCTCACGGTGATGAACGGCCGCGCCGCGACCGGCCCGGCCGCGCGGTCAGGTCCGGCAGGTCCCGGGCGGCCCGGGACAGCTCGCCGAACGTCGTCGCGGCCAGTGTGGCGTCCAGGCGTGCGCTGAGCTCACCGAGGGTCAGCCTGCCCTGCGCGAAGTGCTCACCCAGGGCCGCGGCGGCGGCGGCCCGGTCGGCATCGCCGGCGCGCACGTGCGGGGCTGGCGGCTGATGATTGTCGCTGGCCGCCTGCGGCGATCGCCGCAGCGCGACGGTGTAACGGGCCAGCGCGGCGCGGCCGTCGCGGGTGAGGGCGGCGGTGACTTGTCTTCCGCTGCCGCCGGTCTTGCCGATCCGCAGGTATCCGGCCCGGCTCAGTTCGCACACATGACTGATCGGGCTGCCTTCCGGCAGCCCGATCAGGTCCTGCAGTCGGGTGATGGAGAGGGTGTCGCCGTCGGGCAGTGCGGCCAGGGCGGCGAGGATGCGCAGCCGTCTCGGATGATGAATTACCGGGTCGAGTGCGACGGTGCTCATAATCGGCTGGGTCTGGCTTACAGGCCGCCGAGCAGGTCACGCAGGGCCTGGGTGTAGGCGCCGAGTGCCTTGCGGCCGTGGCCGGTGAGCGCGACCGTGGTGATGGACACGGTCCCGTTCCTGGTCTTCTCGCTGCTGATGTAGTCGGCTTCTTCGAGTTTGCGCAGGTGGATGATCAGGTTGCCGGGGGTGAGCCCGATCATGTCCTGCAAGCGGGTGAAGGAGAGCGTGTCGCCGTCGGGCAGTGCCGCCAGCGTCGCGACGATCTTCAGCCGGGTGGGGACGTGGATCAGCGGGTCGAGTGCTTCGTCATTCATGGCGGACCCTCAGGCATGCTGCCGTGCGGCGATGGTTACCGCGGCCTTGCCCAGCAGCGTGACACACAGGCCCACGCCGGCGACCAGCCATGCCCCGGCCGGCCCGGCGAACAAGCCTGCGATGCCGGTCACGGTCATCGCGAGCCCTACGGCGCAACTGGACCAGCTGGCCCGGCGCGCCGAGACGGCCGCCCAGGTCAGGCCCGGAATGATCAGCACGGTGGTGGGGTACCAGCCGTAGCGCACCCCGGCCGCCGACAGTGCCGCCATCAGCACGGCCGTGGCCACCCAGGCCGCCGTCAGAATGGCGATCTCCGCCGGGCTGAACCGGGACTTGCCGCGCACGCCGGTCATGGCGCGCTGGCGAACGGTGACCGTTGCCACAAAGTTCAGCACGATGAATGCGATCAGCACGGGAATGTCCGCGGACGTCGGGCCCCGGTAGGGGTGCTGCCCGCGCACCGACAGCCAGATCGCGCCGAGTGCGGCCAGGACCATGACGCCCCTGGTGGCCAGGAGCCATGGCGGGCTGGGCGCAAGCCGCCGGTGTGCCTGCTGTCTGGTCTGGTCCAGCAGCGCCGCGGCCTGCTGGGGGTCGAAGGTGTCGTCGTTGCCTGCGGCAGTGGCGTCGGGTGTGTGGGTCATGATGTCTCCCTCGATCGGCTTTATACCACAAAGTAGACGCTGCTTTATGGCACAAAGTCAAGAGGTTTGGCCACGGAACTTTGCGCGGCAAAGTGGGCGGTGGCGGCCGCCGCGGGCGCGCCGGTGGCCAGGAGGTGCGCTGCTAGCTGGGCTCGACCAGGGCGGCCAGCCGCTCGAGCGTCTGGTGCATGGCGGGGAGCCAGCTTCGCCCGTCCTGCACGTCGTCGCGGATGCCCTGGACGGCCTCGGTGCAGTCGAAGAACTCGGTGACGACGGTCGCATCGGCGTCAGGCTGGAGCAGGAAGCCCCAGCTGTATCCCTGCGACGCCCCGACCGGCAGCCCGGCCATCTGTCCGGTCCGCTCGTCACCCGGCGTGGGCTCCCAGACGATCCGCCGGTCACGATCGAAGGCGATGACCCGGTTGAGTATCACGTAGTCGCCGAGATCTGACAGGTACATCGCCATGGTGAAGGTGTCACCGATACCGCCGAGCACCCGCTGGTCCCGGGCGCCGCGCAACATGCCCGAGCCGTCCAGCGGCAGGTGGTTCGCGGGGTCGGCCAGCACGTGGAAGATCTCCGCCGCTGACGCCGCGATCGGCCGGGACACCGCGACCTGCACGCGCCCGTTCGGGTCCATGACATCATCCCTTCCGCACTCGCCACCCATTGATCAGACGAGAGGAGAGGCCGTTATTCACCGGCGGCGGGGGAGAGCATGCCCGCGGGGGTGTATGAACGCCTGGGATTCGTCAGGTCCGGCGCCAGTTCGGCCCATTGCGGAACTGGTCCGTCACGGCGGCCAGGCCCGCGTCATGACCACGCGCGTAGTCAGCCGCGGTGTACTCAACGTGATGCTGGGGCGTGATCGACGGCCGGTCGTCGTAGGGCAGCGACTCCTGCCACCACAATGACGACACCCGCACGGCCAGCTTGGTGTTGGGCAGTACGTAGTCCCGGGCGTCGCCGAAGTGATTCGGGCTGTTGCCGGTCGGCTCACCGGCGAAAACGCATTCGGTGTGGCGTTCAAGGTAGACGGCACAGTGCATGGCGGCGGAAAAGGTGCCCCGCCCGACGAGAGCGAACAGCCGTCCCGGCTGGTTGATGTCCGGCCGCGCTTTGATCCCGTTGATCAGCGGCCAGCTGAGGGTATTGTCTCCGCCTCCGTTGTTCCGCAGATCCACGACCAGTCCCCGTCCGCCGTTCATGTCCAGGCTGCGGAACGCGGCGCCGAACTTGCCGGCCAGCGTGCCATCCTCGTCGTCGCGCACGCTGTCGTACTTCAGCACGGTCACCCCGTCCGCGCCTGGCAGCGGCAGGGTTGCCAGGTTGCCCGGCCAGCGGTCCAGAGTGCTGGGCTGGCCGGTATTGGGCTGGCCGGTGCTGGGCTGGCCGGCGCTGGCCGCGGAGACCCAGTCGTCAGGTTCGGCGGCGGCGGGCGGCAAGGCGGGCAACGATATTCGTTTCGCGACCCCGCCGACATCGACGTCACAGGTCACTTCCGATGGGTCGTCGCCGATCCCGAGCCCGTACAGCAGTTCCGGCCGGCTCATCAGCTGGGGAGCCAGCTCCAGGCCGCGCCAGGAGTTCTCCCGGCTGACCAGGGGCAGCAACGCGTCCAGGAGCCTCGCGCCACTCGCCCCGGCCAGCCGCAGCACGCGCGCCCCGGCCAGCTGCGGCCATTGCGGGTGGGCGGCGCGGACGTGCAGCCCGTCGTGGTACCAGTACAGGTCTACCGGCAGCCTCGTCAGCAGCTGCCTGAGCCCGCCCGGGCCGTTCAGGCCGCGGAAACCCGTGTGGCCATCGCCCAGAAGCGCAGGAATCGCCAGCAGCCTGACCAGCCGCTCACCCGGGGGCAGCTCTTCCGCGCGAACCGAAAGCAACTGGCAGTACCGCCGCAGTGCCTGCTCGGAAAGGCGGTAGAACGGATCCGGATGACGGCGTATCAGGGTCGACAGGAGGAAGTCGATGTCCTCGCGCAGCGCCTCCGCCGGCAGCCCTTCCATCATGCCGGGCAAGCCTGTGCCAGCTCCCGGATCGGTCACCCCGCTATCTTCTCCCTGAGCCAGGCGTATGCGGCGCCACGATTGTTGTCCTCGACGTTTGTGTGATCCTCGTCGGCGGGAAAGTGCGTGGTCACGTGCGGTATGCGGTCTGCCAGCCAGCGAGCGTGAGTGACCGGGAGGAAATCCTTCAGCCCGTGCCACAGGCTGACCGGAGCGCGGATGCCGGCGAGATCGAACCCCCAGGGGTGATAGAAGGCGCAATGGTCATCCCAGGCCCCGTCGTCGTCAAATGAGCCCTGGCCATCCGCGCGTAGTACGTCCCGTTCGCAGGCCGCCAGGTACTCGGCCCGCTCACGGCTGTGCGCGGCATCCCGTCCGGCCCGGCCGGTGGACCCGCCGCAGCCGGGGCGGTCGTAGCCGATGAGCCGGAAACCCAGGTCGCGCCCTTCGCGTACGGCCGGCTGGAACAGGTGCCGGGAGCCCGCCCCGTTCATCACGAAGACCGGGAACCCGGTGCCGGGGCCGGTGTCTTCGACGGCGATGTCCCTGCCGCCGGCCTTGACGATCACTGGATCGGCGAACATCCGGCGAATGTAACCAGGTTCGCTGGTGGCCGCCAACCGATTTCAAGGTCAGCAGTGGGTGCCGGCTCCCGCGCGGAGGCCAAGAGCATGCTTGCCGTGTGCACCGTCGGCCCGTCCCAGGCGTCGCACATAGGTGACGTTGCGATCGAAGGAGCCCACATTGAAGGTGCGAAGGATCGTGGCCGTTGGGGTCGCGGCCCTGGCAGCGTGCGGCGCGCTGGGGACAGCCGCCTCTGCCGCGCAGGCGAGTTCGGCCTCGGACCCGACCTGGACGAAGCAGGCGCCGGCGGTCCACCCCACGTGGCGGGGCGAGGCGGCGATGGCCTACGACCCGGCCACCGGCAACACGGTCCTGTTCGGCGGGATCGGCCCGCACGGCGTGTTCGGTGACACCTGGACGTGGGACGGCACCACCTGGACCCAGCAGCGCCCGGCCACCCATCCGCCTGCCCGGTACAGCGCCACGATGGCCTACGACCCGGCCACCGGCGACGTAGTCCTGTTCGGCGGGATCGCTCGGCACGGCACGCTCAATGACACGTGGACCTGGGACGGCACCACCTGGACCCAGCAGCAGCCGGCCAGCCACCCGTCGGCCCGGTACGCGCCGGCGATGACATACGACGCGGCCACCGGCAGCATGCTCCTGTTCGGCGGCGTCGGCTCCAAGCGCGTGCTCGCCGACACCTGGACCTGGGACGGCTCCACGTGGACGCTGCAGCACCCGGCGGCCAGGCCGGCCGTCCGGTGGGGCGCGGCGATGGCTTACGATGCGGCGACCGGCAGCACCGTGCTGTTCGGTGGTGTCAACAACAGCAGCTACCTCGGCGATACCTGGACCTGGGACGGCACCACCTGGACGAAGCAGGACCCGGCGGCCAGCCCGTCGGCCCGGTACCAGGCGTCGATGGTCTACGACGAGGCCACCAGCACCCCGGTGCTGTTCGGCGGCAGCGGCGGCACCGGCAGGCTCAGTGACACCTGGACCTGGAACGGCACCACCTGGACCCAGCAGCAGCCGGCCAGCCACCCGTCGGCCCGGTACGAGGCGGGGATGGCCTACGACGAGGCCACCAGCACCCCGGTGCTGTTCGGCGGTGGCAGCAACCACCCCAACAGCTACTTCGGTGACACCTGGACCTGGGGATAATTAGTTATTGTTCGCCCGGCGGGCGTGGATGTGCAGCCAGACCCGCCCGCCGGGCGTGCGGCGCATCTGATAGACCGCAAATCCCGCCCCTGCGAGCAGCGCCGCAAGCTCAGGCTCGCGGTGCATGGTGAACCAGCGTCTGCTGTGCGAGCCGTATTTGGATGCGACCTCGAAGCCCTCGCCGTCGCCTTCAACGACGGCCAGAAACAGTTCACCACCCGGCCGGGTGACGCGGGCGAACTCCGCCAGGACCGCCGGCACCACCGTCCGCGGGATGTGCAGCAGTGCCGCATGGCACCAGATGGCGTCAACCGAGCCAGCGCGAATCGGAAGCCGGCGCATGTCAGCCTGGACCATGCCGGTCAGGCCGCTGGTGCGGAGCTGGCCGAAAGACAGGTCCATACCGACCACGCGGAGACCTCCCGCGCGAAGGAGCGCAGCGTCACGCCCCGGACCGCAGCCGACATCAGCCACGACGCTGCCCGGCGGGAGGCTGCTGGTCAAGGCTTCGATGTTGTCCGCGAGATCCGGCCAAGCCAACGCATTCTGCCTGGCGAACTCGGCGGTTATCAGATCGTAGGTCCCCTGGGTTTCACCGACAGGGTCGGGCGCATCGGCCTCCATGTCCGCTCAGCTTAAACCGCCTGGATTCGCCCGCCTCGCCGGTCCGGGTCCGGCGTCGCTCAGCGCATGCTCAACCCAGACGTTGGGCTCTACGTAGACGGCATGGTCGTGTTCCGCGTCGCAGTGCACGGGGATCAGCGCCTCCGGCACGATCACGTCGCCGGTGATGTCGAACGGCAGTCCAGTCCATTCCCGCCACTGCGGGCGAGCCGGACATGAGTTGGCAGCCTGCCCCGCTCCTTGATGAGGCATGCCAGCCTGGTTGCCCTCGAAGCCGCCAAACTGGCTCTACCGTGGGTCAGCGGGCACCTAGATGGAGTTCCCGTGACTGTGAATACCCCTGTCTGATGTCTGACTGGCTCATCGGGCACCCGGCTGGGACGCTGTCAGTGGAGGAGTTTGTCCGAGCTGATCCACTGGTGCGGCGGCTGCGTTTCCAGTCCGAGATGGGCGAGTGGTGCGACATACTGCCCAATGCCGATGATCCTTCCGCAGGTGTGGTCCTCTTCGCCATTCTGCTTCCGTGGAGAACAGGCGTTGTCTCCATGGTCGGCCTGGACTATGACGGCCAGGTGCTGGCGCAGACCCGCCCCGTAATCCTCCCCCCCTCAGTAGCGCCCGGCGCGAGGGCACGGGTCAGTCGCCCACCCGCACCGCGCTCATCTACCAGCACCGGGCTGCCGGGCCGCGACCAGCAGCCGAGTTCGCGAAAGAGGGTGGGCTGAGTGTCGGATCGCGGCTGGGCTGTTCGTTGCAGGGGTGAGGGACACTCTCCGGACGAAAGGTTGCGATCATGACACCGCTCGCCCCGGGCACCACTGCCCGCCGCATGTTCGGGCTCGTGGAGCCGATCGGGCTTATCCCCTATGTGGTTGCCGAGCCGTCCGAGGCGATGATGGCGCTCGGTCTGGGCAACTACTGGGACACCTATTTCGCCGGGCGGGCAGCCCCACTGGGCCGCGACGTCCCGGCTGGCGTCGTGCACGCGATCTTCTACAACTTCGCCCCGGGCGAGGCCGCCCGCCACATCCCGCGTGTCTGGGATCTGATCACGCCCGAGGCGGCGCTGGCGGCGCGCGACCGGGGATGCGTCATGGCGCTGCGGCGGATGCTGGGCGATCTCGCGGAGAGCCCCAGCGTCGCGCGGGCTGCCGACCTCGCCGTCAAGGCGGCCACGCACCCCCGGACTGAGGGGCGTCCCCTCTACGCGGCGCTGCGGACGCTGCCGGCCCCGGAGGAGCCGCTTGCGCGGTTGTGGTACGCGGCCAACCTGCTGCGTGAGCACCGTGGCGACGGCCACGTCGTCGCCTTGGCCGCCAACGGCATCGGTGGCACGGAGGCGCACGTGCTGCACGCGCTGTCAGAGGGCATGCCGGCGGAGAAGTTCGGCCGGGTCTGGCACCTGCCGCGCGCGCAGCTGGCCGCGGTCGTGGACGGCATGCGCGACCGCGGCCTGATCGGCGCCGATGGCTGGCTCACCGACGAGGGCCAAGCGGCCAAGGCACGGATCGAGGCGCTCACCGACGACCTCGCCGCGCCGGCCTACGACGCCCTCGACCCGAGTGAACTCGACCAGCTCATCGCCGACCTCGAACCCATCGCCGACGCGTTGAACACCGCATACGGCGCAGAAAACTAGCCGAGGCAGATGAAGCGTAGTTGTGGGTGTATGAGGACGTCGTGGTGGCTTTGTGGCCTGGGGTTTTAGCGTCAGGGCCTGAGCTAGGTCATTGGTGGACCTGCCGACAGTTCGTTCTGGTCCTGCCTGGAGCCGGTCGTCCCTTGTAGCAGGTCAGGCGGTAGGAAAACCGTGCCGGCGTGTCGCTCGCAGATCCCTGAAGCCGGGTCGGCATTCCGGTACAGTCCTCGGCAATTGCGAGCCGGGTTCGTGATTCGTGAAGCCGAGGTGCGGTGTGGCGCTGGGCGTGGTCCGGGACCTGCGGGCTGCGGCTGGAGGACCTGCACTTCGGCCACGGCCCGGTGGGCAAGATCCACGTGCGGCTGGGCAAGGGCTCGCGCGGCTCGGGGCCACGCGAGCGGATGGTGCCGATGCTGGGTGATGCCCGGCCGCTGCTGATCTGGCGGGTCCAGGACGTCCGCGGCCAGTTCGCCGATGACTGGGAGCTGCCCCGCGCGGTGCTGTTCCCGTCCGAGCGGGGCGGGCCGATCGGCGGGAACACCTTCGCCGCGGCGCTGGGGCAGGCGGCGGCCCGGCACCTGCGCGGCCCGGTGACCAAGCTCACCCCGCACGTGCTCAGACACGCGTGCGCGTCCCGGTTGTAAGGGCGAGAGCATCGGCCTGGCCGCGATCCAGCAGCTGCTGGGT
Organism: Streptosporangiaceae bacterium; assembly: GCA_036501145.1. Classification (GTDB taxonomy): domain Bacteria; phylum Actinomycetota; class Actinomycetes; order Streptosporangiales; family Streptosporangiaceae; genus PALSA-505. Next base: position 20,012 of record DASYAV010000158.1, on the reverse strand, counting down.
CACCGGTGGCTGTCGACCACGGTCCGCTACGTTAACCCTCGGGAATTGCATCAGATGGGTGGGAAATCGCAGGTCGCCTGATGATCGGGGTTGCGCAATAGCGGCATGCGGCTGGCCGGCGGCACTGCCTGACCTGCATGAGTTGCGCGTTGATCCCGTTAGGTGCATGATCCTGCCTTCAAACGGAAGCGTTTCTGGGGCTGGAGTGCAGGTTGGGGCGAGGTGATCTGGCGGGTGCGGCGCATCTGGAGCTGGTGTCCGGGGTGGTGCCGTTGCGGCCGGAGGACGCGATGTGCGAGGCGATGCTGAACGGCTGGCGGGCGCAGCAGAAGGCCCGCGGGCTGCAGGACTCGACGATCGCGCCGCGGGAGCGGCTGGTGCGGGCATTCGTGGAGTTCACCAACGAGTACCCGTGGAGCTGGGGACCGGGGCACGTGGAGGAGTGGACGCTGTCGCTGGCCGCCGAACGGCACCTGGCCCCGTCGACGATCCGCGGTTACCAGACCGACCTGCGGCTGTTCAGCGAGTACCTGACCGACGGACGCTATGGCTGGGCGGCAGCGTGTGAGCGGGAGTTCGGGCCGGGCGCGCACCCGGTGCCGATCTGCCATGAGTGGAACACCATCGCGCATCTGAATGAGTACGAGGGCAGCCCGGAGGCGCGCCCGTTCACCCGCGAGGAGCTGCAGCGCTTCCTCGATTACGCCGACGAGCAGGTTGACCGCGCGGTGAAGGCCAGGCGCAAGGGTGCGCTGGCTGCCTACCGGGACGCCAGCTTGTTCAAGGTGATCTACGGATGGGGGCTTCGCCGCACCGAGACGTCCCGGCTCGATCTGGCCGACTGGGGCCGCAACCCGGCGGCGCCGGAGTTCGGCCGGTACGGGATGCTGCACGTCCGGTACGGCAAGGCGGTGCGCGGGCAGCCGCCGCGGCGCCGCAACGTCCCCTCGGTGATGGCCTGGGCCGTGGAGGCCGTGGCTGACTACGTGGAGAACATCCGGCCCAGGTTCGGCTGCGAGGATCATCCGGCGCTGTGGGTGACCGAGCGCGGCGGGCGGGTCAAGCCAGCGGAGATCAACGCCCGGTTTGTCGCCTACCGCGACGCGCTGGGCCTGCCCGCCGCCCTGGTCCCGCATAGCCTGCGGCACTCGTGGGTCACGCATCTGACCGAGGACGGGGTGGACCGCCGCTTCATCCAGGAGGCTGTAGGGCACCGCTGCGACACTTCCACTGCTATCTATACGCATGTCAGCGGGGACTTCATGAACACCGCGCTGCGCAAGGCGCTGGCACCGGCACTCGGCGGGCAGCCCGGCTGAGCAAGGGAGAGAGCGATGACACGGAAGCTGGATTACCGGTGGAACCTGCGGCAGGTCATGGCCGGACGGGACATGTTCCAGACGACCGACCTGGCCCCCCTGCTGGCCGAGCGGGGCATCGACTTGTCGTCCAGCCAGGTCTACCGGCTGGTCACCGAACGGCCCGAGCGGCTGAGCCTGAAGGTGCTGATGGCGCTGCTGGACATCCTGGACTGCTCGATGGAGGACCTGATCGAGCCGGCCGCCGCGGCCAGGCCAGCGCACAAGGCGAAAACCGCGAGCGGGGAAGAGGCAGGGGTCGGCGGCCTGCGGCCCCGGCGGGCCAGGATCAGCGGCGGCGATAGATGACCGATGACCACCAGCATCCCTGACGTGCTGGCTGACCCGGTCAGCGTCATCGTCGCCATGATCAGCGGCATCGAGCCGGGCCTGGAACGCGCGGTGATCGAGGAAGCAGTGACCAGGGTGGCCGGCGGCCGGGCCAAGCGGCGCAAGCTCGCCCAGGCGCTCACCCAGCGGCCCGCCATCCTCACCGATGGCCGGTCGCCCGCGCCACGGGTCATCGGGGATCTGCTGGTCGCGCTGCGCACGGCGGGCGCGGGCATCGTCTCGGCCCCTGCCTGCGCCGGATGCGGCAAGCAACTGCGCAGCTTCCAGCGGCGCGGTGAGGACTGGTTCTGCTCTGTCTGCGGGCCCAGGCGCGAGCCGTGCAGTGGCTGCGGCAAGGTCCGCGTCATCAATCTGCGTGACCGGGACGGACGGCCCCGGTGCGCGAAGTGCCCGCCCGACGGTGGCCGTGACCCGGTGGCCATCGCGGCAGGCATCGTCACAGCCATCGATCCGGGCCTGCCGGCCGAGGTCATCGCCGCCGCCGTGACCGCGGCAGCGCCGCAAGCAGGGCAGCGTCATCAGCTCGCATGGGCCTTGCAGGACCGGCCCGAGCTGCTGACCGGGGAAGGCGCCGCAGCACCGGTCCCGTCGGTGCTCCGGCTGATCGACCTGCTCACCCAGGCCGGCGCCAAGAGCATCATCGCCCCGCCCTGCCCGCACTGCCGACGGGTGATCCCGCTGGTCAAGCCCCGCGACGGGGTCCGGCTCTGCCGCAACTGCGTGGCCAGGTCCCGGGCCGAACCGTGCTCGCGCTGCGGGACCGTCCGCGAGGCCGCCACCCGTGACCAGGACGGTCGGCCGCTCTGCCCGAACTGCCTGATCACCGACCCGGCCAACCAGGAGACCTGCGCCGGCTGCGATCGCCGTCGCCCGGTCAGCGTCCGCACGCCCGACGGGCCGCTGTGCCCCAGCTGCCGCCCCTGGCAGACCGCGACCTGCGGCATCTGCGGCCGTGAGGCTCCATGCGTGATCTCGCAGGCAACCGGCGAGCCATGGTGCGTGGCATGCAAGCAGCGCCGGGCACGCTGCTCGCGCTGCGGCCAGGCCGGCCGGGTCCGGGGCGGCACCAAGACCGAACCGCTGTGCGCCACCTGCACCCGTCCCGAAGCTGGCTTCTGGACCAGTTGCCCGGCCTGCGGCGAGACCGGCCGGATCCACGCCGGCCGGTGCGCCCGGTGCACTCTTGACCGGCGGCTGCATGAACTGCTGGGCGACGAGGCCGGCGAAATCCGCCCCCGCCTTCGCACCCTCTACCAGGCACTCGCGAGCACCGAACGGCCTGGCACAGTCACGGCCTGGCTGGACAAGAGCGCCGCCCCCTCGATCCTGCAGAGCCTGGCCACCGAGGGCGAGTTCACCCACGCCGCCCTCGATGGGCTGCCTGCCGGCAAACCAGTCGAGCACCTGCGCAGCGTCCTGGTCGGGACCAGGACATTGCCGCCACGCGATGAGCAGATGGCACGGCTGGAACGATGGATCGCCACTGCGATCACCAGCCGCGACGACCCCGACCAGCAGCACATGCTGCGCCGCTACGCCATCTGGCATCTGATGCGGCGCCTGCGCCGCCGCACCCAGGGCGCCGACGCCACCCACGACCAGCTGGCCGTGGCCCGCCAGCACGTCAAGGCCGCGATCGGCCTGCTGGACTGGCTTACCGCCCGCAACCTCACCCTGGCCACCTGCCCGCAAAACGACCTGGACGCCTGGATCACCAGCGACCCGGCCTCCCGCCGCCGTGAGACCGGGCATTTCGTCCGCTGGGCCAGGAAACAGAAGCTGACCAGCCTGGACTTCCCCGCCACCCGATGGGGCGGCCCGTCCCGCGTCCTCGACACCGAAGCCCGCTGGGAACAAGCCCGCCGGCTGCTCCACGACACCAGCCTCGATCCCGAAGATCGCGTCGCCGGGCTCCTCGTCCTCCTCTACGCCCAGTGGCCAGCGGTCATCAGCCGTCTCACCCTCGGCCACGTCCATGCCGACGGCGAGCAAGTCCGGCTGCGCCTCGGACGTGAACCAGTCACCCTCCCCGAGCCCCTCGCCGGCCTCGTCCGGCAGCTTCTCGCCACCCGCCGCGGCCACGCCGCCATCGGTGATGACGGCACCTCGACCTGGCTGTTCCCCGGCGGGCAGCCTGCACGGCCTATCAGCTCCTACCGCCTGGCCGAACGCCTCCGCGAACTCGGCATCTACTCCGGCCAGGCCCGCTCCACCGCGCTGTTCCAGCTCGCCACCGACCTGCCCGCCGCCGTCCTGGCCCGCCTGCTCGGCATCCACATCACCGTCGCCGTCGCCTGGCAGCGGGCCTCCGCCGGAGACTGGGCCGCCTACGCCGCAGAGGTCAGCCGCCGCAAAGGAACCGGAAATGACACCACAACCTGAAGCAGCACGCCCATGACGGGCCACCACGATTTCGGCATCACCCAGGTCACGCACCCGCACGACGCCGACGCTGCCATCAGGAAGCAGATGACCGACTGCTGGATCGCGGTCTCCAACGCCGGCGGCGCGGCGGGATTCCCGTTCCCCCCGGTTGACGCCCGGCAGGTCGCGCCCGCAGTCGACCACCTCGCCAGCCGGCTCGATCCTCAGCAGAGCCGGATACTGCTCGCGCTGGACAGCGGCACCCTCACAGGATGGGTAGCCATGAGCCGCGATGCCAACCCGCTCATCGCTCACTGGGGCACCGTCAACCACCTCCAGACCCAGCCCGAGTACAGGAGCCGCGGCATCGGCTCGGCGCTGATGCACGAACTGCGCCGGATCGCACGCGACGAGATGGACCTCGAACAACTCCATCTCGCTGTCCGCGGCGGAGTCGGGCTCGAAGACTTCTACACCCGGCTCGGCTGGCGAGAGACAGGACGGTGGCCAGGCAAGCTCCGGCTGGCTCCCGACGACACCCGCGACGAGGTTCTCATGATCCTCGCCCCACTCTGACGAGAGGCATTCAGACAGTTGCGATATCTGAGTCCGCCAGAGCACGTCAGCGATGACGCCATCGAAAACGCGTACCAGCAGCGGGGCTGTGCGCCCGCTGCTACCGGCTGTCGCGGACCCGGATAGTCCTCTGCCCCGGGCTGCGGTGAGGAGCGCCCGGTCTGGTTCGGTGACCAATGCGAACGCTGCAAGAAGCGCGCGGCCGCAAGGGCCGGGGCCTGCCGAGACTGCGGCAAGCAGGTTGCGCGGCTGTGGTCGGGCCGCTGCCGCAGGTGCGACGCGAAGTCCCGCGAAGTCACCGGCGCCTGCCGGGACTGCGGAGACCTGACCCGGCTGACCAGCGGGCTGTGCCGGGCCTGCCGTCTGTTCCGCTGGGCCCCACCCGGCCGGGACCTGCCCCTGGTGCGGGCAGGCCCAGCCGATCGGCAAGGCCGGGGCGTGCCGGTCCTGCCAGCTCGCCGCCCGGGCGGCCCGGGCCCTGGGGAAGCGGGCCCGGGCACGCCGGCCCCGGGTCGTGCTCCCCCCGGCGGCCCGGACCCGCGAGATCACCGGGGCCTGCACCGACTGCGGCGACCTGACCTGGCTGTCCGGCGGGCTGTGCGGGGCCTGCCGCGGATTTCGCCGGTCCCACCCGGCCGGGACCTGCCCCTGGTGCGGGCGGCAGCAGCCCATCGGCGCGGCGGGAGCGTGCCGGTCCTGCCAGCTCGCCGCCCGGGCCATCCGCAAGCGAGCCCGCCAAGCGCCCCGGACCCGCTCGGTGCCCGGCCCCGCCGTGCCGCCGCCCCTGGACGCGCTCGCGGGTTACGGGCAAGCCCGCGGCTGGGCCCCGCACACGCTGCGCCAGGCCTGGCGCGCCGTGACCGCTGCGCTGGCCAGCCGCGCCGAACTCGGCGAGCCGCCGTGGGACGCCGCGGATATCCGGCAGTTCCTGAACGAGCGGAACCTGGTCGCGCTGCGGGCCGTGGAGTTCCTCACCGACCAGGGCCTGGCCCGGCCCAGCCCGCAGGCAGCCTTCGACCAGTGGCTGGAGGCCCGGCTCGCGGCCCTGCCCGCGCCGGTCGCGGCCGAGGTCCGCACCTGGACCGAGGCGCTGCAAGGCCGCGGGCCCCGCGCCGGAAGGGCCCGGCAGACCAGCACCATCCAGGGATACCTGCGCATCCTGGAAATCCCGCTGGCCAGCTGGGCCGCACGGTATGAGTCGCTGCGGCAGGTCACCACCGAGGACCTGACCGGCCAGCTCGCCCCGCTGACCGGCGCGACCCGGCTGCTGGCCCTGTCGGCGATGCGGTCGCTGTTCGGCACGCTCAAGGCCCGGCGGACGCTGTTCACCAACCCCGCCGCGCCGCTGACCGGCCGCCGGGTCCAGCCCCCGCCCGTCCTGCCCCTCGACGACGGCCTGCGTGCAGGCCTGCTCGGCCGCCTGCCCGGCCCCGCCGAGCGGCTCATCGTGCTGCTGGCTGGGATACACGCGCTGCGCCCGGCCGACATCTGCGCCCTGACGCTGGATGAGCTCAACCTCGCCGCGGGCACGCTGTTCGTCGGCGGCCGCGTCCGGCCGCTGGACCGGCTCACCGCCGAACACCTGCGCGCCTGGCTGCAGGCCCGGCACGCGCGCTGGCCCGCGACCGCCAACCCGCACCTGCTGGTCAACCTGAGCACCGCGGGCGGCCTCAAGCCGGTCAACCGCGGCTACATCCACGCCGCCGTGCACGGGCTCGGTATCACCGCGCAGGACCTTCGTGCCGACCGGTTCCACGATGAAGCCCAGGCCAGCGGGGGCGACCCGCTGCGGCTTGCCCACCTGTTCGGGATCAGCGACCCCACTGCCATCCGCTACTGCGCAGACGCCGGAGGGGGCGGTCCCGGCCGGCCACTTCCAGCCGGGTCCTCCATGCCCCGGCAGGTTCGGTGAGCGAATGACTCGTCCCATGCCGGCAGCGGGCCGGGAGGGTACCGGGCGGTGCTCTACTGTCGGGCTGTGGGCATGGCAGCAGAGACCGAGCAGGAGCGCCGCCAGCGGCGGCACCAGCGGACGCTGTTCGACAGCGTCGCCCAGCTCTACGAGGCTTCCCGGCTCGGGTACCCCAGCGACATCGTCGAGGTGGCCACCGCCGGGCTCGGCGCCGGCAGCGCGGTCCTCGAGGTCGGATGTGGCACCGGCCAGCTCACCGAGTGCCTGGCGTGCTTCGGGTTCCGACTGACGGCCATCGACCTCGGCCCGTCGATGATCAGCGCTGCCCGCCGCCGGCTTGCTGGCTCGGCCGTCTTGTTCGAGGTCGCTTCCTTCGAGGACTTCGCTGCGCCCGAAGCCTCGTTCGACCTGATCGTCTCGGGCACGGCATTTCACTGGGTCGACCCCGAGGTCAGGTTCCGCAAGCCCGCACGGCTCCTGCGCCCCGGCGGCTGGCTCGCCCTGCTGGAAACCGGGGAGCGCTATGACGAGCCTTTCCGCGCCGCCCTGCGCGGCATGTGGGCCGCGCGCGGCGGCCCCGGCCGCGCCCTGGTGAGACAGCCGCATTTTGCTGACACCGAGGTCATCGCGGGCACCGGCCTGTTCGAGACGCCCGTCCACCAGGCGCACACCAAGCGGATCGTCCGCGCTGCCGAGACCGTCGTCGACGTGGAGAACACCAGAGCGACCACGCTGAACTGGCCAGATGACATCCGCCGGGACTTCACCGAGGAGCTGCGCCGGCACCTCCGGTTCCAGACCGAGGTGCAGCTCACCCAGGAGACCTCCCTCACGATGGCCCGCGTCCTGCCACGCCGTTCCCCCGGCCGGCCTGAGGCGCCGCAGACCGGCCGGTGAGAGATCGCTATCCAGCAAGCACAAGGCGCGACCGTGCAGTTCGCCGAACCCGGCACTCAGACACAGCCCAAGCACCTTCAGAAATCGCGAACTCCCGGAGGTTTTGCTTTAGTGCCTTGGGTTTGGGTCTTCAGGGCGTTGATGATGGCGGTCTCGGCGGGGGCGAGCGCGCCGGCCGCCACCGACTCCGCGATCTGCACGGCTGTCGACCCCGATGCCGTGCGCACCCGCCGGATCCAACTCAGGTGACAGCCGCCGGCCTAGCGATCGGTGCCGGTGAAACCGAGCCAGGTCATGATGTCCCACCCCCGGGTGAGCCACGCCTCGCAGGCGCCGGTGCCGCCCCCGCGCAAGGCTCGCAGCGCTTTCCAGGATATGACCGCCCCGCCGCATCGGCTAGGACCAGCGTGACCTGGGCCGCATCTGCACTGTTTTTGCCTCCCGTGCGCGGCTAGCGTTGTCGGTAGGTCCCCGCCGGCGCCAGCCAGAGAAGGACAGATGCTTACACTCCGTGCCCGGGGCAGGCGATGAGTATCATCACCCCGGGTATTCTCGCCCCGTCGCACGAGGCGTTCACACCTGACGAGTGGCGAACCAGCGGCAAGGAAAAGCGCAAGCTGGCCTCCCGGTCGGCCCACGCCCAGTGGACGCCGCCGCCGGACAGGCCTGACCCGATATCCGTGCTTGAGGAACAGGCCAAGACGCGGGTGCCGGATCTGATACCGATCCGCTACGGGCGCATGGCTGCCTCGCCGTTCGCCTACTTCCGCGGCGCCGCGGCGCCGATGGCCTGGGATCTCGCCCAGCTGCCCACGTCCGGCATCCGGGTGCAGGCCTGCGGTGATGCCCACCTGCTCAATTTCGGCATGTACGCAGCGCCCGACCGGCGGCTGGTATTCGATGTCAACGACTTCGATGAGACGCTCCCCGCACCCTTCGAATGGGACGTCAAGCGGTTAGCCGCCAGTTTCGCCATCGCTGCGCGGGACAATGGCTTCAGCGACCGTGACGCTCACACCGCCGCGCGTTTGACCGTACACAGCTACCGCACCGAGATGGCGAACTACGCGGCGAAGCGCTTCCTGGAGGTCTGGTACTCAAGAATCGACATCGAGGAGGTAAGCAGGCTGTTCGACGCGGTGCAGTCGAAGGCCGCCGTGCGCCGCCGCCACCGGGATATCGCTAAAGCGATGCGCAGTACGAGCCTGCGCGCGTTCCTGAAGATGTGCGTGCAGGCCGAGGGGCAATACCGGATCCGGCCGGCTCATCCGGTGATCGTCCGCTTCCCCATCGAGATCTACCCGGGTGTCCGGGACGAACTGCGCACGGCCGTTGCGCGGTACCAGCAGACGCTCGAGGCAGACCGGCGGGAGGTGCTGCGGCACTACTATTTCGGCGATTTCGCGCGGAAGGTCGTAGGTGTCGGGTCGGTGGGAACCGAGGCGTTCATCATGCTGCTGCTCGGCGACCGGGCCGACGAGCCCTTGTTCCTGCAGGTCAAGGAGGCCCAGCAGTCGGTGCTGGCCCCGTTCGCGGGCCCCAGCGAGTACGAGCACCAGGGCGAGCGGGTGGTCGTGGGGCAGCGGCTGACCCAGGCCGCCAGCGACCCGTTCCTCGGCTGGACCAGCGGCCAGGGCACCGGCGGGGCGCCGGTCAAGCACTACTACGTGCGGCAGTTGCGGGACATGAAGGGCAGCATGAGCGTCCCCCTGATGGACCCCATGCAGCTTGACTACTATGGCAGGCTGTGCGGCTGGGCGCTCGCCCGCGCGCATGCCCGGACCGGCCGGGCAACCATGATCTCCGGCTACCTGGGCACGAGAGATGTATTCGACCACGCCATCGCGGATTTCGCCGTCGCCTATGCCGACCAGAATGAGCAGGACTACAGCAGGCTGCTCGAAGCCGTCTCTGCCGGGCGCATTCAGGCAACCGCCGGGCAGTGACGGCCTGAGCCCGGCACCGTACTACTCCACCCCCGCCGCGAGCGGACCGTCAAGCCAAGCGCTTCTGGTTAGGTAGCGAACGTGGATGTTTCGCAGATGACCAGCAGTGACGTCGACGACGTCGCACGCCTGATCAACCAGCTCCACCCAGACCAGCCCGGCGTCATTCGTCCGGAGCGGGTCCGCCAGGGCAGGAGGGCGCTCGTGGCTCGAAACGATGAAGGCGGGGCAGTCGGATTCCTGCTCGGTCGTTCATCGACTACGGGCTGGCTCACGAAAGCGCGGGAACGCCTGAGCAGCTCGTCATTGACGAGTCGGTGCGCGGCCAGTCGATTGGCACGGAGCTGGTCGAACGCTGGAAGTCGTGGCTCATTGCCGAAGGAGTACCACTCGGGTTCGCGAGCACGGGACCGGACGCCGTCGGCTTCTACGAACAATGCGGTTTCCCAACGTTGCACCGGACCTTGGCTCGTGTGGGCAGCCGAATGAGACCGATCCAGGCGCTCTACTCCGCTGGCGGCGACGCGGACTCCGTACGTGAACTTTCGGTTACTGCGACTGGCCGGTGCTCGGCCAACGATCGGTCCGCATCTGCGGCGACCCGCGCGGTGATCCGCCCTTCGAGCCGATGAACCGGGGCACCCATCCCGAAGAGCTGCCGGCCGAGGTCCTGGACGACGTGGCCAGCGTGGTCGGGGCAGAGGTCACTCTTCTCGGTCGCCTACCCGGGGGCCTCGATGTGGGTGCCATCCGCGTCCAGTTGGCCGGAAGGGCAAATGCAGTGCTCAAAGCAGGGCCCCGGGCACACCCCAACCACCTGGACGAGAGGTTGCGAGCCCAGAGAGTGGTCGAGCACATGCGCAGGCGCGGCTATCCCACCCCGGCCTGGCTCGGAGTGGGGGCCACGGCCACTCATGTATGGCATCTGATGGACTTCGTTGACGCGGCTCCCGTGCCAGAGCTGACCCCGTCCCTCGTTGAGCAGCTGATGGAGATCATCGAGCTCCAGGCTGGCCAAGCCTCCGAGCCCTACGACCACTGGTCGTACGCCTGGCGGGTCGCCACCGGTCAGGAATCGGCCGTCGCCGGGCTGGATTTCAACGAGACGCTGGAGCAGTCGCTTCTCCGCCAGTCCGTGGCCAGGCTCTCGGGGTATTCCTCCGTGGTGTCGGCCTTGGCCGGGCGCCTGCGGCTCGTGTGTGCCGACGTCCCGCCACCACGAGAGGCACCTGACATGGTCCATGCCGATCTCAACCCCAGCAACATCCTGGTCCGTGACGGAGCGGTGGTGGCGGTCGTGGATATCGGGAACGCAGGCAGCGGCACGCGGGCGACTGATCTCACCACCCTCCAGTGGTACACCTTCCAGGATCCGCTGGAGGGTGTCCGAAGGCGGCTGTGGACGAGAATCCTCGCCCTGGTCGGCTGGGAGGGGGCGGCGGTGCTCGCAGCGACACGGATCCTTCTGGAGCTCGAGTTCCCCATCCGTCACGGGCGCCACGATGTCGTCCCAGGGGTGGTCAAGCGCGGCCATCGCGCCCTCGACGAGCTGAACGCGCTTCGCTAACTGTCGCCGGTGGAGATGGTGTGCGAAATGGGGACCTCCGGCTGCTATCAGCCGGCCTCGGCCGATGCGGCATCGGTCTTCACGCCGCGCGCGATCGCAGCCCGGAACCGAACGCGATCCTCGCGCCACGCGACCGTCGGAGCTCACCCTGGAGATCTCGTGGCGCCGGTCGGCGGCAACGGCGCGGGCAAGTCGACGCTCGTGAAGCTGCTCCTGCGTTTCTACGACCCCGGCACTGTCGCGCCCACCACTACACCCTCAATCCGGAAGAGCCGCTTAAAGGGGCTGTATGTGGGGAGTCTGAGCCGTATGAGGTACTCACGGCGCGATAGCGGAACGGAGTCCTCGCCCAAGCGCTATGCCCGGCTGAGACGGGGCGGAACGTACTGGACGGGCTTGGTTTTTGCGGTTGTCCTGTTCGGCGTCGGTATTGCGGGCCTGGTATTCGGTCACCGCTATGCCGGGGGTTTTGGCGTGCTGGTCGGCGGCGTTGGCTTGCTGGCTGGGGCGCGGGACTGGTCTCGGCGTCGGTATGCAGCGCGGCCGGGCCGTATCCCGCAATTATCCTTACGCCGCTGGCCGCCGCCCAGTGTCCATGTGGTCCTGGTCCTCGGGTACCCACGCCACGGCACAAGTCCAGTGAAAAAGTTTGCCCAGTGGTGATCTACCTGCACGAGCCCCCGGGGGGCTGATCAGCGGATCACTGACGCGATCGACTCTCACGTCCAGGCCGTCCGCAGCGACGATGACGACTGCCTAGTACGGCAGCAGCCATTCGGGCTTTGACCTGCGGCAATCCTGTCCGGAGGTTTAGCGTCCGGGAGAGTGCAGGGGCGCTGGCTGAGGTTCACCAGCCCGGGTAGGGTGCTTCGCGCCGTTCAACGTGGTTGTCGTAGTCGCGATGGTCGATCACCTTGCCCTGGTCGTCGAAGCGCAGCACCGTCACCCCCGCGAAGGTAAGTTCCTGTTCCTGCTCGCGCCAGCTGCCCCACCATTCGACTGCGGCGCGGTCGCCGGAGACAATGGGCTCGCCGAACCAGCAGTTGATGTTCTCCTCGGCCGGAAGGTTCTCGCCGAGATAGCGTCGGACGCCGGCCAAGCCTGAGTACGGCTGCCGGAAGGCCGGCGAGCGGTATACGGCCGTGTCGGCGTACAGCCCGGTGATGGCTTCGATGTCGCGCTGCGGCCAGGCGCGCGACCAGGTGTCCGCCCAGCGGCGGGCGGCGGTGCTGGCATCCATGGCGTGATTCTTGCAAGGCGCAGCCGCCTGTCAATCATGTGTTTGTGAGGACAACAGAATCGAAGGCGGCTGCTGCCGCCAGGATAGGCGCCGCGCTCGCGCGCCGGGAACACGCTGAGCTGCTGGAATTGCTAAGGCCGTGCTTTGCGCGGACCGGGCCGTGGCTGCAGGCGGGCAAGTACATGGCCGCGCTGATGAGCCCGATTCCCCAGCGCAATGGGTGGACCATCGCCGCGCAGATCGGAGATCGCGCGCCGGATAAGACCCAGCGGCTGCTCAGCCGCGCGGTGTGGGACACCGTCGCGGCGATGGCGGTGGTGCGCCGGTTCGCCGTGGCCGGGCTGGATGAGGCCGCCCGCAGGACCGGGCGGCGCCGCGGCCTGGCGGTGGGCGCGATCGATGAAACCGGGCAGGTCAAGGCCGGCAGCCGCACGGCGGGAGTCAAGCGGCAGTACCTGGGCTGCGTGGGCAAGGTGGCCAACGGGATCAACAGCGTGCACCTGGCCTGCGTGCGGGAAGGCGCCGGGCACGCGCTGATCGGCGCGCGGGAATGGATCCCGGCCGAGCACATCGGCGACCCGGTCAAGCCGGCGATCATGGGCCTGCCGGAGGATCTGGTCTTCCGCACCAAGGGCCAGCTAGCCATCGACATCCTCACCGAGGCCTTCGCCGACGGCGTCCGGCTGGACTTTGTCTGCGGCGACGAAGTCTACGGCTCATGCACTCAGCTGCGCGAGTTCTGCGAAGACAACGGCCAGGCCTACGTGCTGCGGGTCCCGTCCAGCTTCCGGCTGGCCCTCACCGGCGGGGTCACGCTCACCTGCCAGCAGGCCGCCGCCCGGCTGGGCCGGCGCGGCTGGGAGATCCGCTCGGCCGGGACCGGATCGAAGGGCCAGCGCTGGTATGCGTGGGCGTGGCTGGGCACCACCTCACCCCGGCATCACCTGCTGATCCGCCGCCACCTGACGTCCGGCGAGCTCGCCTTCTGCTACTGCTATCTGCCCGACGGCCAGCCCGCCTCCCCGTCCCGGCTGATCCGCGCGGCCGGGCTGCGCTGGCCGGCAGAAGAAGATTTTGAGTTCAGCAAGGACTGCTTCGGGCTCGACCAGTCCCAGGTCCGCCTCTATGACGCGATCGCCCGGCACACCGTGCTGGTCATGGCCGCCCTGGCGATCTGCGCCGTCACCACCGCGCTGCTCCGCCACCGCACCAGGACCGCCGCACCCGCGCCGGTCCTGCCCGACCAGCCCCCGCCCGCCGAGTTCGGGCTGATCCCGCTCACCGTCCCCGAAACCGGGCGGCTGCTCGCTCACCCGCCCCCACCCGGCAGCGCCGGGCACTGGCTGGACTGGCGGCGCCGCCACCAAGCCCGGTCACGCTGGTACCACCAGCGAACAAGACTCGCCCGCGATACCGCAATTATCCTGGTCAGCTAGCGAATGGCTGCTGCCGTACTAGGCGGCGTGCTGGTGCCCGTTGGGTAACGGCACGCTATCTCTGACGGCTCATGAGTGACTGCCATGCCCAGTCGTTCTGGCGTGTTCAACTGGTCGTGATGGTCGGAACGACAGGCTACGGCGCGCAGGATGCAGAGCCCTGCCTGTGAGATACTAAGCTGCCTAGATTTAGGCACGATGGTGTCGGAGGACCTATGCAGCGAAAGCGGACACTCTTCTGGACGATTACCGGAAGCGTCGTAGCTGCAGCGGCGGTAGTAATAGCATTGATCCTTGTCAACTCTGGCACGCCGCCAAAAGCAGCCTCTTCGCCCGCGTCATCCACTTCGGCCAGTGCAAGCTCCCCATCTGGCGAGTCTGCCCACGTGGTGATTCCGAAGACTTCCAGCACGTCCTCGTTCTCATATCTCTCAGATCTGGTACCTTCTGGGAATGCGAAACCGGGTCCGGTCAAGATAGACGGGTCAATTTACCCCAAGAGTATCTTGTTGTATTGTAACACTGGTGACCCAACTGATTTTCCTGAATATAAGCTAAAGCATAACGCTCGCCGGTTCCAAGCTACTATTGGACTTGGGGCCAAGTTTCCGCCACATTTCGAAGCGGGCATAATACTAGTTGGCGATGGGCACACTCTCCGGACCTTTACTGTCAGCGCCCTTAGGCCAAAAACCGTCGATGTCAATGTAACAGGGGTCCATACCCTCCAACTCGAATGCTTCGGCTCCGGTCAATCTCCGTCGACCGGTTGGGCCATTTCTGCAGCGTGGGGCAACGCACGTGTCGTAGAACGACGTTGACCGCGGATGACAAGTGGGCCCGCTTGTCCGGGATCTCGTGCACGACGGGCGCGCTCTGCGGAGCGGTCGGCTACGACGCGAACAGTGGATCGGTGGTCGGCACGCGGAGGCCCAGGCGCACGCCGCTCGCCCGCATTTGCCGGGGGGATCACGCCGCGTCCAGGGTTGCGCCCCGCGCTCGGCCGACAACGACTTCTGGCTGCTCAACAAGAACGTCGTGCCGTACCGGGGCGGTGGCCCAGTCGGCAGGCTGTCAACCCCCTGATCCGAGAATGGCGCGCAACACTGATCGGCAAGGGCGTCTCCACCTCGACGGCTGCTAAGGCGTACCGCTTCCTGCGGGCGGTTTGATGACAGCGGCCGAGGAAGACAAGATCATCTCCCGCAACCCGTGCCGGATTCGTGGCGCAGGAGACGAACACGCTCCTGAGCGCCCAGTGCCGACGGTTGCTGAGGTCTTCGAGCTTGCGGAAGCCATAGGCCGCTGACCTGTGCCTTTACATGGGAGCGGGTGACGGGAATCGAACCCGCGCTATCAGCTTGGGAATAGGACGGATCGCGGCTGTCACGGTCGCTGACCTGTAGGTATGAGCTTCCGTGAGTAACCGCGACTACCCGCTGTTCACTGCCGTTAATGGCCCGCTAATGGCCCAGTGATCTTGCGCGGCTGGGTTCATCGCTTGCATCACACCAGCCTGCACGACAGTGTGGATCGCATGGCGGAGGGGCGGGTTCATCTGCTGTATGGCCTGGCTGGTTCGGGCAAGACGACCCTGGCGCGGGCACTGTGTGCTGACGGGGCGGCAGTCCGGTTCACCCTCGATGAACGGATGATCCGCCTCTACCCCGGCTTGCCCTTCGACTCAGCGGGATACGGGCGCCAGGCCGAGATTGTCAAAGACCTGATCTGGTCACTCGCCGAACAAGTCCTCCGCTCCGGCGTTGACGTGGTGCTGGACTGGAACTCCTGGTCGCGGGAACGCCGGGCGTGGGCTGTGGACCGGGCCGCCAAGATTCCTGCCGCGGTCATCCTCCACCGTCTCAATGTGACGCTCGACCAGGCGACGACTCAAGCGGCCCAGCGCGGCCGTGACCCGCAGTCCATGCATGCCCACCAGATCGGCCAACAAGACAACGAACACCTAGCATCGATCATGGAGCCACCGAGCCAAAGCGAAGGCTTTGACATCATCGACCGCTAGCCTCTGGCTGCAACCGGCCGCCGCTCACGGCAGAGCGAGGCATTACGAGGAGGATGGAGGCCGTCCGTCCCGGTCCACTGGAGACAGTTTGGCCAGCTCTCCGGGCTCGCTGTTCCAGCCGCGTCCAGGCCCATCCAGTTCTGCTGTTAGCAGATGCGTTAGCGAACGACGCGGTCAGGCGACGGCCTGCGTCCAGCCGGTCTGGTGCCGTGGCTGGGCTTCCCCTCGTAGCGTGGACACATCGCCTTAAAGGAGAGCGGCGATGGGAGAGACACGCAGGAAGTTCGACAAGGATTTCAGGGAGGGCGCGGTGCGGCTGGTCCGGGAGACGGGCAAGCCGATCGCGCAGGTGGCCCGGGATCTGGGGATCAACTCGGGAACGCTGGGCAACTGGGTGAACGCCGATGCGCGCCGCCGCGGTGAGGGCAACGGCGCGCTGGGTGAGGATGAGCGGGCGGAGCTGGCCCGGCTGCGCAAGGAGAACGCCGAGCTTGCGATGGAGCGTGATGTCCTCAAACGCTCGGTGGCCCTCTGGGTCAAGGACGCGATGGGGCGGTAGCGGTGGCCGCCCTGATCGCCGCCCAGAGGGACGCGCACCGCGTTCCCGCCGCGGTGTCGTGCCGGGCGCTGGGAGTGTCGCGGTCCTGGTACTACAAGTGGAAAGACACCACGCCAGGGCCGCGGGAAGCTCGCCGGCGGCGGCTCGAAGCCGAGGTCAAGCGGCTGTTCGCGCTGCATGAGGGCAAGTACGGGTCGCCGCGGATCACCGCCGATCTTCGCGACGCCGGCTGGCAGGTGAGCGAGAACACCGTCGCCGGGCTGATGCGCGGGCAGGGCCTGGCGGCGCGGCGGAAGAAGAAGCGGAAGTCCACCACCCGGCCGGGCCGGGGCCGGTGGCGGGCACCGGACCTGGTCAAGCGGGACTTCCCCGCCGCCAGGCTCAACCAGAAGTGGTACGGCGACGGCACCGAGATCGCCACCGGCGAGGGCAAGCTGCAGCTGGACTCGGTGATGGACATGGCCTCCCGCAAGGTGCTCGGGTTCGCCCTCGGCGAGCACCACGACGCGGCGCTGGCCTACGGCGCGCTGGCCATGGCGGTAGCGGTGCACGGCGGCCAGGCGCCCGGCGTCATCATGCACACCGACCAGGGCAGCGAATACACCGCCAAGATGTTCCGGGCGGCGTGTGAGCGGCTCGGTATCTCGCAGTCGATGGGCAGGCCCGGCTCAGCGCTGGACAACGCGGTCATCGAATCCTGGCACTCGACCCTGGAGTTCGAGCTCCGCTCGCTGGAGCACTTCGCTACCAAGGCCCTGGCCAGGACGCGGGTGGCCGGATGGATCGAGGAATACAACACCACCCGCCGGCACTCCGCGCTCGGCATGGTGAGCCCGGCGGCCTATGAGCGGGCACTCGCGGCGAAGGAGGCAGCCTGAAGATGCCCCCGCTTCTCCGCCGCCCAGTATCAGCCGGTGCTCGGCCCTGTCCAGGTCGTTCCTCCCCGGGCCTGACGGCCCGCGGGGGCTCCACCTGGACAGAGCCTGCGCTCCGGCGTTACATGGCAGCTATCGGAGAACCAGGGCACAGCAAGATCAGTCAAGTCAAAGTGTCCACAGTTCCAGGGGAACCCCGGGCACTAAATTTAGTTAGTTACTTCGACCTGAAGAACACTTGACGTGGCCGGGTGGTCGCGCCCGGTGCGGGGAAGGATGACCTCGACCCCTTGTGCTGGAAGGGATCGAGGTCATCATGTTCCGCACCATAGGTGATGGGCCGGCGTTGTGGGAGTTCTTACTGCCGCCGGAGGTGCTGCGGCTGCCGGAGGAGCTGGCCCGGGTCGATGCGCTGCTGGATGACCCTGCGTTCTTCGCTCCGTTCGCGCCGCACTTTCACCCGGTGCTGGGGCGGCCGTGCACGCCGGTGGAGTGCTATCTGCGGCTGATGTTCTTGAAGTACCGGTACCGGCTGGGTTATGAGAGCTTGTGCGCGGAGGTCAGCGACTCGATCTCCTGGCGGCGGTTTTGCCGGATCCCGCTGGATGGGCGGGCGCCGCATCCCACCACGCTGATGAAGCTGACCGCCCGGTGCGGCAGCGCGGCGGTGGCTGGGCTGAACGATGCGCTGCTGGCCAGGGCGGCCGGGGAGAAGCTGCTGCGCACTACCCGGGTGCGGGCCGACACCACGGTGCTGCCCGCGGACGTGTCCTATCCGGCGGATTCGGGGCTGCTGGCCAGGGCAGTCCGGCGGATCGCCGTGACCGGGCGGCGGGTCCAGGCCGCCGGCGGCGCGCCACGGACCCGGGTGCGGGACCGCAGCCGGGCAGCGGGCAAGCGGGCGCACGCGATCGCGGTGAAGCTGAGTTCGCGGGCCGCGCAGGCCCGGGACGAGAAGCAGGCGATGGTGCTGCGGATGACCGGGGAACTCGCGGGCCTGGCCGGATGCGCTGCCGCCGGGGCGCGGCGGCTGCTGGCCAATGCCCGTGCGGCGCTGCGCCGCGCCGACGCGAAGGCGGCGGGCCTGGCCGCGGCCGGGCTGGCCGATCCGGCTGCGGGCAGGCGGCGCGGCCGGCTGCGCCGCGCGGTCAATGACCTGGCGCAGCTGCTGGACGTCACCGTCCAGGTCGCGGCGCAGACGCGGCTGCGGCTGGCGGGCACGATGCCCGGCGGGGCGACCCGGCGGGTCAGCCTGCACGAGCCGGACGCCCGGCCGATCGCCAAGGGCCGGCTCGGCAGGCCCGTCGAGTTCGGGTACAAGGCGCAGGTCACCGGCAACGACGACGGCATCATCCTGGATTACGCCGTGGAGCAGGGCAACCCTCCCGACGGGCCGCAGCTCGCCCCGGCCATCGCACGCGTCATCAAGCGGACCAGGAAGATGCCCCGGACCGTCACCGCCGACCGCGGCTACGGCGAGAAGGCCATCGAAGACGACCTGCACACACTCGGGGTCCGCCACGTGGTCATCCCGCGCAAGGGCAAACCCGGCAAGGCCCGCCAGGCCACCGAACACCGGCCCGCGTTCCGCCGCGCCGTCAAGTGGCGGACCGGCAGCGAAGGCCGGACCAGCGCCCTCAAACGGCAATACGGGTGGGACCGCACCCGTCTGGACAGCACCGAAGGAGCCCGCACCTGGGCCGGATACGGAATCCTCGCCCACAACCTGGTCAAGATCAGCACACTGGCCAGCTGACGCTCGCCAGCCACGCCGTCGCAACCCTGCCCAAACTCAGCCCGCCGACTTTTTCAGGTCGAAGTAGCTATGTGGGGCCTGCGGAGTCGAGCATCTCCTTGGTGAGCACGGCCCGGGTCTCGATGCTGGCCGCGGCCAGCGCGTCCTCGCCGGGCGCGGAACGGTCGATGGCGCAGACAACCGTGGTGACCGTGGCGCCGAGTTCACGCAGCGCCCGGGCGGCGTTGAGCACCGCACCGCCCGTGGTGATGACGTCCTCGACCAGGACGACATGCCGCCCCGCGGGGTCGCCGCCTTCGGCCAGCCGGCACGTGCCGTAAGGCTTAGCCTGTTTGCGCACGAACAGCGCGGGCAGCCCGGTGGCCTGGCTGACCAGTGCGGCCAGCGGGACGCCGCCCAGTTCGAGGCCACCCAGCAGGTCCGCGTCCGCGGGCACCAGGGCCGCCATCTGATCGGTCACCCGGCGCGCCAGCACCGGGTCCGATTCGAACAGGTACTTGTCGAAGTATTCGTCGCTGACCAAGCCGGAGCGCAACGTGAACCGGCCGTGCAGACGGCACCGCCCGGCAACGTCACGCGCCAGCCCAGTGATCTCGTCCGTGGGCACGGCACGATCATGCCAAACGCGGCATGGGCACCTGCGGTTAGGGTGGCCTGGTGAGCGGTACTGACGACATCGTCGAGCGCATCCTGACCAGCTACGGCACCATTACCGTGGTCGGGGCGAGTGCCTCGCCGGCCAAGGCGGCACACACGGTGCCCGGGTACATGCAGCGGCACGGCTGGCGGATCATCCCGGTGAACCCGCACGCCGATGCGATCTTCGGCGAGCCGGTGTACCGGACGCTCGCCGACGTTCCCGGGCGGGTCGGCCTGGTGGACGTGTTCCGGCCGTCCTGGCAGGCCGCTGACATCGCCCGGCAGGCGGTCGCGGCCGGCGCGACCGCGCTCTGGCTGCAGCTCGGCATCACCTCGGCCGAGGCGCGCACTATCGCGGAGGACGCCGGGCTGCTGTACGTGGAGGACCGCTGCCTGTACGTCGAGCAGCGCCGCCTCGGCCTGGAGGCACCCACCTCCGCCGACGCCGGCTGACCGGTCAGCCGGCCAGTCACCACGGCCGGGCAGGTGGTCGTGGACGTTTGCTGGTGCCAT
>DASYAV010000157.1:0-15930 GCA_036501145.1 Streptosporangiaceae bacterium | reverse complement strand
TAACCTGCCGCTGCACGGCTTCGCGCAGAACCAGCTGTGGTGCGAACTGGTGGCCATGGCCAGTGAACTGACCGCCTGGATGCAGATGCTCGCCCTCGACGGGCCCGCCCGCGCCTGGGAACCCAAACGCCTGCGGCTGCGGCTGTTCTCCGCCGCCGGGCGGCTGGCCCGCGGCGGCCGCCGGCTGCGGCTGCGCCTCGCCGCGACCTGGCCCTGGGCCGGGCAGCTCACCACCGCGATCACCCGCCTGCAGGCCCATGCTCCCGGCTGACCAGCCCGAACTGTCCCTGCGACCAGGAAGGACAACCCAGGGCCCGTGGAACCCCGCCCACCCGGCGCGACAGCCGGGAAACCAGGCACGGCCGACCGCTGAAAATCAGCCCGCCGCAGCCTCAACCGGACAGATCAAGATCGCGAAATATTGAGGCTAACCACCGCCCCAGCCCGCGCTCTCCGCTACCCACCCACGACTTAACACTCAGTTTGGTGGGACGAAATAGGAGAAAACGGGCACAATTCCAACCAGATTGAGTGTTAAGTGGAGACGATCATCCTGGGTGCGGGTGGGTGTGGGGTGAGGAGGGCGGCGGGTCGCCTTTGCGGAGGGGGGTGGTGGCGTAGCGGCCTTCGTGGGCCAGGACGGGGCGGCGGTCGCCGGCCAGTTCGGGGTGGCGTTCCTCGACCTCGCGGCGGCGTTCGGCGGTGCGCCGCAGCTCGGTGAGGTACTCGCGGTTGCCGTTGTAGGTGCCCCGCCAGGTCTGCGGCATCCGCTCGGCGGGCGGCGGCAGCGACCGGGCGGCGAGCCCGCCGATGCCGAACGTCGCGGGGATCTTGCGGGTCGGCGCGCCGCAGGCCGGGCAGGGCGGCAGCGGCGCGGTGAACGACTGAATCACCTCGAAGTCGCGCCCGGCGGCGCTGCAGTCATCGCTGGTGCAGCGCAGGTCGTAGATCGGCATGGCTCACCACAGCTCCATCGACCGCCGGAAGATGCCGGCGATGTCGTCCCCGGTCACTTCCTTCGGGCAGGTGGCCAGCAGCCGCTGCTGCTTCATCGTCCCGTCCACCAGCGCGGGAATGTCGGATTCGGCGTAGCCCACCGCACCGATCCCGTTCGGGATGCCGATGTCGTGCATCAGGCTCAGCAGCGCCGACGGCAGCGCTTCGGCCGGGTCGGCCGGGGTGTCCGCGCCGGGCGCGAGCAGCCGCGCCGCGCGCAGGTGCCGCTCGGGATTGGAGTCGAAGGTGAACCGGAACGCGTCGGCCGCGGTCAGCGCGACCGACATGCCGTGCGGCACCATCGCCTCGGCGTCCGGGTAGTCCTTCGGGTGGAAGTCGTGCACCCGGCCGGCGATCGGGTAGGCGTTGGCGTGCGGGATGTGCACCCCGGCGTTGCCGAAGCCCATCCCGGCGAACGTGGCCGCCATGGCCATGTCCGCGCGGGCCGCTTCGTCGTCGCCGTGCCGCACCGCGGCGCGGAACGACCCGGCCAGCAGGCCCAGCGCCCTCTCCGACCACATGTCGCTGATCGGGTTGGCGCCGCAGTACGGCACCCGCTGCTCGGGCCGTTTGTGCTCGTAGCTGGTGTACCAGCGGGCGGTGTAGCTCTCCAGCGCGTGGCAGACGATGTCCATGCCGGACGAGGCGGTCACCCCGGCCGGCTGGGTCACCGTCAGCGCCGGGTCGATGACGGCCAGGGTGGGCCGCAGCCGCGGGTGGCTGATGCCCGTCTTGACCTGGAGCGCCAGCACGTCCAGCACGCACACGGTGGTGCTCTCCGCGCCGGTGCCGGTGGTGGTGGGCATGGCGACCAGCGGCTTGAGCTGGTTGACCGGTGCGGTGCCCTTGCCCACCGGCGCGTTGATGTAGTCCATCAGCTCGCCGGGGTTGGTGGTCAGCAGGTTGATCGCCTTGGCGGTGTCGATGCTGGATCCGCCGCCGACGGCGACGAACGCGTCCCACTCGCCGCTGTCCCTGGCGAACGCCACCGCCTCGGACAGGCTCTGGTCGGTGGGCTCGACGTGCGCACCTTCGTAGACGTGTGCCTCGATGCCGAAGTGCGCCATCTGCCCGGCGATCCGCTGCGGGTGCCCGGTCGCGGCCACCCCGGGGTCGGTCACCACCAGCACCCGGCCCGCGCCGTACTGGCTGAGGTCGAACCCGATCTCGTCGGATGCGCCGGGGCCGAACTTCAGCTGCGGCGCCCCGTAGGTGTAGACGGTCTCGAGATTTTCCTGGACGGTCCCGGGCATGCGTTGTCTCCTTTGTGACCGTTAGGCGTAAAAACCGTCGGGGGCCCGGCGCAGCGTCTTGATCTGGTCCGCGTCGTGACCGAAGATCACCTGCGCGCTGGCTTGCTCGGCGATGCCGCGGATCTTCTCCACCGAGGCGTACCAGGCGGTCAGGTCGTTCACGATGGCGGCCGGGGTGGCGGGCGGGCCGTAGGAGTCGCCCATGTAGATGGCGTCCGACGTGAAGATCATCGTGCCGGTCTCCGGCAGGTCGACGCGCAGCGCCATCGTGCCGGGGGTGTGCCCGGGGGCGTCGATGACCGACACGCCGGGCAGGATCTCGGTGTCGCCGGACACCGTCTCGAAGTCGATGCCCTCGTAGTCGGACTTGAGGTGGGCGCCGGTGAACGCGCCGTCGAAGCCGAACGCGAACTCCTTCTCCTTGTCGCTGCAGATCAGCCTGGCGCCGGTGCCGGCGAACGTCCTGACGTTGCCGGCGTGGTCGAAGTGCAGGTGGGACATGACCACGTGGCTGAGGTCCGCCGGGGACACGCCCAGCGCGCCGAGCTGCCGGTCGAGGTAGTGCTCATCGGCCACCGCGTCGTAGGGGAAGAACTCCTGCAGCCCGGTGGGCGCCCACCGGGTCTCCCAGTCCCGCGGGCAGCTGGTGTCCCACAGCAGCTTGCCCTCGGGGGTGTCGACGAGGACGGCGTGCGTCGGGCATTCGACCCATTCGGCGGGCGCGTTGCGTTCGCCGCGTGGCTTGATGCTTCGCCCCGGCTTGAGCAGCAGCCAGGTGAGGTCGCAGTGCATGGCACCGCAGTCGAGCACGTGAACCTTGAGATCTGACGCCATGGTCGCTCCAGCAGTCATCGGGCGGGCAAACCCCTATCTCTTAGCCATCTCCAGTCGCGGCGGATTTATGCGGCGGCCGGCTGTCCGAAGGCCGGGATAGATTGCCCCGGTGGAGACCGGAGTGCGGCGGATCGGGGTAGCGGAGCGGCGGGCCCGGCTGGCGGTGCGGCATCATCTGGCGCTCCCGGCGCGGGCCGGGACGGCCGCGGCGGTGGCGCAGGACCTGATCGCGCTGCACGGCACCGACCCCGCGTCGGTGTACCTGGCCGTGTGGGCGCGCACCTCGGCGGTGGACGGCTCGGCGGTCGAGCAGGCGCTGTATACCGACCGGGCGCTGGTCCGGATGCTCGGCATGCGGCGGACGATGTTCGTGGTGCCGGCCGGGTCGGCATCGCTGATCCAGGCCGCGTGCACCGACGAGATCGCCGGACGGATGCGCCGCACGCTGACTGGCTCCCTGCAGAAGGCGGAGGTCGCCGAGGACGTGCCCCGCTGGCTCACCGAGGTCTGCGACGCGACCGTGGCCGCGCTGACCACGCTGGGCAGCGCCACCGGCGCCGAGCTGGCCAAGGCCGAGCCCCGGCTGGGCGTCGAGATCAGCTACGCCGAGGGGAAGAACTACGGCGGGGCGACCAGGATTTCCAGCCGGGTGCTGATGCTGCTGTCCGCCGAGGGACGCATCATCCGTGGGCGGCCGCGGGGCGGCTGGACGTCCAGCCAGTTCCAGTGGTACCTGACCGGCGCCTGGCTGGATGGCCGGCCGGCCCAGACGTACCCGTCCGCGGCGCAGGCCCGGGCCGAACTGGCCCGCCGGTGGCTGCACGCGTTCGGCCCGGCGCCGGTCTCCGACCTGCAGTGGTGGGCCGGCTGGACGGCCGGCCAGACCAAGGCGGCGCTGGCCGGGCTGGACCTCACCGAGGTGGACCTGGACGGCACGCCTGGTGTGCTGCTCGCCGCGGACGCCGAGCCCGGCCGGGTGGACGAGCCGTGGGCGGCGCTGCTGCCGGCGCTCGACCCGACCCCGATGGGGTGGAAGGACCGGAGCTGGTTCCTCGGCGGGCACGCCCCGGCGCTGTTCGACCGGTCCGGGAACATCGGGCCGACCATCTGGTGGGACGGCCGGATCGTGGGCGGCTGGGCACAGCGCAAGGACGGCGAGGTCGTCTGCCGGCTGCTCGAAGACGCCGGCGCGGACGCGCAGGCGGCGATAGCGGCTCAGGTGGAGTTGCTCACCCCGTTGCTCGGCGCGGCCCGCGTGACGCCGCGTTTCCGCACGCCGCTGGAACGCGAGCTGACCAGCTGACCGTGGTCCATCCAGGGTCTGCCGATGCACTACTGGGCCGACCGCGCCCCGCTCCCGGCAGCGCCGGGAGCTTAGCCGGTTACGGGAAGAACGTGACAAGCCCGCTCTTCGGGGGCGGCGGTGGTGGTGCGGTGGCCGCGGTGACCTCGACGTCCACCCAGTAGCACGGCGCGCTGTTGGCGGCGTAGGTGCCGGGCCACCGGAACACCTGGCCGGCGTCGTAGCTGCCCTGGCCAGGGCTGGTGGCGGCGGCGAGGTCGGGGGCCGACAGCGGGCCGACGGTGATGCCGTTCCCGCCCGGCCCGTCCGACCAGTAGTTGATCGTCGCGAGGTTCCACATGTCTGGGGTGGCCGCACCGTTGAACACGGCCACCTTGTAGTCCCCGGGGGGCAGCGCCAGGCCGGTGTAGCCGCACGACACCCAGCCGCTGGCCGCGGCGCCGGACCAGGCGGGCGCCGGGTTGTCGGTGCCGGGGACCAGAGTCTGGCTGGCTACCTGCCAGATGCCGCATTCGGTCGGCAGCTGGCTGGTTCCCGGCGGGCTGTAGAACCAGATGTTGTCCAGGGTGCACGGCTGCGACAGGGTGAACTCGGTGGCCAGGGTGAAGTTGGCCGCGGTGTCCTCGATTGTGTACAGCGGCACCGGCATGCCCGGCCACAGCCGGCAGGACGACCCGGTCGGCGCGGTGTCGGACACCTGGACGTCCATCCAGAAGTTCGAGGAGACGTCGGACCCCTCGTTGGGGACCATGGAGGTGGGGTCGGCCGTCGCTACGGTGAAGGCTCCCTGGTTGTACCAGTGGTTGGGCGGCGGGTTGCCGCCGCCGTTGTCGCTGTAGGCGGTCAGCGGTCCGCTGGTGATCCCCGCGGCGTATGGCTCGCCCGCACCGAACTGGGAGTTGGTCTCGGAAAACCCCGCAGACGCGTGCCAGCCGGTGACGGCGACGTAGGGCACGGTCGCGGTCAGCGCCACCGGCGCCGGGAGCGGCACGTAATTCCACTGCCCGGCCACCAGCTGACCCGAGGTGACCGAGCCGCCAGGCACCTGCACCCCGGCGGCCGTGGTGACCAGTTCCCAGAGCACGAACTGCTGTGCTCCGGTGTCACCGCTGGTGGGTACCCACCACCAGAAACCTTCGAACCATGAGCCGAACGCGGTCACCTCGAAGGCGACCCCCGCCAGGAAATTGCCACTGTAGGTGGTCGGGGTGGATGGGCCCTGCGTCGAGGGGAACAGCCGGTAAGTGGTCATGTCACTTCGCTTATCAGGGAAAGAAGATGAGGGGCAGGGAACCGGCGGCGGAGCCGGTGGAGTCTGCGGGAGTGACTTCGACGTCGACCCACCGGTTCTGGCCGCCGAAGATGGAGTCGTAGCTGTCGGGGTACAGCCAGCCACCGTGCTGGTAGGTGCACTGCCCGGGCGCGGTGGCAGTGGCCAGGTCCGGTGCGCTCAGTGGCCCGCTCACGATGCCGGCCGCCGAGGCCGGGCCGCCGGCCCCGAAATAGTCCTCGGTCTCCTGGTAGAAGTTGACCGATCCGCCGGGCGTGTACACGGCGGCCTTGTAGTCGCCGGCCGGAAGGACGATGCCGTCGTAGCCGCACGCCACCCAGCCACTGCCGGGGGCACCCGACCAGGACGGCGGCACGCTGTCGGTGCCGGTGACCACCGCCTCGGTGATCACGTCCCAGATCCCGCACCGGGTGGGCAGCTGAGTGCTGCCGGGCGGGCTGTAGAACCAGATGCTGTCCAGCGCGCAGGACGCGGAGAGCAGGAACTCGGTGCCCATCGTCTGCTCGAAGTCGTCGTCGTTGGTGGTCGGCGGGATCACCGGGTATCCCGGCCACAGCCGGTGCGAGGCACCACCCGGGGCGGTGTCGGCGACCTGCACGTCCATCCAGAAGCTGTTCGAGGCGGACCCGTAGGCCGGCATCTCCTCGGTGGGATCGGCACCGGCCGTGCTGAACGGGGCCTGGTCCAGGGAAAACGGCGCCGGGAGTGTCCCAGACTGGTCCGAATAGCCGGTCAGCGGGCCATCGACGATCCCCGCGCCGTACAGGTCGCCGCTGCCGAACAGGCTGGGGGTGCTCGGGAAGTCACCGTTGACGCCGGTAGCCGCGACGTAGCTGGCACCGATGGATAGGGGGACCGGGCCGGCCACCGGGACGTAATTCCAGCCCTCGGTCAGCACGCCGGACGTGACCGGCGAAGCGGGCACCAGAGCCCCCTGGGCCGTGTCGTACACCGCCCACAACGCGAACTTCTGTGGTGCGGTCGACTGGCCGGACGGGCATACCCACCACCAGTACCCGCCGAGCCACACGCCGCCGGTGGTGACGGTGAAAACGACGCCAGCGATGAACGAGCCTGCGTAGGGGACCGCACTGGCAGGCCCGTCCGCCGACGGGAACAGCCGGTAGCTGGTCATTCAGTCAAACCCACCCACGAACCCGGCGCACAGCCAGGTGCCCTTCGTCGCGTTGTAGACGAAGCCGACCAGGTCCGTCTGCCCGGCCGTGGTACTCAGCGTGGGCTCGGGGACGTCGGCGGTGAACTCGTACTTGGCGGCCCAGGTGAGCTTGTGCGGCGCGCCTGGGCCCTGGGTGATCTGGAAGATGATCTGCTGCCCCTGCATCGGGCTCGCGGGCTTGCCCATGCGCCGGTTCCCGCCGAGGGTGACCCGGAAGTCGTTACCGAGCGCGGCGTTGACGGCGATCGTCGCCTTGTCGGCCAGCAAGACCACGGCCGGCACCACAGCCTGCGTGAACTGGTTCGTGTCCGGCTCGGCGGTGCCGTTCCCGGCCGCCAGGGCCGGGCCGGCCATGGCCTCCAGCAGCGCGGATGCCGCGGCTCCGGCGGCCACCACGCCAGCGGCACGCCTGGCGACATTCCTGCGGTTCGGCGTCTGCTCTAACCCGGCGGCCTGCCCGCCCGTCGTGGGTTGGGTGTGCACAGTTCCGGTACCTCCCCCTGGCCGGGATCCTTGTGCCCCGGTACAGATCATGACGCCTAGCCAGCCGGTCAGGTTCACATCGCGGTTTACCTGCCGCGCACCAGTGCCTGGCCAAAAGCTGACCGAACCCGGCGCAGCCTCCTTGGCCAGCGGAAACGTGGCTCCTAAGGAGACCGTGACGTGTCCAGACGACAATCCTCCCGGGGGGCTGGCGGCGGGTCCCCCCGACGCGCCGGTGGCGGGTCAGCGGGGGATGCGGCCGCGCGGCAGCAGCGGCATCGCGCGGAGCCGGGCCCCGCAGGCCCGGTAGATGGCGTTGGCGATGGCCGGGGCGACCGCGATGATCGGCGTCTCGCCGCCGCCGGCCGAGGGCTGGCCCGGCTGGTCGAGCAGCAGCACCTCGAGGTCGGCCGGCACGTCGGCGAGCCGCGGCACCCGGTAGTCCATCATCGAGCCGTTGCGGATCCGGGCGGCGGCGAAGTCGATCTGCTCGAACAGGGCGGGGCCGAGGCCCATCACGACGGCCCCCTCGACCTGGTTCGCCAGCCCGTCAGGGTTGATCACCGTGCCGCAGTCCACCGCGGTGACCAGCCGGAGCAGCCGCACCGTGCCATCCGCGCCGACCCGCACCCGGGCCGCGGTGGCCACCCGCCCGTCCTTCTCCATGCCGAGCGCGATGCCGGTACCGGTCCGCTCACCGCCGTCGCCGTCCGGCGCCACGCCGTCGCCGTCCGGCGCCGTGCCCTCGCCGGCCTGGCCCGGCCAGCCGATGGCGTCCGCGGCCGCCCGGAGCACGGCGGCCAGCCGCTCGTCGTCGAGGTGCCGCAGCCGGAAGTCCACCGGGTCCGCGCCGGCGGCGGCGGCCAGTTCGTCCATGTGCGATTCGCGGGCGAAGTTGTTCGTGGTCGCGGCCAGCGCCCGGTACGAACCCCGGGCCAGCGGCCCGTCCGCGGGCTGGTAGCGCAGCCGCTGGTGCCCGATCCGGTACGGCGTGGCCAGGCCGGCCGAGCCGGCGTGGATGTCGGTGAACGACCAGCCGGTGATCTGCCCGGCGGCGGACGCGCTGCTGGCCACGTCGATGACCGCGGCCGGCCGCAGGTATCCGGCGGTGAACTCGTCCGCCCTGCTCCACGCCACCTTCACCGGGCGGCCCGCCGCCCGGGCCAGCCGGGCCGCCTCCAGCGCCACCACGGCGCCGTGCTTGCCGCCGAACCCGCCGCCGAAGTCGGGCACGATGACGTGCACGCTCCGCTCACCGATGCCCAGGCTCTCGGCCAGCTCACGGCGGGCCCGGAACGGGGTCGACGTGGCGGCCCAGACGGTCAGCTCGCCGCCGTCCCAGCGGGCCAGCGCGGCCCGCGGTTCCAGCGGCACGTGCGCGATGTAGGCGGCGGTGTAGGTCGCGTCCACCCGGACCGGGCCGCCGGCCAGCGCGGCGTCCGGGTCGCCGGTGGCCTGCTCGACCGGGCTTCGCCAGCCCTTGCCTTCCACCGGGTGGCCGCGCAGATAGTCCTCGAGCCCGGCCGGGTCACAGCCGGCCTGCTCCTGCCAGTCGGCAGCCACCGCGGCCAGGGCCTGCCGCGCGGCGTGCTGGCTGGCCGCGAGCACGCCGGTCAGCGGGCCGTCGCGGACCACGGTCACGCCGGGCAGCGCCTCGGCGGCGGATGTGTCGGCGCCAGCCAGTTCGGCCCGGTACGCCGGCGGGTGCAGCACGCAGCCGTGCAGCATACCGTCGATGTGCAGGTCCGAGGGGAACATCTTGCTGCCGGTCACCGCGTCGGCGGCGCGGGCCGCGCGGGCCTGCCGCCCGGCCGACCGCCAGGCGGTGGCCGGGGTGACCGGCGCGTCCGGCGGCACCAGCTCGACCCGGCGCTGCCCGGCCACCAGCTCGCCGTAGCTCGCGCTGGGCGCGCCGTCCGGGCCGGCGATCATGCCGTCGGCGGCGGTGAGGTCGCTCGCGGGCAGGCCGAACCTGGCCGCCGCCGCCTCGCGCAGCAGCCGGAACGCGGCGGCCGCCGCGGCCTGCAGCGGCGGCGCGGCGTGCGGCATCGACCGGCTGCCGAACGTGCCTTCGTCGAACGGGGAGATGTCGGTGTCGGCCATGGTCACCCGCACCCAGCCGGGCGGCAGCGCCAGCTCCTCGCCGACCAGCAGCGACAGCGCCGTCCTGGTGCCCTGGCCGGCCTCCACCTTGCCGGTGTAGGCGGTGACCGAGCTGTCCGCGCCGACGTGCACCCAGGCGTCGTCCGGCGCCCAGTTCGGGTCGGCCCGGTCGCCGGCCACCACGGTCATCAGCCCCTCGGGCATGGCGGCGGCGAACGAGCCGGGCTCCTTACCCCCCAGATCCCACGGCTGGGCCGGCCCGGCCTCGGGCTCGGACGCCCCGGCCTGAGCCCCGGGCGGCACCGCGGGAGCCGGGACCGGCTCCAGCAGTTCCGGGTGCTCCATCAGCTCCGCGGCCCGGTGCACCGCCCGCCGGATCCGGGGGTAGGCGCAGCACCGGCAGGCGTGCCCGGCCAGCTCGGCGTCGATCCGCTCGTCGGTGGGGTGGCTGATCCTGGTGAGCAGCGCGGCCGTGGCGGTCAGCCAGCCCGGGGTGCAGAAGCCGCACTGCAGGGCGCCGGTCTCCAGCCAGGCCTGCTGCACCGGGTGCAGGATGCCGTCTTCGGCCAGCCCTTCGACCGTGGTGACCCGCTGCCCGGCCGCTTCGGCGGCGGGCAGCTGGCAGGCCTGCACCGGCCGGCTGCCGACCAGCACGGTGCACGCGCCGCATGCGCCCTCGCCGCAGCCGGGCTTGGGCCCGGTGATGCGCAGCCGGTCGCGCAGCAGCTCCAGCAGGCTCACCCCGTCCGGCTCCCCGGCCTGGTACTCGACGCCATTGACGGTCAGGGTGAACGGCATATCAGCCCCTTCGCTGCGTCATTGTCTGCCGCGTCTCATTCTCCCCGACCGGGTCACCAGCCCAGGCCCCGTAGGCTTGAGACAGGGAGCGAACCCGGCCGTTCCACCCGGCGGGCGCGGGTCAGAGCCGGCCGGCGAGGAGCTGGGCCAGGTGCATGGCCTGGTGGCCGCCGAGGTCGGCCAGCTGGGTGCGGCAGGAGAAGCCGTCGGCCAGCAGGACCGCGTCTGGCCCGGCGTCCCGCACCGCGGGCAGCAGCTGCGCCTCGGCGATCGCGGCGGACACCTCGTAGTGGCCGCGCTCCACGCCGAAGTTGCCGGCCAGGCCGCAGCAGCCGGGCACGGCGGTCACCTCCGCGCCGGCCCGCCGCAGCAGCTCGGCGTCGGCGTCCCAGCCCATCACGGCGCGGTGGTGGCAGTGCGGCTGGGCCACGATCGCCGTGCCGCGCAGGTCGGGCGGCTGCCAGCCGGGCGTGCCGGCCAGCAGCTCGCTCAGCGTCTTGACCGAGCCGGCCAGCGCCTTGGCGGTCGCGCCGTCCAGCAGTTCGGCGGCGTCGGAGCGGTACACCGCGGTGCACGAGGGCTCCAGCCCGACGATCGGCATGCCGGCCCGCAGCGCCGGGCGGAGCTGGGCCGCGGTGCGGGCCAGGATCCGCCGGGCCGCGGTCAGCTGGCCGGTGCTGATCCAGGTCAGGCCGCAGCAGATCGGCCGGGGGGTGATCTGCACGGTGTACCCGGCGTCCTCCAGCACGCGCACCGCCGCCTGGCCGGCCGCCAGGCTGAAGTGGTTGGTGAACGTGTCGGCGAGCAGCATGACCGGCCGGCCGCCGCGGCGCGGGTGGCCGCGGTGGGCGAACCAGGCCCGGAACGGCTCGGCCGCGAACTCCGGCAGCGACCGGCGCCGGTCCACGCCCGCGGCCAGCTTGGCCAGCGCGCCGAGGCCGGGCAGCGCGAGCATGCCGTTGGCCAGCCCGGGGGTGAGCGAGGCCAGCCGGGCCAGGTGCGGCAGCCGGCCGAGCGCGTAGTGCGAGCGCGGCCGCGGCCGGTGCCGGTAGGTCTGGAACAGCACCTCGGACTTGTAGGCGGCCATGTCCACGCCGGCCGGGCACTCCGACGAGCAGGCCTTGCAGGACAGGCACAGGTCCAGCGCCTCGTGCACCTCGCGGGACCGCCAGCCGCGGGTGACCAGCGTCCCGTTGATCATTTCCTGCAGCACCCGGGCCCGGCCGCGGGTGGAGTCCTTCTCGTTCCTGGTGGCCTGGTAGGACGGGCACATCACCTGGCCGGGGCCGAGCCGGTCGGCCACGCAGCGGCCCACCCCGGTGCAGCGGTGCACCGCCATGGAGAAGTCGCCGGCGTCGTGGGTGTAGCGCTGGCCGAGCCCGTGCCGGACCGGGACCGCCGCCACCGCGCGCACGTCGTCGTCGACGAAGTCCGGCTCGGTGATCACCCCCGGGTTGAGCAGCCCGCGCGGATCGAATATCTGCTTGACCTGGCGGAACAGGCTGATCGCCGACGGGCTGTAGATCAGCGGGAGCAGCTCGCTGCGGGCCCGGCCGTCGCCGTGCTCGCCGGACAGCGAGCCGCCGTAGCGGGCGGCCAGCCGGGCCGCGTCCAGCAGGAAGACGCGCATGGTGGCCTTGCCGTCCGGCTGGTCCAGCGGGAAGTCCAGCCGCAGGTGCAGGCAGCCCTCGCCGAAGTGGCCGTACGGCGCGCCGGTCAGGCCGCGCTCGGCCATCAGCTCGCCCAGGTCGCGCACGTACGGGCCGAGCGACTCGACCGGGACCGCGGAGTCCTCCCACCCCGGGTAGGCCGGCGCGCCGGCCTCGGTGCGGCCGGACAGCCCCGCGCCGTCCTCGCGGATCCGCCACAGCGCGGCCGCCTGCGGGGCGTTGCCGACCACCATGCCGTCCAGCGCGTCCACGGTGGCGAGGAGTTCCTTGGCCGCGCTGTCCGCCTCGGCCGCGGTGTCCCCGGTGAGCTCGACGAACAGCCAGGCCGAGCCGCGCGGCAGGTCGGGCACGGCGCCCGCGCCCTTGCGGCTGCGCACCACGTCGACCATGCGCGAATCCAGGCCCTCGCAGGCGGCCGGGTGCCAGTGCAGCACGTCGGGCGTGGCGCTGGCCGCGGCCGGCATGTCCGGGTAGCCGAGCACGGCCAGGGTGCGGTGCGCGGGCTCGGCGACCAGCCGGACGGTGGCCGAGGCGACCACGGCGAGCGTGCCCTCGCTGCCGACCAGCGCGCGGCGCACGTCGAACCCGTGCTCGGGCAGCAGGTGCTCCAGCGCGTAGCCGGACACCTGGCGGCCGAACCGGCCGAACTCGGTGCGGATCGTGGCCAGGCCGCCGCCGGCCAGCGCGCGCAGCTTGGCCAGTTCCCGGCCGGCCGGCAGGGCGGCGGACCCGGGCACCGGCCCGCTCAGCGTGAGCCGCTCCCCCGCCGCGGTCAGCACGTCAAGCGACACCACGTTGTCGGACGTGCGGCCGGTGCTCAGCGACCGGG
This sequence comes from Streptosporangiaceae bacterium, assembly GCA_036501145.1. GTDB lineage: Bacteria > Actinomycetota > Actinomycetes > Streptosporangiales > Streptosporangiaceae > PALSA-505. Next base: position 3,193 of record DASYAV010000157.1, on the reverse strand, counting down.
CGCCGCAGGAGTTGTTGCCGATCATGCCGCCGATCGTGCAGCGGGTGTGGGTGGACGGGTCCGGGCCGAACCGCAGCCGGTGCGGCGCGGCGGCCCGCTGCAGCCGGGCGTGCACCACGCCGGGCTGCACGGTCGCGGCGTGCTCCTCGGCGTTGACGCTGACCGACCGGCCCATGTGCCGGCTGAAGTCCAGCACGACGCCGGTGCCGACGGCGTTACCCGCGATCGACGTGCCGGCTCCCCGGCAGGTGAGCGGGACCGCCAGGTCGCGGCACACCGACAGCGCGGCGGCCACCTCGGCCTCCTCGCGCGGCCAGGCCACCACCGCCGGCACCACCCGGTACAGCGAGGCGTCCGAGGAATACAGCGCCCGCGACAGCACGCCATCGGTCACGTCGGCGAGCCCGGCCCGGCGCAGCGCGGCGGCTACCTCGGCCGGTGCGGGCAGGTCACCCACCGCGGCCGGGCCTCTGCAGGCACGCGGGACTCCCGGCGGGCGCGCGGCTGTCCAGGGCGAAGCCGTTCAATATCAATGTCGTGCCTGTGGGGGAATGGCGGACGGGGGGATATCTGCCGGCTGATGTGGCGTTTCCCATGCTAGACCCGTCCCATCACGGGAATTTTGCCGAACGGCTTCGCGTGGCAGCCCGGCGTTCAGCCGAGGGCGTCCGGCGCCGGCACACGCAGGGCCGCCCACACCGCCTTGCGGCAGGCGTCGAGCCTGCCCCAGCCCCACGCGCTGGACAGCGCCTCGATGACGTGCAGACCGCGGCCGGCCTCGGCGAACGGGCCCGGTCCGGCCGGCACCGGCGGGTCGGCGGCCGGATCGGTGACCGCGCAGAACAGCAGGCCGCCGCACTGCCAGAAGAACAGCTCCACCGGGTCGCGCCCGGCGTCCCCGCGGTGCCGGTGCAGGCCGTGCCGCAGCGCGTTGGTGACCAGTTCGGACACGATCACTGACGCGTCCTCGCTGACTTTTCCCAGGTTCCAGGCCCGCAAGGTCTGGTGGGTGAACTCCCGGGCGGCACGCGCGGAGTCCAGCCCGGGACCGAAGCCGCGCACCGCGAACCAGCGTTCCCCGCTGCCGCAGGCCAGCACCGCGGACGCCAGGCCACCCGGCAGCTCGGGGACGAGCCGCGGTGCGCCGGGCGCAGCGACCGCCGTGATCTGTGGATCCGATGCCATTCGCCTGTCCGAACCATCCCAGCTGTCACATGGAGACCGGATACGGGCCACCGTCACATCTTGCCCTATGCAATCGATTGAGGCAATGGTCGTCTGCACGTGCATTTGGTCTGTTACGCTGCAAATGCGTGTACGTAAGCGAATACATGCGGGACGGCGGCGATCCCCGACGCCGGCTTGGCACGTCTCGGAGGGCGGAAGAAATGCACGTGGAAAATGGCGTTCCGGCGGACGGCATCGTGGGTGCCCGCTGGCGGAAGAGCGAGATCAGCAACCCGAACGGCAGTTGCGTCGAGGTGGCTGGCCTGGCCGACGGCGGCACCGCGGTGCGCAACTCGCGGGACCCGCACGGCCCCGCGCTGGTCTACACGCGGGCCGAGATGGTCGCGTTCCTGCAGGGCGTCAAGGACGGCGAGTTCGACGACCTGATCAGCTGAGCCCATCGCCCGGCCCGCCGCGCGCGGGCCGGGTTCGGCTTGGGCCGGGCACCCGGACACCCTGCGTGACCGGTGGTTTCGGTGCGGACGGGCGAAGTTCGTGGTGATATGGTTAACCCCGCGTCCGCAGCAGCATCGGCGGGTCCCCGCGGCCACTGACCGCTCGCCCTGATGGTGCGGCGGCGCGGTAATGCGATTACGGCACTGGCTGGGAGTGCGAGCTGACTGCTGACCCCCTGGTTCCCGGAACCAGGACACCACCGGGCGCGGCGCCCCATGCGCTGACCGGTGGGCCGACCGTGCTCAGGATGATGCTCGGCAATCAGCTCCGCCAGTTCCGCGAGGCCAGCGGGGTCACCACCGATGCGGCGGGCTATGAGATCCGGGCCTCCCGCTCCAAGATCAGCCGGATGGAGAACGGCCGGGTCGGGTTCAAGGAACGCGACGTCGCCGACCTGCTCACCCTGTACGGGGTGGCTGACGACCAGGTCCGGTCCGGCCTGCTGACGATGGCCCGGCAGGCCAACGCGCAGGGCTGGTGGACCAAGTTCGGCGACATCCTGCCCGACTGGTTCGACTCCTACCTCGGCCTGGAAGAGGGCGCCGCGCTCATCCGCAGCTACGAGGTGCAGTTCGTGCACGGGCTGCTGCAGAGCGAGGGTTACGCACGCGCCGTCACCGAGATCGGCCGCAAGGGCGTGGCCGCCGAGGAGATCGAGCGCCGGGTGAGCGTCCGCATGCAGCGGCAGAACCTGCTCACCAGGGCCGAGCCGCCACGGATGTGGGCGGTGATGGACGAGGCGGTGCTGCGCCGCCCGGTCGGCGGCCGCGAGGTCATGCGCGGGCAGGTCAAGCACCTGCTGGAACTGACCGACCTGCCGCACGTCACGCTGCAGGTGGTGCCGTTCGACCGCGGCGCGCACGCCGGGTCCGGCGGGGCGTTCACCGTGCTGCGGTTCGCCGAGCACGACCTGCCCGACATCGTGTACATCGAGCAGCTCACCAGCGCGGTCTACCTGGAGAAGCGCGAGGACCTCGACTACTACCTCGAGGTCTTGGACCAGCTGTCCAGCCAGGCCGACACCCCCGCGTCCAGCGCCGACTACCTGGCCAGCCTGTACAAGTCGCTGTAGCGTCCGGCCGGGCTGACCGCAGGAATCCTGTTGACTGCCGGGGCGGCGGGCGCGACGCTGGCGACTGTGAGCGGGACCTCTGATCATGTGCTGGCCAACCGCGCGGCCTGGGACGAGTGGGCGGCGGGCTACGCCGCCATGGGCCACCACGCCTGGGCGGAAGCCGAGCCGAGCTGGGGTATCTGGAGCGTCGCCGAGGCGGAGGCCGGAGTACTGCCGGCCAACCTGCACGGCCGGGACAGCATCGAGCTGGGCTGCGGCACCGGGTACATCTCGGCCTGGCTGGCCCGCCGCGGTGCGCGGCCGGCTGGCCTGGACAACTCCGCGGCGCAACTGGCCACCGCCCGTCAGCTGCAGGACCGGTTCGGGCTGCGGTTCCCGCTCGTCCACGCCAGCGCCGAACGGGTGCCCTTCGCCGACGCCAGCTTCGACCTGGCG
>DASYAV010000156.1:0-1642 GCA_036501145.1 Streptosporangiaceae bacterium | reverse complement strand
TCTCCAGGTACGGGCCGTCGGTGACGGCGGGCTGCCCGTCGGCCAGCCGCACCAGCTTGGTGGCGGCGGCGTCCGCGACCCCGTACGCGCCGAGCAGCTCGCCGGTGTCGTAGTACTTCTTGTTGAACGCGTCGAACGCCTCGAAGAGCCGCTGCTGCTCGTCAGGGCCGACTGAGTTCCACAGTTCCTGGTTGCCGTAGATGATGAGCATGTACTTCACGGTGATGCTCCTCCCGTATGGTTCCGCGGCCGCCCGCGACGGGCGGCTGTCACTGACTGGTACGGCGCCGTCCCGCGATTTTCTACATCGGCATCCATGATGCCGTGCATTCTTTTCCAGGCGGCGCCGCGGTACGATCACGGCGGGCGAGGCTGCGGGGGCCTAGGGGCTCAGGGGGCCTGGGGTTATCGGGAGCGGACCGCGACGAAGGGAAGCAGCGGCACCGTGCGGGAAGTCACGAGGCGGGCGGCCGGTGCGATCAGGGCCCGGGTCGGCAGGCGGTCCGACCTGTCCCGGCGTCAGGCCATGGCGTTGCTTGGCGGCGGCGCCGTGCTCGCGGCCGAGTCAGCGTGGCTGGCAGGCTGGCAGCCCGCGTCCTGGTGGGGCGGCGCGGGGACGGCGGCCGCCGACCCGTGGCCGGACAGCCCGGCGTACGTGCCGGGCTACCCGATGGGACGCAGCGGCTACGCCCCGGACGGGACCGCGGGCGCCACCGCGGCATACCCGCTGGCTTCGGTCCGGCTGCTGGACAGCGCGTTCAGCGCTAACCAGGGGCGGACGAAGGACTACCTGCTGTTCCTCGACCCGGACCGGATGCTGCACACCTTCAGGCTGAATTACGGGCGGCCGTCCGCCGCGCGGCCGGTCGGCGGGTGGGAGGCGCCCAACATGGAGGTGCGCGGGCACACCACCGGCCACCTGCTGTCCGGCCTCGCGCTGACCTACGCCAGCACCGGCGACCCGCGGGCGAAGGCGGCGGGGGAGTACCTGGTCGGCCAGCTGGCCCAGCTGCAGGCGATCGCGCCGCTCGCCGGGTACGCGCCCGGCTATCTGTCGGCGTTCCCCGAGTCCTTCTTCGACCGGCTGGAGGCGGGCCAGCCCGTCTGGTCGCCGTACTACATGATCCACAAGTACCTGGCCGGGATGATCGACCAGTACCAGCTGGCCGGCGTAGATCAGGCGCTGGAGGTGGCGATACGGCTGGCCGACTGGGTGGACGACAGGACGGCCCGGCTGAGCTACCCGCACATGCAGCGGGTGCTGGAGAACGAGTACGGCGGCCTGCCCGAGTCGCTGGCCAACCTGTACCGGATCTCCGGCTCGGAACGTTACCTGCGCACGGCGCAGCGGTTCTACCACGCCAGGTTCCTCGACCCGCTGGCGGCGGGCGACGACGCGCTGCGGGGGGAGCAGTGCAACGTCAGCCTGCCGAAGGTGATCGCCTCCCTGCGGATGTGGGAGGAGACCGGCGATCAGAAGTACCGCGCGATCGCGTACAACTTCTGGCAGATCGCCACCGAGCACCACTCGTACATCATCGGCGGGCAGGGCAACCACGAGGACTGGACGGCGCCTGACGTGGTGGCCGGCGCGCTGTCCAACTACACCTGCGAGGGCTGCGTCACCTACAACATGCTCAAG
>DASYAV010000155.1:0-70808 GCA_036501145.1 Streptosporangiaceae bacterium | reverse complement strand
CGGACCTTGGCCAGCGACTCCTCGTCGGTGATGTCGGCCACCGAGACGTAGGAGCCCTCGTGCCCGAACGGGCCGGCGACCTCGCGCCAGCCCTCGGGCTGGATGCCGAACTGCTTGCCCAGCAGGGCCATGGTGATCTGGGCCTTGTACGGGCCGTAGCCGGGCAGCTCGGCCAGGTTGTCCCGCAGCTGCGCGCCGGTGCGGGCGCTGGCCCAGACCTGCTCGGCGTCGCCGTCGTACCTGGCCAGCAGCAGCCGGGCCAGGTCCTGGACCCGGGCCGCCATTGCCTTCGGGAAGCGGTGCAGGGCCGGCCGCTCGCTGAAGACGGCGGCCAGCGCCTCCGGGTCGAAGGCGGCCAGCTCGGTCACGGTCGGCTCGTGGCCGAGCCGCAGGGCCAGCTGGTAGGGCGAGCCGAACGCCTTCTCGAAGGGGACCTGCTGGTCGAGCAGCATGGCCACCAGCAGGGCGAGCGGGCTGCGGGACAGCAGCTCATTGGCCCCGTCCTCGACGGGCATGTTCAGGGTCATCGGGCCTCCGGGTTCGGCGCACGCCCATCATTCACCATCCGCCCGCGCCAGGCGGCCCGGCCCGGAACCCGGTGGCCTGCTCAGACGTTCCCATAGCAGGAGACGTGTGATTGAGTGGTCGCGTCACAGCAGGAGAGCACCCCAGGTTCTCCGCGGAGGGAGCCTTACATGAGGCCCGGGACGAAAGCCGGCATCACGCTCGGCGTCATCGCGCTCATCTTGTTCATCCTGCCCATCCCGTTCTGGGTTCCGCTCGTGCTGCTGGCGGTCGCCATCGGCGTCCCGGTGGCCGGCTGGGCCATGCTGAGCCCGTCCCAGCGCAGCCGCATCCGGTCCAACCGCCGCCGCTCGATCGGCGGCTAGCCGGACGCGGCCGCGGCCGGCTCACGAGCTGAGCTGGCCCGGGAACAGGAGCGAAAGCTCGCGCGGGTAGCCGGCGATAAGGCGGAGCTCATCGTCGGTGAGCGGCTTGCCGGTGGCCGAGGCGCACAGCTGCACGAGCTGGAAGACCAGGTCCGCGTCGTCGGCCGCCACCTCGATGCCGAGGCCGTCCATGACGTGCCGGAACCCGGCCATGCCGCCGTATTCGCCGGTCAGCACGACCCGGCCGCGGGTCGCGAACCAGTCGGCCGGGAACGGGCCGAGCGCCTCGTCGTCGTACAGCTCGTAGTTGTTCCGGTCCTTGAGCGCGCCGTCCGCGTGGATGCCGGACTCGTGGGCGAACGCGTTGACTCCCGTGCCGGGCTGGTTCTGCGGCAGCGGCTGGCCGAACGCGTAGCTGGCCCACAGCCCGAACCGGCGTGCCCAGGACAGGTCGAGCTTGTCCCCGATGGGGGCGGCGCCGGCGACGCCGATGGCGTGCGAGAAGGCCAGGATGCACGACAGCAGGTCGGCATTGCCCGACCGCTCGCCGATCCCGTTGATGCAGGTGTTGACCCAGGCGTCCTGCCCGGCGTCCAGGTCGCCGAGCGCGCCGGAGACCGAGTTGGCCACCGCCATGCCCAGGTCGTTGTGGCAGTGCGTCTCGACCGGGATGCCGGTCACGCTGGCCAGCCGGGCGAACCGCTCCCGGATCCGGGCCGGGGAGTCGCCGCCGATGGTGTCGCAGTACCGGACCCGGTCGGCGCCGGCGTCGCGGGCGGCAGTGGCGAAGTCGAGCAGGAACTTGTCGTCGGTGCGCGAGCCGTCCTCGGCGTTGACGCCGATTGTCTGCGCGCCGGCGGCCCGGGCCGCGGTTACGGCGGCGGTCATCTCGGTGATGATCGCGGCGTGGTCCAGCTTGCCGCGGAACTTGTGCGCGATCATCTGGTCCGAGGTCGAGATGGACAGGTTGTAGTGCCGCAGTCCCAGCGGCGCCGAATCCGTCACGTCCGCGGTGATCGCCCGGCACCAGCCGGACAGCCGCAGCGCGCCGAACGCGCCGGCCTGGGCCAGCGCCACGTTGGCCCGCACGTAGGGCACCTCGTGGAACAGGTAGGGGAACCCGATCTCGGACTGGGCCACGCCCAGCCTGGCCAGGTAGAAGTTCAGCATCGTCTTGCCGAACTTGGACAGTCCGGTCCGTGCGGTCTGCACGCCGTCGCGGTTGGTCACATCGAGAAAGTGGATGGTAGGCACACCTCACGTTGACACATTGCGGCAGCATGGATCAAGATTGATTAAAATCAATCTACGACAACGAAGGCACGATGACGGACTGGATCACCGCCGACGCCGCGGCGCAGCGGCTTGGCATCAAGCGGGCCACCCTGTACGCGTACGTGAGCCGGGGCGTGCTGGTGCGCAGGCGGTCAGCGGACGGCCGGGGCAGCCTGTTCGACTCCGGCGAGATCGAGCGGCTCGCCCGCCGCGGCCGCCCCCGCCGCGCCCCCGGCACCACCGAACTGGTCATCGAGTCCGCGCTGACGGAGATCACCGACGACCGGCTCAGTTTCCGCGGCCGCGAGGTGACCTCCCTCGCTGCCACCCACACCCTGGAAGACGTCGCCGCCCTGCTCTGGACCGGCGCCCTCCCCGCGCCCGGCGGCCCGGGGGATGCGGACGTGCAGCCGTGGCATGCCAGCCCCGAGGCGGTGGCCGTGGGAGCCGCCGCCCAGGCCGCGCTGCCCGGCAGGGCGCTGCCACTGGAGCGGCTGCAGGTCATCGTGCCCGCGCTGGCCGCGGCCGACCCGCTCCGGCTGCATCTGGACAGCCCGGCCGTGGTGGCGGCCGGCCGCGCGCTGATCGCCGGCATGGTGGACAGCCTGCCGCCCGCGGCACCCACCGGCGCCACCAGCCATCCGGCCGGCCCGGCCGCCAGCCACCCCACTGACCCCGGCGCCCCACACACCGCCGGCCCCGCGGGCGGCGCGCCGCCCGCCGGCGAGGGCATCGCCGGCCGGCTGTGGCCCAAGCTCTGCCCGGCCCCGGCGACACCAGGCCTGCTCACCGCCCTCCGCGCCGCGCTGGTGCTGCTCGCCGACCACGAACTGGCCGCGTCCACGTTCGCCGCCCGGGTGGCCGCGTCGGTCCGCGCGGATCCGTACGCCGTGGTAGCCACCGGGCTGGGTGCGCTGGGCGGGCCGCTGCACGGGGGCGCCTCGCTCGGCGCCGAGGGCATGCTGGCGGCCGCGGCCACCCCCGGTGACGCCTCGCGGGTGGTCGGCGACCTGCTGCGGCTCACCGGCCGGGTGCCCGGCTTCGGCCATTTCGTGTACCGCACCGGCGACCCGCGGGCGGTCTGCCTGCTCGGCCTGGTCCGCCGCGGTGCGGCCGGCTCGCCCCGGCTGGTGGTGGCCGACGCGGTGCTGGCCGAGATGCGCGAGCGCGCGCTGCCCGAGCCGAACATCGACCTGGCCCTGGCCGCGCTGGCCGACGTGGCCGGGCTGATCAGCGGGGCCGGTGAGGCCATCTTCGCGGTGGCACGCACCGCCGGGTGGATCGCGCACGCCCTCGAGGAGTACGCACGTGCCACCCCGCTGCGCCCGCGGGCCGTCTACACCGGCCCGCTTGTTCCGTAGCGGGAATCGAAGTGCCCGGTGCGGGCATTTCCCCTACAAAGCTCTCAGCAGCACAATGGCTCCCGGAACGAGGAGATGGCCATGGCCGTTCGCCGGCTCAACCACGCGGTGCTCTACGTCAGCGACGTGACCCGGTCCACCGCTTTCTACCAGCAGATGTTCGGCTTCGAGATGCGTACCGACATACCCGGGCGGGCGGCCTTCCTGCGGGCACCAGGCTCATCGAACGACCACGACCTGGGCCTGTTCCAGGTCGGCCCGTCCCGGCCCGCGGCCGAGCAGAAGGTCGGGCTCTACCACCTGGCCTGGGAGGTGGGCACGCTCGGTGAATTGACCGAGATCCAGGACCGGCTGACCGCCGGCGGTGCGCTGGTCGGCGCGAGCGACCACCGCGTGTCGAAGTCGCTGTACGCCAAGGATCCGGACGGCATCGAGTTCGAGGTGATGTGGCGGGTCCCGGCCCAGGACTGGGAGAGTGAACTGGCCAAGGGCGACATGATCGCGCCGCTCGACCTGGAGAACGCGCTGGCCCGCTGGGGTGAGCAGGCCACCGGGGCGGCGGCGGGCTCGCCGACCTGAGACGTGAACCGCCGCGAAGTCTGGAGACGAGGACCATGACTGACATCGACCTGGCCGCCATCACGGCCGAGCGTGACCGGCTGCGGTCACAGTACGTGCGCGAGAACCGGCCGGCCAGCTCCGCCCGTGGGGTGCACCACGTCGCGCTGCTGTCCGCCGATGTCGAGCGGACCATCAAGTTCTATCAGGACCTGCTGGAGTTCCCGCTCACCGAGATCTTCGAGAACCGCGACTACGCCGGCTCCAACCACTTCTTCTTCGACCTGGGCCACGGCAATCTGCTCGCCTTCTTCGACTTCCCCGGGCTGGACCTCGGCCCGTACGACGAGGTGCTCGGCGGGCTGCACCACATCGCGATCTCGGTGGAGCCGGAGCGGTGGGAACGGCTGCGCGACAAGCTGTACGCGGCCGGCGTGGGCTACCAGGAGGAGAGCGGCACGTCGCTGTACTTCAACGACCCCGACGGCGCCAGGGTCGAGCTGATCGCCGACCCGCTCGGCGCCATGTACGGCCACGAGGTCGGCTGACTGGCCGCCCGGTTACCTGCCGATCTCCCGGCTGCTCCCCGAGGGGCGGGTGCTGACCTCGATGACGCCTTTGTAGGCGATGCCGCGCACGTGCACCACCGGCGCGTCCTGTGGCAGCTGGCTTTCCCACTCCTCGTCGGCCGACCAGCCCTTCGACACCCCGAAGCCATCCATCTCCACCCGGACGCCGGGCGGCACGAGGATGTCCATCCGTGACTTGTAGGCGATGGCCCGCACCGTCGTCACCTGCTCGGTCAGCTCGGCGGCGCGCAGGTCGATCCAGCCGCTGCCCTTGTAGACCACCGGGGTGAACCGCCGCGGCACCCGCCAGCGGCCGCCGCGCCGCACCGAGCTCTTGTAGGCGACCGCGAACTTTCCCGGCGGGGGCAGCTGTACCGGCCCGCCGCCGCGCGGCGCGGCCTCGGGCAGGTCCGCGGTGAGCTTGCCGAGGTCGCTGTGTGTCACCGCGGTCAGCGCCGAGCGCATCCGGGTATCGAACTCGGTGTCATCCAGGCGGCCTTCGGCGAACGCGGCCTGCAGCCGCTGCGCGGCCTGCTCCCTGTCGGTGTCCGAGGCGCGCATGGCCGGGGGTTCCTGGCGTTCCGGCGGCATGGCCGTCATGACTGCCCTCCTTGTTTTCCTGGCCGGAAAGATACCCTTAACGCAGTTAAGTTGCGATGTATCTTAACCTAGAGGGCGCGCGAGGGCCAGCGGCCCGGCCTGGCACCAGACAGCCAGCGGCGGTTCGGCCCACGGCCGTCAGCCGCGGGGCGCCGGGCCGGTCAGTCGCCGGCGCCGGCCGGCTCAGGCTTTGGCGACGTCCGTCGCGGGTTCCTCGGTCTTTTCGCAGGGCGGGCCCTGCAGCCGCTTGGCGGCCAGCCGGGTGGCGAGCAGCCTGGCCACCGACATCGCCACTGCCATCACCACGGCCCAGCCAATCGCCTCGGCCAGCGCGACCTCGGGGTCCTCTGGATGAGAGGGCGGCTCTTTGCCGGTGAACTTCTTCCACACCGTGGTCATCGCCTTGCGCGTGACGAAGCCGGCCACACCGCCGGCCACTCCGCCCACCGCGCGGCTGGCGAAGTCGCCGCGCTTGTCTGCCATCAGACTGCCTCCTCGATCCCGCCGCGCTCCCGGTGGCGCGGTCTGGTCGCTCTGCCGATGTTCCCCGCTGATCCCGCCCGGCCCCGGTCAGGTGAGATCGTCAAGGCTAGCCGTGGGCGGCGAGTTCCGCCCGTGACTTCGCGATCGCCTCGGCCAGTTCCAGCGGGTGCCGGGTGCAGATCAGAAGATACGGCCAGGCGGCATCTGCCCCGATCAGCTCCACGTACACCGACTGCTTGAGATACGGCCTGATCAGCAGGTACGCATCCGGATCCGCGCGTGGCCCGCGCATCGCCCTGGTCTGCGTCTCATCCAGCGGCTGCACCTCGCCGGTGCTGCCCAGCGGCAGCCGGGCCTTGGCCGCCCGAAGCTGGCCGCCGTGCACGCTCACCACCGCGCCGCCCCAGTGCAGCAGGGTGCTGGCGCAGATCAGGGCGAGCACGATGTACACCAGTACACCCACGATCAGGCTGAACCCGGCGAACAGCTCAGTGCCGAGGATGAGCACGCACATCACACTGATGAACCACCACGCGATGGGTACACGCAGCCGTTCGTGGTAGTCACGCATGGAGACAACGGTAGTTGGTTGGATGGGGACATGCCCTGGGGGATCCGGCTCGCCAAGCAAGGATGGCGGCGTACGCCCGCCGCGCCCGGTGACGCGGCGGGTGACGCGTCCGCGGGTGACGCGTCCGCCGGTGCGTCCGGCGAAGGGGCCCGGCGGCCGGAGCGGCCGGACGACGGATCCGCGTCACACCGGCAGGTGCCCGCGCTGCTGCAGCTCACGGCGGGCTGGGCCTGGCGGCTGCTCATCGTCGGGCTGCTGGTGTATGTGCTGGCCCGGGTGGCCAGCGCGCTGCGGATCGTGGTGCTGCCGTGCGTGGCGGCGCTGCTGCTCACCGCGCTGCTGCAGCCGCTGACCGGCCGGCTCAAGCGGGCCGGCCTGCCCGCCATGCTGGCCACCTGGTGTGCGCTGCTGGCGGCCATCGCGGTGATCGCCGGGCTGGGTGCGCTCATCGGCGTGCGGGCCAGCCAGGAATTCCCGACGCTGCAATCTGACCTCACGCACACCGGCCACAAACTGCAGAGCTGGCTGGCCGGGCCGCCGTTCCACATCAAGCAGGCCCGGCTGCAGCAGCTGCTGCAGAGCGCGGAGAACGAGATCGCGTCGCACAAGTCACTGGTCGCCGGGACCGTGCTGACCGGCGGCAAATACATCACCGAGATCGCCGCCGGGACGATCCTGACCCTGTTCGTCAGCTTTTTCCTGATCAAGGACGGCGACCGGATCTGGCACTGGCTGACCGGCTTCATGTCCGCGGACACCGGCGACCGGGTGAACCGGGCGGGAAACGCCGCCTGGCAGGTCCTCGTGCACTACGTCAGGGGCACCGTGCTGATCGCCGCGACCCACTCCGTGATCATCGGGCTCACGCTGTGGATACTCGGCGTCCCGCTGGTGATCCCGCTGGCCGCCGTGGTGTTCCTGGCGGCGTTCGTGCCGCTGATCGGCATTCTGTTCGCCGGGGTGCTGTCCATCCTGATCACACTGGGCACCAAGGGCGTGGTCGCGGCGGTGATCCTGCTCGTGGTGTTCCTGGTCGAGGACCAGCTCGACGGCCACCTGCTGCAGCCGCAGATAGTCGGGCGGATCATCCGGCTGCATCCGCTGGCCGTCATCCTGGTGCTGGCCGTGGGCGGTGTGCTGGCCGGGGTGCCCGGTGCCGTGGTCGCGGTGCCCACCGCGGCAGCGGCCGCCCGTGCCTGGCCGGAGCTGCGCCGGGCGCCGGACGCCGCAGGAGCCGCCGAGCCGGACGGCACCGGGGCGGCCGGCCCGGCCGGTCCGGATGGCCCGGACGACGTGGACGGCGCGGACGACGCGGCGGGCCGCGAACCGCTCGGTGACGAGCACGTACCGATGTAAGGTCTGCGGGTGACCGCGATGAAGACTGGGGCCGCGGGCCAGGGCGATGCCGGGCCAGATGTGCTCATAACGCGCCTGGATCCGGGTCTGCCGCTGCCCGGGTATGCCCACCCGGGGGACGCCGGGGCCGACCTTGTCGCGGCCGCCGACGTCGAGCTGGCCCCGGGCCAGCGCGCGGTGGTGCCCACCGGCATGGCGATCGCGCTGCCGGCCGGCTACGCCGCCTTCGTGCACCCGCGCTCGGGCCTGGCGGCCAAATATGGGGTTACGCTGGTGAACGCGCCCGGAACCGTGGATGCCGGATACCGGGGCGAGATCAAGGTCACGATGCTCAACACCGACACCTCCCAGACGGTCCGCTTCCTGCGCGGTGACCGCATCGCGCAACTGGTCATCCAGCAGGTGGAGCGCGCCGTCTTCCACGAGGTCGACGCGCTGCCCGGATCGGCGCGCGGGGCGGGCGGGTTCGGCTCGACCGGCGGCCACGCCGGGGCCGGCGCAGCAGCGGGACAGCCCACCGGGTGACAGGCAGCAGACGGCAGCCAGCAGCCAGGTACCCGGGCGCCCAGGTAACAAGCACCAGCGGACGAACAGCAGCGGACGAACAGCAGCGATCGAGCACAGCAGGCACACAGTGACAGCAGCGAGAGTGGGGAGCGCGGGACGTGTTCCGGCGACGGCGTGACGGGGACGAGGGCCAGCCAGCGCCCGGCCAAGCGAGAGCGGCCGGGGGCAGGCACGCGCGGCGGGTCCAGGAGCCCGGCGACCTGGCCGCGGAAGACTGGCCCGCGGAGGACTGGGAAGACGACGGTCAGCCCGGTCAGCCCGGTCAGCAGCCTGCGGCGGGCGGCGAGGCCGCCGGCGGGCCATGGGACGCCGACGCCGACGTCGGCTATCCCGAGCAGCAGCGGGTCGACCTGGGCAGCCTGCACGTCCCGGTGCACCCTGACCAGCAGATTCAGCTGGAGCTCACCGACGACCAGAGCCAGATCGTCGCGGTCGGCGTGACCAGCGCGCACGGCAGGCTCCAGGTGCGGGCGCTCGCCGCGCCGAAGAGCGGCGGGCTGTGGGACGAAGAGCGGGGCGGCATCGTGGATGCGATCGCCGGGGCGGGCGGCCAGTCCTGGGAGACCGAGGGCCCGTTCGGCACCGAGATACACGCCCAGGAGCAGCCCGAGCCGGGCAGCGGGCTGACCGGCCCGCAGCCCGCCCGCTTCATCGGCGTCGACGGCCCCCGGTGGATGCTGTCGGCGAAGATCAGCGGCCCGGCGGCCGCCAGCCCCGAACTGGCCAAGCCGCTGGAGGACGTGCTGGCCGGCATCGTGGTGGTGCGCGGCGACCATCCGGTTCCGCCACGCGGCCTGCTGGAGATCCAGCTTCCGCCGGAGATGCGGCAGGCGATGGCCGAGCAGATGGCCGAGGCCGAGGCGGCGCAGGGCGCGGAGTACCCGAACCCGTTCGAGCGCGGCCCGGAGATCACCGAGACCCGCTGACAGGCACGCGAGCGGCGGCGGAGAAAGTGGCCGGCGCCTTAACAGTGTGTTAACAAACCAGCACGCAGTCGTGCCCGCGGGCCGCTAATGTTCCGTCATGGCGCGGGAGATACCGGTTCCGGGGGCGATCGGCCGGCCGGTGATACGAGTGGACGGCAACCTGGCCTCGGTCCGGTGCCGGAGTGTGGGCTCGTCGGATTCGCTGGTGGCCGAGATGGACGACGGCTGGGCCGGATCCGGCTGGTGTGGATGGGGCAGCGGCGGATCGCCGGGATCGAACCCGGCCGCCCGCTGAGCGTCGAGGGTGTGCTCGGGACGCACCGCGGCCGCAGGACGATCTTCAACCCGCGATACCAGCTCGACTGACTCTGCTTGCCGGCCGGAGAGATGCCCTACGGTCTGCTCGCCTGGCCGGAACGCCGCCCTACGGCGCGTGCGAGCTGGACAGCAGCGTGCCGAGTTGCTCTTCGACGTCCTCGTTGGTGACGAACAGCAGTTCGTCGCCGGCCTCGAGCGGGTCGTCGTCGTGCGGCACGATGACCCGGCCTTCCCGCAGGATGGCGACCAGCGCGGTGTCCACCGGCCAGTCCACGTCACCGACCCGCTGCCCGGCCAGCGGCGCGTCCGACGGCATGGTCAGCTCCACCAGGTTGGCGTCGCTCTGCCGGAACGTCATCAGCCGGACCAGGTCGCCGACGCTGACCGCCTCCTCGACGAGCGCGGACAGCAGCCGCGGCGTGGACACCGCCACGTCGATGCCCCAGGACTCGTTGAACAGCCACTCGTTCGCCGGGTCATTCACCCGGGCGACCACCCGCGGCACGCCGTACTCGGTCTTCGCCAGCAGCGAGACAACCAGGTTCACCTTGTCGTCCCCGGTCGCGCAGATCACCACGTTGCACCGTTCGAGCCCGGCGTCGTCCAGCGAGGTGATCTCGCACGCATCGGCCAGCAGCCACTCCGCCCGCGGCACACTGTCCACCTTGATGGCCCGCGGGTTCTTGTCGATGAGCAGGACCTCGTGCCCGTTCTCCAGCAGTTCGCTGGCGATCGACCTGCCGACCGCCCCGGCCCCGGCGATCGCGACCCGCATCAGTGCCCTCCCTCACCGTGCCGGGCGAACGCCGCGGCGATCCGCTCCAGGTCACTCTCGAGCGCTATCACATGCACCACGTCGCCCTCCTGGAGCACGGAGCCCGGTTCCGGCAGCAGCGCCTGGCCGAGCCGGGAGATGAACGCGATCCTCACCGCGGCCGACTGCTCGAGCAGCTTGACCTTCTCGCCGAGCCAGCCGTCGGCGTAGGCCACCTCGGCCAGCACGATCTTCCCGGTCGGATCCCGCCACAGCGACTCCGCGCCGTCCGGCAACAGCGTGCGCAGCATCTGGTCGGCGGTCCACCGGACCGTGGCCACGGTGGGAATGCCGAGCCGCTGGTACACCTCGGCACGCCGCGGGTCGTAGATCCGGGCCGCGACCCGCTCGATGCCGAACGACTCCCGCACCACCCGGGCCGAGATGATGTTGGAGTTGTCGCCGCTGCTGACCGCGGCGAACGCGTCGGCCTCCTCGATGCCGGCCTCGATGAGCACGTCCCGCTCGAAGCCGGAGCCGGTGATCTTCCGGCCCTTGAAGCCGGACCGGAGCTTGCGGAAGGCCTCAGCGTCCTGGTCGATGACGGCCACCGAGTGGCCCTGGTCCTCCAGGATGTGGGCGAGCGTTGACCCCACGCGGCCACAACCCATGATCACGATA
Source organism: Streptosporangiaceae bacterium (assembly GCA_036501145.1). Taxonomy (GTDB): domain Bacteria; phylum Actinomycetota; class Actinomycetes; order Streptosporangiales; family Streptosporangiaceae; genus PALSA-505. The sequence goes on along the minus strand of DASYAV010000155.1, from coordinate 59,899 downwards.
TGCACGGCCGTCCCTCCGGCGATTCCGCTGCCCGCCAACGGTATTCCCTCCTGCCCCACGGCTAAAGACCGGGGATGGTGAACTGCGGAATTGCCTTCTGACATGGCATACGCTGCACACCCGTGGACGGCAAGCGGGTGTTCGGGGAAACCATGGAGACATTGAACGGCTGCGCCCCGGGCAGCGTACTCGAGCTGACCGTGGCCGGTCCTGCCCACGGCGGGTGGTGCGTGGCCAGGGCGGCCGGCCAGCCGGACGCCGCGGCACTGGGCAGCACAGCACTGGGCAGCACAGCGCCGGGCAACACAGTGCTGGGCAGCACGGCACCGGGCAGCACCGGGGAGGGCGAACCCGGTGACGGCGCCGGGCCGGGCAAGGTGGTGTTCGTCCGGCACGCGCTGCCCGGCGAGCGGGTCCGGGCCCGGGTGACCAGCAGCACGGCCCGGTTCGCCCGGGCCGACGCGATCGAGGTGCTGGACGCCTCGCCCGGCCGGGTCGAGCCGCCCTGCCGGTACGCGCACCCGGGCGGCTGCGGCGGGTGCGACCTGCAGCACGCCAGCCCGGCCGCGCAGCGCGCGATCAAGGCACAGGTCATCAGCGAGCAACTGCGCCGCATCGCCGGGATCGACCGCGACGTCGAGGTGGCCGCGCTGCCCGAGCCCGCCGGCCCCGGGGGCCCTGGCTCCGCGGGTACTGGCACCGGGGACGCGGGCACCGGGGGCGCGGGCCTGGGCTGGCGCACCCGGGTCGGTTTCGCGGTCCGCCCGGACGGCACCGCGGGCCTGCGCCGGCACCGGTCCCGCGAGGTCGTCGCCGTCGACGACTGCCTGATCGCGCACCCGCTGGTGCGCGAGGCGGACGTGCCGGGCAGCCGCTGGCCGGGCGCCCGCGGCGTCGAGGTGACCGTCTCGCCCGGGTCGGGTGAACGGTCGGTGCTCGTCACCGCCCGGGGCAGGGCTGGCCAGCGGAGGGCCGGCCAGCAGAGGGCCGGCCAGCCAGGCCCGCGCCCGCTCACCCAGCACGCCGTCGGCCGGGCCTGGCGGGTCAGCCCGGGAGTGTTCTGGCAGGTGCACCCGGCCGCGGCCGAAGTGCTGACCGGCGCGGTGCTGGCCGCGCTGCGGCCCGAGCCCGGCGACGTGGCGCTCGACCTGTACTGCGGCGCGGGCCTGTTCGCCGGGGCGCTGGCCGCCGCGGTGGGCGTCGGGGGGAAGGTCACCGCGATCGAGTCGCAGGCCGCCGCGGTCCGCGACGCACGCAAGAATCTGGCCGGGTTCCCGCAGGTCAGGGTGCACCGTGGGGACGCCGCGGAGGTGCTCGGGCGGCACGGGCCCGGCGGCGCCGGGCTGGCCGTGCTCGACCCGCCGCGGGCCGGGGCCACCGCCGGGCTCGTCGAGTTGCTCGCCGGGCCGGCCAGCGGGCTGCGCCGGGTCGCCTACGTCTCCTGTGACCCGGCCACGCTGGCCCGCGACATCGCGCTGTTCGCCGGGCTCGGCTGGCAGCTGGCGGACCTGCGCGGCTTCGATGCCTTCCCGATGACGCACCACGTCGAGTGCCTGGCCACCCTGATCCCCGGGTAGCTGGCAACCACCCGCCCGGGTCGCGCGTACTTGCCTGGTGAGGGCGAGAGGAGCCAGGCATGCGGCCGGACGGCGACGCGGCGGAACTCGAGCGGTTCCTGATCGGGCCGACGGCCGCCACCGGCCGGCAGATCGGCTTGCGCTGGCTGCCCGCGACCCCGGCCAGCCTGGCGCACCTGACGCTGCACATCCCGGCCGCTTCCGCCGGGTAGCGCCCGGCCGGCTGGGGCCCTGACCGGCCCGCGGTCAGCCTGAGTACCGTGTGATCCATGCGACTACGGGTATTCACCGAGCCACAGCAGGGCGCGGATTACGGCACGCTGCGGCGGCTGGCCCAGGCGGCCGAGCAGCTGGGATTCGACGCGTTCTTCCGGTCCGACCACTACCTGCTGATGGGTGAGGGCAGCGGCCTGCCCGGGCCGACCGACGCGTGGATCACGCTGGCCGGGCTGGCCCTGGAGACCACCCGGATCCGGCTCGGCACGCTGATGAGCCCGGTGACGTTCCGCTGGCCGGGCCCGCTGGCGGTGAGCGTGGCCCAGGTGGACCAGATGAGCGGCGGCCGGGTGGAGCTGGGCCTTGGCACCGGCTGGTTCGACGCCGAGCACACCGCCTACGGCCTGCCGTTCCCGCCGACCGTGGAGCGGTTCGGCATGCTCGAGGAACAGCTCGCGGTCATCACCGGGATGTGGGGCACGCCGGCCGGTGAGAAGTTCAGCTTCCGCGGCAGGCACTACCGGGTCTCCGACTCCCCGGCCCTGCCCAAGCCCACCCAGCGGCCCCGGCCGCCGGTGCTGATCGGCGGGACCGGCGCACGCCGCACCCCGCGGCTGACCGCGGCCTACGCCGACGAGTACAACGTGCCGTTCGGCAGCGTCGCCGACTGCGCGGCGGCGTTCGGCCGGGTGCGCGAGGCGTGCGCGGAGGCCGGCCGGGACGCCGCGTCGCTGCGCTACTCGGTGGCACACACGGTCTGCTGCGGCGCCAACGCCGGCGAACTCGAGCGGCGCGCCGCCGCGATCGGCCGCCCGCTCGCCGACCTGCGGGAGACCGCGGTGGCCGGCACCCCGGCGGAAGTGGTGGACCGGATCGGCCAGTTTGGCGCGGCCGGAGCGGACAGCATGTACCTGCAGGTGATGGATCTGGACGACCTCGACCACGTCGAGCTGATCGCCGCGGAGGTTATGCCACAGGTGAGCTGACGCGGAACCCACGGCCGAAGCCCGGCCGGGAGCGGAGGGGAGCGGCACTGCGGCTGTCCAGCGGCGAAGCGCGGCGGCGGTTCGGCACGGCCCGGGTAGCAGTTCTGGCGACCACCGGGCTGGCGACCGCCGCCGGGCCAGGGCCGCCGCACCTCGTGCCGGTGACGTTCGCCCTGGACGGCGACCGCCTGTGCACCGTGGTGGACAGCAAACCCAAGGCCAGCCGGGACCTGCGCAGGCTGGCCAACATCCGGGCCGACCCCCGGGTGAGCCTGCTCGCCGACCACTACGACGAGGACTGGCCGCTGCTGTGGTGGGCGCGGGCCGACGGGCAGGCCGAGATCCTGGCCCGCCCGGCCGACATGGCCGGGCCCATCGCACTGCTGGCCCGGCGGTACCCGCAGTACACCGCCGAGCCGCCGGCCGGCCCGGTGATCAGCATCGCGGTCGCGCGCTGGTCCGGCTGGGCCGCCGCGGGCGGAACATAGGCTGAGACCCGTGCCCCGCAACGTACCGGTCGCCCGGCAGGCGCAGCTGCTGGCCCTGATCGCGGTCGCCGGCGCCGCCCCGCTCACCGTGGGCGTCATCCTCTGGGTAATCGGCACGGTCGGCCAGGCGGGCTATCACGGCCACTGGGCCGCGATCGCGGGCATCGGGGAAGTGCTGATGACGGCCGCACTGCTCTGCGGGCTGTGCATGTTCGTGCTGGCCGCGGGCAGCGTCCGCTGGACGCCGCCGGGGCCGGCCGGCCGGGTCCGCCGGATGCTCCAGCCGCTGACCTCTCCCGAGCACCAGGCCTGGCTGGCCGACCGGCCCCAGCCCGAGGCGGGCCCGCCACCACCGGCCCCGCCGCCACCCGGAGCGCCACCACCGGCCCCGCCACCACCCGTGTCCGGGTGGCAGCGCGAACACTGAGTAACGGGATGGCCTAGACGGCCCCAGCGCCCTGCTGGCTCGGGCACACTTGTCTGAATCACGCTGGCCAGGGACGCCGGCCGGCGATACAAGGCGGAGAGACAATCCACATGCTGGGACTTCCCGACACGGCTCAGGCCTGCCTGTTTGACCTGGACGGCGTGGTGACCAAGACAGCGCTCGTGCACGCGGCGGCCTGGAAGGAAATGTTCGACGAATTCCTCCGCGAGTGGGCCGCGCAGCACGGCACCGAGTTCGTGCCCTTCGACAAGGTGCACGAGTACGACCGCTACGTGGACGGCAAGCCGCGGCTGGACGGCACCAGGTCGTTCCTGAAGGCCCGCGGCATCGACCTGCCCGAGGGCAGCCCGGACGACCCGCCGACCGCGCAGACCGTGAACGGGCTGAGCAACCGGAAGAACGCGCTCGTGCTGGAGATGATCGACAAGCACGGCGTGCAGGTCTACGACGGCTCGGTGACGTACATCAAGGCGGTCCGCGCAGCCGGGCTGCGCACCGCGGTCGTATCATCCAGCGCGAACACCGTTCAAGTACTGCAGGTGGCCGGGCTGGCCGGCCTGTTCGACGCGCGGATCGACGGTGTGGTGGCCAAGGAACGCGGCCTGGCCGGCAAGCCCGCGCCGGACACGTTCCTGGCCGGGGCGGCCGCACTCGGCGTGGCCCGCGAGCACGCGGTGGTGTTCGAGGACGCGCTGGCCGGCGTGGAGGCCGGGCGGGCCGGGCAGTTCGGCCTGGTGGTGGGGGTCAACCGGACCGGCCAGGCGGCCGAGCTGGCCGAGCACGGCGCGGACATCGTGGTTGATGACCTGGGGGAGTTGCTGAACCGGTGAGCGGGACGACAGGCCGGCGGCGGATGCGGGCACACGGCGGGGTGCGGGGGGCATCGGCGGGCACGACCCCGCCGATGCCGGAGGGCGAGACGGCAGGCGCGATCAAGCAGCCGACGTTCGCGGTCGAGCCGTGGGCGGTCACCGAGGCCGAGCTGAACCTCGACGTGATCGCGCAGAGCGAGTCGGTGTTCGCGCTGTCCAACGGGCACATCGGGCTGCGCGGCAATCTGGATGAGGGCGACCCGCATGGTCTGCCGGGCAGCTACCTGAACTCGCTGTACGAGCTGCGCCCGCTGCCCTACGCCGAGGCCGGCTACGGGTACCCGGACTCCGGCCAGACGATCATCAACGTGACCAACGGCAAACTCATCCGCCTGCTGGTGGACGACGAGCCTTTCGACGTGCGCTACGGCACGCTGCACTCGCACGTGCGGCGGCTCGACCTGCGTGCGGGCACGCTCACCCGCGAGGTGGAGTGGAGCTCGCCGGCCGGCCAGCGGGTGCGGGTCCGGTCCGAGCGGATGGTCTCGCTCAGCCAGCGCGCGATCGTCGCCTTCAAGTACACGGTCGAACCGGTGGACTGTGACAGCCCGCTGCGGGTCGTGGTGCAGTCCGAGCTCCAGGCCAACGAGGAACTGCCGGACATGGGCAAGGATCCCAGGGTCGCCGCGGTGCTGGAGTCGCCGCTGGTCAGCGAGGAACACCAGGCCATCAACGACAATCAGCTCGGTGCCCTGCTGGTGCACCGCACCCGGGCCAGCGGGCTGCGGCTGGCCGCGTCCATGTCGCACCAGGTGGCCGGGCCGGCCACGATGGACGCGCACGTGCAGACGTTCCCCGACCTGGGCCGGGCCACGGTGGCGACCCGGCTGGCGCGAGGGGAGAAGCTCGAGGTCGTCAAGTACGTCGCCTATGGCTGGTCCAGCCAGCGCACCCGGCCGGCCCTGCGTGACCAGGTGGCCGCCGCGCTCGCGCTGGCCCGGCTGACCGGCTGGGACGGCCTGCTGGCCGAGCAGCGCGAGTACCTGGACGAGTTCTGGGCGGGCGCCGACGTCCAGGTCGAAGGCGACATGGAGATCCAGCAGGCGGTGCGGTTCGGGCTGTTCCACATCCTGCAGGCGGGCGCCAGGGCCGAGCAGCGGCCGATCGCGGCCAAGGGGCTGACCGGCCCCGGGTACGACGGGCACACGTTCTGGGACACCGAGGCGTTCGTGCTGCCCGTGCTCACCTACACCCACCCGGACGCGGCCGCCGACGCGCTGCGCTGGCGGCAGATGACGCTGCCGGTGGCCAGGCAGCACGCGACCGACCTCGGCCTGGCCGGGGTGGCCTTCGCGTGGCGGACCATCCGCGGCCAGGAGTGCTCGGGCTACTGGCCGGCCGGCACGGCCGCGTTCCACATCAACGCCGACATCGCCGACGCCGTGCTGCAGTACCTGGACGCCACCGAGGACGCCGGCTTCGAGCTCGAGGTGGGGCTGGAGATCCTGGTGGAGACGGCCCGGCTGTGGCGCAGGCTCGGCCACCACGACTCCGAGGGCGGGTTCCGCATCGACGGCGTCACCGGGCCCAACGAGTACAACGCGATCGTGGACAACAACGTCTACACCAACCTCATGGCGCAGCGGAACCTGGTCGCCGCGGCCGACGCGGTCGGGCGGCTGCCCGAGGCGGCGGCCGAGCTGGGCGTCAGCACCGAGGAGGCGGCCTCCTGGCGGGACGCGGCCGCGGCCATGGTCATCCCCTACGACGAGCGGCTCGGCGTGCATCCCCAGCACGAGGGCTTCACCGAGCACGCGCTGTGGGACTTCGAGGGGACCCCGCCGGAGAAGTACCCGCTGCTGCTGCACTACCCCTACTTCCAGCTGTACCGGACCCAGGTGGTCAAGCAGGCCGACCTGGTGCTGGCCATGCACACGCGCGGCGACGCGTTCACCCCGGAGGAGAAGGCCCGCAACTTCGCCTACTACGAGGCGATCACCGTGCGGGACTCCTCGCTGTCCGCGTGCACCCAGGCGGTCATGGCGGCCGAGGTGGGCCAGCTCGAACTGGCCTACCGCTACCTGGCCGAGGCCGCGCTGATGGACCTGCACGACGTGATGCACAACACCCGTGACGGGCTGCACATGGCCTCGCTGGCCGGGGCGTGGACCGCGCTGGTGGCCGGATTCGGCGGGATGCGCGGGGACAGCGGCACGCTCTCGTTCAGCCCGCGCCTGCCGGCCGGCATCAGCAAGCTCGTGTTCCGGCTCCGCTACCGCGGGCGCAGGCTGTGCGTCAGCATCGGCAGCCGCCGGGCACGCTACGAGCTGCTCGACGGCGAGCCGCTGCCGCTGCGGCACCACGGCGAGGAACTGCTGCTGGGCAGCAAGCCGGTAGCGCGCGAGTTGCCCAAGATCGAGGCGGGCCCGGCGCCACACCAGCCGCCGGGCCGCGAACCGCTCATGCACCATCCGATGGGCTGACGCCCCACCCCGCCCCGCCCGCTTCCCCATTCCCCCGGCACTTGCGCTGCCCCGGCAAGGCGCAGCCGTTCATCGTTATCAAAATGATCAAAGCTGCCAGTCAGCCGCGGTCAGAGCTATACAAACTGCCCAGGATGAACGGCTTCGCTTGCATCATCCTGCGTTGAGCGCTGAAGTTTGCCATACAGGTTGCGGCGCGACGGGAAGGGGCTGGACGATGACCGAGCTGACGGACACCGGGCTGACCGACACGGGGCTGACCGACACGGGGCTGACCGAGACCGAGGCGCAGGCCGGCCTGGCGCCGGGCCAGCTCAGGGAGCTCGTCGGGCTGGTGGACTACGACGACGCCACCGACCCGTTCCCGGTCACCGCGCTGGACGCGATCGTCTGGGTCACCGGCAACGCCACCCAGACCGCGCACTACTACCAGGCGGTGTTCGGCATGGACCTGGTCGCCTACCGCGGCCCGGAGACCGGCAGCCCGGACGCTAAGTCGTACGTGCTCAAGTCGGGGTCGGCGCGGTTCGTGGTCAACGGGGGAGTGCGGCCGGGCAGCCCGCTGGCCGACCACCACCGCAAGCACGGCGACGGCGTGCTGGACCTGCCGCTGTCCGTGCCGGACGTGGACAAGTGCGTCAAGCACGCCCGCGACCAGGGCGCCACCGTGCTGACCGAGCCCTACGACGAGACCGACGAGAACGGCACGGTGCGGATCGCGGCCATCGCGGCCTACGGCGACACCCGGCACACGCTTATCGACCGGACCCGCTATCACGGCCCCTACCTGCCCGGGTACGTCGCCGCGCAGGCGGCGGTGGCCCGGCCCGAGGGCGTCCCGCGCCGGCTGTTCCAGGCGGTGGACCACGCGGTGGGCAACGTGGAGCTGGGCCGGATGGACGCCTGGGTCGCGTTCTACAACAACGTGATGGGCTTCGTGAACATGGCCGAGTTCGTCGGCGACGATATCGCCACCGACTATTCCGCGCTGATGTCCAAGGTGGTGGCCAACGGCAACCACCGGGTGAAGTTCCCGCTCAACGAGCCCGCGGTCGGCAAGCGCAAGTCGCAGATCGACGAGTTCCTGGAGTTCTACGGCGGGCCGGGGGTGCAGCACGTCGCGCTGGCCACCAGCGACATCCTGACCACGGTGGACGTGCTGCGGGCGCGCGGCGTGCAGTTTCTGGCCACCCCGGACGCCTACTACACCGACCCCGAGCTGCGGGCCCGGATCGGCCACGTGCGGGTGCCGGTGGATGAGCTGCAGTCGCGCGGCATCCTGGTGGACCGGGACGAGGACGGCTACCTGCTGCAGATCTTCTGCGCGCCGCTCGGCGACCGGCCCACGGTGTTCTTCGAGCTGATCGAGCGGCACGGGTCGCTCGGCTTCGGCAAGGGGAACTTCAAGGCGCTGTTCGAGTCGATCGAGCGCGAGCAGGAGCGCCGCGGCAACCTCTGACTGGCTGAGCGCCCCCGTCCGCCGGCCCGCGCCCCCGGGTCCGCAGCCATCCGTGCCACCCCCGGCAGATAGCTTGACGTCAAGATATATGATGCTTGGTGTCGGCGTATCTACGAGGAGGTCGGTGCGAGATGACCGCGGACAGCTTCGGTGCCCGGGCTGCGTTGCAGGCGGGCGGCGAGTCATATGAGATTTACCGGCTGGACGCGGTGGACGGCGCGCGCATGCTTCCCTTCAGCCTGAAGATCCTGCTGGAGAACCTGCTGCGCACCGAGGACGGCGAGAACATCACCGCCGATCACGTGCGGGCGCTGGCGGGCTGGGATCCGGCCGCCGAGCCGGACACCGAGATCCAGTTCACCCCGGCCCGGGTGATCATGCAGGACCTCACCGGCGTGCCCGCCGTGGTGGATCTGGCGGCCATGCGGGAAGCCATGCGCGACCTGGGCGGCGACCCGGCCATGATCAACCCGCTGGTGCCCGCCGAGCTGGTCATCGACCACTCGGTGGTGGCCGACGTGTTCGGCCGGCCCGACGCGTTCCAGCGGAACGTGGACCTGGAGTTCGAGCGCAACCACGAGCGGTTCGCCTTCCTGCGCTGGGGCCAGGATGCCTTCGGCGGGCTCAAGGTGGTGCCGCCGGGCACCGGCATCGTGCACCAGGTCAACATCGAGCACCTGGGCCGGGTGGTGATGGAGAGTGAAGGGGCGGTCTACCCGGACACCTGCGTGGGCACCGACTCGCACACCACCATGCAGAACGGCCTGGGCATCCTGGGCTGGGGGGTCGGCGGCATCGAGGCCGAGGCGGCCATGCTCGGCCAGCCCATCTCGATGCTGATCCCGCGGGTCGTCGGGTTCCGGCTGACCGGTGAGCTGCCGGACGGTGCGACCGCCACCGACCTCGTGCTGCACATCACCGAGCTGCTCCGCCGCCACGGCGTGGTGGGCAAGTTCGTCGAGTTCCACGGCGAGGGCGTGGCCGCGGTCCCGGTGGCCAACCGGGCCACGATCGGCAACATGAGCCCCGAGTTCGGCTCCACCTGCGCGATCTTCCCGATCGACGAACTGACCCTGGACTACCTGCGGCTGACCGGCCGGGCCGCGCGGCAGGTGGCGCTGGTCGAGGCGTACGCCAAGGAGCAGGGGCTCTGGCACGAGCCAGGCGAGAGCGCCCGCTACTCCGAGGAACTCACCCTCGACCTGTCTACCGTGGTGCCGTCGCTGGCCGGCCCGAAGCGGCCGCAGGACCGGGTCGCGCTGTCCGACGCGAAGAACTCCTTCCGGGACGCGCTGGGCGCCTTCGTGTCCGGGCCCAGCCTGGACAACGGCATCGCCGGCACGTTCCCGGCCTCCGACCCGGTGGCCAACACCCCCGAGCCCCGGCCGTCCGCGCCGACCGCGGTCACCCTGGACGACGGCACCGAGACCACCATCGACCACGGTTCGGTGGTGATCGCCGCCATCACCTCCTGCACGAACACCTCCAACCCGTCGGTCATGGTGGGCGCGGCGCTGCTGGCCAGGAAGGCGGTGGAGGCCGGGCTCGCCCGCAAGCCCTGGGTGAAGACCACGCTGGCCCCCGGCTCCAAGGTGGTCATGGACTACTACGAGCGGTCCGGGCTGCTGCCCTATCTGGAGAAGCTCGGCTTCAACCTGGTCGGCTACGGCTGCACCACCTGCATCGGCAACTCCGGGCCGCTGCCCGAGGCGATCAGCCAGGGCGTCAGCGACAGCGACCTGGCCGTGGTGTCGGTGCTGTCCGGGAACCGCAACTTCGAGGGCCGGATCAACCCGGACGTCAAGATGAACTACCTGGCCTCCCCGCCGCTGGTGGTCGCGTACGCGCTGGCCGGCACGATGGACATCGACCTGACCACGCAGCCGCTCGGCGAGGGCGCCGACGGGAAGCCGGTGTACCTGCGCGACATCTGGCCGTCGGCCAGCGAGATCGCCAGCGTGGTGAACAGCGCGGTGGCGGCGGAGATGTTCAGCCGGGACTACGCCGACGTGTTCGCCGGCGACGACCGGTGGCGCTCGATGGACGTGCCGACCGGCGACACGTTCGCCTGGGAAACCGACTCCACCTACGTCCGGCACCCGCCGTACTTTGACGGCATGCCGGCCGAGCCGGCGCCGGTGCGGGACATCCACGGGGCCCGGGTGCTGGCGCTGCTCGGCGACTCGGTGACCACCGACCACATCTCGCCGGCCGGCGCGATCCGGGTGGACAGCCCGGCCGGGACGTACCTGACCGAGCACGGGGTGCAGCGGCGCGACTTCAACTCCTACGGATCCCGCCGCGGCAACCACGAGGTGATGATCAGGGGCACGTTCGGCAACATCCGGCTGCGCAACCAGCTGGCGCCGGGCACCGAGGGCGGTGTCACGGTCAAACTGCCCGAGGGCGAGCAGACCAGCATCTACGAGGCGTCCCAGGCCTACATCGAGGAAGGCACGCCGCTGGTCGTGCTGGGCGGGAAGGAGTACGGCTCTGGCTCGTCCCGCGACTGGGCGGCCAAGGGCACCGCGCTGCTCGGTGTGCGGGCCGTGCTGGTGGAGTCCTTTGAGCGGATCCACCGGTCCAACCTGATCGGCATGGGTGTGCTGCCGCTGCAGTTCCGGGCGGGCGAGTCGGTGGCCTCGCTCGGGCTGACCGGGCACGAGACCTTCGACATCACCGGGATCGCGGAGATGACCTCGGGGCCGGTGCCGCGCGAGGTGACCGTGACCGCGCACACCAGCGACGGCGGCGAGCGGGAGTTCCGGGCCGTGGTCCGGATCGACACCCCTGGCGAGGCCGACTACTTCCGGCACGGCGGGATCATGCAGTTCGTCTTGCGCACCCTGCTGGCCAGGAACTGAGCCAGCAGCAGAACATGGCGGCCAGGAACTGAGCACGCGGCAGAGCTCGCTCGGCGGGCCAGCGAGCACTGGCCCGCATCCGGCGCGCCGGGCCGGCGTCGTGCTGCTGGTGGCCGGGATCATGGTGCTCGCGTTCAACCTGCGGGCCGCGATCACCAGCCTGCCGCCGGTGTTCAGCGAACTGGCTCCCCGGCTGCACCTGTCCCCGGCCGGGGTGACCGTGCTGGCCACCATCCCGGTGCTGTGTTTCGGCGTGTTCTCCGGTGTGGCGGCGCCGCTGAGCCGCCGGTTCGGCGAGGAACGGGTGCTGCTCGGCGCGCTGGCCCTGCTGGCCGCCGGGCTGGCGCTGCGCGGCGCGCTGCCGAGCTGGCTGCTGTACCCGGGAACCGTGCTCGGCATGGCCGCGATCGCGCTGATGAACGTGCTGCTGCCCAGCCTGGTCAAGCGGCGCCAGCCCAGCCGGGCCGGCCTGCTGATCGGCGCTTACCTGCTGTGCCTGGCCGTGGGCTCGGTGCTCGGCTCGCTGCTGGCGGTGCCGCTGTACCGGGACACCGGCCAGGCCGGCTGGCTCGGCGGGCCGGTCCGGTTCACGCTGTGGCTGTGGGCGGTGCCCGCGGTGATCGCGTTCGCGGTCTGGCTGCCGCAGCGGCGGTACCGCACCCAGCCCGAACCGGTGGCGGGCCCCGGGGCCCCGGCCGCCGGGAACACGGCCCGGCTCCCGATCGCCAGGCAGGCGCTGACCTGGCAGGTGACCGCGTTCATGGGCCTGCAGAGCCTGACCTACTACGCGGCACTGTCCTGGCTGCCCACGCTGCTGCAGGACCGCGGCATGGACGTGTCGCGGGCCGGTGACCTGAGCGCGCTGATGAACTTCGGCAACGCGGTGACCGCGCTGCTCATCCCGGTCATCGCGCACCGGATGGCCAGCCAGCGGGTGCTGGTGGTGCCCACCGTGATGGCCACCGCGGCGGGCATCGCCGGGGTGCTGTACGCGCCGCTCGGCGGAGCTTGGGCGTGGGTGCTGCTGCTCGGCCTGAGCCAGGGCGCGTCGCTGAGCCTGGCCATCTTGTTCACCGTGATCCGGGCGCCCGACCCGATGACCGCGGCGTCGCTGTCCGCGCTGGCCCAGGGGGGCGGCTACCTGCTGGCCACCACCGGCCCGCTCGCGGTCGGGCTGCTGCACGACGCGACCGGCGGCTGGGACGTGCCCATCGCGTTGCTGCTCGTGCTGTGCGCGGCCGAGCTGGCCGCGGGCTGGCTGGCCGCGCGGGACGCGGTGCTGCTGCGCGCCTCGCCCGCTGCACCGGAGCCGGCGGAAAGGTAGGATGCCGCGGTGGTCTCGGTCCTGTTCGCCCTGCTGACGGCGCTTGCCAACGGGGCGGCGTCGGTGTGCCAGCGGATGGCGGCCAGCGAGGCGCCGGCGTCGCGGGCGCTGCACCTGTCGCTGCTGGCCTACCTGGTCAAGCGCAAGGTGTGGCTGGCGGGCATCGCGCTGATCATCATCGCCGCGGTGTGCCAGGCCACCGCGCTGGCCAACGGGCCGGTCGCCCTGGTGCAGCCGATCTTCATCATCGAGCTGCCGTTCACCCTGCTGCTGGCGAGCAGGCTGGTCGGCCGTCCGGTGCCCAAGACCACGTGGTACGCGGTGGTCCTGGTCACAGTCAGCCTGGGTGCCGGGCTGGCCGCCGCGGCGCCGTCGGGCGGGGTGGACCGGGCCCCGCTGCGGGTGTGGGCGGCCACCCTGATCGTGACCGCGGTGTTCGAGGCGGTGCTGATCATCGCCGGGATCCGGCTGCGCGGCGACTTCCGCGCCGCGGCGTTTGCGCTGGCGGCGGCCTGCGGTTACGCGCTGACCGCGGCGCTGATGAAGGGGGCCATGGCCGCGCTGAGCCAGGGCGCCGGTGCGTTCTTCTCCTCCTGGGAGCTGTACGGCACCGCGGCGGCCGGCGTGGGGGCGCTGTTCCTGCTGCAGAACGCGCTGCAGGCCGGGTCGCTGGTCGCGGCGCAGCCGCCGCTCACCCTGGGTGACGCGCTGATCAGCGTGTCCTACGGGGTGACGGTGTTCGGCGAGGACCTGCGCACCGGCGGCTGGCTGGCGATTCAGATCATCGCCGTGCTGCTCGTCGGGGTCGGCTGTGTGGAGCTGTCCCGGTCGCTGGCCCGCACGCACGCCCAGGAGGACGGTTCCGCGCCGGTGCGGCAGGCCTCAGCCGACGCCTAGCGCGAACACGTGCATGCCGGTGACCCGGCCACCGCCCGGCGCGCTGCCGCCGGCCGGCAGGGTGACCGCCCGCACGGTCTTGCCCAGCGCGATCGGCACCGTGGCGCAATAGATGTAGACGGTCTGCTGGCGCTGCCCAGGCTGGCCGTGGCCCTCGGTGGCCGGGTTGGAGTCGTTGCAGTAGGGCATCTGCGCCACGATCTGGTTCGTGAGGTCGGCGGGCGGGGTGAAGTAGTTGTCCAGGGTCACCATGTAGCTGCTGGTGCTCCCGTCGGTGTAGTAGATGGTGCCGGTGCCGCCCTCGTTGCTGGGGCTGCCCGCGCCGACGAAGCCCAGCTGGGTCCCCGACCCGCTGACCAGGATCGTCTGCCCCTCGGACAGCACGTTGTCCGGGCTGCCGGAGGGGACGTTGGGCCAGGTGAAGCTGATCCCGCCGGAGCTGAACGAGCCGCCGGGGGTCAGCCCGGCCTGGGCCAGCGCCTGCGCGGAGAAGCTGTTGCCGACGCCGTCGAAGTTGGCCGACGTGACGTCTGAGTCGTCGCTGATGCCGGTGTTGCTGAACGCGTCGGCCAGGCTGGTCACCAGCGAGATGGGCACGTCGGTGCCCTGGCTGACCTGGCTGCCGTCCAGTGTGAAACTGGCCGACGCGGTGACCGTGCCGCCCTGGGTGCCCGATGACGGCGCGGTGACGTTCCAGGTGGCGGTGGCTTTCGCGCCGGGGGCGAGGCTGGTGAAGCTGGTGGGGGAGGTCGCACTGGCCGACCACCCGGACGGCACGTCCAGCGCCAGGCTGATACCGGTGAAGGTCATCGCCTGCTCCGGGGTGGGCTGCTGCCCACCGGGCGGGTCGAGCCAGGGCGGAGACGGCGGTGGCGCGGTGGCGGTGATGCGCGCCGTCGCACGGCCCAGCGCCGGGTGGCTGACGGTGACGGTGATCTCGCCGGGCTGGCCCGGCAGGGTCCGCAGGTAGACACCGCCGACGCCGCCGTTGGCGGCGAACGGGAAGCCCCCGTTGACCAGGGTGAGGCCCACCGCGCTCTGCTGTCCCGGCTGGACCTGCACCGGGTCGGCCGAGCTGGCCAGGTTGAGCACCTGGCCCAGCCACACCGCCGGCCCCTGCACCGACACGGTGACGTCTCCGCTGACGTAGGGGCGCGGGGCGCCGAACCGGTCCACGGCGCGGAAGGCCACCCGGGTCGCGTCCGAGCCGTCGGCGACGAGATGGGTGTCGTCCACGGTCAGCTCGAGCCGGTCGCCCGCGGTGCTGGCGGCGAACGACCGCGAAAGCACCAGCCGGGAGCCGATGTAGCCGTCGAGCCGCAGTTCGGGCAGGTCCGAGCCGTCGATCTGGCTGACGTCGAACTGGAACGGCGGGTAGTCCAGGTTTGGGTAGCCGGTGGTGTCCGGGCTCAGCGTGGCCTGCGGCGCGCCGTTCAGGTACACCTTGATCGTGTCGCAGTTCGACCAGATCGTCGCGGTGCCGCCGAGCACGGTGACGGGGGAGTACGGGTTGAAGTCCCAGTAGAAGGACGGCTCGATGACCGGCCCGGTGGCCGGGTCGCGCTGGGACAGGTAGAACGCGGCGCCCGGCTTCATCAAGCGGAACGTGTCGGTGACGCCCGGCCACTTGACGTCGGTGTAGATGTTGCCGTTGAGCGAGTCGTAGTCGATGCCGCACCAGCCGAGCAGCCCGCAGTAGGCGTCCTGCGAGGCCGCGATGTCGTGCACCTGGGCGTGCATCTTCGCCTGCAGTTGCTGGACGTCCTGGGTGTCGATCCAGCGGTAGAAAGGCGCCCCGTCCAGCGCCCCGACGGCCTCGGTGACCAGGTAGGCGGGCACGCCGGGCAGCGGTGGTTCCAGCACGGCGTTGCCGTTGCTGCTGTGGTAGTCGTCGTAGGCGAAGACGTCCTGGTCCCAGTCCGTGGTGTTGTAGGCGGTCTCGGTGCCCGAGGTGGGACGGGTGCCGTCGAGCTGGTTGGCGATCCCCTTGGACTGGTCGTAGAGGGTCTCGTTCCTGGGTGCCTCGTTGGGCTGCACGCCCCAGATGATCACCGAGGGCCTGCTGCGGTCGCGGACCACCATGTCGTGCACGTTCGCCAGGAAGATCTGCTGCCAGGCGGCGTTGCCGAGGTAGCCCCAGCCGGGGGTCTCCTCCCACAGCATGATGCCCAGCTCGTCGCAGGCGTCCAGGAAGTCGGGGGACTGCGGGTAGTGCGAGCAGCGGACCATGTTGCAGTTGAGCTGCTTGAGCAGCTGCGCGTCGCGGGCCTGGACGCGGGCCGGCATGCCCATCCCGGCGTAGGGGAAGATCTGGTGCCGGTTCAGGCCGAACAGCTTCACCCGGTTGCCGTTGAGGAAGAACCCGTCAGACTGGAACACCGCCTCGCGGAACCCGATCCGGCGGGTGAAGTCGTGCACCGGCTGGCCGCCGATGGTCAGCGTGACCACCACGTTGTACAGGCTGGGATTGTCGTTGTCCCACAGCTCGATGGAACCCAGCTGGGTCAGCTGGAGGTTCACCGTGACCTGGCCGGCCTGGCTGATCTGCACCGGCGCCGACACGGTGGCCAGGGTGCGGCCGCCGGACTGCAGCCTGGCCACCGCGCTGACCGGGGCGCTGGGCACCACGGCCGCGTCCACCGTGGCTTGCACCGACACCCCGGGCGAGGAGGAGAGCACCTGGGTGGGGCTGGCGAACACGTCCGCGATGAAAACCTGGGGGACGAACTGCAGGGCCACCTCGCGGTACAGGCCGCCGGGCTCGAGGTAGTCCACCGACGTGGCGCCGCCCGGGTTGCCGTCGGGCGGCACGTTCTGCCAGGTGGCGTCGAGCGCGACGGCGAGCACATTGCCCCGCGCCTGCAACTGGCTGGTCAGCTCGTAGCCGAACGGCAGGTAGCCGCCCTGGTGCTGGCTGAGCTGCGTTCCGTTGAAGGTCGGGGTCGCGGTGGTCATCGCCCCCTGGAAGGTGGCGAAGGCGCGCAGTTTCGCCATGCCGGGCGGCAGGTCGAAGTGGCGGCGGTAGATCCACACCTGCTGCCAGGCGGCCGGGTTCCAGTCCCGCCAGGACAGCGGGGTGACCACGTGCGGCACCGTGACACGGGCGAAGCCGGAGTCGTTGAATCCCGGGTCGCTGCTGCCTGACGTCGCGACGCCGCCGAACAGCCAGTCGGCGTTCAGCGCGGCAGTGAGGCTGGCCGGGCCGTTCGCGGCCGCCGCGCGGCGGCCGCCGAAGGTGGCGGCCAGCGCCGGGCTCGCGCTGCCCAGCAGCGACCAGGCGGCCAGCCCGGTCCCGGCGCCCGCGGCGGCGCGCAGGAAACCGCGCCTGGAAACGTCGGCGATCTTTGATGTCTGGCGCGTGGCTGATGGGCGGGCTGCTGTTCCGTGCGGGGGGTTGGCCACCTGCTTGCCCTCTCGTCTTGAGCGCGGCTCGGGGAGGTGCTCTGAGGTCAGACCACTGACCGAAACAAGACGATAAGTCGGGGAGGCGTGAAGGGTCAATATATGACCGGGTTAGATTACTTAGGGTGAGGAAGTTCTCCCGGCGGCCATCCCGAGCCGCGGCGCCGGGGAGCGGGCCGCGGCGGAGTCAGCGGCCGGTGGGCTCAGCCCGCGTAGCTGCAGGCGGGCAGGCCGCGCACCCCGGTGCCGGGGACTACGAAGACCGAACCGGCCAGCGGCTGGCTGGCCAGGTCACTGTCGGCCAGGTTCTCCCGCGAGGTGGTCACGTACAGGTCGCCGAGGCCGTCGCCGCCGAAGCTGACGCTGGTGACCAGCCGAACCGGGAACTCGATCACCCGGTCCAGCCGTCCGTCCGGCGTGTACCGGCGCACCGCGCCGCCGCGGGACATGGCGATCCAGACCGCCCCTTCGCTGTCCACCGTCAGCCCGTCCGGCCTGCCCGGCACGTCGTGCAGGTCCACGAACAGGCGGCGGCCGCTGGCCTCGCCGGTGCCTGGATCGTAGTCCAGCACGTCAACCCGCTCCAGCGGGGTGTCGGCGAAGTACATCACGTCGCCCGCCGGGCTCCAGCCCAGGCCGTTGGACAGCGTCACGCCGTTCAGCAGGACGCTGACCCGCGGCGGGCTGCCTTCCTGCACGGCCGGGTCCAGCCGGTACAGCGCGCACGCGCCCGGGTCGCGGGCGTGGGTGAGCGTGCCGGCCAGGAACCGGCCCGCCGGGTCGCACTTGCCGTCGTTCATCCTGTCCCCGAGCCCGCCGGACCACAGCCAGTCCACCGTCCCTGACGCCTCGTCCAGGGTGGCGAAGCCGAGCCCCGCGGCGAGGATGAGCCCGCCGCCGCGGCGCGCCGCCACCGCCCCGACCGGCACGCCCACGTGCGTCGCGGTGTCCTGGCCGGTGGCCGGGTCGAACCGGTGCACGTCCCCGGGCGGGATGTCCACCCACAGCAGCGTCCGCGTGCCGGCGTCCCAGATCGGGCTCTCGGCCAGCTGTGCCGGCGCGGTGACCGGTTGCGGGGCAGCGGTACCGGTCACCGGCCGGCCCCGGCCTGGGCGGCTGCCAGGCCCTCGGCGGTCAGCTGCTCAGCGAGCCGGGCGTGCTGGTCGGCCGGCAGCCGGGTGCCGGGCGGGACCAGGTCGGGGCCGCACACGCCGGCGATCTGCAGGGCCGCCTTCCAGCCGGCCGGCGGGTAGCCCACCCGGCAGGCGCTGGTGATCCGGGACAGTCGCTGCTGCACGCTCTTTGCCGTGGCCAGGTCGCCGGCCGTGAAGGCCCGGTACACCCCGGCGGTCAGCTCGGGCACCAGGTTGGCGCTGGCCCCGATGATGCCGGCCGCGCCCAGGGTGAGGCCGACGACCAGCAGGGTGTCGGCCCCGGTGAGCACGCGGAACTCGGCGCCCGCCGTCGCCTCGATGACCTTGGCCTGGTAGTCCATGTCGCGGCTGGAATCCTTGATCCCGGCGATGGCCGGGTGGGCGGCCAGCCGCCCGACCACCGCGGGCGCGATGCTGATCTTGGTGAACACCGGGATGTTGTAGAGCACCAGCGGGATGGGGGAGCTCTCGGCGAGCGTCTCGTAGACCCGCAGCACGCCGTCGTCGGACAGCGGGTAGTAGTAGGGCGGCGCCACCAGCGCCGCGGTGGCGCCGGCCTCGGCCAGCGCGTCCAGTTCGGCGGGCCCTTCGGCCGGCGTGACCAGGGGCAGGCCCGGGATGACCGGCATGCCGGGCGGGGTCAGCTCACGCACCCGGCGGCAGACCTCCACCCGCTGGGCGCGGGTGAACCGGGCTCCCTCGCCGGTGGAGCCGAGCGGGCTTATCCCGTCGACGCCGCCGGAGATCACCCGGCTGACCAGGCGCTCGAGCCCGCCGCCGTCGAGCTTCCCGTCGGCGTGCACCGGGGTCGCCAGCGCCACCATCACGCCGGCCGGGACAAACGTCGCGCCCGTGGTCATCGCTGTCCTCTCGTCTGGACCGGGGGTCGTGCGGGCCGGGCGGATGCCGCCGGCCGCGCCCGTCCTAGCGATGCCGATGCTATCCGGCGGCTCCGTCGCCGCCTCGCGGTGGTCAGCACCGCCGGCGATGCGGCGAGCCGCCCGCGGTGTGCAGAGCCGCCCGCGGTGCTCAGAGCCGCCTGCGGGCGTGCACGACGTTGATGACCCCGATGACGATCCAGATGAGCGCGGTGAGGAACAGCGCCGAGCCGGTCGGCCCGGTCTTGGTGAACCCGTTGCTCGTGGCGACGTTGGTCTCGCTGGTGAGCAGCACCGTGAGGCTGGCCAGGATGGCGCCCGCCAGCGAGCCGAGCGCCAGCGTGACCGACGGCCGCCCGGCCCGCTCGGCCCGCTCGGCCTGCCGCGTGGCGCGGCGCTGCACCCGGCGGGCATGCCGGCAGTCCAGGTGCGGCCCGCTGCCTGGCGGGCTGTCGGCCTCCCCGGTGATCCGCTGGTCGACCCGGGCCTCGATCCGCTGGTCGATCTCCTCGCCGATCCGCTCCACCAGGCCTTCGGCCAGTGCCTCGTCGTAGCCGGAGCCGAGGCTCTGCTGTGCGGCCAGCGAGGCGGCGATCTCGTTGCGGTGGTTGGTCTGCATGCCGCCTCCGTCTGTCGCGCCTGTCCCTGCCCGACGGTACGTGCGGCGGCCCTACCAGGGGAATCCCGCTACCCCCCCGGCCGGCCCTGGTGCTAGCCCCACCCCGGCTCATCCGGTGCCGATCGCGAAGATGTGCATGGACACCGTGCTGCTGCTCACCGTGCTGCCGCTGACGTCGGGCAGCGTCACATAGGCGACGGTCTTGCCGGCCTGCAGCGGGACCGAGGCGGCGAACACGCTGGGGGTGCGGGCCGACCCCGGGGTGGTGCGGTTGAAGTACGCCGTGGTGGCGACGAGGGTGTCGCCGTCGATCGGTGTGCTGTCGATCCAGTTGGCGAACCCGATGGTGTACTGCTGCGTGCTGCCGTCGGTGTAGACGATGGTCCCGGTTCCCGAGGCGTCCCCGTTGTCCGCCGCGCCGAGGAACCCGAGCGTGCTCCCAGACCCGGGCACCGCGATGGTCTGCCCGCTGGCCACGACGTTGTCGTTCTGCCCGGCGGGCACACCCGGCCAGCTGTACGTGACACCACCCGCGGTGACCGGCGAGCCCGGGACGATGCCGGCGTTGGCCAGCGCCTCGGCGGAGTAGCTGTTGCCGTACCCGTCGAAGTTCCCCGGGGTGTGATCGGAGTCATCGGTGATCCCGGTGTTGCCGAACGCCGCGGCCGTCGTCGGGTAGGGCACGGTGACCTGCGGATAGGCCCCCGAGCCTGGCAAGGTGGCGCCGTCTGCGGTCACCGTGGTGGTGACCGGGAGGAGACTGCTGCCGGGGGTGCTGGCGCTCACCGAGACCTGTGCGCTGGCGGTGCCGCCGGGGGCCAGGGTGGCGGTGCCGGAGCCGGGGCTGACGGTGATCCCGGATCCGGCGGGTGGGCTGGCGGCCCAGGCCACCCGGACCGGGTAGCCGCTGGAGTCGGTGTTCGTCACGGTGGCGGTGACGCCCTGGCCGGGCTGGGTCAGGATGGGCTGCGGGCTGACGGTGGTGGTGACCAGCGGGGCCACGGTGATCTGGGCGCCGCTCGTGCTGGTGGCGGTGCCTCCCGGTCCCTGATAAGTGGCGGTGGCGGTGAGCTGGCCGGTGTTGTCCTGGGCGGTGGCCGGGGCGGTGACCTGCCAGGACCCGGTGAGCGCCTGGCCCGGGCCCAGGGTGCCGGCGGTGACCGGCCTGCCCGGGGTGACCCGCCAGCCGGGCGGCGCGGTGAGGGCCAGCCTGGCGCCCGCGACCGTGAGGTTCCCGCCGCCGGACAGCGTGCCGGTGACGGTGAACGGCTTGCCCGCCTCGGCCTGGCCGGGGGCGGTGACGGTGGCGTGCCGGGTGCCGGTGGTGCCCGTCACCTCGAAGCCGCCGCGCAGCGGCAGGCCGGCCAGGGCCGAGGAGTCACCCACATACACCTGGTAGCCGCCGGCCGGCACCTGCCAGGCCTGGCTGCCGCTGTCCCAGGAGGACAGGTCGGCGGGGGTGAGGGTGAAGTGCACCCGGGCGGACTGGCCGGGGGCCAGGGCGACCTTCTGGAAGCCCCTGAGCTGGCGTGGCGGTTCCCCGGCGGAGGCCGGGTCGCCGAGGTAGAGCTGGGCCACGTCCGCCCCGGCCCGGCTGCCGGTGTTGGTCACGGTCGCCGCGACCTGGATCCGGCCCAGCGAGGTTGTGGCGCCGGGTGTGACGCTCAGGCCGCTGAAGCCGAACGTGGTGTACGACAGGCCGTACCCGAACGGGAACAGTGGCGTGATGCCGTCGGCGTCGTATCCGCGGTACCCGACATCGAGCCCTTCGGAGTAGTCGATCTGGCCGTCCTGGCCGGGGTACTGCTGAGGGCTGCTCGTCGGGGTGTCCGCCGCGCTCTGCGGGAAGGTCACCGGCAGCTTGCCGGACGGGTCCACGGTGCCGAACAGCAGCGCCGCGATGGCGCTGCCGTCCTGCTGGCCCGGGTACCAGGCCTCGATGACCGCCTTGACCTGGCTGAGCCACGGCATCAGCACCGGGTTGCCGCTGTTGATCACCACGACCGTGTCCGGGTTGGCCGCGGCCACGGCCTCGACGAGCTGGTCCTGGCTGCCCGGGAGGCTCAGCGACTTCAGGTCGGCCCCTTCGCCGGCCGGATCATTGACGAAGACGACCGCGGTCTTCGCGGCGGCCGCTGCGGCCGCGGCCGAGGTCAGGCTGCTCCCGTCGTTGTAGCTGACCGTGACGCCTGGCCCGGCGGCGGCCGAGATGCCCTGGTAGGGCGTGACCACGCTGGCCGCGCTGACGTAGGCGCTGCTGCCGGAGGTCATGGCCGTCTCGGCGGCGCTGCCCCCGTCGGCGCCGATGACGGCGATGGATCCGGCCGCGGCCGTGCTGAGCGGGAGGGTCTGGCCGGTGTTCTGCAGCAGCACGCTGCCCTGCTCGGCCAGGGCGGTCGCCCCGGCCTGGTGCGCGGGCGTCGAGGCGCCGGTGCTGGCGGTGCCGGCTGGTGCCCGGTTGAACACGCCGTAGCCGAACATGGCGGTGAGCACGCTGCTGACCGCGGCGTTGACGGTGGCCATGGGGATCTGGCCGTCGCTCACCGCCGCCGTCACGGCGCCGGTCGCATCGGGCTTGACCTGGCCGATGCCCGCGGTGAAGGCCTGCACGGTGTCGTGCACCGCGCCCAGGTCGGAGCGGATGAATCCCTGAAAGCCCCACTGGTCACGCAGCACATCGGTGAGCAGTTGCGGATCCTGGCAGGAGAACACGCCGTTGATCATGGCGTAGGAGCACATCACCGAGGCCGCGTGGCCGTCCTGCAGCACGTCCTGGAAGGCAGGCATGTAGATCTCATGCAGCGTCCTGGCCGAGACGATCTCGTTGTCCTGTGGCGTGTTGCGGCCGGCTTCCTGGTTGTAGTCGTCGAAGTGCTTGACCATCGCCATCGCGCCCTGGCTGTGGATGCCCTGGGCGTCGGCCGTGCCGAGCTGGCCGGACAGATACGGGTCTTCGCCGTAACCCTCGGTGTCCCGGCCGCCCTGGGGCACCCGGGCGATGTTGACGTCCGGGCCCTGCACGGCGTCGATGCCCTTGGCCGCCGCCTCGCTGCCCTGGATCTCGCCGTACTCGCGCGCCAGGGCGGTGTCGAAGCTGGCGCCGACGTCGATCGGGGCGGGCAGCTGGGTGTGCGATCCGGCCGGCCCGGCGGTGATCCCGGCCGGCCCGTCCTGCAGGACGAGCCGCGGGATGCACAGCGACGGGACGGCGGTGGTGACGTTCTCGTACCCGTCGGAGCTGTTGGCCAGCCCGAGCATGCCGAGTTTCTCGTCGAGTGTCATCTGGCTGAGCAGCTCCGCGGCCCGCTGCGCCGGCGGCGCGGCCGAATGCAGCCACGGGCACGACGGGTCCGCGGTGGCCGCCGTCCGCCCGGCCGGCCGTGCCGGTCTGTGGGCGGACGCCCGGGCGGTTGCCTGGGCTGCCTGAGCCGCCGCGGGCGGGCCGGTGGCCACCGCGCAGAGCGGGATCAGCAGAACTGCCGCGGTTGCGAGGCCGATGCCCCGCCTTCCATGGAGCGTGCGCGATGCCATCGTCACTGTCCTGTCCAGGTACGGCTGCCCGCGGGGGCGCGGGCCTGCCGGCCAGCCTAATTTTGATGGTGGCCAGGTGACAAGAGGTCTTACCAAAGCTCTCGGTCGGCCAGGCCACGACCCGGCAGAATGCCGGCGCCGGGCCGGAAAGTGCGAATGACCCAGCAGAAATGGGTAGGACAGGTTCACAGAAACGATCCGGAGGTTCACCCGCAGCGATCCGGAGGTAGGGCTATGGCAGCCGCGTCGGAGACCTCGAGCCCGGTTATCAGGAGCCTGGTACCGGCACGCATCGACCGGCTGGGCTGGTCGCCGTTCCACACCAAGATGGTGATGGCGCTCGGCGTGGCCTGGGTCCTGGACGGCCTCGAGATCACCGTGGCCAGTTCCCTTACCGCTCAGCTGACAAATCCCAACGCGCTCGGCATGTCCGCGTCGGGCGTCGCGGACATCGCCACCTGGTACCTGATCGGCCAGATCATCGGGGCCCTGGTGTTCGGCCGGCTGTCCGACAAGCTCGGCAGGCGGAATCTGTTCATGATCACGCTCGGTGTCTACCTGGTGGGCAGCGGCCTCACCGCCGCCACGCAGGCGGGCGCGGGCGGCTGGGTGGTCTACCTCTACATCACGCGGATCATCGCGGGCGCGGGCATCGGCGGCGAGTATGCGGCGATCAACTCGGCGATCGACGAGATGATCCCGGCGCGGTACCGGGGCCGCATCGACATCGCGGTGAACGGGACCTACTGGGCGGGGTCGATCCTAGGGACCATCGGCACGCTGATCCTGCTGCACAACGTGTCGGCCGGCCTGGGGTGGCGGCTAGCCTTCCTGATCGGCCCGGTGCTGGGGCTATGCGTCATCTACGTCCGGCGTAACCTTCCGGAGAGCCCCCGCTGGCAGGTCATGCACGGCAGGGCCAAGGAGGCCGAGGCATCCATCGCGCAGATCGAGGCCGAGGCCACGAAGGGCGGCAAGAGCCTTCCGCCGCTCGATGAGAGCAAGGCGATCGAGATCGTCCCGGCCGCGCAGACCGGTTACCTGGCACTCATCAAGGTGCTGTGCCTGCACTATCCGTCCCGCAGCACCCTGGTCGCCGCGCTGATGATCACGCAGTCGTTCCTCTATAACGCGATCTTCTTCACCTACGGCCTGGTGCTGACCATCTTCTTCCACGTGCCCGCGGCCGACACGCCGTACTACCTGCTCGCCTTCGCGGCCGGGAACCTGCTCGGGCCGCTGACCATTGGGCGCCTGTTCGACACGATCGGACGGAAGAAGATGATCGCCGGCACCTACATCCTGTCCGGGGTGCTGCTGGTGATCACCGCCCAGCTGTTCAAAGCCGGCACGCTGAACGCGACCACGCAGACGCTGTGCTGGGCGGTGATCTTCTTCTTCGCCTCGGCCGGCGCGAGCGCCGGTTACCTGACCGCCAGCGAGGTCTTCCCGCTCGAGGTGCGGGCACAGGCCATCGCGGTGTTCTTCGCCATCGCCCAGGGCTTCGGCTCGCTCGGCTCGCACCTGTACGGTCACCTGATCGGCGACGGCAGCGACCCGAACAAGCTCTACGTCGGCTATCTGATCGGAGCGGGCGCGATGATCGTGGGCGGCCTGGTCGCGGCCTTCCTCGGTGTCAACGCCGAGGGCAAATCGCTGGAGGAGGTGGCCAGCCCGCTGTCCATGGTGCGCAAGGCGGCCAGCTCGATCAGCGAGAAAGCGCCGGGCGGGCCGCTGCCCGGCGCGTCCGGTTCGCCCTAGCCACCGGGTTGTTCGGGCTGGCCGCCTGGCTGCTCGTGCAGCCTGCTCAGCGCCGCCTTGCGTGCGCTGTTGATGTGGGTGAGCGCGGCCCGCCGCGCCGCGGCCGGGTTGCCCGACATGACCGCGGCCAGGATGCGGGCGTGTTCGCCGCGGGACTTGCCGAGCCTGCCGGGCAGCCGCAGCGTGGTGTCCATCCCGGTGGCGAGGATCTCCTGCAGCACACCCTGGGTCCTGGCCAGGAAGCGGTTTCCTGCCGCCTCGACGATGCGCAGGTGGAAAGCGGCGTCGAGTTCCTGCAGCCGCGGCCAGTCGACGGCCTCCCCGCTGTCGCCCCCGCTGTTGCCGCCGCCTCCGCTGCCGGCCCCGGCCATCAGCGCGTCGTAGGCCTGCTGCACGGCGGCCAGCTTGGCGCTCCCGGCGCTCTTGGCCGCCCAGGCGGCAGCGGGCAGTTCGAGCACCTCGCGCATGTCGAACAGCTCGCGCAGGCTCACCTCCTCGGCGAGCAGCGCCTCCCGCAGGCTGCGGGTGGTGGCCGGGTCGGCGACGAAGACGCCGGAACCGTGCCGGATGTCCACCCAGCCGCGGGCCTTGATCGCCTGCAGCGCCTCCCGTAGCGACGGCCGGGAGGTGCCCAGCATCGCGGCCAGCTCACGCTCCGGTGGCAGCCGGTCCCCGGGACGCAGCTGCTCGCTGCGGATCACCTCGAGAATGCGGCGTGCGATCAGGTCCGACACGGTGCCCTGGCGCAGCGGCGTCCAGAGCTTGCCGTCGGGTGTCTTTCCGGCCGGGTGAATGCCGTCGGGTGTCTTTCCGGCCGGGTAAATCTCGTCGTCGCCCATGGCGGCCCCCTCGCCCCGGCTGTCCGGCAGGTCCAGCGGTTAATGGTCAAACCACTTTACCTGCTTGCGATCGCAGTGCCTACCCGTCTTCTTCCGGTAGGTGATTGACAGGCCGCCGCCGAGCCAGGAAGAGTGTTCCCAAGAGTTCAGAGGTCAGACCACCGGACACACGGGCGAGAGGAGACGGCATGCCCCGATCGGGTGGAATCGCGCGGTACGGTTCCCGCGACCGCCGCGGCCGTGCCTACCCGCTCATCACCTGTGCCGTGCTGCTGGCCGCGGTGGCCGGCACGGCGGCGTTCCGCGCCGCCCCCGGCGCCGCGCTGGAGACGGCGGGCAGCCAGCAGCCGGCCACCTCGATCGTGGTCGGCGCGGGCTCCACGCAGGGCACGGTCGGCCAGGCCGTCCTCGGCCACGACTACCTGTGGCCTTTCGGCGGGATGGGAAGTTACGACGGGCAGGCCGGCGGGTTCTACCCGGGATTCCTGCATCAGCTGAAGGACGGGGTGGGTCCCGGCTCGCTGCGCTATCCGGGGGGCATCACCGCGGAGGTCTTCCACTGGATGCGCGCCGTAGGACCCCAGTCGCAGCGCACACCGAACGCGTTCGGGCCGGCCCAGGGTCCCAGCTCCGGCACGGTCGGGCCTGACGAGTTCGGCCAGCTGCTCGACGCGACCGGCGCGCAGGGCGTCGTGACGGCCGACTTCGCCACCGGCACCGCCCAGGAAGCGGCGGACTTCGTCTCCTACATGACCGGCAAGCCCGGCACGAGCAAGTGGGCCGACATGCGGGTGAGCAACGGTCACCGCGCCCCGTACAACGTGCCCTACTGGGAGGTCGGCAACGAGGAAGACCTCAGCCTGTACTGGAGGTCCGGGACCCCCGTCACGGTGGGTGGGCCACCGGGAGCGTGCCAGAACGTCGCCACCTGCCTGTACATCTACGGCGGCTCCACCAGCTTCAGCAGCCAGCCGGCCGTCCAGTACGCCGACCGGACACCGGCCGCCGCGCAGTCCGCGGGCGCGCCGGGGGAGACCTTCTACGCCCAGTACCCGCCGGTGGCGCCGGGGACGGCCACCGTCAGCGTGGCCGGCTCGGCCTGGACTCAGGTCGCCAGCCTGGCCGGCGCCGGGCCCGGCGACCAAGTGTACACGCTGGACCCCGCGTCGGGGGAGATAACCTTCGGCGACGGGACACACGGCGCGATCCCGCCACAGGGCGCTCAGATCACCGTCAGCTACGTCTCCGGCCCGCACGATGGATTCCTCGGGTTCTACCGGGCCATGAAGGCAGCGAACCCGGGCATCAGGATCTGCTCGGCGGACACCTCGGACGACTTCATCGAGTCGATGGGCAGCACGCTTCCCTACGACTGCCTGCAGTACCACCCCTATGTGTCGACGGGCACGGTGGCCAACGACGTGCCGATCGGCTCCTACCAGGAGCAGATCATGGCCGCCCCGGCGGACGAGGCCCAGGCCGCCGCGCAGCTGGAGGCCACGATCAGCCAGTACGCCAAGCGGCAGGTTCCGCTGGCGCTGACCGAGTACGGCCAGCTGCTGAGCTCGAACCCGGACGGTTATCCCTACTACCACGATTCCCTTGACGCGGCGCTGCTGAATGCCAGCCAGCTCGCCGAGTGGATCAGCATGGGCATCCCGGTCGCCGACCGGCAGCTGCTGACCGCGGAGATCCCGCCCGCCTCGCAGTGCTGTGCCGGGCTGCCCGGCGCGGCGCCGTTCGCCACGACGGGTGCGATAGGAACACCGGGGCCTGGCTCCGTCCTGGAGGCGACCGGCCAGGTGTACGGCCTGTTCGCGCCGCTGGCCGGCGGCAGCGTGCTACCGGTGCAGACACCGGGCAACCCGGTGCTGACCACGGTCGGCGGCCAGTCCGTGCCCACGCTCAGCGTGCTGGCCGTCCGTACCGCGCAGCACGAGTACCTGCTGGGCATCAACCGCAGCCCGTCCGGCGCGGTGACCGCGGCGGTCAACCCCGTCGCCTACCAGCACAGCGGCCTGGTCACGGCCCGGACCCTGAACGCCGCCAGTTCCCTGTCCTACAACTCGCCTGACCAGCCGGACGCAGTTACCCTGGCCAGCAGCTCGGCCGCCACCGGCGCCGGGGCGTTCAGCTACACCTTCCCGGCGCATTCGGTCACGCTGCTGCAGCTCACCGGGCACGAGGTGACGTCGCGGCCCAGCCTGGCGCTGCAGGCGGGGCCCATCGCGGTCCCCGGCAGCCCGGCGGCAGCCACCGCTACGCTGTCCAACCAGAGCCACGGGACCGTCGCCGGGGATCTCTCGCTGACCGGCCCGGATGGCTGGACGGTGTCACCGGCGGGTTCCTGGCGCTACGTGCTGCGGCCCGGCCAGAGCGTGACCAGGAGCTACCAGGTGCTGCCACCGGGCCAGGCGCCGCCCGGCTCCTACCAGCTCACCGCGTCGGCGAGCGCCGGCGGGCTCACGGTGGATGAGGCCACCGCCAGCCTCCTCGTGCCCACCACGATGCAGCAGGCGTTCGGCAACGCGGGTATCAGCGACGACTCCGACGTCGACTCGGCCAATTTCGATGGTGTGGGCAACAGCTACTCCGGGCAGGCCCTCGCCGCGGCCGGGCTCGCCCCCGGGGCCAGCGTCACCGACGGCGGCGTCAGCTTTACCTGGCCGGACGTGCCCGCCGGGCAGCCCGACAACGTGCTCGCGCAGGGCCAGACGGTGCAGGTCTCCGGCAGCGGGACAACGCTGGGGTTCCTGGGCGCGAGCAGCAGCGAGCCCACCGCGACGGGCAGCGGCACGGTGTATTACACCGACGGGTCCACCAGCAGCTACACCCTGACGCTCTACGGGTTCTTCAACGCCCCGCCGGGATCGGCGGACCAGGTTGCCGCCACGCTCCCGTATGAGAACTCACAGGGGATCGGCGGCCGGCCCAGGGGGCAGTATGACCACACGGTCTATGTTTTCTACGCTTCGGCCCCGCTGACGGCGGGCAAGACGGTCCAGGCCGTCACCCTCCCGTCGGGAGGGTCCGCGGGATCGGGCCGTGTCACGGGCATGCACTTTTTCGCTATCGGGGCCGGGTAGCCCGCCGCGTCGGTCCTGGTTGACACCGGCACACCAGGCGCGGCACAGTACAGCACAGAGGAGATCAGAGGTCAGACCACTGTGGTCGACACGCTAGACGGCGAGGGAACGGCAATGTGGAATCCTGGTCAGCAGCTGGAACGGCATCGCAGGCACGGGCGCACCACCCAGGCACCGGGGCGTCCTCGAGGCCGCGAGGCGCGCTGGCGTCCACTCGCGGTCGGCGCGGCCGGGGCGGCGCTGCTCCTGGCCGCGGCCGCGTGCAGCTCGGGTGGCGGCGGCAGCAGCGGCAGCAAGAATGTGATCAC
This sequence comes from Streptosporangiaceae bacterium, assembly GCA_036501145.1. GTDB lineage: Bacteria > Actinomycetota > Actinomycetes > Streptosporangiales > Streptosporangiaceae > PALSA-505. The sequence continues at coordinate 30,767 of DASYAV010000155.1, read as the reverse complement.
GTTTGGGAACTGGGCCGCGGCTGAATCCAACACCGCACCCGGGATCGCGGCGATGATCAAGAAGTTCGAGGCGCTCCACCCGGGCATCACCGTCAAGAGCGAGCCGATCTCCTACACCGACATCGACCATCAGCTCGTGCTGGAGGCCAAGTCGGGCAACACGCCCGACGTCGCCGAACTGCAGGGCCAGTACACCCACGACGTCGCCGAGACCGGTACGCTGCAGCCGCTGAACAGCTACGAGACAAGCTCGTGGCAGTCGTCCATCATCCCGAACGAGCTGAGCGCGGGCACGATCAACGGGCAGAAGGTGGCGATCCCCTGGACCACCGGGCCGTTCGGGCTCTGGTACAACAAGACGGTCATGAAGGCGGCCGGGCTGAAGCCGGTCCCGCCCACCACCTGGACCCAGCTGCTGGCCGACTGCAAGGTCATCCACGCCAAGGAGCCGAAGGTCATCGACTTCGGGACCGACAGCACCAGCCGTGAGTACGGCCTGGACCAGAACTGGCCGATCATGAAGAACTTCGGCGGCGTGCCCTTCACCGGCAAGACGGCGACCGCGGACACTGCGGCGATGCGGAGCTACCTGACCTTCATGCACACGATCGACAAGGACGGGTACACCCCCGAGGGGCAGAAGGGCGGCTACTTCCGGCAGCCGGCCGCGTCCAATCAGGTGGCGTTCACCGTGGACGGCCCGTACGTCAAGGGCGTCGTGCAGGCCACCAACCATATGAGCGACAGCAAGTTCTACAGCACCTGGGGTGTGGCGAAGCTGCCGACCGCCACGGCGGGCCAGCAGTCCGTCACCACACCCAGCGGCCACCAGCTGGTGATGTTCAAGAACGCGTCCAACAAGAGTGCCGCGTGGCAGTTCATGAACTTCCTGGTCACGAACCAGGACGCGGTCCTCAACTACACGATCAAGTACGAGGGCTCGGTGCCGCCGCTGGCCCATCCGGTCGGTGCCGTCGCCAGCGCGCTGGACAACCCGATTTCGCAGTCGTTCATCAAGAACATCATCCCGACCGAGATCACCCCGGGCTGGGGCCCGTACTACAGCAGCGTCTACCTCGACGTGATGGCGGCTATCCAGCAGGCGATGACGACCTCGGCACCGGTCGCCTCCATCGCCTCGGGCCTCCAGTCGAAGCTCCAGACCGACCTGGGCGGATGAGGTAGCTGGTGCGGATGGCTCGCAGCCGGTTGCCCCGGCGACGCCGGGGCAACCGGTGGTTTGACTGGATGACCGCGCCTGCCCTGATCATCCTGGCGGTCGTCGTCGGCTACCCGATCGTCGACGCGGTCATCATCTCGCTGTCCAACTACAACCTGCAGTTCCCGGTGAACGACTTCGTGGGCGCGGCCAACTACCGCCTGCTCGTCCACGACCCGGTGTTCTGGCAAGCGCTGCAGAATACCGCGATCTACACCGGCATTGCCGTGGTGGCCGGTCTGCTGGTGGGGCTGGTGCTCGCCCTCGCGCTGGAGCGGCTGCGCGGCCCGTGGCGGTTCATCCGCGCGGTGCTGCTCACCCCGTGGGCGATGCCGGTCATCGTGGTCGCCTTCCTGTTCCAGTTCATGTTCACCAACCCCGGTGGCATCACCAATGTGCTGCTGGAGAAGATCGGGATCATCCACACGCCCATCCCGTGGCTCACCTCGCCGCCGTGGGCGATGGCCGCGGTCATCATGGCGAACGTCTGGACCAGGGCGCCCTTCTTCCTGCTGCTGTTCACGGCGGCGCTTGGCGCCGTGCCCGACGAGGTGATCGAGGCGGCCAGGATCGACCGGGCCGGCGCCTGGTCCATGATCGTCCGGATCAAGCTGCCCTACCTGCGCAACGCCGCCCTGGTCGGCGCGCTGCTGATGATCATCCAGAATTTCAACGACTTCCCGCTGATCTGGGCGATGACCGGCGGCGGCCCGGCGAACGGGACGACCACGCTGGTGGTCTACGTCTACGAACTCGCCTTCACCAGCTTCAAGCTGGGCTACGCCTCGGCGATCGGCGTGGTGTGGCTGGTGCTGCTGCTTATCGTGGCATCGCTATTTATCCGGGTGCTGCGGAGGAGAACCGCATGAGTGTGAGCACAGTCACGACGGCGGGCCCGGAGCCCACCACGGCCACCGGCCCGCGCCGGGCCAGGCGGCGGCTGGTGCGCCGCTCGGTGGTGATCGTGATCGTCGGGTTGTTCGCGGTGTGGACGCTGTGGCCGATCTACTGGATGCTGTCCACCGCGCTGAAGACCCCGCAGGAAGCCACCAACCTGAGCCCGACCGTGTGGCCGCATACGATCACCGGCGCCAACTTCAGGGAGCTTTTCGGCAGCTCGCTGCCGTTCGGCAACTACCTGATCAACAGCATCGTCACGTCGGTCGCCACGGCAGTGGTCGTGGTGGCGATCTCCACGCTGGCCGGGTACAGCTTCTCCCGCGGGGGCTACCGGCTGAACGGGATCTCGAGCGTCGCGGTGCTGGCCACCCAGATGATCCCGCTCGTCGTCATCATCGGCCCGCTGTACCTGCTGCTGCTGCACGTGCACCTGCTCAATACCTACCTTGGCCTGGTCATCGGCTACACCACGTTCGCGATCCCGTTCGGGGCGTGGCTGATGAAGGGCTTCTTCGACGGCGTGCCCCGCGAGATCGAGGAGGCCGCACGGGTGGACGGCTACTCCAGGCTGGGCATCCTGGTGCGGGTCGTCGTGCCGCTGTCGATCCCGGGCCTGGTGACGACGGGAGTCTTCGTCTTCATGGAAACCTGGAACAACCTGCTGTACCCGCTGACCCTCACCAGCAGCAACAACCGGCAGACCCTGCCGCCTGGCCTGCTGCAGAGCTTCAGCGGCACCTTCAAGACCGACTGGGGCGGCATGATGGCCGCCTCGCTCATCACCAGCTTGCCGCTGATCGTGGCGTTTTTCCTGGTCCAGCGATCGATGGTGCGCGGGCTGACGGCCGGCGCGCTGGCGGGGAGCTAGCGGTGCCCGGCGTCGCGCAGGAGCCGGCCGCAGCCGCGGACACGGCCCCCTTCAGCGGGCAGGTCGCCCTGGTCACCGGCGCGGGGCGCGGCATCGGCCGCGCTGTCGCCGAGCGCCTCGCGGCCGGCCGGGCGCGGGTCGCACTGGTGGACATCGACCCGGTGACCGGCCAGGCAGCGGCGGACGGGATATCCGCCCGCGGCGGGCAGGCCTGCTTCGAGCAGGCCGATCTGTCCGACCTTGGCCAGTGCGCGGGGCTGGTGGGCCGGGTGCTGCGCCGCTGGGGACGGGTCGACGTGCTGGTCAACAACGCGGCCTACCTCGGCCCCCGGGTGTCCTTCCTGGACATGTCGGCCACCGACCTGGCCGCGGTGCTGAACACCAACATCGCCGCGGCCGCGCTGCTCGGCCGGGACGCCGCCCGGGACATGGTGCCGCGCGGCACCGGCTCGATCGTCAATATCACCAGCATCCAGGCGGACCTGCCGCTGGCCACGCATGTGCCCTACGTAGCCAGCAAGGGCGGGCTGACCAGCCTGACCTTGGCGATGGCCGGCGAACTGTCCCCGCTGGGAGTGCGGGTCAACGCCGTGGCCCCCGGGGTCATCGACACCAAGGGCTTCGCCGAGGAGCCCGGCGCCGGCCAGGACGAGGACAGGCCGCCGGCCACGCTGCTGCGCCGGACCGGCTCACCGGCTGAGGTTGCCGAGGCGGTCGCGTTCCTCGCCGCACCGCAGGCCTCGTTCATCACCGGCGCGGTGCTGCGGGTGGACGGCGGCCGGGCACTCAGCCGGTTTCCCGATCCGCTCGCCGCCCGGGTGGGCGGCCAGCTATGGCACGAACCGGCCGGGGAGGCACGCTGATGGCCAGCATCGCGCTGAAGGGCGTGACGAAGCGCTACGGCGACACCTACGCGCTCCGCGAGACCGACCTGGAGATCGCCGACCACGAGTTCCTCGTCCTCGTCGGGCCGTCCGGCTCGGGCAAGACGACCCTGCTGCGCCTCATCGCCGGGCTGGAGATGCTCACCGACGGCGAGATCTACTTCGGTGACCGGCGGGTCAGCGACGTCGACGTGGGCGAGCGTGACATCGCCATGGTGTTCCAGAACTACGGCCTGTACCCGCACATGACCGTCTACCAGAACATGGCGTTCGGGCTGCGCAAGCGCGGCCTGCCGAAGGCCGGCATCGACCAGCAGGTGCGGCACACGGCCGGCCTGCTCGGCATCGAGCACCTGCTCGACCGCAAGCCGCGTCAGCTTTCCGGTGGCCAGCGGCAGCGGGTCGCACTCGGCCGGGCGATCGTCCGTGACCCCGCGGTTTTCCTGCTGGACGAGCCGCTGTCCAACCTGGACGCCCACCTCAGGATCCAGATGCGGGCCGAGATCCTCCGGGTGCACCGCAGCGTGACCGCGACCGCCGTGTACGTGACACACGACCAGGTGGAGGCGATGACGATGGGCGACCGCATCGCCGTGGTGCACGACGGTGTGCTGCAGCAGGTCGGGACGCCCGATGAGCTCTACGACAAGCCCGTCAACAGGTTCGTCGCCAGCTTCATCGGCACTCCCCCGATGGGATTCCTCGACTGCGAGGTGGTCCCGGCGGACTCCGCGGCCGAACTGCGCGGCACCGGCGTCAGCCTCCGGCTGCCGCGGGAGGTCGCCGCGGCGCTGCCTGCCGGCGCCAAGCGGGCCGTCGCCGGGATCCGGCCCGAGCACCTGAAGCTGTCCGCCGCGGCCCCGTCAGGCGCGGCGGCGGTCGAGGGGAGCGTCGAGGTGATCGAGCCGCTCGGCTCCGAGCAGCACGTCATCGTCAAGGTGGGCGACGCGATCGTGACGGCCAAGATGGCCCGGGAGCACAAGGTCGGCGTCGGCGAGAAGATCGCATTCACCCTGGATCCGGCCCGCCTGCACGTGTTCGACCCGGACTCCGGCCGCGCGCTCCACTGATGGGCACCATCGCGTCGGTGACGACGCACCGGGTGCCGCCGCGGTGGATTTTCGCCGAGGTGCGGACCGACGACGGGCTGACCGGCTGGGGCGAGGCCATCGTGCCGAAGCGGGCGGCGGCGGTCGAGGGCGCGGTGGCCGACCTGGCGCGCAACGTGATTGGCCAGGACGCCAGCCGCATCGAGGATCTGTGGCAGCGGATGCGGCGCGGCGGGTTCTTCCGCGACGGCCCCGTGCTCGCGACCGCCGCGGCCGCGATCGAGCAGGCGCTGTGGGACATCAAGGGCAGGCGGCATGGCCTGGCCGCGCACGAGTTCCTCGGCGGCGCCGTGCGGGACACCGTGCGGGTCTACGCCTGGGTGGCCGGGGACCGGCCGGATGACGTGGTGAGCCAGGTCAAAGCCCGCACCGAGCAGGGCTACTCCGCGGTGAAGATGAACGCGACCGCGGAGCTGGACCTGCTCGACCGGCCGGCGAAGATCGACGCCGTGGTGGCCAGGGTCGGCGCGGTGCGGGACGCGTTCGGCACCACCGTCGATGTCGCGCTGGACTTCCACGGCCGGGTGCACCGCGCCATGGCCAAGGCGCTGCTGCGCGAGCTCGAGCAGTTCCGCCTGCTCTGGGTGGAAGAGCCGGTTCCCCCCGGGCAGGAGGATCTGCTCCCCGAACTGGCCAGGGTGGCCGGGGCCACGCCGCTGGCCACCGGCGAGCGCCTGCTCACCGGGGAGAGCTTCGCCCGCCTGCTCGAGCGCCGTGCCGTCGATATCATCCAGCCCGATGTCTGCTTCACCGGGCTGTTCGGCCTGGAGAAGCTCTGCCGGATGGCCGAGGCTTATGACGTGGCCGTCGCGCCGCACTGCCCCAACGGCCCGATCGCGCTGGCCGCCTCGCTGCAGGTGGGCTGCTGCGCGGGCAACGTGGTCATCCAGGAGCAAAGCCTCGGCCTGCACTACAACCGGGGGTATGCCGGCCTGCCCGCCGCGGAGATGTTCGACTACCTGACCGACCCGGACCCGCTCACCCCGGTGGGCGGCAGCCTGCGGCGGCCCGCCGGCCCCGGTCTCGGGATCGGCATCGACGCGGAGGCTGTCCGCGGCGCCGCGAGCGGCTGGGAGCTGCCCGACCCCGTCTGGCGGCTCGGTGACGGGCGGCTGGCCGAGTGGTGAGAAGGCCGCGGCAGCCGCGCGGCGCGCGGGCACCAGACCTGCCGGATTACGGCCACCCGGGGAGCCGGCCCCGCCTTGCCGGGCCGAACTGGCCTGCGCTATCCTCCAGCACAGTGGTAAGACCTCTATCCACAGGACGCTCTACCCACAAAACAGGAGAAGCTGATGCCCGAAGCGCCCGGGTTCCTGGCCCACCGGAAGGGTGACCTTGTCGGTGTCGCGGTGCGGGACCTCGACCCAGGACCGGTACAGGGCAGCTACCTGAGCGGCACGGACACGCTCAGCGTGCGGCTGACCGAGCCGGTGCCGCTCGGCCACAAGCTGGCCCTCACCGACATCGCCGCGGGGCAGGACGTCATCGAGTACGGGCAGCGGGTGGCCATCGCCAGCAAGGACATCGCCACCGGCGAGCACGTGCACGTCCACAACGTGAGGAGCGCCCGCCTGTGAACCAGCGCACGCTGACCGGGTTCCGCCGGGAGAACGGCGCGGTCGGGATCAGGAACCACACCGTCATCCTGCCGGTCGACGACCTGTCGAACGCCGCCGCCGAGGCCGTCGCCAGGCTGGTCCCGGGCACGCTGGCGCTCCCGCACGCCTACGGCCGGCTCCAGTTCGGCGCCGACCTCGACCTCACCTTCCGCACGCTGGCGGGCAACGCGGCCAACCCGAACGTCGCCTCGGCCATCGTCATCGGCATCGAGCCGAACTGGACCGACCGGCTGGTGAACGACATCGCCAAGACCGGCCAGCGGGTGGTGGGCTTCTCCATCGAGCGGCACGGCGACCTGCGCACGATCGAGCGCGCGGCCCGGGTGGCGGCGCAGTTCCTGCAGGACGACTCCGAGCGGACCCGGGAGCCCGTGGACCGCAGCGAGATCATGCTGTCGATCAAGTGCGGGGAGTCCGACACCACCAGCGGGCTCGGCTCGTGCCCCACCACCTCGCAGGCGGTGGACCGCTGGGTAGAGGCCGGCGGCACCGTGCTGTTCGGCGAGACGAGCGAACTGACCGGCGGGGAGCACCTGATCGCGCAGCGGTGCGCCAGCGACGAGATCCGGCAGAAGTTCCAGGGCATCTACGACAGCTACATGGAGATGATCGCCCGGGCCGGGGCGGACATGCTCGGTTCGCAGCCCACCCAGGGCAACATCCGCGGCGGCCTGTCCACCATCGAGGAGAAGGCGATGGGCAACATCGCCAAGACCGGCAGCAAGCCGGTGATCGGAGCGCTGGAAGCCGCCGAGGTGCCGGCCTCCGGGCCCGGCCTGTACTTCATGGACACCTCATCGGCCGCGGCCGAGTGCATCACGCTGATGGCCTCGGCCGGTGCCGTGCTGCACCTGTTCCCGACCGGCCAGGGCAACGTGATCGGGCACCCGCTCGAACCGGTCATCAAACTGTCGGCGAACCCGCTGACCGCCCAGACCATGGCCGAGCACATCGATCTCGACTGCTCCGGCCTGCTGAGCCGCGAGTATGACCTGGCCGAGGCGGGCGACCGGCTGATGGACCTCTGCGACCGCACCGTCAACGGCAGGATCACCTGCGCCGAGGCCATCGGGCACCGGGAGTTCGTGCTCACCCGGCTGTACCAGAGCGCTTGATGCAGGCCGAGCCCGGCCAGCGCGAGCCAGGGCCGGCACAGCGAGCCGGGCAGGCAGCGGGGCCGCCGGGACCGGTGGACGTGGCCATCACCGAAGACATCTGGGGCCCGCCGCTGGAGGAACTGGCCCGGAGCCGGTCGGTGCTGCGGGAGCCTTCCGCGTGGCAGAGCCCGGCCGGGCTGGCCGCGGCCGCCAGCCGGGCCCGTGCCCTGGTGGTGCGCAACCGCAGCCAGGTCGACCGGGGGCTGCTGGAGGCATGCCCGCGGCTGCGGGTCGTCGCCCGCGCCGGGGTCGGGCTGGACAACATCGACGTCGCCGCGGCGCAGGCCAGGGGAGTGGCGGTGATCGCGCCGCTGGGCGCCAACGCGGTCAGCGTGGCCGAGCACACACTTGGCCTGGCCCTGGCGCTGGCCCGGCGGCTGGTGCCGCTGGACCGCGAGTGCCGGTCCGGCGGCTGGGACCGGGTGCCGGGCCGGGAGCTCAGCGGCGCCGTCTGGGGGCTGCTCGGCGCGGGCGCGACCGGGCTGGCCTGCGGCCGGCTGGCCACGGCGGTCGGCGCTCGGGTGCTCGCCTATGATCCCTTCGCCGGCGGCCGCGACACGGAACTGGCCGCGGCCGGGATCCGGCTCGCGTCACTCGACGGAGTCCTCGGCGAGGCCGAGATCCTGTCCTGCCACCTGCCTGCCACCGCGGGCACCCGCCACTTCGTGGACGCGGACCTGCTGGCCCGGATGCGCCGGGGAGCGCTGTTCATCAACGTCGGCCGGGGATCGGTCGTGGACGAGGAAGCCCTGGCCGCGGTGCTGGAGTCCGGCCACCTCGGCGGGGCCGGCCTGGACGTGCGGGAGCAGGAGCCGCCGCACCCCGGGGTCCTGGAACGGCTGGACAACGTGGTCCTGACCCCGCACGTGGCCGGGATGACCGAGCAGAGCCAGCAGCGGATCCTGCAGGTGCTCGCGGCCGACATCGCGGCCGTGCTTGACGGGGGCAGCCCGTCCAACGCGGTCACCGTCCCGGTGGCAGCGCCGTGACCGGGGAAACTGTCGGCCTCCCCACCGGTGACGGGCTTACCGTTGCTGGCGCCCGGCGGCTGGCGGCCCGGCTGCTGGCGGCGGCCGGGCTGGCCGCGGACCGGGCTGAGACCTCCGCGCTGTGCATCGTGCTGGCCGACGTGTGGGGGGTGGGCAGCCACGGGCTGCTGCGGCTGCCCTACTACCTGCGCCGGATGCTGGCGGGCGGCTATCCGCCGCAGGCCGGGCTGGTCACCGTCACCGACACCGGCCCGCTGCTCGCCCTGGACGGCGGCGGCGGCCTCGGGCACTGGCAGCTGTGGCAGGCGGGCCAGGAGGCCGCCGCACGCTGCGCGCAGTACGGCATCGCGGCGGTGAGCGTGGCGAACTCCGGGCACTGCGGCGCCCTCGGCGTCTACACCCTGCCCGGCCTGGAAGCCGGATGCCTGACCCTGGTCTTCTCCAACGGGCCCGCGGTGATGCCGCCGTGGGGGACCAGCCAGCCGATGCTGTCCACGTCGCCGCTCGCGGCCGGCATCCCGGCGGCCGGGCACCCGGTCATCGTCGACATGGCGACAAGCACCGTGGCCCGTGGCAAGATCGCGGCACTGGCCCAGCGGGATGAGCCGTTGCCGGCCGGCTGGGCGCTGGACGCGCAGGGAGAGCCCACCACCGATGCGCACGCCGCCCTGGCCGGGATGCTCAGCCCGCTCGGCGGGGCGAAAGGCTTCGCGCTGGCGCTGATCGTGGAGGCGCTCGCCGCCGGGCTGGCCGGCCCCCGGCTGTCCACCGAGGTAGCCGACATGTTCGCCGCCGACACCACGGCCCAGCCGCAGGGCATCGGGCACCTGCTGATCACCCTGGATCCGGCCCGGTTCGGCCCGCAGCCCGGCGACGCACAGGCCCGGCTGGACCGGCTGGCCGCCGGGGTGACCGGCCGGGGCGGCAGGCTGCCCGGAGCCGCGCGCACCCTGCCCGCGGACCTGGACCCGGCCGCCCCGCTGGCCGTGGCCGACGGCACGCTCCGCGAACTGGCCGGCCTGGCCGCCGAACTCGGGGTGACCGGGTAGCCCGGCTGAGCCGCTGCCGGGCGGGCGCCCCAGTCCGGCGGTGACCGTCCTGGCAGTGACCGTCCCGGCGGTGACCGCCGCTAGCCCGGCTGAACCAGCTGGCCGGCCGCGGCTCGCAGCGCGTCCAGCCTGGTCGCGGCGTCCGCGCGGGCCCGCGCCAGTCCGGCCCCGGCCGGCTCGACCACCTCGAAGTACACCTTCAGCTTGGGCTCGGTGCCGCTCGGCCGCACCACGACCCTGGCCCCGGCCAGCCGGTATACCAGCACATCGGCGGGCGGCAGGCCACCGGCGCCGCCAATCGCATCCCCGGCAGGGTGCTCGCGGCCGGCCCGGGCCAGGTCCTCGGCGCGGTGTTCCCGGCCGGCCTTGGCCAGGTCCTCGGCGCGCAGCACAGCCTCGCCGCCGAAGCGGTCAGGGGGAGTGGCGCGCAGGGCCGCCATGATCTGGCCCGGCGCCGCGGTGCGCAGGGTCAGCTGTGCGGTCAGGTGCACGCCGTGCGCGGTCTCCAGGCCGTCGTAGGCGTCCAGCAGGGACCGCCCGGCCTGCCGCTCGCGGGTGGCCAGGCCGAGCACGGCCAGCGCCGCGCCGATGCCGTCCTTGTCCCGCACCGCCTCGCCCACGGCGTAGCCGAGCGCCTCCTCGTAGCCGAACAGGAACCGGCTGCCCGGCACCCGCCCGCCTGCCCCGACGCTCTCGCTTGGCCTGACGCTTTCGCTTGGCCTGCCCCCCTCACCAGCCCGGACGATCCACTTGAAGCCGGTGAGGGTCTCGGCGTACCGGGCGCCGGCCGCCGCGGCGATCTTCGACAGCAGGGTCGAGGACACAACCGTGGTCGCCACCAGGCGCTCCGCCGCACCCGGCCGCCCACCGGTCTGACTCAGCAGGTAACCGCCGAGCAGAGCGCCCAGCTGGTCACCGGTCAGCCGCCGCCAGCCCCCGCTGGCCGCCGGATCCGGAACCGCGACCGCGAGCCGGTCCCCGTCCGGGTCGCTGGCCAGTACCAGGTCCGCGCCGAGCCGCCGCGCCTCGACGAGCGCAAGGTCGAGGGCGCCGGGCTCTTCCGGGTTCGGGAAGGCCACCGTGCGGAAGTCCGGGTCCGGGTCGGCCTGGGCGGCGACCACGTGCGGGGCGGGGAAGCCCGCCCGGCCGATGGCCGCCAGCATGAGCGGGCCGGCCACCCCGTGCATGGCGGTGTAGACGACCCGCAGTGGCACCCCCGCGGCCGTTCCCGCCGGGGCCTCAGCTCCGGATACCTCCGCTCCGGGTACCGGGGCTCCGGGCGGGCTGGTACCTGGCAGGGCGGTCACCGCGTCCAGGTAGGCGCCGGCCGGCTCGGCGCCGTGCCTGGTGATCAGCGGGCTGTCCAGCGGCGCCACCGGCACGGCGGCCAGCGGGCCGAGGGCGCGGATCGCGGCCTCGATCTCGGCGTCGGCAGGCGGGATGATCTGGGCCCCGTCGGCGAGGTACAGCTTGTAGCCGTTGTCCGCGGCCGGGTTGTGGCTCGCGGTGATCATGACGCCGGCCGCCGCGGGCAGCCGCCGCACCGAGAACGCCAGCAGCGGCGTCGGGCCCGGGCGGGGCAGCAGGTGCACACGGAACCCCGCCCCGGCGAGCACTTGGGCCGCCTCGTCGGCGAACTCGGCGGAGCGGTGCCTGGCGTCGGCGCCGATGACCACCCCGGCCTGCGCGGCGCCGGGCACCCGGGCGGCCAGCCAGCCGGCCAGCGCCGCCGTGGCGCCGCGGACGACCGCCCGGTTCATCCTGGCAGGGCCGGCCGCGACCGCGCCGCGCAGCCCCGCGGTGCCGAACTCCAGCCTGCCACCGAACCGGCCCGCCAGTTCCGCCACGGCCGCCTCCCCGCCATCGGCCAGCAGCTTGCGCAGCTCATCCCGGTCGTCCGGGTCGGGATCGTCGCCGATCCACGCCTGTACCCTGGCCCGGAGTTCGCCGGGCAGCATCGCGGCCCCGTCAGCAGGCGTGCCAGCCGCCGTCTCAGCCGCCATGTCAGCAGGCCCGTGGCAGGATCGCGGCCAGCAGGTCACCCATCCGCCCCGCGGCGGCCTGGCCCGCGGACACCACCTCGGCATGGTCCAGCGTCCCGGCGCCGAGGCCGGCCGCGGGGTTGGTGACCAGCGAGATGCCCAGTACCTCGGCGCCCAGGTGGCGCGCGGCGATCGCCTCCAGCACGGTGGACATGCCGACCATGTCGGCGCCAAGCTTCTGCAGCATGTGGATCTCGGCGGGCGTCTCATAGTGCGGGCCGGGCAGCCCGGCGTAGACGCCGTCCGGAAGCTGCGAGTCCGCCTTCATGGCCAGGCCGCGCAGCCGCTGCGAATAGGTCTCGGTGAGGTCGGCGAACCGGCCCGGGTACCCCTCGGGCGGGGGCGGGCCGGCCAGGGGCGACCGGCCGGTCAGGTTCAGGTGGTCGCTGAGCAGGACCGGCTGGCCGACCGGGTATCCGCTGATCCCGCCGGCCGCGTTGGTCAGCACGATAACCCGGCAGCCCGCGGCGATCGCCGTACGCACGCCGTGCACCACGGTGGCCGGTGAGTGCCCCTCGTACAGGTGCGCGCGGCCGAGGAACACCAGCACCGCCACGCTGCCCGCCCGCACGGAGCGGACCAGCCCGGCATGCCCGGCCACGGTCGGAGCCGGGAAACCACCCAGGCTGGTCACCGGCACCTCCGCGGTGACCGGCCCGATCGCTGCCGCCGCCGGGGTCCAGCCGGAGCCGAGCACCACGGCCACGTCGTGCCGCTCCACACCGGTTCCGGCGGCCAGCCGCCGCGCACTCGCCGCGGCGGCCGCGAACGGCTCGGCGCCGGCTGGCCCGGCGGCAAGAGGCTCGGTGCCGGTCGGCCCGGCGGCACGCTCAGTGTTCATGGCCCGATGCTGTCACACGCCTGGCCGCCGGCCCGGCGGCATCATGCCCGCGAGTAGGGTTTGCCGTCGGCGGCAGGCGCCCGGACCCTGCCCACCAGCCCGGCCACGGCGATGATCGTGGCCACGTACGGCAGCATGTTCAGCAGGAACGGCGAGATCGGCACGGTGATGCTGCCCAGGAAGCTCTGCAGCGCCCCGGTGAAGCCGAACAGCAGCGCCGCCATGGTGGCGCCGAGCGGCCGCCACCGGCCGAAGATCATCGCCGCCAGAGCGATGTAACCCAGCCCGGATGACATGTCCTTGCTGAACGTGCCCACCGAGCCGATCGTCAGGTAGGCGCCGCCGATCCCGGCGAGCATGCCACCCATGATGAGGTTGCCGTACCTGATGCCCAGCACCTTGATGCCGACGGTGTCGGCGGCGGTCGGGTGTTCGCCCACCGCACGCACCCGCAGGCCCCAGCGGGTGCTGAACAGCCCGACCTGGACGGCGATGATGGCGGCGTAGGTGATGTACAGGAAGATCGTCGAGTCGAAGAAGATCGGCCCGATGACCGGGATGCTGCCCAGCCCCGGGATTTTGATGGGGCCGAAGGTGCCGGCGTTGTTGTACGTGTTGGCGTTGGTCACCATCAGCCGGTCGTAGAGAAACCCGGTGAACCCGCTGACCAGCAGGTTGAGCACTACGCCCAGCACGATCTGGTCAACGAAGAAGCGGATCGCGAACAGCGCCAGCAGGGCGCCCACCAGGCCGCCGCCCACTGAACCGCTGACTAGCCCGACCCACACGCCGCCGACGGTGCTGGTGACGATCGCGGCGGTGAACGCACCGAGCAGCAGCTGGCCCTCGATCGCGATGTTGATGACTCCGGCGCGTTCGCCCATGCACCCGGCCAGGGCGCCCAGGATCAGCGGGATCGAGCCGGCCAGCGTGGCCTGCAGCAGGCTCACCACGTTGATCGGGATGTCGTTGGCCCAGGTGCCAACGTCCGACCACATCAGCAGCGAGAGGGTGAAGAAGAGCAGCACCGCGCCGATGCCCAGCCGCCGGAGCCAGACCGGCTGCTCGAAGGCCACGCGGCCCAGGCCGATCAGTATTGTCAGCGCGCCCAGGACGAAGCAGGCCGGTCCCGCGGGCACGTGCAGGACCGGTGGGTTTCCGGTGGTCCCGGGCAGCGCGAACTGGAACCCGGCGTCGCCTTTGTGCGCGAACTGGCCGAACACCAGGATGTTCACCAGCCCGAACAGCACGAACACCGCGCCGGTGACATATCTGCGGTTGATGGTGACCGGGGCCCGGAGGGTGGTGGCGAGCGCGGTCATCCGTTCCACCCCTTAGCCACGGCCTCCATGCCGGTGCTCTGCGCCGCGCGCAGCCGGAACACCGCCCTGATCATCAGCGGTGCCGCCACGAACAGCACGATCAGGCCCTGCAGCACTTCGACGATGTCGATGGGCACCGTGGTGGCGGCCTCCATCACCGTGCCGCCGGCCTCCAGCGCCCCGAACAGCAGCGCAGCCAGCACGGTGCCGAGCGGTTTCGCCCGGCCGAGCAGCGCGACCGTGATGCCGTTGATGCCGTAGCTGCCGTAGCTCTGGCTGTTGAGGTTGTAGAACACGCCCTGCGTGGTCACCGCGCCGCTGAGCCCGGCCAGGCCGCCGGCCAGCAGCATGGCCAGCACCCAGGTCTTCTCCACGCTCATGCCCGCGGTGCGGGCGGCGCTCGGGTTCGCCCCGACGGTGCGGAACTGAAAGCCGGTGGTGCTGCGGGCCAGCAACCACCACATGGCGATGGCGGCGGCGATCGCGATCAGGAACCCGACCCCGACCTGTGGTGCGGGCCCGCCGACGTGCGGTAGCTGAGCGTTGGCGGCGATGCCCGGGCTGATCAGGTCGGCCTGGTGCGGCAGTTGCAGCGCCTTCGGCGTGCCGAGCAGGTAGGACAGCACGTCGTACATCACGTAGTTGAGCATGATCGTGACGATCACCTCGTGTGCCCCGGTCCGCGCCTTGAGCGCGCCGACCAGCCAGCCCATCACCGCACCACCCGCGAATCCGCCGGCCAGGCAGACGATCACGTGGATGACCGGCGGCAGGCTGACCCCGAAACCCAGCCAGGTGACGACGATCGCACCGCCGATCCACTGGCTGGCCGCACCGATGTTGAACAGCCCGGCCCGGAACGCCAGCGCCACCGACAGGCCAGTGAGGATCAGCGGGGTGGCCTGGGCCGTGGTCTGGGACAGCGGGTAGAAGATGGCGCCGACCGAGCCGGTGCCGTTGGCCGCGGCGGCGATCGTGTGTGGGTTGAAGATCGCCCCCTCGAACATGGCCGAATAGGCGGCGGCGATCGAGTCCCAGGTGCTTGATATGGCCGTGCCGGGCGCGGCGAAGAAGCTGTTCCAGTAGTGCAGCACGGTCGGGTTGCTGAACGCGATGACCAGCGCGCCGATTACCAGGGCGGCGATGAAGGCCAGCGTGGTGGTGACGGTCGGGCTGCCCTCCAGGATCGAGTCCAGGATGGCCCGGCCCAGGCCGCGCAGCGGGCTGCGGCCGCCGGGCTCCCGCCCGGTGAGGCCCGCCCCCGGCTGGGTGCCCGGGTCCGCCCCGGAGCCCGCCGTCGGCTCGGGCTGGCCGGGCGCTGGCGGCCGGTCGCTGACGTCGTCGCTCATGCCGGCTCCCCTTGCCCTTCCTGCGATGACGCGCCGTCAGCCGGGTCTACTTCGACCGCGGTGTCGCTGCTGACCACAGGCCCGCCGCCGATGGCCGGGTTCCCAGCCGCCACGGTGCTGTCCGCGGGCACCGCCGTGGCGGCGTCCGCGCCGGCCGCCGGGCCGGTGGCGCCGGGCGTGCCGCCGTCGGCCGGCTTGCCCCCGTTCCCGCCGCCGGCCATCAGCAGGCCCAGCTCGGCTACGGGCACGGTGGGTGGCCGGAACCCGGTTATCTTGCCCTCGTACATGACCGCGATCCGGTCGGACAGCGCGTAGATCTCATCCAGCTCGGACGAGATGATGATCACCGCCGTCCCCTGGTCGCGTTCCTCGACGATCCTGCGGTGCACGAACTCGATCGACCCGACGTCCAGGCCTCTGGTGGGCTGGCTGGCCAGCAGCAGCCGCACCCGTCTGCCGACCTCCCGGGCGAGGATCACCTTCTGCTGGTTGCCGCCGGACAGCGTGCCCACCGAGGTGTCGATGGACGACGTCCTGACGTCGAACTCCTCGACCAGGTTCCTGGCCTGCTCGCGGATCTTCGGCAGGTTCATGGCGATCCCGGAGGCGTTCGGCGGCCGGTCATAGGTGTCGAGCACCAGGTTGTCGGCCACCGAGAAGTCGCCGACCAGCCCGTCTTGCTGCCGGTCCTCGGGAATGTAGGCGATGCCGGCCCGCAGCCGGTCCCGCGGGGTGGCGCGGCTGATGTTCCTGGCATCCAGGTGGACGCTGCCGCTGGCTGGGCGCAGCCCCATCAGCGCCTCGCACAGGTCGGTCTGGCCGTTGCCCTGAACCCCGGCGATGCCCAGAATTTCGCCCGCCCGGACCTGGAACGACAGGTCTTCCACGGGGGCCCTGGTCTCGCCGAGCGTGGGATCGGCGGGCACGGTCAGGCCGCTGACGTCGAGGACTACGTCACCGGGCTTGGCGGCCTCCTTGCTGACCCGCAGTTCCACCGCCCGGCCGACCATGAGTGCGGCGAGCTCGGCGTCGCTGGTCGACGGCGGCCGCTCGCCGACCACCCGCCCCCGGCGGATGACGGTGACGTTGTCGGCGATCGCCTGGACCTCTTTGAGCTTGTGCGAGATGAAGACGATCGACCGGCCGCCCTCGCGCAGCTCGCGCATGATGCGGAACAGATCCTCGGTCTCGCCGGGGGTGAGCACCGCGGTGGGCTCGTCGAGGATCAGCACGCTGGCCCGCCGCAGCAGCGCTTTGATGATCTCCACCCGCTGCTGTACCCCGACCGGCAGGTCCTCGATCCTGGCGTCCGGGTTCACCTCGAGGCCGTAGCGCTCGGAGAGCTCACGCACCTCGCGGCGGGCCCGCCGGTGGTCGAGCAGCCACCGCCCGCGGGTGGGCTCGACCCCGAGGATGACGTTCTCCGCGACGGTGAACACCGGCACCAGCATGAAGTGCTGATGGACCATGCCGATCTTGGCGTTGATCGCGTCCTTGGGCGAGCGGATCGTGACCGGCTTGCCGTCCACCCGGATCTCGCCCTCGTCCGGCTGCACCAGGCCGTACAGAACGTTCATCAGCGTGGTCTTGCCCGCACCGTTCTCACCGAGCAGGCCACGGATCTCGCCGGGCGCGACCTTGAGGTCGATGTGATCGTTGGCGACCAGGCTGCCGAAACGCTTCGTGATATCACGCAGCTCAAGTTCCATGGCCGTCCCTGTCTGTGCCGTGCTTGCGGGCACCAACTCGTGTGGGCACCAATATGCCTCCGGCTGGGCCGGGCCGCCCTCGGCGGCCCGGCCCAGCCGGTAAGAGCGGGTTTACACGGGGCTCTTCGTGGCCGGTTTGATCTTGCCGCTGATGATCTCGGACTTGATGGTGTTGATCTGGGACTGCAGAGTGGACGGGACCTTGCTGGCGAAGTCGTGGTAAGGAGCCAGGGTAACGCCGCCGTTGGCCAGCGTCCCGACGTAGGTGCCGCCCTTGAATGTGCCGTTGGAGGCGGCCGTGACCGCGGTCTTCACCGCGGTCTGGATACCCTTCTCCACGCTGGTGATGAAGTACTTGCAGTACTGCGCCGCGCTCACGCAGCCGTCGGTGTCCACCCACTCCATGTTCACCTTCTGGGTGCCGGCCGCGGTGTCCGCGTTCTGCACGGCCTTGGCCGCACCCAGGCCGACACCACCGGCCACCGGGAAGATGACGTCCGCACCCTCGTTGATGAACTGCTGGGTGATCGTCTGCCCCATGGTCAGGTTGGTGAAGCTGTTGGTGAACTCACCGCTCTGCGACTGCTCGTTCCAGCCCAGCACGGCCACGTGCTTGTGGTTCTGCTGGTTGTAGTACTGCACCCCGTCCCAGAAGCCATCCATGTAGATGGTCACCGTCGGGATCTTGTCCCCGCCGAACGTGGCCACCTTCCCCGTCTTCGACATACCCGCGGCCAGGTAACCGCCGAGGAACCCGTCCTGGACGGTGTTGAACACCAGGGAATCCACGTTGGACGGCGGCTTGGAGGCCTTCCCCGAGGACGTGGTGGGGCAGTTGACCGTCGCGATCGCGCAGTCCACGATCGCGAACTTCGCGCTCGTGTTGCTGGTGGCCGCGGTGCCGGTGGCCCCGGCCATCAGGAACCCGACCGTGACGATGATCCCGCACTTCTTGCCGATGAACGCGCTGATGTTCGGCGCGTAGTCTGCCGTCGAACTGGACTGCAGGTACTTGACCGAGACCTTGCTCGGGTCGGCGGACTGCGCCTCCTGCATGCCTTGCCAGGACGAGGCATTGAACGACCGGTCGTCGATGCCGCCGGTGTCGGTCACCATGCACCCGAGAAATTTGCCCGCCGTGGATGCGGAGCCGCCTGAGCTCGACGACGAGCCGCCGGACGAACCCGGCTTGGAGGCGCTGGCACACCCCGCAGCCAGCAGCGCCGCGACACTGACCGCCGCGACCACCCTGATGGTCCCTCTCACCGTTACCTCCTTCAATGGCCAGCTGCCGGAGTCCCGTTCCGCCCTATGCGCTGGCTGCCCGCAGGCTAGACCCGTTTCACGTCAGCGGGGAAGAACCGGGCACTTCTTCAACCGTGCTGTTGCCAAATCGAGACTCACGGATCGATTGTTCTGAAAATCGCTCGCTTTGCCTGCCCCGTCACGGGCCGGCCCTGAAGGAGACCAGGCTGCTACGCTCCCCGGCGGGAGGTGCGCGGATGGCGGGCGAGCCGATCGACTGGGACGGGCTGCGGGCCACGGCCACCGAGGCAGCAGCACGCGCCTACGCGCCGTATTCGAGGCTGCGGGTCGGCGCGGCCGGGCTGACCACCGGCGGCCGGCTGGTGACCGGCTGCAACGTGGAGAACGCGTCCTACGGGCTCACGCTGTGCGCCGAATGCGGCCTGGTGTCCGCCTTGCACGCAGGCGGCCCGCCCCAGGGCGCGGACACAGAGAATGGCATCCCGGCGCTGGCCGCGGTCAGCGTGGTCGCCGCGGACGGCCGGCCGCTGCTGCCCTGCGGCCGGTGCCGCCAGCTCCTGCTCGAGGCGGGCGGGCCGGCGCTGCTGGTGGACACCGAGGACGGCCCGCAGCAGCTGAGCCGCCTGCTGCCCGCCGCCTTCGGCGCCGGTGACCTGGCCGAGCGGCGGGACGCGCCGCCCGAGGCCCAGGACGCGCGGCCGGGAGAGGGGCCAGGCGGTGGCTGACGTCATCGACCTGATCCTGGCCAAGCGGGACGGGCGGCAGCTGGCCGACGAGGACATCCGCTCGCTGATCTCCGGCTACGCCGGCGGCGGGATCCCGGACGAGCAGGTGGCCGCGCTGCTGATGGCGGTCTTCTTCCGCGGGCTCGGCCAGCGCGAGCTGCGCACCTGGACCGCGGCCATGGTCGACTCCGGCGACCGGCTGGACCTCGGCCAGCTGACCCGGCCGACGGTGGACAAGCACTCCACCGGCGGGGTCGGCGACAAGGTCTCGCTGATCCTCGCGCCGCTGGTGGCCAGCTGCGGTGCCGCGGTGCCGCAGCTGTCCGGCCGCGGGCTGGGCCACACCGGCGGCACCCTGGACAAGCTGGAGGCGATCCCGGGCTGGCGGGCCGCCCTGACGCCGGCCGAGATGGCCGCGGTGCTCAGCGAGACCGGCTGTGTTATCTGCGCCGCTGGGCCAGGGCTGGCGCCGGCCGACCGCAAGCTGTACGCGCTGCGCGACGTGACGGGCACCGTGGAGTCGATCCCGCTCATCGCCAGCTCGATCATGTCGAAGAAGATCGCCGAAGGCACCTCGGCCCTGGTGCTGGACGTGAAGGTCGGCGACGGCGCTTTCATGCGCGAGCTGGATCAGGCGCGGCAACTGGCCGAGACCATGGTCACTCTCGGCACCGAGCACGGGGTGCGCACCTCCGCGCTGCTCACCAGGATGGACACGCCGCTGGGCCGGGCCGTCGGCAACGCGGTCGAGGTGGCCGAGTCGGTCGCCACGCTGCGCGGCGAGGGCCCGGAGGACCTGGTCCAGGTGACTCTCGCGCTGGCCACCGAGATGCTCCGGCTGGCCGGGCTGGACGGCCAGCCGGGCAGCGACCCGGCCGCGGCGCTGGCTGACGGGCGTGCGCTGCGCACGTTCCGGGACATGGTGGCCGCGCAGGGCGGGGATCCGGACGCGCCGCTGCCGCAAGCGGCACACAAGCAGACGGTCGCCGCCGACGGCAACGGCTGGCTGCACCGGCTGGATGCCCGGGCGGTCGGTGTCGCGGCCTGGCGGCTGGGCGCGGGCCGGGCCCGCAAGGAGGACCCGGTGGACCCGGCGGCCGGTGTGCTCTGCCTGGTCAAGCCGGGCGAGCGGGTGACCAGCGGGCAGCCAGTGCTGGAACTGCACAGCAGCGATCCCGGCCGGATGGCCGGGGCCAGGCAGGCGCTGGCCGGGGCGATAGGGATCGGGGCGGTGCCGCCGGACCTGCCGTCGCCGGTGCTGGAGCGCATCGGCCCCAGGCCAGGGGAGTGACACCGGCCCGGCAATAATGGCCAGATGCCGCTGACCACGGAGGAAATCCGCGCCGTGCCCAAGGTGCTGCTGCATGACCACCTGGACGGCGGGCTGCGGCCGTCCACCGTGGTCGAGCTGGCCAGCGAGATTGGCTACGGCAAGCTCCCGTCGTCCGACCCGGCCGAGGTGGGCCGCTGGCTGACCCGCGGCGCCAACCGCGGTCACCTGAAGTACTACCTGGATGCGTTCCAGCACACCGTGGCGGTCATGCAGACCCGCGAGGCGCTGGTGCGGGTGGCCGCGGAGGCCGCCGAGGATCTCGCCGCCGACGGGGTCGTCTACGCCGAGGTCCGGTTCGCCCCCGAGCTGCACGTGGCCGGGGGCCTCACCCTGGACCAGGTGGTCGAGGCGGTGCTGGAGGGGTTCCGGCGGGGCAGCGAGGGCCGGGGCATCACGGTGTACGCCCTGCTGACCGCGATGCGGACGGCGGCCCGCTCGCTTGAGATCGCCGAGCTCGCGGTGCGTCACCGGGACGAAGGGGTCGTCGGGTTCGACATCGCGGGCGCGGAGGCCGGCAGCCCGCCGTCCCGGCACCTGGACGCGTTCCAGTACGTGGCGCGGGAGAACTTCCACATCACCATTCACGCCGGCGAGGGTTTCGGGCTGCCGTCCATCTGGGAGGCGCTGCAGTGGTGCGGTGCCGAACGGCTCGGCCACGGTGTCCGCATCGTGGACGACATCCAGGTCTCCACCGACGGCACCGTGCACCTGGGCAGGCTGGCCAGCTACGTCCGCGACCGGCGTATCCCGCTGGAGCTGTGCCCCACGTCGAACGTGCAGACCGGCGCCGCGCCGTCGATCGCCGAGCACCCGATCGGCCTGCTCCGGCAGCTGTCCTTCCGGGCCACGGTGAACACCGACAACCGGCTGATGAGCGACGTCACCCTGTCGTCGGAGTTCCACACGCTAGCGGAGACATTCGGCTACGGCTGGTCCGACATCGAGTGGCTGACCATCAACGCGATGAAGAGCGCGTTCGCCCCGTTCGACCAGCGGCTGCACATCATCAACACGGTGATCAAGCCCGGCTTCGCCGTGGCCAGGGCGGCCAGCGACGCGGTCGTCCGGCTCGCCCCCGGGCCCGCCAGAAACCCGGGAAGGTAGCCTCAGACCGTGCAGGTTTCCCCGAGCGGCCCCACCTCCGCGGGCAGCACTGTATCCGCGGACAGCACCGTATCCGCCGGCATCCAGGCGGTGGCCGCACGGCCCTGGCTGGCCGGGGCCGTCGGCACCGAGATCTCCGACACCGCGCTGCGCCAGGTGCTGCTTGGCCTGCCCGGCGTCGACCAGGTCGCCACCCAGGAGCGGACGGCCAGCCTGGCCACCCGGTCGATCAAGAAGGACGCCAAGCTGTGGGCCCTGACCATGGCGGTCCGGATGGTCGATCTGACCACGCTGGAAGGCGCGGACACCCCGGGTAAGGTGCGCGACCTGTGCGTCAAGGCCCTCCGCCCGGATCCGGCCGACCCGGCGGTGCCGCCGGTCGCCGCGGTGTGTGTCTACCCCGATCTGGCCGGCGTGGCGCACGGCGAACTGGCCGGCAGCCCGGTGGCGGTGGCCTCGGTCGCCACCGCGTTCCCGTCCGGCCGGGCGTCGCTGGCGGTGAAGCTGGCCGATGTGGCCGACGCGGTGCACGCCGGGGCGGACGAGGTGGACATGGTGATCGACCGGGGTGCGTTCCTGGCCGGCCGCTACGGGCAGGTGTATGAGGAGATCCGCGCGGTTCGCGAGGCCTGCGGCCGCGCCCACCTGAAGGTCATCCTGGAGACCGGCGAGCTGGCCACCCTGGACAACGTGTCGCGGGCCTCCTGGCTGGCCATGCTGGCCGGCGCCGATTTCATCAAGACGTCCACCGGCAAGGTGTCGCCCGCCGCCACGCCGGTGGTCACGCACGCCATGCTGGCCGCCGCCCGCGACTTCGCCGGGGCCACCGGGCGGCGGGTCGGGGTGAAGGTGGCCGGCGGGATCCGCACCGCCAAGGACGCGATCCGGTACCTGGTGCTCGTGCGGGAGACCGCCGGTGATGAATGGCTCACCCCGGCGCTGTTCCGCATCGGCGCCTCCAGCCTGCTGAACGACCTGCTCATGCAGCGGAGCAAGCAGCTCACCGGCCAGTACGCGGGCCCGGACTACTTCACCATCTGACCGGGCTCAGGCTGGCCGGCTCACGTTGGCCGGCTCAGGCGCTGATGCCGTACAGGTCGTGCAGGATGACCGACAGGTGCTGGGCGGTCAGCGCACCCAGGTTGACGCCGAGAATCTGAGTCCCCGAGCTGGTCAGGAAGACCGTCTCGGGAAGCGCCGGGACGCGGTACTGGCCGGCCGCCGACGCCGTCGGGTCGTAGGCGAGGTGATAGGTCATGTGGGTACGGGTGGCGAAGGCCCGTGCCGCGCTCTTGCTGTCGGCCGTGTCGATGCCGACGAAGGTCACCTTGCCGCGCAGCGTCGCGGCGACGCGGGCGATGGCGGGCGACTCCCGCTGGCAGGGCCCGCACGAAGAGGACCAGAAGTTGACGACCAGCGGCCTGCCCCGCAGCGCGGTGAGCCGGACGCTGCCGCTGCCGTCCAGCGGCGGCAGGTCGAAGGCGGGGGCGGGCCGGGTCACCCGGGAGAAACCGGTGACCGGGCTCAGCGCGGCCGGGCCGGAGGACGTGGCAGGCGCGGCGGGCCGGGACAGCACCAGGAACACGGCCACGACAGCCGCGGCGACGGTCGCGGCGATCAGGGCACGCCAGTGCCTGGCCGTCGTTTCCCTGACCCAGGCGGCGCGCATGACCTCATTCTGGCAGTGCCGGCGCGGCAGCCACCCGCCAGCCCCGGCATGACAGGCATGGTGCGACAGTATGGTGAGACCGGCAGCAGGCCCGGAAGGTGGCGCATGACCGACACGGTTTCCTGGGAGTACGCTCCCGCACCGCAGGAGCGGGGGATCGTCACGATCGCCCCGTCCTACGGGCTGTTCGTGAACGGCGAGTTCGCCCCGGCCGCCGACGGGCGGACGTTCGGTACCGTCAACCCGGCGACCGAGGAGCCGCTGGCCGAGGTGGCACTGGCGGGCCAGCAGGACGTGGACCGGGCGGTGCGCGCCGCCCGCACCGCCTTCGAGAACGTCTGGGGGCCGATGCCCGGCGCCCAGCGGGCCAAGTACATCTACCGGATTGCGCGGATCATCGCCGAGCGGGCCCGCGAGTTCGCGGTGCTGGAGAGCCTCGACAACGGCAAGCCGATCAAGGAATCGCGCGACGTCGACGTGCCGCTGGCCAGTGCGCACTTCTTCTACTACGCCGGCTGGGCGGACAAACTCGGCTACGCCGGCTTCGGCCCGGATCCGCGGCCACTGGGCGTCGCCGGGCAGGTCATCCCGTGGAACTTCCCGCTGCTCATGGCGGCCTGGAAGCTGGCGCCGGCCCTCGCGGCCGGCAACACCTGCGTGCTCAAGCCCGCCGAGACCACCCCGCTCACCGCGCTGCTGCTGGCCGAGGTGTGCCAGCAGGCCGGGCTGCCCGACGGAGTGGTGAACATCGTGACCGGCGCCGGGGACACCGGCGCCGCGGTGGTCGCCCACCCGGACGTGGACAAGGTCGCGTTCACCGGTTCCACCGAGGTGGGCAAGCAGATCCTGGCCGCTGCCGCGGGCACCGGCAAGAAGCTGACCATGGAACTTGGCGGCAAGGCGGCCAACGTGGTGTTCGAGGACGCGCCGGTGGAGGGCGCCGTCGAGGGCATCGTGAACGGCATCTTCTTCAACCAGGGGCACGTCTGCTGCGCTGGGTCGCGGCTGCTGGTCGCCGAGTCGGTCGCCGATACCCTGCTCGACCGGCTGAAGCGGCGGCTGGGCACGCTGCGGCTCGGTGACCCACTGGACAAGAACACCGACATCGGCGCGATCAACTCACGCCAGCAGCTGGACAAGATCACCGAACTGTCCGCGTCCGGCGAGGCGGAGGGGGCGCACCGGTGGTCAGCGCCGTGTCTGCTGCCCGAGCGCGGCTTCTGGTTCGCCCCGACATTGTTCACCGGGGTCAGCCCTGCGCACCGGATCGCCCGCGAGGAAATCTTCGGCCCGGTGCTGTCCGTGCTGACCTTCCGCACTCCCGAGGAGGCCGTGGCGAAGGCCAACAACACGCCGTACGGGCTGTCGGCCGGCGTGTGGACGGAGAAGGGCAGCCGGATCCTCTGGCTGGCCCAGCGGCTGCGGGCCGGGGTGGTGTGGGCCAACACCTACAACCGGTTCGACCCGGCGAGCCCGTTCGGCGGATACCGCGAATCGGGCTTCGGCCGGGAAGGCGGCCGGCACGGACTGGAGGCTTACCTCAATGCCTGATGACCGGCTGGCGGTCCGCAAGACCTACAAGCTGTACATCGGCGGCGCGTTCCCGCGTTCGGAGTCCGGCCGGTCCTATCCCGTCCGCGACGCCGCCGGGGCGGTGCTGGCCAACGCCGCACAGGCGTCACGCAAGGACGCCAGGGACGCGGTCGTCGCGGCCCGCGCGGCGACCGGGAAGTGGGCGGCCGCCACCGCCTACAACCGCGGGCAGGTGCTGTACCGGGTGGCGGAGATGCTCGAGGGCCGGGCCGGCCAGTTCACCGGCGAGGTGGCGGCGGCCGAGGGAGTCAGCGCCGCCGAGGCCGGCCGCCTGGTGGACGCGGCCATCGACCGGTGGGTCTGGTACGCGGGCTGGCCGGACAAGGTGGCACAGATCGCCGGGGCGGCGAACCCGGTGGCCGGGCCGTACTTCAACTTCAGCGTGCCCGAGCCGACCGGCGTGGTCGCCGTCGTCGCCCCCCAGGAGTCCAGCCTGCTCGGCCTGGTCAGCGTGCTGGCCCCGGTGATCGCCACCGGCAACGCCGCGGTGGTGGTGGCCAGCGGGCAGCGGCCGCTGCCCGCGGTGACCCTGTCCGAGGTGCTCGCGACCTCCGACGTGCCCGCCGGGGTGGTCAACCTGCTGACCGGGGTCACCGCCGAGCTGGCCCCCGTGCTGGCCGGGCACATGGACGTGAACGCGATCGACATCGCCGGCGTGGAGCCGGCCGGCCGGCCCGAACTCGAGCGACTGGCCGCGGCCAACGTCAAGCGTGTCTTCTCCGCCGGCCCAGGTTCAGCCAGCCGAGGCTCGGCCGGCCCAAACGGGGACGGCTGGGCCGCCGCACCGGATCCCCGGCGGATGCTCGCCTTCCTGGAGACGAAGACGGTCTGGCATCCGATGGGGACGTGAGGCGGCGGGGCCCGGCGTCACGCGGCGCGGGTGTTCTCCCGAGTGCCGGCCGCCCGGTTGACCAGTTCCTTCATCACGCTGCCGCCGATGCCGCCGATGCTGCTCAGCCCGACGCTCGACGCGCGGCGCGCTACCGGCTCGGCTACCTGCATGGCCTCGCCGATCAGCCGGTGCGCCTCGGGAGAGGCCAGGATGGCCTGGACCGAGGTCTTCAGCCGCTCCAGCCCGCCCTTCCCCTCCCGGGCGCCGACCAGGTAACCAACCACGAATCCGATGACCGTTTCCATTGCCGCCGCCCTACATCTCGCGAAGCTCTAGGTAACGCTTTATGTCGGGCAGCGACTGCACCACCACGGCCAGCACCGCCGCGAGCACCGCTGCCTTGATCAGGTTGCTGATCACTGGGTTTCCTCCTCTGCGCCCTGTTTGACTGGATGTGGCTCGATCTCGTCCGGGGAGAAGTACAGGAACCTGCCGTGGCTGCGCTGCAGGTCGGCCAGCAGCGGGTCGGCATCCGGGGTGACGGCCAGGTGCACCTGGCCGTCCACGTCGAACAGCACCGCTTCCACCAGGGCCTCGCGGCCGGCCAGGAACAGGTCCTGGGCATCGGCCCGGCGCGATCCCGGCCGCATGGTGACCCGGCTGCCCTTGGCCACCCGCACGCTGCCCACCATCACGTGGTCGGTCTCCGGCGAGACGGAGGCGTCCGCGCCCGGATCCCACCAGGGCGCCGACGGCTGCGGCACGGTGTACTCGCCGGGGCCGGCCACTTCCGGTTGCCGTGGGACCGGGCCGGCGGCCGGGGCCAGGTACCGGATGGCGCCGTGCATCTTCTCCAGCATTTCCGGCGGCAGCCCGTCCAGCCGGTCCAGCAGGCCGGCCGCGCGCGGGTCGGTGCTGCGCGCCTCGGCCTTCTCCTCGTCGGTCATGGCCAGCGTGCGCAGGGTGAGGATCTCGTCGATCTCGGTGGCGTCGAACAGATCCCCGGCGCTCTCCGGCGCGACCTGTGGGTGGTCGTAGAGGATGATCGGGGAGGACATCATCAGGTTGCCGCAGCCCTCGGGCCCGGCCAGCACCGGCCAGGTGCCGGTGTTGCTGCACCCGGCCACCATCTGCGACGCCCACTCGGGCGGGTCGGTCATGGACAGGAACGTCCCGTCCGCGCCGATCATCGTGTGCGCCGAGATCAGCGCGTGCCGCAGCGCGTCCGCGCGTCCGCCCGGCGGCCGCGGCGGCACGGTCTGGTTGGCCACGGTCACCCGCAGCAGCAGCACGCCGTACGGGCCGGGAAGCCGCTCGGCGTGCACGGTGATCGTCGCGTCCAGCGGCTCCCACCGGTGCACCAGCCGTCCCGCCACCGCCCCGCCGGCGTCGGTGATGTCCTCGGTCTCCTGCCCGGCGTCGGTGTGCACGGCGAACTCCGCGTCCTCGCGCAGCAGGCCGGCCACCGTCACGGTGACCTCGTGCTCGCGGTCGGCTGCCTCGTCCCACGGCGTGTGCCAGGTGCCGTCCACCAGCAGGCTGTCCACCTCGCGCGGCCCGTCCGGGCCGCCCAGCTGCTGGACGGTGCGCCGCCGCAGGTGCAGGAACCGGGCCGCGATCCAGATCGTCGCCTCGTCGGTGCACTCGAGCAGGCACTCGGTCCGGGTGGCGGCGCGCTCGTGCGGGTCGGCGTCCAGATAGGCCGGCGGTACCAGCACGCCGAACTGGAACCTGGCCTGGTTCTTCTGCGCCGACCTGCGGTACGGGTAGAGCAGGTAGCCCTCGTACAGCACCGCGTCGGCCACCTCGCGGGCGTGGGCGAGGTGCCCCGGCTGAACGATCATGGCGGGCACTCCGCGGGATCGGCGGCAGCGGCGGCCGGGTCAGCGGCGGCGGCGAGCAGCGCACGCACGGTGCCGTCCCAGGTGGGAATGGCGTTCCTGTTCTTGAACCGCTGAAGTTCGTCGAGCGTGTCCGTGCCGATCCGCAGCCAGGCGGCGTTGGGGAAGTGCACGTCGATGGCCTCCCGCCACAGGCTCACCGGGATCCGGCAGGGCGCCTCCTTGCTCCACGGCACCAGCTGCACCGAGATCCGCCCGTCGGCCACCGTGAACACCGACCCGCTGAACAGCAGCAGCAGCGGGATCTCACCGGACTCCAGGCTGCTGAAGTACCGCGCCGAGCCCAGCTCCAGGTCGTAGCTGAATGGGACCGGCAGGTCGATCTCGGTGCTCCCGGTGAACCCGGGCACCATCGCGGACACCGTGGTGAACTGCATCGGCTTCAGCGTGTCCGCCCACCGGTGAGTGTCGCCGAACAGGTCGTTCAGCCGATCCTCCTCGGCCGGGGTATACCGCCGCCGGGCCGGCTCGATCCTGATCTGGCAGCGCAGTGCGATCGTTTCCACACGCTGCCCGGTGGTCTCGCTGATCCGCAGCTTCAGCGACATCGACGGGGTGACGGCGTACCGGTCCGGCGTCACGCCGATGCAGTCGAAAACCAGCTCCGCCATGTCAGGAAGGCTCCTGACTGAAGATCTGGGCGCGCGCCCGGACGCCGTCGAGGAATTCGGCGATGCTCTGCTGGGCCTCTGTCCCGCCGTCGAATCCCTTCCAGAGCATGCGCATCCGCCCGGCCAGTTCGTAGCACGTGTCGATGGGAACGACGAAGTGCTCCACGACGCTGGTCTTGTCGGTGCGCGTGATGAGCGCCGCCTCCACGTCGGGATCGATGGCGGCGAGCATCGGATGGGCCTGCGCTATTCGTTCCCAGGCACTCAGGTCCAGCCTGCACTCGGTCACCCCGGCCGGGCTCGGGTAGAAGCCGACCACCTCACCCGCCTGCGAGCTGTACAGGAAGAAGGCCAGGCCCACCGGGATTTCGAGCTCGTCCCATTCGGCGGCGGACATGGGCCGGGACGGGTCGCGCAGATAGCGGTCCGGAACCCTGCGGTAACGCCCGCCGCCGGCGTCCGGCCGCTCGAAAAGCAGGTAACAGGGACGGCACACACACAGCAGGGAGGACTTCTCCAGATCCGCCACGTGGCTGTGATCGGGCAGGATCTCCGCCGTGCACATCTCGCACGCTTCGTCGGGCCTGGCGGCCTGGTTGGCGCGGATCCGGTCCAGCACGACGGCGGGCGCGCCAGGCAGCACCGAAGCCAGGTTCGGGGTGGAGCCCTCGGGGGTGCTGCTGGGTACGCCGCCTTCGGGGGTAACGCGGGGGGCAGCGCCCCCCGCAGGTCCGGGAACGAACCTGCGCAGGCCCCCGGGGCCGCTCACGACCGCACCGCCGCCGGAACCGCCACCCGTATGCCCTGGCTGTCGGTGAGCAGTGGCAGTGGCTCGAGACGCAGGGTGGGATTGTCGACTCCGCGCCCGGCGGCCCGGACGTCGTACCTGGAGCCGCAGGAACAGGCCAGTATCTCGCGGTCCAGCTTCCCGTCCGTCAGCGACGACCCGCACGACGCGCACCCGTCCCGGTAGGCATACAGCGTGCCACGGACCGCGCACACCACCACCGGCATTCCGGCTGCCGACGCGCTGACCGGCCGGGAACTCGGCGGGCCAATATCCGGCAGGGCCACCCATGCGCCCGCACCGTCCGCCAGGCCCGGCGGCCCGGCGGCCTCGTCTCCCGGGCCGGTGTCGTCGGGGCGGCGGCCGATCTGCAGCAACGCGGGTGACGGTTCCGGCGGCTCGGTCATGCCCTCCACCGAGACCTCGGTGACCTCGGGTGCGGCGTTCTTCACCGCATCCTCGATGGCCAGCCGGACGGTAACCGTCGAGGACGGGCAGCCGTGACAGCTTCCCTCCAGCCGCAAGTGCGCCACCCCATCGGCCACGGCCACATATTCGACCCCGCCGGCGTGCGAGCCCAGGTAGGGCCGAACCTGGT
Organism: Streptosporangiaceae bacterium; assembly: GCA_036501145.1. Taxonomy (GTDB): domain Bacteria; phylum Actinomycetota; class Actinomycetes; order Streptosporangiales; family Streptosporangiaceae; genus PALSA-505. The sequence goes on along the minus strand of DASYAV010000155.1, from coordinate 1,291 downwards.
CGAGCGCCCGCTGTATCCGCGCGTCCACGTCCAGCGGATGCAGGTCGTGCAGCAGCAGCAGGCTCTCCACCAGCGGGTCTTCGGTGAGCTTGGCCAGCAGGGTGGCACCCGGCGAGCCCGCGTCGCCTAGCGCGGCCACGATGCGAGCGAGCCCGTCGCCGTACATCCCGACCAGCAGGCCGGTCAGCTCCTCGGCGGAGGCGGCGTATCTGCTGTCATCTGTCCGCAGGAAGCCGAGAATCTCTTCGATCCGGTCCCCGACTTGCTTGACGCGGGTCATCCGCTTCGCCTCCGTACTAGAGCAGCACCGCCCGCGAGCCGGCCGCGCCGCCGTGTGCCATGCCGCAGTGTTGAGACGCCACGTGCCGAGCACCTGCCCGGCACGTGGCGGCCCGTCACATCGCTCCCGCGCCGGTGCTCAGGTGGACAGGATCAGCCCCGTCGGGGAGTGCATCTTGTCCACCGACCGGCCCTGGCCCAGGTACATGTGGACACCACACGGCAGGCACGGGTCGAAGCTGCGCACGGCGCGCATGATGTCGATGCCCTTGAAGTTCTCCGGTGAGTTCTCCTCGAAGATCGGCGTGTTCTGCACAGCGTCCTCGTAAGGGCCCGGCGTCCCGTAGACGTCGCGCACGCTGGCGTTCCACGGGGTCGGGGGATACGGGTGGTAGTTGGCGATTTTCCCGCCACGGATCACCATGTGGTGCGACAGCACGCCCCGCACCGCCTCGGTGAACCCGCAGCTGTTCGCCTCGTCGGGGACGGTGAACGGCTCCCACGTCTTGGTGTGCCCGGACCGGATCTCGGCGAGCGCCTTCTCGATGAAGTGCAGCGCGGCAGCCGCCGCATAGGCCTGGAAGTAGGTCCGGGCCCGGTCACGCTCGATCGCGTTGGACAGCGGCCTGCCCTGTTTGTCGGTCGGGATCTTCCACTCGAAGCTGACCTCGGGCTTGCTCATCGTGCGCGGCAGGTTGATCTGCACACTGTGCCCGGTGGACTTGACGTAGCCGATGTCCACCAGGCCGCCGAGCGCGGTCGCCCACAGCCGGGGCAGCGGGCCGCCGCCGGTGTCGGCGGCCATGTGGTCGGTGCCGTCGAACCAGCGCGGCGACATCACCCAGCTGTACTTGTCGTCGAAGTTGCGCTTCTGCGGCCTGGGGATGGTGTGCTGGTTCCACGGGTGCCTGCGGTCCACCGGGTTGCCCAGCGGATCGTGGGTCACGAACATCTCCTGGTCCTCCCAGTCCTCGTAATACGAGGAACCGAGCAGGATGCGGATGCCCAGGTT
>DASYAV010000154.1:0-2311 GCA_036501145.1 Streptosporangiaceae bacterium | reverse complement strand
GCCGGGGTGACCGTCTCGCGCATGGCCGCGATCGCGGTCGCCTGCAGGGCGAGCACGCCGATCAGGGCCAGGTAGATGAGGTGGGTGGGGTCAGGCAGGAAGCGGACCGCCAGCGCGGACAAGATCGCGCCGCTCGCGCTGCCCATGCCCGGCGCCACCGCGTTGGCGAATGTGCCGAGCTCGCGGTCCATGTCCAGCATGGCCGCGCCGATCGCGCCCAGGGCCGCGCCCGTAGACAGGCCCTGGACCACCCGCGCCGCTAGCAGCTCGGGCACCCCGGTGGCGGTGGCGAAGATTACCAGCGAGCCTGCGTGAACGGCGATCGCGGTCAGCAGCACCGGCCGGCGTCCGACGTGGTCCGACAGCTTGCCCAAGGTCAGCAGCGCGGCCAGCACCGCCAGCGCGTACACCCCGAACACCACCGTGGTGGTGATCGGCGTGAAGTGCCACCGGGCCTGGTAGATCGCGTACAGCGGGGTCGGGGCAGCAGAGGAGGCCAGCAGCGCCACGATCAGCGAGGCCAACACGAAGACCGCGGGCCGCCCGCTCAGCCGGCGCGCGAACGGGTCAGCAGGGAGACCTTCGGCGGTCCCACTGGCCGAACGGCGGACCCGTGCGATCTCTGCTGTCGGCCCAGCGCTGTAGCGGGTTGTCATGGCTGGTTACTCACTCTCATTGAGTAGACAAGTCTGTTCAATGGAGATATTAGACAGACAGGTCTAATCAGTCAAGTGCCTCGCCACCGCCCGACTGACCAGGGTGCCGGCCAGGATGTTCAATGGTGGCGGCCGGGCGGTCCAGGATGCGACGGTGGAAACCGACGCCAGACCAGAGCGTGAGGAGCAGGCGGTGCTAGGTGGGGGGGTGCGCAGGTTCGGCGGCCCAGTGGAAGTCCTGGAGCTGCCCGGGCCGCGGGACCTGCGGCCAGATGAGGTGCTGATCGAAGTGCAGGCCTGCGGAGTGGGCAACTGGGACGAGTTCGCTCGCACCGGGGGGTGGGACCTGGGTGTCCGGCCGCCCATGGCGCTCGGCGTCGAGGCGGCCGGGCTTGTCGCCGCGGTCGGAGACCGCGTTACGGGAATCGCCACGGGCGACCGGGTCACCGTGCATTCGGCGCCGCTGCGCGAGCAGGGCACCTGGGCCGGACGGCACATCGCCGTCGCCGCACAGGTGGCCGTCCTGCCGACGGGAGTGCCTGTCGACGCCGCCGCGGCGCTGCCGGTCCCTGCGCTCACCGCTGATCAGGTGATCGATGGCGCGCTGCAGGTCCGTGCGGGGCAGACCGTCCTGGTGCACGGCGCAGGCGGCGTGACGGGCGGCATGCTTGTCCAGCTTGCCGCGCACCGCGGAGCGAAGGTCATCGCCACGGCGGGCGCGGACAGCGCAGGCCGGGTGTCCGCCATCGGAGCCGACAGCGTGCTGGACTACCACCAGCGGGACTGGCCCGAGCAGGTGTGCGCGCTGACCGGCGGCGGCGTTGACGGAGCGGCCAACGCGGTGCGTGCCGGCTCTGCCGAGGCGGTGCGGGCGGTGCGGGACGGCGGCCGGCTGGCCACGATCACCGCGGATCTTCCGGACGCCGAGCGAGGCATCGCCACGCAGGCTGTCCAGGTTGTCCCCGACGGCGCACGGCTCGCCAGCCTGGTCCATCTCCTCGCTCAGGGCGTGCTCACAGTGACGGTGGCCGGCAGCTTCTCACTGGAAAGGGCCGCCGCCGCGCTGGCCCAGGCCAGGCGCGGCGCCCACGGCTCGGCCACCGTACTGCGGCCCACAGGCAGTCAGCACGCCGCTAGCCGAAGGTAAAGGAGTAGGTCTCGGCGCCGGGGCCGGGGAACGTGATCTGGAAGGTTCGCTCGGTGACCGGGCCGGGCTGGCGGATGAGCTGGTATAGCCGCGGTTCGGTGATAGTGCCGCGGCCCTGGTCGTCCACGTCGGCGCCGTGTGCGGGGCCGGGCGGCTCGCCGTCGAGGAGCACCTGGAATCGCACCGAAGTTCCCGCGGCTGTCGGTCCGGCGACCAGGTTGAGGTCGCGGGCCTGGAAACGGTAGGCGATCTGCCCGCCGGCCGCGTTCAGCGTGGCGGCCTCCCTGCCCATCGTCCACTCACCCGACAAAGCCCAGTGGTTGAACCGCAGCGCCGCCGGGGCGCTGTAGACATGCTGCTGACCGGGTACCGCGCCGCCGGGAGACGCGAAGTTCTCGGTGCGCTCGTAGCCGGTGTAGGTCTCCGGTGTTCGCAGGGTGTCCCAGTCGGCAGGCACTTCGAGACCGCGAACGTCGGGCGACACCATGTCCCGTCCGGCCCCGTCGGC
>DASYAV010000153.1:0-2658 GCA_036501145.1 Streptosporangiaceae bacterium | reverse complement strand
GCCGCTGCGGATCGGTGACCTCGTCCGCGTCATCCCCAACCATGTCTGCACGGTGGTCAACCTGGCGAGCGAGCTGCTCACCGCGGACGGAGACAAGCTAACCGGCCGGTGGCGGGTGACGGCCCGCCACTGAGGCCGGGTTCACGCTCAGGCCGGCGGAGCTTCCTGTGGTATCGCGAAAGGCGCGACGGCTAGCGGCAGCCCACTGGGCTTGCCTTCAGCCCGGGGCGCGTAGCGGCGTTGGGCCGCCGATGCCGATGTAGTCAAGCGCGGGGTTGCCGCTCGCGATCGCCCGGGCGGAAAGGGCCCGCCGGGCCGCGCGCCGCACGGGGTCGTGCCCGAGCTGCCAGAGCAGTTCCAGCAGGAGGACCGGCAACAGCCGGGGCGAGGCGACGATCTCGTCCACGGTACCGAAGACGGCCTGCGCGGCGAGCTGAGCAGCGCGGCGCAGCACGGTTCCCAGTGGGTTGCGCTGGCCGGGCCGTCCGAGCAGGTACTGCGCCGGCGGTATCCAGTGCACCGAGCGGGTGACCCGCGGTGGCAGCGGCTCCAGGATGTGCGATCCGGCCTGCAGCGCGCCGGCGATCAGCAGCCAGGCCCACGGCTGCGCCAGGAGCGACGGCTGCGCCTGGCCGAGCCGCGCGAGCCACTGCGCGAGCGGGCACAGCGCGGCGGCGAGGCCGATGGCGCAGCCGCCCCACACCGGGTCGCGTTCCTTGACCGCCCAGTACGCCCACCATGCCGCCAGCGCGAAGGCGCCGGGAAGCGTGGCGTGAACCGGGTTGAGCAGGGCGAGCAAGGCGGTCACGATGACGGGCATGCAGGCTGCGTGGGTCACCCTGGCCAGCCAGGTGCGGTGGAAGACGTGGTTAAGGTACGCCTGGTACGCCAGGTTCAGCCCGGTGACGTTGGTGCTCGGCGTGACCGTGGCGATCGCCCACCAGCGGGCCGGGCCGCGGCCGGTGCCCCTGGCGGGGGCGAACAGGGCGGGCGCGCGGCGCAGCCAGAACAACTGGCCGCGGCTGGGCGGCACCCACATCGCCGCCTCGAGTCCGGCGATGGGATGCAGGTACTGCCCGGTCGGCCCGTCCATCTCTTTTCCTCCCCGGCCGGGCAGGCTGCCTGCCGTGCCCGTCCGCACGGGACAGGGTACTAGGGCGTGTCCCGTGGATCTTGATCCGGCGTTCCAGTAGAACTCCAATGTGGATGAAGCGCGTCTGAAGCGACACGAGCTGGCCGTCACGTACGCTTGCGGCGTAGCCGGGCGTTCGGGGTGATTCGGGTTGCTGGCCGTCGTTCCCAGGGAGTTCACGGACGCGCTGGTGCAGCGCAGCGGTGACGCCGGCCGGCGCTGGGCGGAGGCTGTCCCCGCGCTGGCGGAGCGGTTGTGCCGCCAGTGGCAGATCGAGCTAACCGGCGATGCCGCACTCTACGGTGACAACAACCTCCTGTTGCCGGCCCGCCGTGCCACCGATGCGTGCATGCTCAAGCTCTGCGTCCCGGGCCACGACACCGTGGCCGAGGTCACCGCGCTGCTGGCCTGGGATGGCCGGGGAGCGGTGCGGCTGCAGGAAGCCAGCCTGGGAGACGGTGCGCTCCTGCTGGAACAGCTGGACAGCGGCCGGGCCCTTTCCGGGCTTGGCCTGTTCGATGCGGCCGAAATCGCTGGCGATCTGATCCGCCAGCTCACGATCCCCGCCCCGCCCGGGCTCGGCCAGCTTCGTGACATGGCTACGGAGATCGCGCAGACCCTCAGGCCCCGGCAGAACGCCCTGGACAGCCCGGTCCCTGCCCGCTGGGTCGGCCAGGCCACCCGGCTCGCCGCCGAACTGGCCGCCGATGCCGGCGCCAACATGGTCCACGCGGATCTGCACTACGGCAACATCCTGGCCGGGACCCGCCAGCCCTGGCTGGCCATCGACCCGAAAGCCATCGCCGGAGACCCCAACGGCTTCACCTCAGACCCGGTTCGCTGTCACCGGCTCCTCGACGCACTGGCCCGGTGATCCACGGGACCCGCCCTGGTACGACGTTGCCTAGCCCGCGAATCACCGCTCGGCGAGCCAGGCCAGGACCCGCTCGGCGACCAGGTCGCTGTTCAGGTCCATCATCGGGTTGTGGGAGTTCCCCCCGACGCCGGCCGCCGGCAGGTCAAGCACGTCCGCCCGCGCACCCACGGCCCGCAGCTGTGCCGAGTGCCGACGCATGTCCGCCGTCAGGTGCACCCACATCGGCGAGAGCTTGGTGAAGTCGCCGATCACGGTCAGCTGTGACGGGTACTTGCCTGGATCGCCTGGCACGTCTGGCAGGCCGTGCGGCTCGATGAGAACGACCTGGCGAACCAGGTCAGGGCGGGCCAGCGCGACTCGCGCGCAGAGCCCGCCGCCCTGACTGTGCCCAACCAGGACGCACGGCCCGAGTTCCGTCACGACCTCGAGCAGCGACCGCTCTGCCAGCTCCGCGTTGCCCGGCCACCTCGGGACACCCTGCTGGACCATCGCCGGCAGCGCGCCGACGGGAAACTGGCTGCCAGGGAAGGGGACTCTGCCGTCGTAGTCCTCGGGCCGCCCCAGGCGGAACACCTCCCACATTTCCCGTTCGCCGCGCATGATCGGCTTCCCTGGCCAGACGCGCGGTGCCGCGCACCAGCCGGCCCGG
>DASYAV010000152.1:0-1854 GCA_036501145.1 Streptosporangiaceae bacterium | reverse complement strand
CCGGTTCGCCGGCGACGACGGCGCCGTCGAGGAGGCGGCGGTCGCGGAACTCGTGGGCAGCGGCCGGATGCGGCTGCAGCCCCGGGGGCCGGGCGGGCACCCGCCGGCACGGACCGGGCTGGCCGGGCTGCCGCCGGAGGCTCATGCTGCCGGGCGCCGGCGTAGGCGGTGGAGAACAGCACCTTGCAACGTAAGAGGGCGTCGCTGGCCGGGTTCTACCGGTTCCCCGCTCGCCGCGATGAGCGGATACCGGCCGTGCTCTGCGAGCTGATCGGCACCCGGCGACCGGCCGGTATATCCCGAGGCTCGCGCACACCAGGCGGGCCGCGCCGGACGGTTACAGCCCGGTGCCGATCACCGCGGCGCAAGGCGCCCGGGACGCTGACGCGGGACGAGATCGCCGGGCTGTACGGTCCGCGTTTTGCAGCGAACAGGGTCGTGTTGGCGTCCATCATGTCCCGTTTGTAGGAAATCGCGCCGTAGCTCAGCTGACCATGCGCCGTGGCAAGCCGTGCGGCGTGGCTTCACGGGGAGTTCCCTCCCGACGGCTATAGGTTGCGGGTGTGGCGCTTGCGGCGGACGGTGAGTGGTCGCTGTACTGGACGTCATGGGGGCCGGCCTGTGCCGGCCCGCGTGGCTCCGGTGCTCGCCGGTTGGGCTGACCTGGACCGGCGTGAAGACGCCGCGGGCATCGGGCCGGGCCATCCGATCCTGATCGACCCGGAGTACCGGCTCGACCCGGTCCTGGCCCGGTTCCTTGGCCGGTCGCGGTTCGCGTGGCTGGCGGAGGGGAGGCAGGCGTACGCGAAGGACTACCGGCTGTTCTTCTCGTTCTTGTGGCAGCGCGGCAGGTACTGGCACGAGGCGGACCCTGACGACCTGCTGGACTGGGAAGCCCTGGCGGCGGCGCGACCAGCAGCCCGGCAGAGGGATCAGCGGCAGCAAGTGGCAGCGGGAGCTGGCGGCCCTGCGGCTGGTCTACGAGTGGGCCGAGAAGGAGCAGCACATCGCGCGCAGCCCGGTCCTGGTCCACCAGGTGCGGCTGCGCGGCGGCGGCACGGCCACGGTCGCCGACCAGGCACCGCGGGACGTGCGCAGCGCGGACGTGAAGTGGGTGACGCCGCGCACGTACCGGCTCTGGCGGGATGTCGGGCTGCTCGGCTACAACGCGGCCGGGCAGCCGGATCCGTCGTGGCGGGGCCTGTCGTTCCCCGGAAAGTCACTGTGTTGTCCGAGGTCGTGTTGGTTTAACCGTTGTGCCGTGTGGTCCAGATCGTCGAGGTGGGCGGCCGGACGCGCGTCCTGTGAGTGTCTGCGAGAGACAAGGATGCAGCACCGATGACGGACAAGATCTCGCAGCGGCTGGTACCGCCGCTTGACCCGCCGGAAAACTTCGCTGGGGGTGAGGTGGTGGCTGCGGCCCGGTGCCCGGATCCACCTTCCGCAGCGGCATGTGATCGTGGTCAAGCACGCGGGCGAGCGCCAGAGTTTGGCATTTCGGCTGGAGAGCCGGCCAAGAGCAAGGCCGCTTACGCATGGCCTGCGCGCACACCACATGCGCGTCGCAGCTCGTCATGCCCGCTCCACTACCTGCTCGACCATACGGCGCAGAGCATCGGCATAGCCCAGGTCGTAATGTCCCTGGCCGGACACTCATTCGACATGGTTGTGAGCCACCTCGTGAACCGAGAACCAGGCAGAAAGCGCAGCCCTGGTGTGGCCTAGGGTCGGCTCCATGGCCGGTACCGGTGAGCCACGATGGCCGCTGTTCTCCGGCTACCCTCGGGTCGGCTGTCAGGGAAAGGTCACCCGTATGTCGAGGCCGCCGGCGGGGCGGGCGCGGGCAGTGAGGGC
>DASYAV010000151.1:0-22159 GCA_036501145.1 Streptosporangiaceae bacterium | reverse complement strand
CGGGCGGGGGCTCGCGTCCAGGCCCCCTGACCTGCAAGGCGGTCTCCCGGACGAGGGCTCGGCTTGCACTCGCACCCCGAGAGTGCTAAACAGGGCGTTGGCACTCTCGGGGTGAGAGTGACAGCGCAGTGACGTACTCGGGCGATGAGGCTGGGTCGGCGGCAGGAAGGGAATGCTCGCCGGGGCCGGCCGTCCGTCGCGGGCATCTGCCCGAACGGCCTGCAAGGCAAAAAGTTCCGGGAGGACTGGAGCCTATGGCAGCGAAGATGATCGCGTTCAATGAGGACGCCAGGCGCGGCCTCGAGCGCGGTATGAACCAGCTCGCTGACGCCGTTAAGGTAACCCTCGGCCCCAAGGGCCGTAACGTGGTTCTTGAGAAGAAGTGGGGCGCCCCCACGATCACCAACGATGGTGTATCCATCGCCAAGGAGATCGAGCTCGAGGACCCATGGGAGAAGATCGGCGCAGAGCTCGTCAAGGAAGTCGCCAAGAAGACCGATGACGTCGCAGGCGACGGAACCACCACGGCGACCGTGCTCGCCCAGGCGCTGGTCCGCGAGGGCCTGCGCAATGTCGCTGCGGGCGCCAACCCGATGTCGCTGAAGCGCGGCATCGAGGCGGCCGTCGAGCGGGTGAGCGAGGAACTGTCCAAGCTCGCCAAGGACGTGGAGACCATGGAGCAGATCGCTTCCACGGCCTCCATTTCCGCCGCGGACACCGCTATCGGCGAGATGATCGCCGAGGCGATGGACAAGGTGGGCAAGGACGGTGTCATCACCGTTGAGGAGAGCAACACCTTCGGGCTGGAGCTTGAGCTCACCGAGGGCATGCGCTTCGACAAGGGCTACATCGCGCCGTACTTCGTCACCGACCCCGAGCGGCTCGAGGCGGTCCTGGAGGACCCCTACATCCTCGTGGTCAACTCGAAGATCTCCGCCAACAAGGACCTGCTGCCGCTGCTGGACAAGGTGGTGCAGTCGGGCAAGCCGCTGGTCTTGATCGCTGAGGACGTCGAGGGTGAGGCCCTGGCGACCTTGATCGTGAACAAGATGCGCGGGCTGTTCAAGTCGGTGGCCGTCAAGGCTCCCGGCTTCGGCGACCGGCGCAAGGCCATGCTCGGCGACATCGCGATCCTGGCCGGCGGCCAGGTGGTCAGCGAAGAGGTCGGCCTCAAGCTGGAGAACGCCGACCTGGACCTGCTCGGCAAGGCCCGCAAGGTCGTCGTCACCAAGGATGAGACGACGATCGTGGACGGCGCCGGCGACGCGGACCAGATCGCGGGCCGGGTCAACCAGATCAAGACCGAGATCGAGAACAGCGACTCCGACTACGACAAGGAGAAGCTGCAGGAGCGGCTGGCCAAGCTGGCAGGCGGCGTGGCCGTCATCAAGGCGGGCGCGGCCACCGAGGTGGAGCTGAAGGAGCGCAAGCACCGCATCGAGGACGCGGTGCGCAACGCGAAGGCTGCCGTGGAGGAGGGCATCGTCGCCGGTGGCGGCGTGGCCCTGCTGCAGGCGGGCACGAGCGCGTTCAAGAAGCTCGACCTGTCCGGAGACGAGGCGACCGGGGCGAACATCGTGCGCCGGGCACTCGAGGAGCCGCTCAAGCAGATCGCGGTCAACGCCGGCCTCGAGGGCGGCGTTGTGGTCGAGAAGGTGAAGACGCTCAAGGACAACCACGGCCTGAACGCGGCGACGGGTGAGTACGTCGACATGTTCAAGGCGGGTATCCCGGACCCGGCGAAGGTGGTTCGCTCTGCCCTGCAGAACGCTGCCTCCATCGCCGCGCTGTTCCTCACCACCGAGGCCGTCATCGCCGAGAAGCCGGAGAAGGACAAGGCTCCGGCCGCTCCCGGCGGCGGTGACATGGACTTCTAGCCCGCACTGACGGGTGGCCGGTTCACCGGCCAACCGGATTCGGCGGCTGGAAAGTTCAGCGCGCTTGGCCCGCGAGGGCCGCAGGCGCAGGCAGGGGCGGTCCCACTTCGGTGGGGCCGCCCTCGCCGTGTTTATGCCCGCTGAGCTGGGCTTTTCAGGTCCCGGCGGGCCCTGCAGGGTTGGCCGGTGCCGTCCGGGTTTCTCACCCTGCGCCGTCAGGCAGCCACCTAGGGTGCATTTGTGCAGGCAAATCGCCTGCATACGCGGTGATGCTGAGGGATTATCGGCGCATGGACGCCCGCGCCGAGCAGCTGGTGCTCGACTACCTCCGGCGGCTGGAGGATGCCGCCCGGGGCAGGCTCGGCGCGGCCGAGCGGGTGGCGTTCATGGCCCGGTCCCGCGCCGCGGTGGCCCGGCAGATAGGTGAGACCCGCGCCGCCGAGGCCGATGACGTGCGGCGGCTGCTGCACCGGTTCGGGGATCCAGGCAAGCTGGCGGCGCGGGAACGGCAGCGGCTGGACCGGCTCGCCCAGCCGGCGTCCGCGGCCCAGGACAGCACCGCGCAAGACGACGCCGCGCATGACGGCACCGCCCATGACGACCTTGGCCATGACGGCGCTGGGCATGACGGCTTGGGCCATGATGGCGCGGGGCGTGACCGGGCGGGGCGTGATGGCTCCCGGCAGAACGGTTCGCGGTTCTGGACGGCTGATGCGCCCTCCGGGGCGGCTGAGGTGCCGGGAGCGGCACGGCCAGCGAACCCCGCCGGCCCGGCGGCTACGCGGTGGCCACATGGGCGCCCGCCCGTGCCGGACCCGGGCCGCCCAGCCGTGCCGGACCCGGGCCGCCCAGCCGTGCCGGACCCGGAGCGCCCGCCCGTGCCGGACCCGGGACGGCCGGCCGCGGCGGACCCGGGGCAGCGACCGGGGGCGGCGCCTGCGCTGCACCGGCCGATGACCGCCCGGTGGCGGCCAGGCCTGCGGCCGGGTCAGACGGCCGCGCCGGATGACGCCGTCGAGTCGGCTCCCGGCCTGCGCCTGGGGTTCCGCTGGGCCCGCCCGGCACCGGCCGGGCCGGCCGGTGCGGCCGGCGTCCCCGGAACCGGGCGAGACGACGGCCAGGCACCGGCCGGCGACTGGGATCCAGCCGGCGGCGAACCGGGCACCGCCGGGCCCGGCTGGCTCGGTGGCCTGCTCGTCGTGGTCCGCAGGCACCCGCTGGAGTGCGTGGCCATCGTGCTGATCGGCCTGGGCGGGCTGATCGACCCCTGGCCGCTGTGGCCGGTCGGGGCGCTCGCCATGCTCGCCGCCCCGCTGTGGAGCGTGCGGGACAAGCTGACCGCGGTGGCCATCCCGGTGGGATTCGCGCTGGTCGGTTCGATCACCCTGGCCGGGTTCGCGGCACACCCGCCGGGGCTGTCCGGCTATGCGCACGAGGTCCACGTCGAGGGGTGGAGCCTGCTGCGGGCCGGAGCCGTACTCGGCGCGGCCTACCTCGCCCGCCGGGTGCAGCGGGGCCGGCGGCCGCGGCGCGAGCCGCCGTGGCGGCGTGTCCCCCCGGCCGGGCGCTAAACCGGCGCCCAGGCCCCGGCGGGCGTTTAACCGGGGTCCTGGCGTGCCTCTGGCCTGGCGCCTTATCCCGCCGGGCAAACCCGCACGCGGTAAACGGGATGCGGAAAAATGATTGCGCAGAGTTAATACGGGTATACAACCGGTGGGAAAGAAATCGCGCAGGGCGAACAGCCGCCTGCAGGATTCCCGGCCACGCACGCGATCCCGTCCCAGCACCATCCAACGCGTGTGGCCGAGGAAGACGTGGTCCCGGTCAAAGTCCGGGGCCACGTCGCTGTGCACGCCCGCCGTACCCGAGACGTTATGCCGGACAGACCGCGCGCCGGCGCAGTCTGCCAGGCGGCTGCCCGGGCGCACTTCGCCGGGAACCCTGGTCCAGCAGAGGCGGGCCCAAAAGCCGCACTGACGGCTACTCCGGGAAAAACGCGACTGCCGATACCGCCGTGCTACCGATAGCCTTATTGGGTGGCTTCGGTCCCTCGCGGGTGCCGGAGCAGTCCGTTCCCTTTCATGACGTGAGGTCCCGTTCGTGCCGACTGGCAAAGTCAAGTGGTATGACTCCGACAAGGGGTTCGGCTTCCTCACCCGCGACGACGGCGGTGAGGTCTTCGTGCATTCTTCCGCGCTGCAAACCGGGGCCGCGGGCCTGCGGGCCGGCCAGCGGGTGGAATTCGGGATCGCCGAAGGCCGCAAGGGCGCACAGGCGCTGCAGGTCCGCCTGCTCGAGCCACCGCCCACCGTGGCCAGGGCCAGCCGGAAGAACCCGGACGAGATGGTCAACCTGGTCGAGGATCTGATCAAGCTGCTGGACGGGGTGTCCAACACATACCGGCGGGGCAAGCACCCGGACGGCAGGGAAGCGAAGAAGATCGCGGCCGTGCTGCGCGCCGTCGCCGACGACGTCGAACCGTAACCGCCAGGCGGCTGGCGTTACGCAACCGCGGGTGCAGCGGTTAGGTCACGACGTGCACGGCAGCGCCCAGGATGGGTAACAATGGCTGGGTGAGCCCTGCAGCCCGGACCCGCACTAGGGAACCTGACGACATGTGCGTCATGGCCAGCGACCTCGCCCGCGAGGCGGCCGACGAGGTGGCCGGCCGCGACTGCGTCGGCGCGCACGTCGGCCTCGAGACCGACGGTGACCGGGTGGTCACCCACCTGTTCGAATCCCGCCAGCCCGGCTACACCGGCTGGCAGTGGGCGGTCACCGTGGCCCGGGCCTCCCGGGCCAAGGTGGTCACGATCAGCGAAGTCGTGCTGCTGCCCGGCCCGCAGGCGCTGCTGGCCCCCGAATGGGTGCCGTGGCGGGACCGGCTCCGCCCCGGCGACCTGGGCGTCGGCGATCTGCTCCCGACCTCACCAGACGATGAGCGGCTGGTCCCCGTGGTGTCCGGGGAGGGGGAGGACGGGCTGCAGGACTGGTCGGCGGACGACGCGGCCGAGGTGCCGCAGCAACCGGAGCAGGCACAGGTCAGGGTGCTGTCGGCGATCGGCAGAGACGACGCCGCCGAGCGCTGGTACGCCGGCGAGCACGGCCCGCACTCCGCGCTGGCCCGGTCGGCGCCGGCTCCGTGCGCCAGTTGCGGGTTCATGGTCCGGCTGGGCGGCCCGCTCGGTGCCGTCTTCGGTGTGTGCTCGAACGCCTACGCGCCCGAGGACGGCCGGGTGGTCTCGGTTGATCACGGCTGCGGTGCGCACTCCGAGACGGTCGGGCATCAGGGGTCGGATCCGGTGATGCCGCCCATCATCGACGAGATGGGTTACGACCTGGTCGATCAGCCCGGCGTCTCGGTCGAGGAGACGGTCTTCGAGACCCTCGACCACGGTTAAGTACTACCACTGTCGCGCTCGGCCCGGCGCTGCGCCGTCCTGGCCCGGCTGCGCTTGAGATGCGGCACGTAGAGCAGCCCGAAGATGCCCATGCCGAACCCGGCCACCGCGGTCCAGATCCACCACCGCTCCCGCGGCGGTATGTCGCCGTGCACGATCAGCAGCACCACCAGGGCGATCGCCCACGCGGCCGTGATGACCGCGGTCACCAGCTGGTCGTTGGCCTCCAGCGGCGGCAGCGGCTCGGGCGGCCCGGTGTGCTGCTGTGCGGGCGGGGACGGAGCGCTCACGTTGCCCAGGCTAGTGCCGGTTACAGGAGTGTGATGTATTGCGTGACCGGATGGCGTGAGTTGTGCGGCAACTCGTGGTCTACTTAACCCAGAGACTGGTTCAGGCCTGGTCTGGATGAGCCTCCGGGTGCCGTCGGCACCTGACCGTTCGCCTTGCTAACGATTTGCGGAATGCTCACGCTCCGCATACGGTTAGCAAAAGTAATGACTCAGGCTAATGAACATGACTGCGACCCAGACCAGGTCGGACGCCGGCCTGGCCACCGCGCTCCGTATCTCGGTGAGCCGACTCGCCCGCAGGCTGCGAGTCGAACGCCAGGCCGAGGGACTGACCTCGCTCTCCGACACCCAGCTCGCCGCGCTCTCGGTGCTGGAAACCCATGCCGCGATGACACCCGGCGAGCTGGCGGACCACGAGAAGGTGCAACCGCCCTCCATGACCCGCGTCATCTCGGTGCTGGAGGAGCGGAACCTCGTGATGCGGGCCCCGCACCCGACCGACCGGCGCCAGGTGGTGCTGACGGTGACGGACGCGGGCCGGGCGCTGGTGGTGCAGGCCCGGCGGCGCAGGGACGCCTGGCTGGCCAAGCGGCTGAAGGAACTGTCAGCCGAGGAGCGGGCCGTGCTGCGGGCGGCGGCGCCGGTGCTGGAGAAGCTCAGCCAGGCCTAGCCGGCGGGCTGCTCAGCCGGTTCGGCTCGCGGACGTTCAGTTCGCTGCGCGTCCGCAACTACCGGCTGTTCGCGACCGGCCAGGTCATCTCGAACACCGGGTCGTGGATGCAGCGGGTCGCCCAGGACTGGCTGGTGCTCGAGCTGACGCACAGCAGCGGCACCGCGCTGGGCATCACCAGCGGGCTGCAGTTCCTCCCGCTGCTGCTGTTCAGCTTGTGGGGCGGCGTCCTCGTGGACCGGTACCCCAAGCGCACCATCCTCATGATCACGCAGGCGGCCGCGGGCGTGCTCGCGCTCATCCTCGGCGTGCTGGCGCTCACCGGCGAGGTGCGCATCTGGCACGTGTACGCGCTGGCGTTCGCGCTCGGCCTGGTCACCGTGGTGGACAACCCCGCCCGGCAGACGTTCGCGGTGGAGATGGTCGGCAAGGCCGAGATGTCCAACGCGATCGCGCTGAACAGCGCGGTCTTCAACCTTGGCCGGATCGCCGGGCCCGCCGTGGCCGGCGTGGTGATCAGCATCGTGGGCACCCCGTTGGCCTTCATCGTCAACGCGGCGTCCTACGTCGCGGTGATCATCGCGCTGAAACTGATGCGCCCGGCCGAGCTGCGCCCCGCCGAGCGCAAGCCCCGGTCCAAGGGCCAGTTGCGCGAAGCGCTGGTCTACGTCAAGGCCCGGCCGCACCTGTGGGCGCTGATGATCGTGGTCTTCTTCGTGTCCACCTTCGGGATGAACTTCCAGGTCACCACCGCGCTGATGTCCCGCGGCGTGTTCGGTGTCGGTGCCGGGGCGTTCGGGCTCGGCTCGACCGTGCTCGCGGTCGGTGCGCTGGTGGGTGCGCTGCTGGCCGCGCGCCGGCAGCATCCGGGCATCACGCTGCTGCTGGTCACCTCGTTCGCGTTCGGCGTGCTCGAGGTGCTGAACGGGCTCATGCCGACGTTCTGGACCTTCCTCATCGTGCTGTTCCCGGTCGGCGTGGCCATGCTCACCTTCACCACGGCGGCCAACACGGCCACCCAGCTGTCCACCACGGCCGACATGCGCGGCCGGGTGATGGGCCTGTACCTGCTGGTCTTCCTGGGCGGGGCGCCGTTCGGCTCCCCGCTGGCCGGCTGGGTCGGGCAGGCGTTCGGGCCGCGGATCAGCCTGATCGCCGGCGGGCTGATCTCCGCCGGCGCCGCGGCCGCGGTAGCGCTGCTGCTGGCGCGCAGCCGCCAGGTCAGGATGCGCGACTACCTGCGGCCGTCCGTGCTGCTCAAGGCGGCCACGTAACACGCCGCCCGGCGGCAGGCCGGGGCGCGACCACCCGGCCCGCTCTGGTACCCATGTCACGTGAGACTGTTCGTGGCGATCACGCCGTCGGCGGCGGCGCTGGACGCGCTGGACGCGGCCATCGCCCCGCTGCGGGCCGCCTGGCCCGGGCTGCACTGGACGAGCCCGCAGTCCTGGCACATCACGCTGGCCTTCCTCGGTGAGGTGGAAGAACCGGCCACGAGCAAGCTCGCGGAGCGGCTGGAACGGGCCGCGAGCCGGCACCCCGGCCTGAACCTGCAGGCCGCCGGGGGCGGCGCGTTCCCTTCGGTGCCGCGCGGCCGGGTGCTGTGGACCGGAATCCGCGGTGACCCCGCCCACCAGCAGGAGCTGCGCAAGATCGCCACCGCGGTGGCGCTGGGCGCCCGGAAGGCGGGCGCCCCGTCCGCGGACGAGGGGCGGCGGTACCGGCCGCACATCACGCTGGCCCGCTGCCGGGAACAGGTCAACCTGCGCCCGCTGGTGGACGCGCTGGCCGGTCACACCGGGCCGGCCTGGCCGGCCGACCGGGTCCACCTGATCCGCAGCCACCAGAGTGGGCACCCGGGCGAGCAGAACTGGTATGAGTCCATCGGCAGCTGGGCGTTCCGCGCCCGCGGCGCCGACCCGGCCCCCAGCCGGTAGCCGGCCCGGCGGCGTAGGCTTCCAGCGTGAACCGCGCGCCCCGCTGGCTGCTGCCCTCCGTGCTGGCCATCCTCATCCTGGCGGTGGTGATCGGCGCCCTCGTGCACTGACGGGGCCAGCTGACCGGGACCACCGCCAGCGGCCGGTGGGCTACAGCCGCTCGGCCACGTAGTCGATGCACACACTGAGCGCCTCGACGTCAGCCGGGTCCACCGCGGGGAACATGCCGATCCGCAGCTGGTTGCGGCCCAGCTTGCGGTACGGCTCGGTGTCCACGATCCCGTTCGCGCGCAGCGTCGCGGCGATGGCGGCCGCGTCCACCCCCTCGGCGAAGTCGATCGTGCCGACCACCTGCGAGCGGTGCGCCGGGTCGGCGACGAACGGGGTGGCGAACGGCGACTTCTCCGCCCAGGTGTACAGCCGCGAGGACGAGTCGGCGGTGCGTGCGCAGGCCCAGTCCAGCCCGCCGTTGCCGAGCAGCCAGTCCAGCTGCGAGGCCATCAGCGCCAGCGTGGCCAGCGACGGGGTGTTGTAGGTCTGGTCCTTGCGGGCGTTGTCGATCGCGGTAGGCAGCGAGAAGAACTCCGGGATGTACCGGCCGGACCCGGCGATCTCCGCCACCCGCGCCAGCGCGGCCGGCGACATCAGCGCGATCCACAGCCCGCCGTCGGCGGCGAAGCACTTCTGCGGCGCGAAGTAGTACACGTCGGCCTCGGCCACCGACACCGGCAGGCCGCCGGCCCCGCTGGTCGCGTCCACCAGCACCAGCGCGCCGTCGTCGGCGCCGGGCACCCGGGCCACCGGCATGGCCACCCCGGTCGAGGTCTCGTTGTGGGTGAGCGCGTAGGCGTCCACCCCGGCCGCCGCGGACGGCAGCGGGTGGCTGCCCACCGGCGCGGAGATCACCGCGGGCTCGGCCAGCCACGGCGCCGCCCCGGTCACCTTCGCGAACTTGGCCGAGAACTCGCCGAACACCAGGTGCTGGGACCGTCCGCGCACCAGCCCGAACGCGGCGATGTCCCAGAACGCCGTGGTGCCGCCGTTGCCGAGCACCACCTCGTAGCCGTCCGGCAGCGAGAACAGCCCGGCCAGCCCGGACCGGATCCGCCCCACCACCGAGCGCACCGGGGACTGCCGGTGTGACGTGCCCAGATACCGGGCGCCCCACTCGGTGAGCGCGTCCAGCTGTTCCGGGCGGACCTTCGACGGTCCGCAGCCGAACCTGCCGTCGGCTGGCCTGAGGTCTGCGGGAATCTCGATGCCGGTCACCCGGACAGTCTAGGAGCCCGTCTCACACGGCCTTGTCGAGCACCTCACTGGCGCCGGGCACGCCGGTGACCGGGCGCGGGCCTGGCCCGACGTAGTTCGCGGTCGGCCGCACCAGCCGGCCGGTCCGCTTCTGCTCCATGATGTGCGCGGCCCAGCCCGCGGTCCTGGCACAGGTGAACATCGAGGTGAACATGTGCGGCGGCACCTGTGCGAAGTCCAGCACGATCGCCGCCCAGAACTCCACGTTCGTGGCCAGCACCCGGTCCGGCCGCCTGGCGTGCAGCTCGTCCAGCGCGGCCCGCTCCAGCGCCTCCGCCACCTCGAACCGCGGCGCGCCCAGTTCCCTGGCCGTCCGGCGCAGCACCCTGGCCCGTGGATCCTCGGCCCGGTACACCCGGTGCCCGAAGCCCATCAGCCGCTCGCCCCGGTCCAGCGCCGCCTTGACGTAGCCCTCGGCGTCGCCGGTCCGCTCGACCTCCTCGATCATGCCCAGCACCCGGGCGGGCGCGCCGCCGTGCAGCGGGCCGGACATCGCGCCGACCGCGCCGGACAGCGCGGCCGCGACATCCGCGCCGGTGGACGCGATCACCCGCGCGGTGAAGGTGGAGGCGTTCATGCCGTGCTCGGCGGCCGACACCCAGTACGCGTCCACCGCCTTGATGTGCCGCGGGTCGGGCTCGCCCCGCCAGCGGATCATGAACCGCTCGGTGATCGTCTTCGCCTCGTTCACCTGCGGCTGCGGCACCATCGGCAGGCCGAGCCCGCGGGCCGCCTGGGCCACGAACGACAGCGCCATCACCGAGGCTCGGGCCAAGTCGTCACGGGCCTCCTCGTCGCTGATGTCCAGCAGCTGGCGCATCCCCCAGGCGGGGGCCAGCATGGCCAGCGCGCTCTGCACGTCCACCCGGATGTCGCCGGAGTGCACCGGTATCGGGTACGGCTCGGCGGGCGGCAGGCCCGGCGAGAACGAGTTGTCCACCAGCAGGCCCCACACGTGCCCGTAGGTCACGTGCCCGGCCAGCTCCTCGATGTTCACTCCGCGGTACCGGAGCGCGCCGCCTGCCCGGTCCGGCTCGGCGATCTCGGTCTCGAACGCCACCACGCCCTCGAGCCCGGGCTTGAATTCCGCCATATGTCCTTATCTCCTGCGTCTGCGCTGCGGGTTTGCCAAGCGGGGACTATTCAATCGCGCCGGGGCTACTTACCGGTAGCCAGGGGTGGCACACCACCCCGGCGGGTGCGGCCCGCCGGAGCACGCGGTGCGGCCGGGACTGTGTGATGATCGGTGATCGTGGAACACCCGCAGCAGGCCGCCCAGTACGTCATCGGCCACGGCACCGGGCTCGAACCGGACATGCTCGACCCCGACCCGCTGGCCCAGTTCACCCACTGGCTGGACGAGGCGGCCGCCGCCGGGCTGCCGCAGCCCAACGCGATGGTGCTCGCCACCGTGTCCGCCGCCGGGCAGCCGCGGGCCAGGACGGTGCTGCTGAAGAGCCACGGCCCGGATGGCTTCGTGTTCTACACCAACCGGACCTCGCGCAAGGGGCAGGACCTGGCCGCCCGGCCCCGCGCCTGCCTGCTGTTCCCCTGGCACGCGATGCACCGCCAGGTGATCGTCGAGGGCCCGGTCACCGCGCTGACCACCGGGCAGAGCGAGCCCTACTACCACTCCCGGCCGCACGGATCGCAGCTCGGTGCGTGGGCCAGCAGGCAGTCCTCGGTCCTCGGCTCCCGGGCCGAACTCGACGGGCGGTACGCCGAGCTGGAGCGGCGCTGGCCGGAAGGTACGGACGTGCCGATGCCGGACTTCTGGGGTGGCTACGCGCTGACGCCGGAGCGGATCGAGTTCTGGCAGGGCCGCCCCAACCGGCTGCACGACCGGCTGCAGTACCGCCCGGCGGAGGGGGCCCGGCGGGCCGGTGGCGGCGCCGGCTGGGTCATTGAACGGCTTTCCCCCTGACCACAAGGATTCACTTAGCGTTCGCGGCTGCCGCCCGTCGACATAGCATCAGTACGGGAGGATTGACCGTTGACAGCGCACGGGCTCATCGACACCACGGAAATGTACCTCCGTACGGTGTTCGAACTGGAAGAAGAGGGCATTGTCCCGTTGCGTGCCCGGATCGCCGAGCGGCTCTCGCAGAGCGGCCCCACGGTGAGCCAGACGGTGGCCAGGATGGAGCGGGACGGCCTGCTCGAGGTGACCGGCGACCGCCAGCTTGCGCTGACCGCGGCCGGGCGCAGCCTGGCCACCCGGGTGATGCGCAAACACCGGCTGGCCGAGTGCCTGCTGGTCGGGGTGATCGGGATGCCCTGGGAAGAAGTGCACATCGAGGCGTGCCGGTGGGAGCACGTGATCTCCGAGGAGGTGGAACGCCGCCTGGTGGAATTGCTCGACTACCCGGTGCACTGCCCGCACGGCAACCTCATCCCCGGGCTGGCGGAGCTGGGCGTGCCGGCCGGGGCCAAGGAGCGCGGGCCGGACGCCGGGCACGAGCCCGCTGAGGCGATGACAGCCGGCACCGCCGGCGGCGCCGGGCGATTTATTGTCCGGCGGATCAGCGAGCAAGTCCAAAGCGATGCCGATCTGATGCTTAGACTCAAGCAGATCGGGATACAACCCGGACGCGAGGTAAATCTCGCGGCAAGCCACGACGGCGTGCGGGTGACAGGTGAGGACTACTCGGCTGAACTGCCGCGCGCCGTTGCCATGCACGTGTTCGTCGCCAGGCTCTGATGGGCCGGTGCCGATTGCTTTCCCGGTGGTCTCATGCCCGGTGAGGTGACTACTTGGCCATGACTGGATGGAGGGATGCCGGCTATCCCTCCTACCTGCCCGCCGAGACCGTCCTCGACCAGGTCGAGACCGCGGTCGTCGTCACCGACCGGCTGAACAACCTGCTGTACGCGAATGCCTACGCACAGGTGCTGTTCGGTGTGTCCACCGACCCGCAGCACCTGATCGGCCGGCCGATCCTGTCCCTCGGCTTCGAGGTGGAGGATCTGGGCAAGGCCATCGAACTGGCCCGGCAGGTGCTGCGCGGTCGCGCCTGGGAGGGCACGATCGCCAGCCGGCGGCCGGACGGCTCCCGGATCTTCGTGACGGCCAGCGCCGTCCCGCTGCGGCACGCGTCCGGCGCGATCGACGGCATCGTCATCTTCGCCCGCGAGGCCACCCGGCGGGGCAGCCAGCGCGAGCACGAGCGGATCGGGCTGCTCGAGCGGATCGGTGAGCGGCTGGCCGGCTCGCTCGAGCTCGGCGTGACCCTGCGGCACGTGGCGGACACGCTGGTCCCGCAGTTCGCCGACCACTGTGTCATCGACCTGTTCCAGTCGGACAAGCTGGTCCGCCGGGCCGCGGTGCACGCGCGCGGCTGGATGCCCAAGCCGGGGACCTGGGCCGCGGTGGGGGAGCAGATCAGGTACCCGGAAGGCCACTTCTGCCAGCAGGCCATGTCGCGGCTGGACACGGTCCTGGTGGCCGACCTGGCCCAGGGGAACTTCCCCGCGCCGAGCCGGGGCAGCCTGGAGGCCTGTGAAGAGGTCAGGGCGGTGTCGTTCGTGGCTGCCCCGCTGTGTGCTCGCGGCGAACTGCTCGGCGTGATGTGCCTGGGCCTGTCCAGCCTCACCGAGCGCGAGGAACGGCACTACGACGCCTACGACCGCGACTTCCTCAGCGCGGTGGCGAGCCGGGTGGCGATCGCCATCGACAACGCCATGCTGTTCGAGGAGGAGCGGCGCACCGCACTGGCCTTCCAGAAGAGCCTGCTGCCGCAGAACCTGCCCGCCCTGGACGGTATCGACGTCGCCTGGCGGTACGTGCCGGCCAAGCCGCTGGAGATCCACGGGCAGGGCATCCAGACCCAGGTCGGCGGAGACTGGTACGACATCATCCCGCTGTCCGCGGGCCGGGTCGGCATCGTCATCGGCGACGTGGAGGGCCGCGGCGCCCGGGCCGCCGCGGTGATGGGCCAGCTGCGGGCCGCGCTGCGCGCGTTCGCCCAGGACGACAAGCCGCCGGCCGAGATCCTGCGCAAGCTGGACGACTGGGTACGCACGCTGGGCCCCGCGCACTCCGGCCCGCGGGACGAGTTCCCGGACCCACCCACGGTGAGCTGCACCTATCTGGTCTATGACCCGTGGTCGCGCGAGCTGTCGTACGCCAACGCAGGGCACGACGCGCCGCTGCTGGTCACGGGCGGCAAGGTGGGCGAGATGGAGATCGCGCACAAGGGCGTGCTGCTCGGCGTGCGCGGCCGTGGCATCGCCGGGCTGCCCACCTTCCGCGAGGAGACCGTGCTGCTGCCGCCGGGCGCCACCCTGGTCTTCTACACCGACGGGCTGACCGACCGGCGGATGCGCGCCGACGGGCTCGGCCACTACACCGAGGCCGAGGCGCTGGACATGCTGCGCGCCGCGGTCGGCCGGGTGGCCACCCAGGACGCCGAGTCGATCGCCCGGGCCGCCGAGGAGGCGGTGCCCGGCGAAATCGACGACGACATGGCGATCGTGGTCGTGCAGACCGACCCGGTGGACCTGTCGTCCTGGGAGGTGTCCTTCCCGGCCGAGCCGATCCGGGTCTCCGAGGCTCGCCAGTCGGCCCTGCAGACGCTGCTCATGTGGGGGGTCGAGGCGGAGCAGGCCAAGCTGGCCTGCCTGCTGGTGTCCGAGGTGGTCACCAACGCGGTGCTGCACGCAGCGGCCGCGCCGAGCCCGCGCCGCGAGTACGTGTTCGAGCCGGCGGGGCTTTCCCCGGCGGAGAGATACCCTGCGGCAGCGGCGCCGCCCGCGGCAGCGGTGGTCGCCGCGTCCTGGGAGGACCGGCTGGACGACATGCTGCGCTCACCCGGCAAGGAACTGACGCTGCGGCTGCGCCGCGGCAAGTCCGCGGTCTGGGTGGAGGTGTTCGACCCGGATCTGCGGCTGCCACGGATCCGCACCGCCGGCGAGACCGACGAGGGCGGCCGCGGACTGTACCTGGTGGACCAGCTGGCCACCCGCTGGGGCTCGCGGCCGACCAGGGACGGCAAGGCCGTCTGGTTTGAGATCCCGGTGGCCGCGGCGGCCCACCCGGACCAGGGGTACCGCTGATCAAGCTGGTGCCGGCGGAACCGGGGAGGTTAGTGGTGCGCGTTGGCCCAGAAGACGAGGATGACCAGGAACGAGCCGGCGAAGGCGATGGCCCAGAGCTTGCTGGTCATGCCCAGGCCCATCCGCTTGCGCACCTTGGTGAACGCCAAGGTGAACAGGCCGGCGATGACCGCCAGCAGAATCAGCCCCGAGGTCATTTCGCCTCCCGCTCTGCCGTAGGGCGTCTCTCCGGCACAGAAAGTTCTGTAGGGCGTCTTGTGCCAACAGTACGCTGTGCGCGGCGGGAGGCCAATGCCAGCCGCCGCGGCGACGCGCTACTCTGGAGTAGTAAACCGAACGGCACTCGGTTTAGGGCCGGAGCGCGAGAGCTGCCCGGCACCGCACGAGCAGGCGGGAGGACGCTGTGGCAGAGGCGTACATCGTAGGCGCGGTCCGGACCGCGGTCGGCAAGCGGAACGGCGGGCTGTCCGGCGTGCACCCGGTGGACATGGCCGCGCATGTGCTCGGTGAGCTGGTCAGCCGGACCGGTGTGGACCCGGCCGTCGTGGAGGACGTGGTGATGGGCTGCGTCTCCCAGGTCGGCCCGCAGACCATGGACATCGCGCGGCAGGCGTGGCTGTCGGCCGGCCTGCCCGAGCAGGTGCCCGGCGTGACCATCGACCGGCAGTGTGGTTCCTCCCAGCAGGCCGTGCACTTCGCCGCGCAGGCCGTGCTGTCCGGCACCCAGGACCTGGTCGTGGCGGCCGGCGTGGAGAGCATGAGCCAGGTCCCGATGGGCTCGTCCGCCGCGCTGCCGATGAACCTGGGGCTGCCCTACGGCGAGGGCTGGAAGAAGCGCTACGGCGACCAGGAGATCTCCCAGTTCCGCGGCGCGCAGATGATGTGCGAGAAGTGGGGCATCAGCCGCGGCGAGCTGGAGGACTTCGCGCTGGACAGCCATGCCCGGGCGGTTCGCGCCATCGACGAGGGCCGGTTCACCGGCCAGATCACCGAGCTGGCCGGGGTGACCACCGACGAGGGCCCGCGCCGGGACACCTCCAAGGAGAAGATGGCCGGCCTCGCGCCGCTGCGCGAGGGCTGGGAGCTCACCGCGGCCACCGCGTCCCAGATTTCCGACGGGTCCGCCGCCTTGCTGATCGCCTCGCAAGAGGCGGTGCAGCGGCACAGCCTCACCCCGATGGCCCGGATCCACACGCTCGCGGTGGTCGGCGCCGACCCGGTGATGATGTTGTCCGGCCCGATCCCGGCCACCGGCCAGACGCTGGCCAAGGGCAAGCTGGAGATCGGTGACATCGACGTGTTCGAGGTCAACGAGGCGTTCGCCCCGGTGCTGATCGCCTGGTCCCGGGAGACCGGTGCCTCGCTGGGCAAGACCAACCCCAACGGCGGCGCCATCGCACTCGGCCACCCGCTCGGTGCCACCGGCGCGATCCTGATGACCAAGCTCGTGCACGAGCTCGACCGCACCGGCGGCCGGTACGGCCTGCAGACCATGTGCGAGGGTGGCGGCCAGGCCAACGCGACGATCGTCGAGCGCCTCTGACCCATCCGCACAGCCAGACCGCCGGCCGGCACCCCACTGGGGCGCCGGCCGGCGGGGTTTCCGGGCCGGCCCGGGGATTTGCGGTGGGCGCGGGCTGGGCTGGCGGGCCCGCGTGCGGCAGGCGCCAGCCGTCATGGGAAATCTTGAAGGGTAGAGGAAATATGCAAGTGAAGTTTGAAGTTCCTTCTAGTAGAAGATGCGTGAAATCTGGGTTCGCAACCATGAGGACCCAGCACATCCACATGGAGGTGGGCTTCAGTGCTCTTGACATCCTTTGACCCGTTCCGGTCCGCCTGGCCCGTTCGCACCGCACTGCCGATGGATGGCGCCCGGCGTGAGAACGACGTCGTGCTCACGTTCGACCTGCCTGGCGTCAGCCAGGAGAACATCGAGGTCAACGTGGACCGCAGCGTGCTGACCGTCAGCGCCAAGCGGGACGAGCAGAAGGCCGACGCCGACCGTCCGTTCATCCGCGAGCGGGTGACCGGGACGCTGCGCCGCCGCGTCTACCTGGGTGACGCCTACGACGCCGGCCAGGTCGAGGCCGCCTACGAGAACGGCGTGCTGACCGTGCGTGTGCCGCTGGCCGAGCAGGCCAAGGCCCGTAAGGTGGAGATCGGCACCGACACCAAGAAGATGATCGCTGCCTGATCAAGGCATCGCGTAACCGGGTCCGGATGGTGGCGCTTGCCGTGCTGTCCGGACCCGGTCCTGCATTTTGTGGAGACTGCCGTGCCCTCGCTGCCTATCGACGACGAGAACCTGCCGCTGTTCACGGTGGGACAGGTCGCCACCACGCTCGAGGTGCAGCACGCTTTCCTGCGCCGACTGGACGAGTTCGGCGTCGTGCGGCCGTCCCGGTCGGCCGGCGGCCAGCGCCGCTACACCCGGCACGAGGTGACCACAGTGGCCTACGTGATCCGTCTGGTCGGCGACGGCCTGACCCTGTCCGGGGTGCGCCGCGTGCTGGAACTGGAGGATCGGGTCCGGCGGCTGGAAGCCGAGCGGGACGCCCTGCACGCCGCGGTGCACGAGCGTGACGCGCTGATCGCCAGGCTCCGCCGGCCAGCGGACTGACGAACGCCGCCGGACCCCGGGCCCGGCGGCATTCTCACACCACGATGCGGTGCATGTTCTCCTGCTGGGACGGGCCTGGCTCGGCCTCGGCGATCCACGGGCCCGGCGTCGAGGCGTCGATGACCCCTTCCTCCAACCAGGTGTAGCGGTCGTCCAGGACCTGCCGGGACACCTTGGCGTCGAGCGCGTCGGTGTTGTGCCACAGGCCGCGCAGCAGCCCGTCGATGCGGACCCGGGCCTGCCGGCAGAACACGTCGGCCAGCTCGGTGGCGTTCACCCCGCGGGCGCCGCCCGCCGTGGAGTCCGCCTGAGCCCGCACGCAGACCGTGCTCATCGCGAACAGCTCGGACCCGATGTCCACGATCCGGCCCAGGAAGCCCTGCTTGCGCTCCAGCTTGCCCTGCCAGCGGGCCATCCCGTAGAACGTCTCGCGGGCCAGCTTGCGGCTGGTCCGCTCGACGTAGCGCAGGTGCGGGGCAAGCGTGCCGAACTCGGAGTAGGCCGTCGGCACCGAGCCCTGGCCGGCCACCAGGGTGGGCAGCCACTTCGCGTAGAACCGGCCGGCCTTGGCCGCTGCCTTGGCCTTGACCGCCAGGTCGCCGGGCTCGATCAGCTCGCCCGCCGCGGACAGGTGCGCGTCCACCGCCTCGCGGGCGATGAACAGCTGCATGATCTCGCTGGAACCCTCGAAGATCCGGTTGATCCGCATGTCCCGCAGCACCTGCTCGGCCGGCACGCCGCGCTCACCCCGGGCGGCCAGCGACGCCGCCGTCTCGTATCCGCGGCCGCCGCGGATCTGCACCAGCTCGTCGGCGACCCGGTAGCCCATCTCCGAGCAGAACAGCTTGGCGATCGCGGCTTCCAGCCGGATGTCGTTGCGGTTGTCGTCGGCCAGCGCGCTGGTCAGGTCGACCATCGCCTCGAGCGCGTAGGCGGTGGCGGCGATGTAGGAGATCTTCTTCGCCACCGCCTCGTGCTCGCCGACCGGGCGGCCCCACTGGACGCGCTCCCTGGACCATTCCCTGGCGATCTTGAGTGCCCACTTGGCCGCCGCCGCGCAACTGGCCGGCAGCGACAGCCGGCCGGTGTTCAGCGTGGTGAGCGCGATCTTCAGGCCCTGGCCCTCCTTGCCGACCATGTTTTCGGCCGGCACCCGGACCTGGTGGAACCTGGTCACGCCGTTCTCGATCCCGCGCAGCCCCATGAAGGCGTTGCGGTGCTCCACGGTCAGCCCCTCGGCGGTGCCCTCGACCACGAACGCGGTGATGCCGCCGCGGTGGCCCTCGCTCTTCGGCACCCGGGCCATCACGATGAGCAGGCCGGCGATGACCCCGTTCGTGGTCCACAGCTTGACGCCGTCCAGCACGTAAGCCTTGCCGTCCTCGGTGGGGGTGGCGGTGGTGCGCAGCCGGGCCGGGTCGGAGCCGACGTCCGGCTCGGTGAGCAGGAACGCGCTGACCTCACCGCGGGCACACCGGGGCAGGAAAGCCTGTTTCTGCTGATCGGTGCCGAACAGCTTCACCGGCTGCGGCACACCGATCGACTGGTGTGCGGACAGCAGCGCGCCTATCGCGGGCGACGCCGACCCGGCGATGATCAGCGCGCGGTTGTAGTACAGCTGGGACAGGCCGAGGCCGCCGTACTCCGGGGCGATCTTCATGCCGAACGCGCCCAGCTCGGCCAGGCCCTTGATGGTCTCATCAGGGATGCGTGAGTCGCGTTCAATGACCGCGCCGTCGATCTGCGTCTGCGCGAACTCGAGCATCCTGGCGCAGAACTCCTCGCCCCGCTGGCGCGCCTCGTCGGTCGGCTGCGGGTGCGGATGGATGAGGTCAAGCTGGAGGTCGCCGAGGAAGAGCTGTTTGCCGAAGCTCGGCTGGCGCCACGTCTGCTCCCTCGCCTCCTCGGCCACCTGGCGTGCCTGGCGCTCATCGACGTGTGTCATCCCGGCCTCCCTCGTGCTGGCCCGTGCTCCGTGCTGGCCTTCCAGGCTGTCCTGAGAAGTTACTTCCCGGTTGTACCCGACGGTAACAGGAAGGCGCCCGGAGGTCACCCGCTCCGCTTGACGACCGGCCGCATCAGGCCGAAGTACAGCCCGGACGCCACGGCCGGGCCCAGCAGCCAGGAGATGTCCGCGCCGCCGAGGTGGCGTCGGTGGTCACCATGGTGACCTGCATGTTGACGGCGAACCAGACGGTGAAAAGGCTGCGCACCGAGCGTGCCACTTTCAGTCGGGCATCGGGTCGATCGACCGCAAGCGCGTCACCCATGAGGGTGGCCGTCCCTCGCAAGAAGCTCCGCGCGGATCGACTGGCCTTGGGATCTGGAGAGAGCTAGTCCGGCGTGTCCCTCCCGGCTATATGAACGTGTGTGCGAATATTAGCGCATGCGCACGGCCTACCGGTGCTGACGTAAGACATTCCGGGTCTCGGCGTGCAGTTGGCAGTGAACCAGGAAATCTGGCCGGTGACGACCGGACCCCGTCTGTCGGGACGAGGCGTAGTCAAACGTCCGAGCGGTAGAAGTTCAGGTACGACCGGGACGGGGTCGGGCCACGCTGGTCCTGGTACCTGGACCCGTACACCGGCGAGCCGTACGGGTGCTCGGTCGGCGAACTGCACCGGAACAGGCACAGCTGGCCGATCTTCATCCCCGGCCACAGCTTGATCGGCAGCGTGGCCACGTTGGACAGCTCCAGCGTGACGTGCCCGGAGAACCCCGGGTCGATCCAGCCCGCGGTGGAGTGCGTAAGCAGCCCCAGCCTGCCCAAAGAGCTTTTACCCTCTAGCCGGCCGGCAATATCGTCTGGGACGGTGACCACCTCGAAGGTGGAGCCGAGCACGAACTCGCTGGGATGCAGCACGAACGGTTCGTCGTTCTTGGTCTCTATCAGCCGGGTCAGATCGGGCTGCTCGACCGCGGGGTCGATGTGCGGGTACCGGTGGTTCTCGAACACGCGGAAGTAGCGGTCGAGCCGGACGTCTATGCTGGCGGGCTGGATGAGCTCGGGCGCGTAGGGATCAAGCTTGATCCGGCCCGATACGATCTGGGCCTGGATGTCGCGGTCGGAGAGGAGCACGCTGGCAACTTACCGGGTTCCGGTACCATGACGTGGCGAACACAGCATCATGGTGGCCTACCGGCCGGCCCGGCCGGAAGCGGTCCCTCGCGGGTGTAGTTCAATGGCAGAACATCAGCTTCCCAAGCTGATAGCGCGGGTTCGATTCCCGTCACCCGCTCCATTCGAAAGCCCAGGTCAGAGGCAGTACCTCCAGCCTGGGCCTTGATTTCTTAGTGCCGTGATGGGGTGGCGGGCCATTTAACGGGCCATTAGCCCGGCGAGACTGTAGCGCCCGAAGCCTGGTCGTCGGATTCGCCGGGTGTCTTGGTGGCACGAAGTAGAGCGTCGAGGCCGTCTGCTATCTGGCGGTCTGCGGTGGCGGACTTGTGCTGGTAGATGAGCGCGGCCCGCGACCGGGGCGCCCCGGCCCGGGTGGCCGAGCGGGCCCGGATCGTGCTGCTGGCCGGCGACGGGCTGACCGGCCCGCAGATCGCCGGGCGGGCCGGGTGCACCGAGCCGACGGTGATCAAATGGCGGCGGCAGTACGCCGAGGACGGGCTGGCTGGGCTGGAGGATGCGCCCCGGCCGGGCGGCCCGAAGACGGTGCTGACCGATGAGGCGGTGTGCGAGATCCTGGCCGCGACGGTGACCCCGCCCCCTGAGTCGCTGCAGGCCCAGGGGGTGACGCACTGGTCGGCCCGGCGGCTGGCGGACTGGCTGCGCCGGACCCGGAAGATCACGGTCAGCCACGACTCGATCGCCCGGCTGTGGCGCAAGTTCTGCCTGGCCCCGCACCGCACCGAGGGGTTCAAGTTCTCCACCGACCCCGAACTGGAAGCCAAGGTCGCCGACGTCGTCGGCCTTTACCTGCACCCACCTGAGAACGCCGTCGTGGTCTGCGTCGATGAGAAGTCCCAGTGCCAGGCGCCCGGGCGGGCACAGCCGATCCTGCCGATGCGCCCAGGCATCCCCGAACGGCAAACACATGACTACGTCCGGCACGGCGTCACCTGCCTGTTCGCCGCACTGAACGCCGCCACCGGCCAGGTCACCGACGCCTGCTGCCCCCGCCACCGCCACCAGGAATTCCTCAAGTTCCTCAAAAAGACCGCCGCCGCCTACCCCGGCACCGACCTGCACGTCGTCTGCGACAACTACGCAACCCACAAGCACGCCGAGGTCCGCAAGTGGCTGGCCCGGCCACAGAACAAGGGGATCACCCTGCACTTCACGCCGACCGGATGCTCATGGATCAACCTCGTGGAGTGCTTCTTCTCCGTGATCACCCGCCAGGCCATCCGCCGCGGCTCCTTCACCTCGGTCAAGGAGCTCACCGCTACCATCGGCGCCTTCACCGGCCACTGGAACGACCGCCCCCGGCCCTTCGCCTGGACCAAGGATGCCGACGAGATCCTCGCCAGCATCAACCGCGCCAAGACTAAAGCAAACGTTCTTACAGACCACTAGGCGTAGTGTCTGGTCATGAGGCATTTACGCAGTCTCGCCCTGGCTGGCGCTTTCGCCATCGGGCTCACCACGCTCACCGCAGCCGCTGCCGCTCCCGCGAGCTTCAACAGCGGCGACAAGATCGGGTGCCACGCAGCCTGGGACGTGCACCTTCACGGGCTAAGCGGAGTCGGCATTCCCCTCGCAACCGTGCTGGCTGACCTGCAAGTAACCACAGTCACCGGCAACAGCCCCTACAAGGCGGACGCGGCGGCCCTGCTGCACGCCATCGTCAACCAGAAGGCGTGGAAGGCGGACGACACGAAGATGGTCAAGGCCTGCGGGAAGCACCACTAGCTACTTCGACCTGAAAAAGTCGGCGGGCTGAGTTTGGGCAGGGTTGCGACGGCGTGGCTGGCGAGCGTCAGCTGGCCAGTGTGCTGATCTTGACCAGGTTGTGGGCGAGGATTCCGTATCCGGCCCAGGTGCGGGCT
>DASYAV010000150.1:0-30586 GCA_036501145.1 Streptosporangiaceae bacterium | reverse complement strand
CGGCCAGGATCATCCCGATGCCGGGGCCACTGCCGGTCGGTGAGGTCTGCCTCGACCACACCGCCCACAGTCCGTTGACGACCGAGAAGCCACAGCCGAGCGCCCCCAACCAGGCGATCGCCCACAGGCGGGTCATCAGCGCGAGCGCCGACACGACGACGCCGAACAGCAACGCGGTGATCGTGAACAGGCGGGGAAGCGCCCCGAGGTGAGAGGCTCCGAGCAGAACCACCCATCCCCCGGTCCCCGGTGCCCACGGCAATGCAATGGCTCCCAGCAACACCAGCACACCGACGGCCACGACCATGACCGACGGCCCGTACTCGACCCGGGGCCAGCGGGTGTCTAGGCCACTCACCTCGCGTTCCAGATCGGTGAGCTCATCACGTGAGGACTCCATCAGGCACCTCCGACCGAAGCTGGCGACGGTTGACCGAACCCGGGTAACCCGAGACCGGTGACGTTCGGCGCCGGCGTGGGCTGACCGTGCAGATCGCCCGCCCGGGTCCGGCGATGGGAAACCAGAGGACCGTCGGCGACAAGGTGGTGCGGGGCTCCGTAGGTGATGGTGGCCTCCACGACGTCACCCGGGCGAATCTCGGCATCTCCCGGTGCGAAGTGGACGAGCCGACCGTCTCGGGCCCGGCCGCTCATCCGGTGGGTGGCACCGTCCTTGCGGCCCTCACCCTCGGAGACCAGCAGCTCGGCGGTCCGGCCGACCAGGTCACGGTTCAGCTCCCAGGAGATCTCCTCCTGCAGGTCCACCAACCGCTGGTAGCGCTGCGAGACCACGGCCTTCGGAACCTGGTCGGGCAGGCCCGCGGCCGGCGTCCCCGGGCGGGCCGAGTACTGGAAGGTGAACGCGCTGGCGAACCGCGCCCGGCGCACGACATCGAGGGTGCCCTCGAAGTCCTCTTCGGTCTCGCCGGGGAACCCGACGATGATGTCGGTGGTGATGGCTGCCTTCGGGATGGCGGCGCGAACCTCGTCGATGATCGACAGGTAGCGGCTCGACCGGTAGGAACGTCGCATTGCCTTGAGCATGGCATCAGAGCCGGACTGGAGGGGCATGTGCAGCTGAGGGCAGACGACCGGAGTCTCAGCCATCGCCGCGATCACGTCGCTGGTGAAGTCGCGCGGGTGTGGACTCGTGAACCGCACGCGGTCGAGCCTGTCAATCGTCCCGCAGGCCCGCAGCAGCTTGCCGAATGCGGCCCTGTCGCCGAACTCCACGCCGTAGGAGTTGACGTTCTGCCCGAGCAGGGTGACCTCCAGTACCCCCTCGGCGGCCAGGGCCGACACCTCCGCCAGCACGTCACCGGGGCGGCGATCCACCTCCGTGCCACGCAGGGCGGGCACGATGCAGAACGTGCAGGTGTTGTTGCAGCCCACCGAGATCGCCACCCAGGCCGCGTAGGCCGACTCCCGGCGGGCGGGCAGGGTGGACGGGAACCGTTCCAGCGACTCGGCGATCTCGACCTGCGCCTCGTCCAGCACCCGGGCCCGGTCGAGCAGCGCGGGCAGTGAGCCGACGTTGTGCGTACCGAACACCACGTCCACCCACGGCGCCCGGCGGAGAATCTCGCCGCGGTCCTTCTGCGCCAGGCAGCCGCCCACGGCGATCTGCATGCCGGGGCGTGCGGTCTTCACCGGCAGCAGCTGGCCGAGGTTGCCATACAGCCGGTTGTCCGCGTTCTCCCGGACCGCGCAGGTGTTGAACACGACCACGTCGGGGACCGCGCCGTCGGCCGCGCGCTGGTAGCCGGCCCCCTCGAGCAGACCGGACAGCCGCTCGGAATCATGCGCGTTCATCTGGCACCCGTAGGTGCGGACCTGGTAAGTACGGGAAGCTGACATGTCGACGTACCAGCGTACGCGGACTGCCGGGCGGCCGGGATCAGCCGAGGCCGCCCGGCCGCATCCCGGGAGTGCAGATTATGGCTAACACAGACGGCAACCAGGCGGCGGTCCCGTTCGGGGAATGGCCATCCCCGATCACCGCGGCCGAGGTGGCCCGCGGGACGGTCAAGCTGGCCTTCCCCACCGCACACGACGGCCAGGTGTGGTGGCAGGAGATCAGGCCGGACGAAGACGGCCGGACCACCGTGGTGCACCGGGCCGCCGGCGGGCGCAGGCGGGCGCTGCAGGCGCCGTGGAACGCGCGCACCCGGGTGCACGAGTACGGCGGCCTGTCCTACCTGCCGGTACCGCAGCGGCCTGCCGTAGGGCGTCTCTCCGGCCAGGAAAATCCTGCCGGGGACGCTCCCGGCTCGGCCATCGTGTTCGCCAACTTCGCCGACCAGCGGCTGTACCTGGCCGCCCGGGTGGACACCGCCGACCCGGTGCCGCTCACCCCGGAGCCGGCCGCGCCCGCCGCGCTTCGCTACGCCGACTTCGTGCTGTCCCCCGGCCAGGACGAGATCTGGTGCGTGCGCGAGCAGCACGACGACGGGAAGATCACCCGGGCCATCGTGGCGGTGCCGCTGGACGGCTCGGCGGCCGGCGACCCGGCCGCCGTCCGCGAGCTTGTCACCGGCGCCGGCTTCTTCGCCTTCCCGGTGCCCTCGCCGGACGGCCGCCGGCTCGCCTGGGTCAGCTGGAACCACCCGCGGATGCCGTGGGACGGGACCGAGCTGCGGATAGCGATGATCTCCGACGGCCGCCCGGGCAGCAGCCGGGTGATCATGGGCGGGACCCGGGAGTCGGTGCTCGCGCCGCGGTGGCGGGACAACGACAGCCTGTACGCCATCTCGGACTGGGCCGGCTGGTGGAACCTGTACCAGGTCGGCATCTACGGCGAACCGTCCCGGGCGCTGCTGGTGGCCGAGGAAGAGTTCATCTCGCCGCTCTGGCAGCTCGGCGCACGGCCGTTCGCGGTGCTCGGCGACGGCCGCCTCGCGGTCCTGCACGGCCGGGCCGACCTGCGGCTGGGCGTGCTGGACCCGGAGACAGGCGAGCTGACCGACCCGGAACTGCCCTACAGCACGTTCGCGGCCACGCTCGCCGCGGACGGCAACTCGGTCGCCGCCGTGGCCGGCGGCCCCGACCAGCCCGAGGCGGTCATCCGGGTGGACACGGTCACCACCCGGGTGGAAGCGCTGCGCCGCGAGCTGGACGTGCTGCCCGACGTGGCCTACCTGCCGGTCCCCCGCCCGATGGAGCTGGCCGACGAGGACGGGCGGACCGTGCACGCGCTGGTCTACCCGCCGTCGAACCCCGACGTCACCGCCCTACCAGGGGCGGCACCGCCGTACGTGGTGTGGGTGCACGGCGGCCCGACCGCAGCCTCCACCACCGATC
This sequence comes from Streptosporangiaceae bacterium, assembly GCA_036501145.1. Taxonomy (GTDB): domain Bacteria; phylum Actinomycetota; class Actinomycetes; order Streptosporangiales; family Streptosporangiaceae; genus PALSA-505. The sequence goes on along the minus strand of DASYAV010000150.1, from coordinate 27,286 downwards.
TCGACCTGGCCAAGGCCTACTTCACCAGCCGCGGCATCGGCGTGATCGACGTGAACTACGGCGGCTCGTCCGGCTACGGCCGCGCCTACCGGGAACGGCTGCGAGGCCGGTGGGGCGTGGTCGACGTGGAGGACGCCAAGGCGGCGGCGCTGGCCCTGGCGCAGGCCGGGGAGGCCGACCGGACCCGGCTGGCCATCCGCGGCGGCTCGGCCGGCGGCTGGACCGCGCTGGCCGCGGTGACCACCGGTGCGGTCAACGGCGCCGTGTTCGCCGCGGCGGCATCCTTCTTCGGCGTCGCCGACCTGGTGACGTTCGCGTCGCAGACGCACGACTTCGAGTCCCGCTACCTGGACGGCCTGGTCGGCCCGCTGCCGGGGTTCGAGCCGGTGTACCGGGAACGCTCGCCGCTGGGCCACGTGACCGAGGCCACCAGCCCGATCCTGCTGCTGCAGGGGATGGACGACCCCGTCGTGCCCTTCCAGCAGTCGCAGGGCCTGGCCCGGGAGCTGGCCGAGCGCGGCATCCGGCACGCCTGCATCATGTTCGAGGGCGAGTCACACGGCTTCCGCAAGGCCGCCACGATGACCGCCGCGCTGGAGGCCGAGCTGTCCTTCTACGGCCAGATCATGGGGTTCGAGCCGCCCGGCGTGCCCCGGGTCGAGCTGCGGGAAGCCAAGCCGCCCGAGGCCCAGGCCGGGCCCGGCGGCCGCCAGACCGGGTGACCGCGCCGGTCAGCGCGCGTACTCGGTGGCGCGGGACTCGCGGACGACGGTGATGCGGATCTGGCCCGGGTAGGCCAGCTCCTCCTCCACCTGCTTGGCGACGTCGCGGGCGATCACCTGGGCGTGAATGTCGTCCACCTGCTCCGGCTTCACCATGACCCGGATCTCCCGGCCGGCCTGCATGGCGAACACCTTCTCCACGCCCTCGTGCCCGGAGGCGATCTGCTCCAGCCGCTCCAGCCGCTTGACGTAGGCCTCCAGCGACTCGCGGCGCGCGCCCGGCCGGCCACCGCTGATCGCGTCGGCCGCCTGCGTCAGCACCGCCTCGACGGTGCGCACCTCGACCTCGTTGTGGTGCGCCTCGATGGCGTGCACCACGTCGTCCGGCTCGCCGTACCTGCGGGCGATCTCCGCGCCGATCAGCGCGTGGCTGCCCTCCACCTCGTGGGTCAGCGCCTTGCCGATGTCGTGCAGCAGCGTGCCCCGCTTGAGCAGCACCGGGTCGAGGCCGAGCTCATGAGCCATGATCCCGGCGATATGCGCGGACTCGATCAGGTGCTTGAGCACGTTCTGCCCGTAGGAGGTGCGGTAGCGAAGCCGACCCAGCAGGGTGACCAGCTCCGGGTGCATCTCGGTGATGCTCAGATCGACCAGCGCGTCCTCACCGGCCCGCACGCACAACTGCTCGACGTCGGCCTTGCTCTGCTCGTGCGCCTCCTCGATCCGCTGCGGGTGGATCCGGCCGTCCAGCACGAGCCGCTCCAGGGTCAGCCTGCCCACCTCCCGCCGGACCGGGTCGAAGCAGGACAGCAGGACCGCCTCGGGCGTGTCATCGATGATCAGGTTGACTCCGGTGACCGACTCGAAGGCCCGGATGTTGCGGCCCTCGCGGCCGATGATCCGGCCCTTCATCTCGTCGCCGGGCAGGTGCAGCACGGACACCACGGACTCGCTGGTCTGCTCGCTGGCGATCCGCTGGATGGCCAGCGTGACGATCTTGCGCGCCCGCTCGTCGCTCTCCTTGCGGGCCCGCGCCTCGATGTCCCGGACGCTGAGCACGGCCTCCCGCTTGGCCTGCCCCTCGATGCTGGCGACAAGCTCGGCTTTGGCCTGATCGGCGGTCAGGCCCGCGGTCTGCTCCAGTACTTCCCGGCGTTCCTCGCCGAGCCGGTCCAGGCCGGCCCGCTCGTGATCCAGATCGCCCTGCAGCCGGTCGAGGGTGGCCGCCCGGTCCTCCAGCTTGCGCACGTGCTCGTCCAGCCGCTGCTCGCGCTCGGCCAGCCGCGCCTCGCGCCGCTCCAGGTCGGTGCGCAGCCCGGCGACCTCGTCCTTGCCGGCCCGGATCTCGTCGTCGGCCGCGCGGCGGGCCTGCTCGGCCTGCGCCGCGGACGCCTCGGCCCGGCTCCTGATCCCTTCGGCGTCCGCCTCCGCGGCGGCCCGGATCTGCTCCGCTTCTTCCCTGGCCACCCCGGCCAGGTCGGCCCGGGCCCGCTCGGCGTCGGCCCTGGCCCGCTCGGCGGCATCCGCCCGCTCGGCCGCACCCGCCTGGTCGGCGGCACTCGCCTGCCCAGCCGCACCGACCTGCCCGGCGCTCGCGGTGCGCACGGCGCCTCTTTTCAGCATGACCAGCACGAGGCCCAGCACCAGCAGGATCGCGACCAGCAGGATCCCGGCCAGCACGACTGCCACTGTGCCGCTCACCGCGCACCCCTCTCTGCTCTGCGCCTGCGGTCGGCAGGTGCTCTATCAGGGTTATCCCCTGGCGCGAGGGTTCATGCGCGCGCGGACGACTGCCAGTCACCCGGCAGGGGCTAGGCAGCAGGCCGCGGGGGCCGCTGCCGCCATCCCAGGGCCTGCTTCGGTATCGGCACCGGCCCGGCAGGCCGGGCCGGTGCGGCAACGCCGCAGCTGAGGCCCGCTAGATTACTGACAGTAGTGGATCTATAGTCATCCGCGTAGCGCGGAGTAACACCTCGCCTGCCGAGAGGTTAAGCGCAGATTACGGAAATGTCTACGTTGAGGCACGCTGGGACTTCCTGCACCGATGCGGCCACGTTGAGGGGCTGTTTAACCTTTGCACCGCATCGTCCCAGGTCGCGTGAGGTTAATCCGGGCCTGCAGACGAGCCGCCCCGGCTACAGGCTGTGCAGGTTCCAGGCATGCGAACGGGCCGCCCACGCTGCCTACCAGCGCAGACGGCCCGCTCTACCGGGGTGACGCTACGTCACGGCGTGCCGCCGTGCGGCCCGGCGTCCCGGGTCATGGCCGTGGTCATGACGACGCTCCCTCCGGGTGGCGGTCCTGCCACCGGGAGATCTGCTCCCGCAGGCCGGCCCAGTCCTCACCCGTCAGCGACGCCTGGCCGCGGCTGGCGTACACCTCGCCGGGGCCGCCCCGGGCGATGGCCCAGCCGGGGAATTCGGCCCACAGCTCCCCGAGCGTAGGCTCCGGCCGGTGCGCGGCCCGGCTGATTAGCCCGGCGACCACGGCACACATCGCGTCCTCGTACCCGGCCAGCCAGTCGAGGATGCGCCGGTCGTAGGCGCCCAGCTCGACCCCAGCGGCCTCGCACGCGCCGACCAGGAGCCGCCGGTTCTGATCGGCACCAAGGATCGACCGGCCGTCTTCCGGCGGCACGAGCTGGTGTGCCGCGCCGGCGGCTTCGCGCTCGGTCTCGAATGGGCCGGTCACGACTCGCGCCTCGACTCGGCCTCACCGATGGCCGCCTCCAGGGCGGGCACGTCCGCCGCGTGGATCAGCTCCCGGTGCGGGTGGCCTTTGGGCGGCTGTGCCCAGTACTCGCCGGTCGCCTCGCCCTTCCAGAGCGTCCACACCGGGTAGGCGACCTTCAGCCGGGCCAGGTGGGCGGCCGGCGTCTCGCTGGTCATGACGCCGCCTGAGCGAGCATGCCAGCCAACAGCCGCACGCCCCCAGCGCCGGGCTCGCGGGCCGCCTGCTGCGCGAACACTCGCACCATGGCTGCGCGGCCGGGCAGCTCGGCGGCGGGCACGTCGAGGGCGGCGGCGATGGCCTCCAGCAACTCGGCGTGCGCCGACTGCCCTGAATGGGTGGTGGCGGACGGTGGTCGTCCACGAGAATCGGTCATGGGGGTGTTCGCAGCACCCGCCCGGCCCGCTTTCAGTTGTCGCCTTGAGCATAGGCCGGGGTTGGTAGCGTTCGCTACCATCGGGGGATGGGAGACGAGCAGCGGCGAGAGCAGGCCGAGGAGGCGCTGCGCGAGTGGGCCGCGGTGCATACGAGGCGTGACGAGCTGATCCGCGCCGCCGCCGCTGCCGGGCTGAGCACGCACCGGATCCACGCGCTGACCGGGATCGCCCGGACCACGATCATGCGCGTCCTCGCCCAGCCGCCCCGAGGCGAGTAGCGCAGCCGGGCTCCTCGACCGCCTTCTGGGCTGCGATCACCATCCGGGGATGCCAGGGCGGGTGGTTCAGGTCCGGATGCTCACGCGCAGCGTTACCGTCGTGCGCCCGGTGGCGGATCCTCACTCGGAGCGGACCTGGATGCTTCACGTTCTAGCCAGTCTGCCAGCGCCCGAAGGACTGCGGGATCATTGTCCGCCAGCCCTTCCATGGTGTTGCACCGCATGCACAGCAGCGCCCGGACTCGTCCGGTGGCATGGTCGTGGTCGATGCACCACCCTTTGGCGCCGGGCTCGTCCGTGCCACAGGCCGGGCATCGTCCGCCCTGGCCGGCCAGGAGCTGATCGTACTGCTCCTGCGTCAGTCCGTACTTGCGGAGCACTCGCTGCCGCTCATATGCGCGGCGGTCGCGAGGCCGCTCGGCGCGGCAGTTGTCGCACACCGTGTAACCGGGCTTCCGTGCCGCTTCAGGAACGGGCTGCTGGCACTTGTAGCACCGGCGGACAGCTACCCGCTTCCGGGCCCGGACGTCTTCTGCGGCGGCCCTGCATGACTTGCACCACCGTGGCATCCGCCCTGACTTCGGTGCCGGGATGCGGGCCTTACAGGCTTCGCACTCGGCGTCCGGGCGAGATGGACGGGGCTGGTAGTACCGACGCGCCCTGTCGCGGGTGAGCTTCCGGCGGTACTGAACCGAGCAGTCCAGGGAGCATGTCTTGTCGGTCCTGCGCCGCGGGGTGAACATCGTCCCGCATACCTCGCAGGGCTTCGGGTCAAAGCCCTGCTCCGGCGTGCCCCGATATCGCTTCTGGGCTCGCCGTGACTGATCCCGGAGACGCTCTGCCCGGCACGCTACCGAGCAGATGCCCTGGTTGAAGTGCGAAGGGGTGAATGCCCCACCGCATACCACGCACTCTCGGTCCGGCACGAACCAAGAGTACAGGGCTACTGTTGGATCTAGCTGGATACTCCATGGCTGTGACCAACCTCAGCATGCGAGCGAGACGGGGCAAGCCCGGTCAGATCGTCCGATGGACGAGCACAATGCACCAGGGGGAACGCCCGGCACGACGTCCCGGTCCGATCCATCGGACAGCCCAGAGACGATCGAGCGTCCGGGGGTGCATAGGCGCTGACATCCAGGTGGACAACCTCGGCGCTCTCCCGAGACTCAAGGGAGTCTAACCGGCTCTTAACCCGGCCGCCGGCCCCGCAGGCTGTCCAGGACAGCCCTCAGACGGCCCCAGCGCCCCCGAGCCGCCGCCGGGTTATCCGGTTACCTTCACACCGGAGGGTCAGCGCCCGGCCGTGGCCGGCCCGGACAAGCTGCGCAGGAGGTGACGCTCTAACCAGAGCGCCCCTACTGCCGTGTGACCGGCGGCGAGGCGCTTTCGCGTTGGTGCACGCCCGGTCAGGGTAGCGCGGGCCGGCCCGTTTCCCGGCACGTCTCCTGGTACGCGTCGCCCAGCTCGCGCGCCTCGGGCACCCCACGCGCCGCGACGGCCTCGATCACCTCGCGGGCGCGCCAGTAGTTCGACGGCACCAGCCGCCCCGACGTGACCGCCTCCAGCACCGTTCCGGCGGCTTCGTCGTGGCGGCCGGTCGCGACCAGGGCCAGCGACAGGTCCAGCCGGGCCGACGCGGCGCGCCGCGGCCGGGGCGGCCCGTCAGTGGTGGACTCCAGCCGGGCCAGCACCTGCCGGGCCTCAGGCTCAGCGGCCGGGTCGCCGAGCCAGGACAGCGTGGTGGCCACGTACGCCTGCGACTTGGCCGGGTCGTACCGGTAGTGGTGCTCGGGCTGGTCCGGCATCGGCAGCGGGGACACCAGCGTCTCCACTCGAGCCAGCGCCGCATAGGTGGCCGGCCGGTCGCCCAGCCGGGCATGGGCGCGGCCTTCCTGCGCGGTGGCCTGGATGAACGCGCTGGACCCACGGGGCGCGGTGCGCTGCGCCGCCTGCGCCACCTCAGCGGCGCGGGGGAAGTCACCCGTGGTGAGCACCTGCCAGGCGCGGGTTTCCAGGCACCAGGCGGCCAGCTCGCCGTGGCCGGTCTCCTGGGCGAGCTGCGCCGCCGTGCGCAGGTGCTCCGCCGCGGCGTGGTCGCGGTGCAGGTCGATCAGGCAGGTCGCGGCCAGCAGCGACAGCCACCCTCCGGTCACCAGCAGCCGCTTGTGCTCCGCGAGGGTGGCCCGGCCGCCGATCAGCCGACCCGTGTACGCCAGGTAGGGGCGCACCCGGTCCAGCAGCACGGCCGGTGGCGTGCCCGGGTAGGCGACAGCCAGCTCATCAACGGCCAGCTCCAGCCGGGCGATGGTCGCCGCGCCCACGTCACTAGCAGCGGCGCGGCGGGCCAGCTCCAGCGCCGCGAGCTCATCGCTGGCCGCATCCGGCACAGACGCCGGCACGGCCACCTCGGCTAGCGGGTCGGCGGCGAGCGCGACCAGCTCACCGACAGCGCCGAGCACGTCATCGAGCCGGCGGGCGATCTGCGGGGATGGCCGCTGCCTGCCGTTGGCCAGACGGGACACCAGGGCCGCGTCGCACGGCACCTGGCGGGCCAGCGCACGCACGCCGACACGGCGCTCGGTCATGAGCGCGCGCAACCGCGCGGCGAATCCCATCGCGTGCACCAGCTCGCGTTCCGCCTGTTGATCAGGGTGTTGACGGTGGCCCGTCAACACTCCCACCGTAACCGCTGGCGGGCGGACAGTGGCCGGCATGGTGCACGACATGACCAACTACCGGCGGCGGCCCGCCGATGTGCTCGCGGCGGTCCAGGCCGGCCTGGCCGACCTCGGCGTCACCCGCCTCTACACCGCTAGCAGCCCCGGCCGCGCGGTATTGTCCGTCAGCGCCGGGGTGACTGCCTGGTGCGACGGGCAGACCGTGACGTGGCAGCAAGACGGTAAGCCGGTCACCTGGACAGCGGCGGACCCGCTGGGCGCCGCGCAGCAGCTCGCAGAAGTGGCCCAGGGCTCGTGAGCGAGCGGGAAGCACCGCCCAGCGGCGAAACGTGGCGGGTGCTGGAGGTGCAGTGCGGCGCCTGCTGGGCCAGCCACCGCGAACCTTGCAAGACCAGGGCCGCGGCCGGCCTGCACGTGGCCCGGTGGGAACGGGCACTGCGGCGCGGCCTCATCACCGAAGACGAGCTACAGGTGGCGCTGAAAGCGGCGCTGCCCGTCCCCAACGGCGTGCCCCACGCCTCCGCGATCGTCCCCACCTCCTGAGGTTCTAGCGCGAAGATTGCAGCTCAGGGGCCGCGCGTGCTATGCCGCTGGTGCGGCGGACGGGGGCCCGGCGGTCAGGCGTTCCCGGATCTGGGCCATGCGCTCGGCCGAGTTGTGCGGCATCTCCCACCGGGTCTCCAGCCACCAGGTGCACCCGGCCTCGGCCCAGGGACCGACCGCCGCAGCGGCTGCGGCCGGGTCGTCTGCGGATGTCTCGCCCTCGGCCACCATGTCGAACCCGGGCCCGGCCCCGTGCCCGGCCAGCCAGGCCCGCACCGCCCGCGCGTCGTCTGGACTCTCGGCCCGGCCGTCCACCTCGTACTGCGGGATGATCCCGTCGCAGCGCAGCACCCGGCGCATTGACTTGGGCCGGGGCCAGGCCCCAACGACCCAGATCGGGATGCGCGGCTGAGCCGGCCGGACCGCCGCGTTCAGGTCGGTCCGGCTGGTCTGGTACCGGTAGTGCCGGCCGTGGTATTCCGTCTGGCCCCGCCACAGGGCGCGGATCAGGTCGATGCCCTCATCCATCCGCTCGGCGCGCGGCCGCAGTTCGGTGACCTCGCCGGTGTCGGGCAGGTCGGTAGCGATGGCGCCGACACCGACCGCGAGGATGGCGCGCCCGGCCGAAAGCTGGTCCAAGGTGGCCACCTGGCTGGCGACCTTCCACGGGCGGCGCCACGGCAGCGGCGTGAGCATCGTGCCCAGGCGGATCCGGCTGGTCCGGGCCGCGATCGCGGCCAGCAGGCTCCATGCGTCCACCCCGTAGGCCGCCTCCCACACGAACAGGCCATCCCACCCCGCCTGCTCGGCCAGCAGCGCCTGCTCCAGCTGTTCCATTGCCGTTCCACCCGGCAGCACGGCGCCGTAGCGCATGACACACCTCCAGGTCTAAGCAGCTAGATCCCGGCGTCCGGCAGCCCGCGCTCGGGCAGTTCGGCTCCGGGCAGTTCTTCCTCGGGCAGATCCGCATCGGGAAGCAGATCGTCGTCGGGCAGGTTCTCCTCGTCCGGCCCGCCGCCGATAGCGGCGCGCTCCTGCTCCAGCGCCTCGCGGACCACGCGGTAGGCCATCCCGGCCGGGTACCCGCGCCGGGCCAGCACGCCCAGCAGGCGGCGCATCCGGGCGGCGGCCGGGCGCCCCCTGGTGGCGGCGAGCTTCCCGGCGACCAGCCGCCGGGCGGCCTCCTCTTCCTGCTCCGGGCCGAGCCCGGCGACCGCGCCGCGCACGTCGTCCTCACCCACCCCGCGCTGGCGCAGCTCGGCGCTGAGCGCCCGCCGGGCCAGCCCCCGGCTGTGGTGCCGGGATTCTACCCACATCTCGGCGAACAGCGTGTCGTCGATCAGGCGGCCGCGGGCCAGCCGGTCCAGCACCGCCTCGGCGGCCTGCGGTGGCACGGCACGCCGCCGCAGCGCCTGCTCGAGCTGTGCCCGGGTGCGCGGCGCCGCGGTCAGCAGGCGCAGGCACACCGCCATGGCCGCGGCCTCCGGATCCTGGTCACCAGCGACACTGGCCCGGCCTTGCCGTTGGTCCTGGTCACCACCGGGCCCGGCCGCGCCGGGCTCCGGACCTGGGCCCTGGTCACCGGCCGGGTCGGTCGGATCTCGTTCCAGGCCCAAGTCCGGGGCCGAGGCAGCCAGGTCGTACTCCAGGTCCTGGCCGCTGGCAGCGGCCGTCCGTTTCCGGCCCACGGGGACGTACCGCTACTGGGCGGCGCCCGGACGGCCGACGCCGGCTGTCCGGGCCGTGGCGGCCGGCTTCCCGGCGGGGGCGGGCCGGCCAGCGGCGGGGGGCTGAGGTGCGGCGTCCGGCGCGGGTGCGCCGGCTTCCGCGTCGAGCCGCGCGCCTATGCCCAGCTTCTCCTTGATCTTCTTCTCGATGCCGTTGGCGATGTCGGGGTTGTCGCGCAGGAAGCTCCGCGCGTTCTCCTTGCCCTGGCCCAACTGGTCGCCCTCGTAGGTGTACCAGGCGCCGGACTTGCGCACGATGCCCTCCTCCACGCCGAGGTCGATCAGCCCGCCCTCGCGGCTGATCCCTATCCCAAAGATCAGGTCCATCTCGGCCTGCCGGAACGGCGGGGCCATCTTGTTCTTGACGACCTTGACCCGGATCCGGTTGCCCACCGCGTCGGTGCCGTCCTTGAGCGTCTCGATGCGCCGGACATCAAGCCGGACCGACGCGTAGAACTTCAGCGCCCGCCCGCCCGAGGTTGTCTCCGGGCTGTTGTGGACGATGATTCCGTCGGCAAGATAGTTATGGGAGCCTTCCACCTCGATGTCGTATCGGCTCATCTTCTGCAGGTTGGACTTGGGCTTGATGCTGAGGACACGCGCCGGGACTGGGTGGATCGTCGGCTCTTTGAATTCAGGCTCTACCGAGAACTGTCCACGGAACCTCGGCAGAAGCTTGTAATCCATCGTGGGGTGAATGTATGGCGCTACGATCTGCTGGAACTTCTCCGACGCTGCCGTCGTGAACTGAAGCACGTTGACCTGGCGTGCACCGCGGACCGTGAGCTTGACCTCCAGTCCATAGGTGTCTCGGAGGTACTGAACCAGTCTCTCCCGTGTTCCTGGGCTCATCGCCTCGACACAGATCTCGATTCGCCCGGTGCCGCCCTCAGTCCTCTTCTGAACACCCTTCGAGCGGATCGTGAAACAGCCGTCGTCCATGTACCAGACCGCTAGGGCCAGTGGGGTGAGCTTCTTGAGGTACTCCCAGGTGAGGTGCTTCTTACCGCCACCGAAGTACACGACCCCTCGCAGTTCGGCCAATTCAGAGAGCGGAGTGAAGTCGGCAAAAACCGCTCCCTTCGCGTTCGTTGTCATTGCATGCGAGATGTTCGCCAGCAACGACACTTTCCAGTTCAGGTAGCTTGGCTGCTTTACCCCGTGGCCCATGCGGAAACGGGCGCTTTCGTCGTCTCGGCGAACCGGCTTCGAAAGGTTCCCATCGCCCATGACTGCGCCGAGGATCACCTGTACCTGCTTGTCGCTGAGGAGGCTGGGCTGGGCAAGCAAGACACGGTCGCCCACCGCGATCTCCTGTGCTTCCCGCCATCCGCCAGGGGTCCGGACGAGGTGGTTGCGTGTGAGGTCCATGATCGCGCGACCGTGACCAGTGCCCCCTCCAGAGCGTTCCACCATGAAATGGAGGAACTCGTCAGCCTGACCGTTGTTGAACCAGTTGACAACCTTCTTCGGGACGATCCGCCCAAGGCCCGGGTCGTACGAGAGGACTTCGACTGGCATCTTCTGGTTGACGATCTTGCCGATTCGCTCTCGACTTCCGTCCGCCAGGGTGACCCACGTGTACCAGGATGCACAGCCGAACATGACTCCGACCTTTTCCCGGAGCTGGTTGATGAAGATCGTGGTGGTCTTGGTGGTATTTATCGCCCCGGTCAGCTTCCTGAGCGCCTGAGACATCAGCCTGGCCTGCAGGCCGACATGGCTGTCGCCCATCTCGCCCTCGATCTCCGCCCGGGGCACGAGCGCGGCCACCGAGTCGATGACGACGACATCGATCGCACCGGAACGGATGAGCATGTCGGCAATCTCCAGCGCCTGCTCCCCGGTATCCGGCTGGGACACGAGCAGGGCATCGGTGTCGACGCCGATCTTCTTCGCATACTCAGGGTCGAGCGCATGCTCGGCGTCAATGAATGCAGCGATTCCGCCTTTTCTCTGCGCATTCGCTACCGCACTGAGCGCCATCGTGGTTTTGCCCCCGCCTTCAGGGCCGTAGATCTCGACGACGCGGCCGCGGGGCAGGCCGCCGATGCCCAGGGCCACGTCCAGCGCGATCGACCCGGTCGGGATCACGTCGACAGGGGCCCGGGCATCGTCGCCGAGCCGCATGACCGATCCCTTGCCGAACTGCCGCTCGATCTGGACGAGCGCGGACTCCAGGGCCTTTTCCCTGTCCCCGCTTTTGTCGATGCCTGCCATATGGACTCCCTGTCGGGGTGAAAGGCCCGGGCCGGGCCGGGTTGCCGCCAGCACCGGCCGTGCCATCGGGTCCGTCGCGGACGCCTGTGTGCCGGGCCTGTTGTTGTCGGCGGCGACGCTACGCGGCACCACCGACAATTTCGCCCGGCGGGAATCCGGCCCTGTCGCCGGGCCGGGTGGAGTCAAGCCCATGCCCCCACCCTAGACGAACAACTGTTCGATCATGGAGCCGACACGCCGACCCGGGGCGCACCGGGCGCTGATCGTGGTTCCCCGGCCGGGAACCCTGAGCCGGGCGCCTGATGGCTCACGCTAAACGATCGCTAGCCTGTACTCATGCCCGACACGCCATCTTCAGCTACGCCGCCCACGGGCCAGGCAAGCTCATTCGCGGTGCGCCGGGCTCATCGGACGAGGCGGAAGAACGAGCGGACCTCGCTGACGAACTGCTGCGGCTGCTCGAAGGCGGCGAAGTGGCCGCCGCGGGACGGCTCGTTCCAGTAGCGGATATCGGTGAAGCGCCTGGCCGCCCAGCGGCGGCTGGGGCGCTGCAGTTCCCTGGGGAAGATGGAGCATCCGGCCGGGACGTCGACGATGCCGCCGGACTCCCCGGAGATCCACCGGTTCACCTGCCGGATGCTCTCCCAGTACAGCCGGGCCGCGGAGGCGCCGGTGCCGGGCAGCCAGTAGAGCATCAGGTTGTCGAGGAGTTCGTCGCGGGTGAGCACGGCGGCCAGGTCGCCGTCGTGATCGGCCCAGGACCAGAACTTCTCGATGATCCACGCGCACAGCGCGGCGGGCGAGTCCACCAGGCCGTACCCGATGGTCTGCGGCCGGGTGGCGTGCTCGGCCGAGTAACCGGATTCCCATTCGGCGGAGTGCTCCAGCGAGGCCAGCGCGGCCCGTTCCGCGCCGGTGAGCTCGCCGAAGGTGGCCGGGTCGGGCGCGGCGAGCGGCGGGGTGAGATGGATCCCGGCGACGTGCCGCGGGTCGTGCTGGGCCAGCAGCGTGCTGATGCTGGTGCCCCAGTCGCTGCCCTGGGCGCCGTACCGGGAGTAGCCGAGCCTGGCCATCAGCTCGGCCCACGCGGCGGCGATCTTCCCGATGCCCCAGCCCGGCGCGGCGGGCTTGCCGCTGAACGCGTAGCCGGGCAGCGAGGGGCAGACCACGTGGAACGCGTCCGCCGGGTCGCCGCCGTGCGCGGACGGATCGGTCAGCGGGCCGATGGCCTTCAGAAACTCGACCACCGAGCCCGGCCAGCCGTGCGTGATGATCAGCGGCAGGGCGCCGGGGTGCGGGGAGCGCACGTGCAGGAAGTGGATGGCCAGCCCGTCGATCGCGGTGCGGTATTGCGGCAGCGCGTTCAGCCGTGCCTCGCACGCCCGCCAGTCGTAGCCGTCGGCCCAGTACCGGCACAGGTCCTGCAGGTAGGACAGCGGGACGCCCTGTGACCAGCCCGCGGCCGTCTCCGGTTCGGGCCAGCGGGTGCGCCGCAGCCGCTCGCGCAGGTCGGCCAGGTCGGCGTCGGGGACGCTGATCCGGAACGGGGCGATCTCCCCGGGCATCAGCGGAGGCTGGCTGGCACGTCGAAGGCGTCGCAGACGGCCAGCCAGGTGCTTTTCACCGGGATGCCGTCGGCGAGGGCCTGGTTCACGGTGCGCCCGCCGATGCCGGCCAGGACATAGTCCTGGGCCACGCTGGCCGCGTACTGCTCGCCGAACTGGCTGTTCATCCGCTCCCAGAACACTGTCAGGCGCACCGGCCCAGGCTACCGGCCCAGGCGCCGCGCACCGGCCAGGCCGTCACCGGCCCGGAGCGCCGGCCGGACGGGTGGTCGCCGGGGGTGGCCTGGTCACCGTTCATCAAAAACATCCACCAAGACAGCTAGTGCGTTCACCCGGTGGTCTTCGGTAATTTGGGCGGCGCTCCTAACGTCAGCGCCCATCACGTTCCTGGTGCACGATGCCAGATCAGGCAGGAGGCCACATGAGGCTCAGACACAGCAGCCGACGGGCACGGCTGACCGCATTAATAGGGTGCGCGTCGCTGGCGGGTGGCCTGGTGGCCGCCGTCGCCGGGCCGGGCACCGCCACCGCCAGCCAGCGGGCGCACGGCGCGCCCAGGGTGGCGCAGGACCTGGCCAGCACGGCCAGCTGCAACCTCGGCCACGGGATCAAGCACGTCGTCGAGCTCACCTTCGACAACGTCCACTTCTTCCGGGATAACCCGAACGTCCCTTCCGACCTGGAGATGATGCCGAACCTGCTGCACTTCTTCGAGCACAACGGGACGTTCCTGTCCAACAACCACACGCCGCTGATCGCGCACACCGGCGACGACATCCTGACCACGCTGACCGGGCTGTACGGCGACCGGCAGGGCCAGCCGATCGCCAACAGTTACCAGGCGTACAACCGCGACGGCACGACCGACCCGGCGGAGTCGTTCACCTACTGGCCGGACCCGATCTTCGACACGGCGTCGAGTCCCAATCCCGGGCACGACACCAACCCGAACATGGTGTACTCGGCGACCCCGCCGGCCACGACGTTCCCGAAGCCGAAGCCGGACACGGTCACCCCGGCGCCCTGGGTGCCGTTCACCCGGGCCGGCTGCGACGTCGGTGCCACCGCCACGGCGAACATGGAGCTGGAGAACCCCAGCTTCGACATCCCGCACGTGTTCGGGGCGAAGTCACCCGAGGCCAAGCAGCTCGCCAACGACCCTGACTCGTTCAAGGACGCGGAGACCGCGGACTACGTGGGTGTGGCGGTGCACTGCGCCAAGGGCGGCAAGCAGGGCGCGTTCTGCGCCAACGCCACCGGGGTCAAGTACGGCCAGACCAAGCCGACGCACACCGCGACGGCCGACCCGCTGCCCAGCGAACCGGGCGGCTACACCGGCTACCAGGCGCTGTTCGGGCACCGGTACGTCGCGCCGCAGCTCGGCGCGGGCACGCCCAGCGTTTCCAGGCACGGCTACCAGGTGACCAACGCGGCCGGCAACCTGGTGGACCTGAACGGGAACCAGATCAACGGCGCGTTCCTGACCGACCACCCCGGGTTCCCCGGTTTCGGCCCCATCAACGCCTCGCAGAGCCTCGCCTACACCGCGGACATGCTGGAGTCCGGCGTGCCGGTGGTCTATGACTACATCGCCGACATCCACGGCAACGAGGACATCCCCGGGCTGTCCGCCTGTTCGGGCGCCCCGTCCGCGCTCGGCAGCGGGTCGGCCTGCTACGTGGCCCAGGCGCAGTACTACAACCAGGCGTTCGGAACGTTCTTCAAGCGGCTGGCGGCCGACGGCATCACCGCGAAGAACTCGCTGTTCGTGCTCAGCTCGGACGAGGGCGACCACGAGGCGGGCGCGAATGTCGGCCGGGCCATCCAGCCCACGCCGGCGAACTGTGACGGCGCGAAGGTGAGCGGCGGCACGGTGACCGCGGACGTGGCGTGCACGTATCCGTCCGGGAGCTTCGGTGAACTCGACGGGAACATGAACGGGCTGCTGGCCCAGGCGGGCAACAGCACATCGTTCAGCCTGGAGAACGACACCGCTCCGGAGTTCTACGTGACCGGCCGGCCGGGGCCTGATGCGGCCCGGGTGCGCGGCCTGGAGCGCGCGGTGGGCGGGCTGACCGCGGACAACCCGTACGCGGGGGGCACCCAGCCGATCGCGAACTACCTCGCCGACCCGGCCGAAGAAGGCATCCTGCACATGATGAACGCGGACCCGCGGCGCACGCCGACGTTCGCGATGTTCGCCAAGCCCGACTACTTCCTGCAGACCGGCTCGGCCACCTGCAGCGGCTCGTGTGTCACGCAGAACACGGGATTCGCCTGGGATCACGGTGACTACGCCGCGGAGATCGATACGAACTACGCGGGGTTCGCCGGGCCCGGGGTGAAACACCTCGGGCTGGACGGGTCGGCCGCCAGCGCGGGGCCGAACTCGGCGGGCGCCAACAGCGGCCAGGAGACGGTGCCGGGCGAGCACACCAAGGGAACGTGGGTGGACGAGACCGACATCCGCCCGACTCTCATGTACCTGACCGGGCTGACCGACGACTACGAGCACGACGGCCGGGTGATCACCCAGATCACCAGCCACCCGGACGCCGCGCTGCGGCCGGCCGCGGTGACCGCCCTGGGCGCGTGCTACAAGCAGCTGAACTCCAGCGTGGGTGACTTCGGTACGGACACGCTCGAGGCGGCGACCAAGGCGGTGGAGAGCCACACCGCCAAGGACCAGGTGTACAAGGAAACCGATCAGGCGCTGACCGGTCTCGACCTGGTCAGGGACCGGCTCGCCGAGCAGATCAAGGGCGAGCTGGAGGCGGCCGCTTTCCGCGGCACACCGATCCCGGCGCAGCAGGTGCAGGCGCAGACGTTCGGCTGCAGGCTGGTCATCGGCGCGGCGGCTCTGCTGAACCGGCACGTCCAGTAACCCAGTACGTCACGCGGCAGCACAGCGCGACCGCCCGGCCGGCTCCCCCGCTGGCCGGGCGGTTATGTTACCCGGTGTGGCTCAGGACGGGCCGACGGAGGCGAGCAGTTCCCTGCGCACCTCGTCCACCGCGGCCAGGATCGCACCGCGCAGCACCGGCCCGCTGGTCAGCGTGCTTGGCACCACCCGCGGCGTGGCCGGGCAGATCCGGCCGACCTCGGCGGCGACCCGGTCGGCCAGTTCGGTCCCGCCGGCCAGCCCGACACCGCCGCCGAGCACCACGAGCCCGGGGTCCAGCACGACGCAGATGGCGGCCACGCCGAGCGCCACCCGGCCGGCCAGTTCGTTGAGGAAGTCCTCGCCCTTGGCCCCGCCGGCGGCCGCGTCCGCGGCGGCCGCGGACACCGCGCTGGCGGCGGCGGCCGCGTCGGATGCGGCCGCGCCGGCCCCGCCGGTGAAGCCGAAGTCGGCGGCCAGCCGGCGCACCGCCCTGGCCCCGGCCAGCGACTGGAAGGCGCCGGTGGCCGGGCGGCGCACGTTCTCCGGCAGCCCCACCCCGGGCACCGGAAGGTAGCCGATCTCCCCCGCCGCGCCGGCCGAGCCCTTGTGCACCCGGCCGCCGAGATGTGCGGCCAGGCCCAGGCCGGTCTCCAGCCAGACCAGCGCGAAGCTGTCCATGTCCTGGGCGGCGCCGACCTCATGCTCGGCCCTGGCGGCCAGGTTGGCGTCGTTCTCGATGATGACCGTGCGGCCCAGGTCGCCGCGCAGCGCCTCGAGCACGCCCTCGTGCCACTCGGGCATGTTGACCGCGAGCCGGACATCCCCGGTGCGCGGGTCCACCACGCCCGGGCTGCCGATGACGAACGCGCGCAGCCGGTCGATCCCGATGCCCGCGGCGGCGCACACCTGGCTGACCGCGCCGTGCACCAGGGCCACCGGGTCCAGGCTGCCGTTCGGATCCACCGCGATGATCTTGACCACCCGGCCGGTGATGTCGGCCACCCCGGCGCTGACCACGTCGGCCTCGACGTGCAGCCCGGCCACGTAGGCGCTGGACGGGACGACCGCGTAGACGGCCGCGTTCGGCCCGCGGCCGCCGGACTGGGTGCCGGTGACCTGCACCAGCCCCCGGTCCTCGAGCCGGGCCAGCAACTGGGCGGCGGTCACCTTGGACAGCCCGGTATGCTCGCCGATCTGGGCCCGGGTCATCGGCCCGCGGGTGAGCAGCAGCGCCAGCGCGGTGCGGTCGTTCAGCTCCCGCAGCAGGCTCGGCGTCGCGGGGCGTGGCTCCATGTCATCCCCTCCCGGCGGTCACGCCGCCGCAGGTGCACACGCGTTTTCTATTGCGATCTGGCAACAGACTCTATCTTAATAGGAAACTTTCCTGTTAGTTTCACTCCGTAGGCCAGACTGGCCGCCAGACGCGCCCGGGCATATCGGAACAATATCGGTCATACCCGGACGGCACACAGATGCCACGCGCGGCCGGCGGTGCGGCTGGCCGCCGAGCAACCCCCACTGGGGAGCATCCGGCTCGTCGCCACGGAACGCAAGGCTCCGCGGGACGTATCCGGGAAGGGAGAACCAGCAGTGCGATTCAGAACACCTGCCCTCGTTATCGGCGCGGCCGTCGTGCTGACCGGGGCCGTCGCGGGATGCGGGTCGGGCGGCGGCAGCGGCTCCGGCTCCTCGTCCGGGGTGCCGGCCTCGCTCACAGTCTGGCGGATGGGCCCCTCCGTGCCGTCGGAAGTCAAGTGGATGAACAGCGTCGTGACGCAGTTCCACCAGCAGTATCCCGCGTACAAGAAGACCAAGATCAACGTCGTGTGGATCCCGTGGGCGAACCGGACGACCGACTGGCAGAAGGCCCTGGCCAGCGGGAAGAACGCGCCCGACATCACCGAGATGGGCAACACCGACACACCGACCAACGCCTCGCTGAGCATGCTGGCCAACATCGCCCCGCAGGTGAACGCGTGGCAGAACAAGCCGGACCTCGTGCCGGGCATGCTGGCCAACGACACGGTGGCGTCGAGCATCTACGCAGTGCCGTGGTTCGGCGGCGTGCGCGGCATCTGGTACCGGAAGAACCAGTTCGCCGCGGCCGGCATCAGCTCCCCGCCGACCACCTGGGCCGCGCTGGCCAGCGACGCCCAGAAGCTGATGCACAAGTACCCGGGCAGCTTCGGCTTCGGCGCGCCGAGCAACTATGACTACGCGCTGGGCAGCTTCATCTGGGGCGCCGGCGGCGAGATCGCGGTGCAGAAGGGCGGCAAGTGGACCGGCGAGCTGACCAGCCCGCAGTCCGAGGCCGGGATCAAGTTCTACGTGGACCTGACCACGAAGTACAAGGTGTCGCCGAGCAAGTACATCGGGCAGACCGAGCTGGGCAACCCGGGCGCCACGTCCGGCGGCTCGAACGAGGACTTCGCGCTGGGCAGGCTGGGCATGTACCTGGACGGCCCGTGGGCGCAGGCGGAGTTCCCGAAGAACGCGGTGGACAAGTCCGGCTGGTCCTCGTTCCCGATCCCGAGCGAGAACGGCCCGAACCCTGCGCCTGCCTTCGCCGGCGGGTCCGACCTCGGCATCTTCGTGACCAGCAAGTACAAGACGGCGGACTGGGACCTGATCCAGCTGATGGACAGCGAGACCAACTCGACCAGCTTCGCCAACCTGCAAGGGTTCTTCCCGCCGTACACGTCGAAGCTGACCGGCGGCGCCTACTCGGGCAACCAGATCATGTCCGGGTTCGCGAAGGCGGCCTCGGTGACCAAGATCTCCCCGTTCAACGCCAAGAACTGGACGATCGTGGACACCACCGACCAGATTCTGCCGACGATGACGAAGTCGCTCGAGCAAGGGGCGAACTTCCAGGCCACGGTGGCCAAGGCCAACACCGAGATGACTAACGTGCTCAACACCGGCAAAGCGAGTTAATTACCTTGCAAGGCTCATTCAAAACGCCAACCAGACAACAGATGTGGTCTCAACGCGTTTTGAATAAGTCTTGACGGTGACCGGCCTGGCCGGGCGCGAAAGCCCGGCCAGGCCGGTCGTACCCTGCCCCCGATGTGGAGACTGCGCTGAGCAATGGTTGACACCGTAGGCGGCCGGGAGGCCTCCGGGCCGGCCCGCGCGCGCCGCACGGCCCGCCGCGTCGGCCGGGGGCCGGGCCTGCCGCCCGGAGGCGGCTGGGGCGAGGCGGCCGGCGTGTTCCTGCGCCGCCACCGGCTGGCCCCCTACCTGCTGCTGCTGCCCGCACTGGCCGCGATCGCGCTGGTGCTGCTCTGGCCCACGGTGCAGGTCGCGATGTACTCGCTGCAGAACTTCGGCGAGGCACAGATCGTCGGCGCCGCGCCGGCCCAGTGGACCGGGTTCAGCAACTTCAGCACCACGCTGCACGACCCGGAGTTCTGGCTGTCGCTGCGCACCACGATCATCTTCGCAGCGATCGTGGTCACGCTGACCATGCTCATCGGGACGCTGGTCGGGCTGCTGCTGAACCGGCTGGGCAAGAAGATGGCCACGTTCGTCAGCGGCGCGGCGCTGGTCGCCTGGGCCACCCCGCAGGTGGCCGCGTCGGTGATCTTCGTCTGGTTCTTCAGCACGGACGGCGGCATCGTGAACTGGGCGCTGACCAGGCTGCCGTCCTGGCTGGGCGGCGGGGCGCAGTGGGCGCAGTACAACTGGGCCACCAGCGGTGCGGTGCCGGCCTACACGATCGTCACGATCCTGGTGGTCTGGACGTCGTTCCCGTTCGTCGCGGTGACCGTGCTGGCCGGGCTGAAGTCGATCCCGGCCGAACTGTACGAGTCGGCCTGGGTGGACGGCGCCGGGGCCTGGCAGGGCTTCCGGAAGATCACCTACCCGATGCTCAAGCCGATCTTCCTCATCCTCGTGCTGCTCTCGGTCATCTGGGACTTCAACGTCTTCACGCAGACCTACATCGTCACCGGGGAACTGGGCAACAGGAACGAGTACAACCTGGCGCTGTACTCCTACAGCCAGGCGTTCCAGGTGCCGCCCGAGGTCGGGCTGGGCTCGGCGCTGGCACTGATCCTCACGATCATCCTGCTGATCATCACGATCGGCTATATCAGGGCGAACATCAAGCAGGGAGCGCTGGCATGATCGGCATCTCGTCGGTCCGGGCCGGGGCGGGCCGGACGTACTCGGCCCGGGCGTCGCGCCGGGCCAAGACGGCCCGCAAGGTGGCGCTGAACGGCACCGCGCTGATCCTCGCGCTGCTGGTGCTGTTCCCGATCTTCTGGATGGTCTCCACCGCGTTCAAGCCGCCCACCGAGATCTACTCGCTGACCCCGCAGCCGCTGCCCGCCCACCCGACGCTGGGCAACTTCACCCAGGTGATCAACGGCTCGGCGGCCGGTGCGGGGCTGGGCTTCTGGACGTTCTTCCGGAACAGCCTGCTGGTCACGGTGTGCGCCGTGGTGCTGTCCGGCGCGCTGTCCCTGCTGGCCGCGGTGGCGGTGGCCAGGTTCCGGTTCCGGCTGCGCACCTCGTTCCTGATCATGCTGCTGGTCGTGCAGATGGTGCCGGGCAACGCACTGGTCATCCCGCTGTTCCTGAACTTCCGGTCGCTGAACCTGCTGGACAGCCTGCCCGGCCTGATCCTGCTGTACGCCGGGCTGGCGCTGCCGGTGTCGATCTGGCTGCTGCGCAACTTCGTCGCCACGGTGCCGCGCGAACTCGAGGAGGCGGCGGCGATCGACGGGGCCGGGCCGGCCCGGATCTTCTGGCGGATCCTGTTCCCGCTGGTCTGGCCGGGCCTGGTGGCGGTGAGCACGCTGGCCTTCGTCACCGCGTGGAACGAGTTCGTGTTCGCGCTCACCTTCCTGTCCAGCCAGGGCCACTACACGCTGCCGATCTACATCGACTACTTCTTCAGCCGGGGCGCGGCGAGCTGGGGGCCGATCATGGCCGCCTCGACGCTGTACACGATCCCGCCGGTGGCGTTCTTCCTCATCGTGCAGCGCCGGATGGTCGGCGGCCTGGTCGCCGGGGCGGTGAAGGGATGACCGCGGACCCCTCCCTGGCCGCGCTGGCCGAGGCGACCCTGGTCCCGCCGTTCCCCGGCACCACACCGCCCGGCTGGCTGCTGGACGCGCTGGGCCGGGGACTGGCCGGGGTGACTCTGTTCGGCCCCAACATCACCGATCCTGAGCAGGTGGCCGGGCTCACCGCGCGGCTGCGGGACGCGGCGGAGGAGCCGGTCATCGCGGTCGACGAGGAGGGCGGGGACGTCACCAGGATCGCCCACCTGACCGGCAGCCCCTACCCGGGCAACGCGGCGCTGGGCGCGGTCGACGACACCGCGCTGACCACCGAGATCTACCGGGCGCTCGGCGCCGACCTGGCCGCCGTCGGCATCAACGTGGACCTGGCGCCGTCGGCCGACGTCAACTCCGCCGACGACAACCCGGTCATCGGCACCCGGTCGTTCGGCCCGGACACCGCGCTGGTGGCCAGGCACGCCGCGGCCGCGGTCCGCGGCCTGCAGTCGGCCGGGATCGCCGCCTGCGCCAAGCACTTCCCCGGGCACGGCAGCACCAGCGCCGACAGCCACCACGTGATCGCCACGGTGGACGGCGGCCTGGCCGCGCTGCGGGAGCGGGACCTGCCGCCGTTCGCCGCGGCCATCGCGGCCGGCGTGCGCGCGGTCATGCCCGGCCACCTGCGGGTGGCCGGGCTCACCGGCGGGCTGCCCGCGACCTGGTCCGCGGCGGCCATCACCGGGCTGCTGCGCGGCGAACTCGGCTTCGCCGGGGTGGTCATCACCGACGCGCTGGAGATGCGGGCGGTGGCCGACCCGCACGGCCTGCCCGAGGCCGCGGTGGCCGCGGTCGCGGCCGGCGCCGACCTGCTGTGCCTGGGCCGCGACCAGGACGCGGAGATGTACCTGGCGGTGCGGGACGCGATCGCCGGTGCGGTCACCGGCGGCCGGCTGCCCGCTGAGCGGGTGGCCGAGGCCGGCGGGCGGGTGGCCGAGCTGCGGTCCTGGCTGGCGCGGCGCCGGTCCGGCGCCGCGGCGGTGGCGCCGGACGACTTCCAGGCCGGGCTGGCCGCTGCGCGGCGGGCGCTGCGCGTCGACGGGCTGTCCCAGCCGCTGGCCGACCCGGTCGTGGTTGAGCTGAGGCCGCTGCGGAACATCGCGGTCGGGTCGGTGCCCTGGGGGCTCGGGCCGTGGTCGCGCGGCAGCGTGCACCGGATCGACACCACGGCGGGCGAAGCCGAGCAGGCCGCCGTGATTGCGGACGTGCTGACCCGGGCGGCGGGACGGCCGCTGGTGGTGGTGGTCCGCGACGCGCACCGGCACGCGGCGGCGCGGGCGGCCGCCACCGCCCTGCTGGCGGCGCGGCCAGACGCCGTGGTGGTGGAGATGGGGCTGCCGGTGTGGCGCCCCGCCAGCGGCGGCTACGTGGCCACCTACGGCGCGGCCAGGCCGAACGGGCAGGCCGCCGCCGAAGCACTCGGCCTGGCCGCGGCACAGCCGGCGTAGCCCCGCGATCCAGCCACGCGGCGCAGCCAGCACACCCCGCAGCGAGGCCGGCGCAGCCCCGCGGCCAAGCCCGCGTGGCCTTCCCCCAGCTGCCCTTACCAGCACAACAATCGGGTAACAGTTGTCCGCGCCGGCCTGGGTGTGATCGGGCCGGGCCGCCGCTATGAGCTTGCACTGTGCAATATTTCTCACCACGAACTTCGGCCCCGCCAGCAGCCTTAGGGCCGGAATGCCTGCATAATGCTGGTCATGAGATTGTCTGCCCGAGCCGACTATGCCCTCCGCGCGGCGATCGAGATCGCCAACGTTGGTGATGGCCACGTAACCGCGGAGCAGGTCGCGCGCGCGCAGCAGATCCCGGTGAAGTTCCTCGAGACCATCCTGACCCAGCTGCGGCGGGCCGGCCTGGTGCGCAGCCAGCGTGGCCCGGACGGCGGCTTCTGGCTGGCCAGGGCCGCGGACGACATCACGCTCGCGGACATCATCCGGGCTATTGACGGGCAGTTGCTCGGTGTGCGGGGCGAGCGGCCGGAGAACATCGGGTACATCGGTGCCGCCGAGCCGCTGCAACGGGTGTGGATCGCGCTGCGGGCCAGCGAGCGGGCCATCCTGGAAGAGGTCACGCTCGGCCAGATCGTGTCCGGCGAACTGCCGTCCACGGTGATGGACCTGGTCGGCGACCCCCGCGCCTGGGCCTGAGCTGCCCGGCCCGAGCACCGGAACGGCGGTAACGGCCTGCGGTCAATGCCTGGTGTAGGGCACGGCCAGCCCGGCAGTCACATCGGACCGCCTCTGGAGTTCTGCCAGGGTCTGGCGCGGCTGGGAGTTTTTACCGAAAGACTCCGGCAGCGCGTCGTGGAGCGCGTATAGCGTCAACGTGTACCGGTGGGTGTGGCCGGGGGGCGGGCACGGGCCATCGTACGTAGCCTCGCCGAAGTCGTTCAGAAGTTCATGGGCGCCGGGAATCAAAGTGTGCGCTTTCAGTTCCCGTGTCGTCGCTGGAATATCGACCTGCAGCCACTGGATCTTCTGATTCTGCAGATCGACCATGGAGAGGGCGAGCTGGGCTGTCCCCGCAGGCACATTGGCGATGGTGAGCCCGGGAGAATAGTCATGAGGGCTGTCGCAGGTCATCAGGGAGATGAATGCACCCGCCGCATCGAAGCCCTGTCCTCGGCCGAGCGTGAATGACCCCCTGGGCGCCGCAGTTGTCCGGGAAGCTGCCGCGGAGCGGGCCGCGGCCGACTGGGTGTGGCTTGGCGCGGCAGAGCATGCTGCGGACATCAGGAGGGCGGCAGCGGGGGCGGCACTCAAGGCGAGGACTCGACGATTCATGCGGCCAGCTTATAAACGGTATTCGCCGACGATCGTAAATCAGACCTTACGGCTTTCTAACCGGAATTCCGAGTCCTGAGGTGTGGGATTAGGTACGACCTGGGTTTGCCGCGGGTAGCGCATTTGTGGTGTTACGTGAGGGTGCGGGGATGGGCGCTGATGAGGTCGAGGCGCGCCAGCCCGCGGACTAGCCGTAATCTCGGGCTAAGGCTTGGAAAAGCGGTGCCGGGACGGGCAGGGGTCTTATCTTGACCGGCGGCATACATCTGCGCAGGGCAGGATGCCGGTTATACCGGCACCATGTTGCTGACGTCCCCGGTGTCGTGACCGAGGTGACCCAGGCGATCGAACCCCGGCTCGCCGGCGACCAGCGGTGGCTCGGCCGCCCCGATCTTCGGGCGGCCCGGGCTCAGCCTGGCCCCGCCCAGCGCGGCGTCCTGCGCCTCGACCCGCTCCAGCGCCGCCCGGCTGGCGTGGTGCAGCACCGGCTGCCTTGTCCCGCTGAGAACCGGCTCCCTCGGCCCGGTGAGGACCGGCGCACTCTGCAGCTCGGCCAGTGCGAAGTTGTCTGAGACCTCCCGCAGCACGTGCGAGAGCGGCGTGTCGAGCGCCGTGCAGATCGCCGAGAGCAGCTCGGACGAAGCCTCCTTCTGCCCGCGCTCAACTTCGGACAGGTAACCAAGGGAGACGCGCGCGGAGGCCGACACCTCGCGGAGGGTGCGGCCCTGCCGCAGGCGCAACCGCCGCAGTACGTCACCGAGCAAGTGACGGAGCAGGACCATCGTCACTCTCCCTTCCGCAGCCGACCAACCTCATGCCTCCACCGTACCTGTCCTTACTGACAGTCTGCGAGACCGTAGGTGTGCGTGTTCACTGTGGACGTAACGCTGTAATCAGCGAGCCTCTTCCCGAGGGCCAGGTTTCGCGTCAGTCTCCAGGTCGGGCACGCTCATCTTCCAGCATGCGCCCTAGTTGTTTCAGCGAGATTACGACCGTCTGCTCGCGGATCGCGGCACGGTCCCCGGCGAACAGGAACGCGTGCCCGGTCACGCCCCGGGGCGAGGCCACCGCGATGTGCACCGTGCCGACCGGCTGGCCGTCCGCCGGATCCGGCCCGGCCACCCCGGTGGTGGCGACCCCGAACGTCGCGTCCAGCCGGCCGCGCACGCCGCTGGCCATGGCGGCGGCCACGTCGGCGTGCACCGCTCCGTAACGTTCCAGCAGCGGCCGCGGCACGCCGAGCAGGGTGGCCTTCAGGTCGGTCGCGTAGGCCACGATGCCGCCGCGGAAGACCGCCGACGCGCCGGGGATCTGCACCAGCGCGGCGGCCAGCAGCCCGCCAGTGAGGGATTCGGCGACCGCGACCGTCTCGCCCCGTTCCGCCAGCGCGTCCACCACCTCGCCGGCCAGCGCCCGCGAGCCGCCCGGGGACGCCGCCGGGCCGGTCATGGTTTCGCGGGCAGCCGGGAGCCGTTGCCGCGCCAGGCACGGGCCAGGTAGTCGGCCCCGGTGACGAGCGTGACCACCACCGCGGCGGCCATCAGCAGCGGCCGGGCCAGGCCGAACGGCCCGGGCAGCACGTACAGGCTGATCGCGATCATCTGCAGAAGGGTCTTCAGCTTGCCGCCGCGGCTGGCCGCGATCACATTGCGCCGGATGACGATCATCCGCATGGCGGTGATGCCCAGCTCCCTGGCCAGGATCACCGCGGTCACCCACCAGCTGAGCTCGCCGAGCGCGGACAGCGTGATGAACGCCGCCCCGGTCAGCGCCTTGTCCGCCACCGGGTCGGCGATCTTCCCGAAGTCGGTGATCAGACCGCGCTGCCTGGCCAGCCGCCCGTCCAGCAGATCGGTCGCCGACGCCACAGCGAACAGCGCGAACGCCGCCACCCGCCACCCGGTCCCGCCGGTGATCAGGAAGATCACGAAGAACGGGACGAGGACCAGGCGCAGCACGGTGAGCCCGTTGGCCGGGTTGACCAGCCGCGCGCCGCCCACAGCCGCGCCGCCCACAGCCGCGCCGCCCACAGCCGCAGCGCCCGCCTGCCCGCCGGGCCGCTGGGCCGCCGCCTGGCCCGCCGGCCCGCCGCCGCGAGCCGGCTGGGGAACCGCCGCCTCGCTTGGGAGGCCAGGCGCCCTCGGCCGCTCGGCTGGACCGGTCAAGGTGCCAGGCCCTGCTCGGCGCCTGCCGCGGAAACCGTCTCGACGGCTTCGGCCACCAGGTCGGCCCCCTCGGCCCCGGTGAACTTCGCCCGCACCATGTCCCCCACCTGGTTGCCGCCGCAGCCACGGACGGTCGTGGTGCCGTCCACCTCGGGGGCCTGGTGCGCCGCCCGGCCCTCGAAGCGGCCGCTGCCGAGGCGGCGCTCCAGCAGCACATCGGTGGTCTCGCCGATCCGGTCCGCGGAGCGCTGCGCCATCAGTTCGTCGGCCAGCGCGGTGACCTCTTCCACCCGCCGCGCGACCTCGGCCGGGTCGGTCTTACCGGGCAGCGAGGCCGCCTCGGTGGCGTCCTCGTCGGAGTAGCCGAACACACCGATGGCATCCAGCCGGGCATCTTCCAGGAACTGCTCCAGCGTGTGCAGGTCGTCCTCGGTCTCACCGGGAAAGCCGACGATGAAGTTGGACCGGACGCCGGCCTGCGGGCAGGCCGCCCGGATCCGGTCCAGCAGCTCACCGAACCGCTGCTCGTCACCGAACCTGCGCATCGCGCGCAGCACCCGGCCGCTGGCGTGCTGGAACGACAGGTCGAAGTATGGCGCGACGCCCGGGGTGGCGGCCAGCACGTCGATCAGCCCGGGGCGCAGCTCGGCGGGCTGCAGGTAGCTCACCCGGACCGCCGCGATGCCGGGCACCGCGGCCAGCTCGGGCAGCAGTTCCTCGAGCAGCCGCAGGTTGCCCAGGTCCTTGCCGTAGGACGTGGAGTTCTCGCTGACCAGGACGAGCTCGCGGACGCCCTGACCGGCCAGCCACTGCGCCTCGGCCACCAGGTCGCCGGCCGGCCTGGACAGGAAGGCGCCGCGGAACGACGGGATCGCGCAGAAGCTGCAGCGGCGGTCACAGCCAGACGCGATCTTCAGCGGGGCGGTCACACCGGTGCCGAGCCGCCGCCGGAGCACCAGCGGCACGGACGGCCCGGACGGCGGGGCGACGCCGGGGGGCAGGTCCGGGATGTCCCCGGCCGCACCGGCGGCACCCGCGGCACCGGCCGCGGGCCGGGCCGTCGGCCGGTCGGCGGGCGCGAGCGGGAGCAGCCGCCGCCGGTCGCGCGGCTGGTGCGCGTCCCAGCGCTGGCCGGCCGCCACCGCGTCCAGCCGGGCGGCGATGCCGGTGTAGTCGTCGAAGCTGACCACCTGCGCCTCGGGCATCGCCTCGGCGAGCTCGGCACCGTACCGCTCGGCCAGGCAGCCGGCCGCGACGACCTTGCCGCCGCCGGACGCGGCGTCCAGCAGCTCGTCGATGGATTCCTGCTTGGCCGCCTGGATGAAGCCGCAGGTGTTCACCAGGACGACGCTGGCTTCGCCGTCTTCGGTCAGCTCCCAGCCGGACGCGGTCAGGCGCGCTGCGAGTTCCTCGGAGTCGACCTCGTTACGCGCGCAGCCGAGAGTGACTAGGTTGACGGTGCGGGGCGCGGACGCCGGACGTGAAGACACACCGAGAGCCTACCCAGCAGCCTGGGTACTCGTTCCCGGACTGAAGCTCAAC
>DASYAV010000149.1:0-10868 GCA_036501145.1 Streptosporangiaceae bacterium | reverse complement strand
ACCCGCACTGCTGCCCGGCCGAGGGAGTGCCCTTCGACCCGACCACGCACCCCACGGCCGAGGCGATGACCGCGGCCGGCGGCAAGGCGCTGCGCGACAGGGCCGCCGTGGCCGCCACCATCGCCCCGCTGGGCGGGCTGGCGGAGGAGTCGATGCGCCAGGCCACCCGCCGCGCCGAGCGGCGGGCGGACAGCCTGCGCCGGGCCGGGCCGGACCCCGGCCCGCCCGGCGGCAGCGCCCAGCGGGTGATCGACGCCGGCCTGCGCGCGGTGAGCGAGGCCGTCGCCGTGTACCGGCGCGGCGGCCGCCTCAGCAGCGACGAAGAGTTCGCCTGGCTGGCGGTCTCGCTCGCCGACCTGCGGGTCCGCGACGACGCCTGGGCCCGGATGCTGCCTGAGCACACCGCGGCGCACCTGCGGCTGTGGACCGACGTGGTACGCCGCGCCCCGGCCCGGTACGTGCCCGCGCCCGCCTCGCTGCTGGCGTTCACCGCCTGGCAGGCCGGCAACGGCGCACTGGCCAACCTGGCCGCCGAGCGGGCGCTGGCCGCCGATACCGGGTACTCGATGGCGCTGCTGCTGCTCGACGCGGTCGGCGCCGGCGTCCCGCCGTCGGCCGCCAGGCTGCCGATGACCCCGGAGGAGGTCGCGGCCAGCTATGCCGCCGCGTCCGGCCCGGCGGCTGGGAAGAGCCGCCGCCGAACCGCGGCGCCCGCGCGCCGCGCGGCATCGGTCAAGCGGAAGGGGAGCCCGCCCGGTAAGCGGGGCCGCAGGGGAGGCCGGCCAGGAGGCGGCCCTCCGGATAGCGCAACGCGGCGGCGGGCAATTCGCCCGGACGCCCGCTGAGCAGCACATGCACCTGCCCCAGACCCGCCCCGGCCCCGTCAGCGGCTGTTCCGCCGTCTGGCTCGGTGCTGGCGGACGCGGCCCGGCGCAGCGCCTGGGCGGCGACCGCCGCGGCGGAGCGGTACGTCACCGCCGCGGGCAGGGCGGCCGCGATCTGGTCCGCGGCCAGCTCGTACTCGGTGCAGCCGAGCACGATCGAGCGGGTGCCAGGCGGCGTGCGGGCCGCCGCGTCCGCGATGGCCGCGTCGATCGCCGGGCCGTCACCCGCGTGGATCGCGTCGGCCAGCCCGGGGCAGGCCACCTCGGCGACCGGTACCCCGCCCGCGAACTGCGCGATCAGCCCGTGCTGGTAGGCGCTGCCGGTGGTGGCGGCGGTGGCCCAGATGGCCACCGGCGCACCGGCCTCGGCGGCCGGCTTGATCGCGGGCACCGTCCCGACCACGGGCAGCGCGGGCTCGTACCGCTCACGGAGCACGCCGAGCGCATGCACCGAGCCGGTGTTGCACGCGAACACCAGCACGTCCGGCTGGCAGGCGGCGGCGGCCCGGGCGCAGGCCAGCGAGCGCGCCGCGATCTCGTCCGGGGGCCGTGGGCCCCACGGCATGCCGTCCGGGTCCATGGACAGCACGAGGTCGGCGTGCGGCCGCAGCCGGCGCAGCGCCGCCGCCGCGCCGAGCAGGCCCAGACCGGAGTTGATCAGCGCAACGCGCATGAGGCCCAACTTTAGCCGGGAAGGCACGCCGTCACGGGCAGCCAGGCCAGGTGCCCGCGATCGCGATCCGCGCCATCGCCGCCGTTTCCGGTAAAGATCTGGGTAATCCGGCGGGACTGGTCACACGTCGGAAGTATGGGGATACGACGCACGGGTGGAGGGATCGCATGGCTGGACTGGCAGCACGCGCGGTACGCGGGGCCGTTCGGTTCCCGGGCGGCCGGGGCCTGGGCCGGGGACTGACCAGAACGGCCGGCGCGGCCGTGCTCGCGGCCGGCGTGCTCGCGGCCGGCGCGCTGGCCGCCGCCGGGCCGGCCAGCGCGGGCGGCGCCGTCACCGCCGCGGCCGGCGCCGCCCCGGCCGCCACGCAGTCCTGGCCGGTCGCCGGGCAGAACATCTCCGACACCCACGGCCAGGCGGCCGAGGGCGCCATCTCGGCCAGCAACGTGAGCAAGCTGGCCCCGGCCTGGAGCTTCACCACGGACGGGGATGTCAGCGCCACCCCCACCGTCGCCGGTGGCGACGTGTACTTCCCGGACTGGGGCGGCGAACTGTGGGCGCTCACCACCAGCGGGACCGCCGTCTGGTCCACGTCGGTGACCAGCTACACCGGCCTGGCCGGCGATTTCTCCCGGGTCAGCCCGGCCGTGGACGGCAACGAGCTCATCATCGGGGACCACATCGCGTCCGGCACAACCGGTCCGGGGGCCTATGTGATCGCGGTCAACCGCGCCACCGGCGCTCTGCTGTGGAAGACGCTGGTGGACAGCAACCCGGCGTCGCAGATCACCGGGTCACCCGCGGTCTACAACGGGGTGATCTACATCGGAGTCTCCTCCCGGGAGGAGAACCTCGCCAGCCAGCCCGGGTACAAGTGCTGCACATTCCGCGGCGCCGTCGTCGCGCTCGACGCCACCACCGGCAAGATCCTCTGGAAGAGGTACGTCGTTCCGTCCAACAACGGCGGCGGCGACTCGAACAAGCCCGGGTACTACAGCGGCGGGGCGGTGTGGGGATCATCGCCAGTGGTGGACCCGGCCACCGGGATGCTCTACGTCACCACCGGCAACAACTACTCGACCCCCAAGGGGGTCTGCAGCAAGCCCGGCCAGACCGGCTGCACCAAGCCGGCCGCCGGCGACCACTACGACTCGATCCTCGGGCTGAGCCTGGCCACCGGCGCGATCGACTGGAGTTACCGGACCGAGGAGGGCGACACCTCCACCGGCGCGTGCACGTCGATCTGCGGGCCGGACTACGACTTCGGCTCGATGCCCAACCTGATCACCACGACCAACCCGGCCACGCACAAGACCGAGCACCTGGTGGGCGCCGGGCAGAAGAGCGGGTACTACTGGGCGCTCAACCCGTCCACCGGCAAGCTCGTGTGGAAGACCAAGATCGGCCCGGGCGGTGGCGGCGGCGGCATCGAATGGGGGTGTGCCACCGGCGCCTCCCGCGTCTACTGCGCCGAGGGCGACACCAACGGCAAGCCTTACAAGATCGGCGGATCCCGGCCCGCGGCCGGCCAGCAGGCGACCAGCGGGTCGTGGGCCGCGCTCGACGCCGCCACCGGGAAGATGCTGTGGCAGACCCCGGATCCGCAGAAGGTGCCGGACACCGGCTTCGTGAGCACCGCCAACGGTGTCGTCTACGCCGACTCCAACGCTCCGACGGGCGCCAACATGTACGCGCTCAACGCCAGCACCGGAGCGATCCTGTGGAAGTTCGCCAGCGGCGGGTCGGTGCGCTCGGGCGCCGCGATCGTCGGCAAGCAGATCTACTGGGGCACCGGCTACCGCAACGGGGACGACGACCAGATCTACGCGTTCGCCCTGCCCACCGCCGCCCGCCGCGGGCAGCGCTAGCCGAGCGCGGGCAGGTCGTCGATGCTGACCGCGTTCCGCTCCGCCCAGTAGCTGTCCAGCTGGCCGGTGGACTTCCGGGAGGTCCACTGGGTGAGCAGGTCACGTTCCTCGCGCAGGTCCATCACCGGCACCGCATAGCCGCACGAGTCCGCGATCCGGTCCAGGTCGGCCAGCACGATCGCCCGCCGTCCGTCGGCCCCGGCCGCGGCGCCGTTCGCCCCGGGCCCGTGCGCGGCGATCCGCTCCGGGGCGGTGGGGAAGTGCGCGACCAGCCCGGGCCAGTCCGGCTCCCCGGGCAGCACCACCCGGCCGGTGCCCTGCAGCCGCAGGATCTTCGGCGTCTCGGTGAACGAGCAGAACATGATCGTGATCCGGCCGTTCTGCCGCAGATGCGCGATCGTCTCCGCCCCGCTGCCGGTCAGATCCAGGTACGCCACGCGCGTCGGGCCGAGGATGGCGAACGTGTCCCGGTAGCCCTTCGGCGACACGTTGACGTGCCCGCCGCTGCCCGACGGGGCCGTGGCCACGAAGAAGACGGGCTGAGCCAGGATAAACTGCGTAAGTCGTTGATCCAGTCCGGTGTAGACCTTGCCCATGGCGCAATTCTCCCAGGCAGGTCGGGCCAGCTCGTGGCCGCCCGGGCCAGCGCAGCGCCCGGCGGGCCGATCGCCGGGCCAGGCAAACCAGAGAGGAGTCGCGTGAGCGCGGTAACTGACCAGGCGCCGACGCGCGCGCATCAGGCGGCCGTCGAGGAGCTGCGCCGCGCCTACCAGTCGATACCGCCCGGAGTGCCGGTCCGGCTGGCCAAGCGCACCTCGAACTTGTTCCGGTTCCGCGAGCCCGGGCCCGCCCCGGGCGGCGGCCTCGACGCGGAGCCGTTCAGTAAAGTTCTCAGCGTCGATCCGCAGGCCAGGACGGCGGTCGCCGGGGGGATGACGACCTATGAGGACCTGGTCGACGCGACCCTCCCGCACGGGCTGATGCCGCTGGTCGTGCCGGAGCTGAAGACGATCACCCTGGGTGGCGCGGTCACCGGCCTCGGCGTCGAGTCCACCTCACTGCGCAACGGGCTGCCGCACGAGTCCGTGCTGGCCATGGAGATCCTGACCGGCGATGGCCGGGTCGTCACCGCCACCGCTGGCAACGAGCACGCCGCGCTACACCGCGGCTTCCCGAACTCCTACGGCACGCTGGGCTACGCGCTGTCGCTGACCATCGAGCTCGAGCCGGTGCAGCCGTTCGTGCACCTGCGGCACTTCCGGTTCGGCGCCGCCGCGGCGTGCATGGACGCCATCGGCGAGATCGCCGCCAGCGGCGGCTACCAGGGCCACCGGGCCGACTTCACCGACGGCACGGTGTTCGGCCCCGATGAGATGTACCTCACCGTCGGTGCGTTCACCGACCGGGCGCCGTGGCGCAGCGACTACACCGGCAGGCACATCTACTACAAGTCGATCCGCGGGCCGCGCGAGGACTTCCTGACCATCCGCGACTACCTGTGGCGGTGGGACACCGACTGGTTCTGGTGCTCGCGCCCGTTCGGCGTCCAGCACCCGCTGGTCCGGGCGATGTGGCCGAAGCGGTACCGGCGCAGCGACACCTACCGCAAGCTGGTCGCGTTCGACCGGGCCCGCGGGCTGTCCAGCGCGCTGGACCGGCGGCTCGGCCGCCCGGCGCGGGAGATGGTCATCCAGGACGTGGAGATCCCGCTCGGCGGCACCGCCGAGTTCCTCCGGTTCTTCGGCGACAGCGTCGGCATGAGCCCGGTCTGGCTGTGCCCGCTGCGGCTGCGCAGCGCGCAGAGCTGGCCGCTGTACCCGTTGCGCCCCGGCGAGATGTACGTGAACGTCGGCTTCTGGGGCACCGCGCCGCTGCCGGATGGGCAGGCCGACGGGTACCACAACCGGCGAATCGAGGAGAAGGTGGCCGGGCTCGGCGGGCATAAGGGCCTGTACTCGACCTCGTTTTACTCCGAGGATGAGTTCTGGGAGCACTACAACGGCAGTGCCTATGCCGAGCTGAAGCGGGCCTACGACGGCGACGGCCGGCTGGCCGGACTGTACGAGAAATGCGTACAGGGCAAGCCGCAAGCCGCCGGGCAGGCCCGCGCGGCCGGGCGCTGACGGCGGGAAGCTGACCCCGAGACGAATGGGAGGCGAGGCGGGCATGGCGCTGGCCGAAGTGTTTGAGCGGATCGCGGGACCCGACGCCCCGGTGGAGTTCTGCGCCTTCGACGGGAGCACCGCGGGCACCCCGGGCGCGCCGGTGCGGATCACGGTCCGCTCCCCGGTGGCTGTGTCCTACCTGGCCCAGGCGCCCGGTGAGCTCGGCCTGGCCCGGGCTTACGTCTCCGGCCACCTCGACGTGGACGGCGACATGTACACCGCGCTCGCCCGGATGGCCAGCGCTCAGTCCGCGTCTATCGGTTTGTCTGAACGGCTGCGCCTGCTGCAGGCGCTCGGCGGGCCCCGGGTGCTGTACCCCAGAGTCCCGCCGCCCCCCCAGGAGGTCCGGGTCAACAGCCGCCGGGCGGCGGTCGGCCGGCTGCACTCCAAGGACCGGGACGCGTCGGCCATCTCGCACCACTACGACGTGTCCAACACGTTCTATGAGTGGGTGCTCGGCCCCTCGATGGCCTACACCTGCGCCTGCTACCCGCGCGAGGACGCCACCCTGGAGGAGGCGCAGGCGAACAAGTTCGACCTGGTCGCGCGCAAGCTGGGGCTGCGCGAAGGGATGCGGCTGCTCGACGTGGGCTGCGGCTGGGGCGGCATGGTCATGCACGCGGCGCGGGAGTACGGGGTGCGGGCGCTCGGCGTGACGCTGTCCGAGCAGCAGGCCTCCTGGGCGCAGGACGCGATCGCCAAGGCCGGGCTGGCCGGGCTGGCCGAGGTGCGGCACCTGGACTACCGGGACGTGCCGGAGACCGGCTTCGACGCGGTCAGCTCGATCGGGCTCACCGAGCACATCGGCAAGGACAACCTGCCCGGCTACTTCGCGTTCCTGTACGGCAAGCTCAAGCCGGGCGGCCGGCTGCTGAACCACTGCATCACCCGGGCCAGCGATCTGGAGGCGACGCGCAACCGCACCGGCTTCATCAACCGGTACGTGTTCCCCGACGGCGAGCTGGAGGCCCCGGGCTACCTGATCTCGCGGATCAACGACGCCGGGTTCGAGGTGCGGCACGAGGAGAACCTGCGCGAGCACTACGCCAAGACGCTCGCCGCGTGGTGCGCCAACCTGGACGCGCACTACGACGAGGCGGTGGCCGAGGTCGGCCAGGGCACGGCCCGGGTGTGGCGGCTGTACATGGCCGGGTCCCGGCTCGGCTTCGACCGCAACCAGATCCAGCTGCACCAGGTGCTCGGGGTCCGGCTCGCCGCCGGCGGCGCCGCGGGCATGCCGCTGCGCCCGGACTGGGAGGCGCGCCCGGTGCCGGTGACCGCGTAGCCCGGGCTGGCCGGGGCTATCCCTCGGCGGCCTGGTAGAGCTGCTGGGCCACCGAGCCGAGCGGGGTGCCGTACAGGATCCTGCTGTTGGTGCTGTACTTGAAGCTGCTCACCCCGGTGATCGTGCCGGTGCCGGCGGCCGGGCTGAACCCGTCCAGCCACGGGCCGCCGCTCGAGCCGGCCGTCATCGCGCAGCGCAGGCCGCTGTCGTCGGTCTCGTGGTACGGATCCGGGCTGACCTTGCCGCTGCAGAAGTACAGGCGGCCGCCGCTGTAGGGCGCGTCGGCGGGGTAGCCGAACGCCGCCACCCGGGCCGGGGCGCTGCCGAACGAGATGCCCTGGCCGCCGACCGCGTCCACCACCGGCACCTTGGCGCCGTCCTGCCGGGCCGGGTTCACCTTGACGAACGCGACGTCGTAGTCGTTGTCGGCCTTGCTGCTCCACTGGCTCGCCACGTAGAACCGGCTGGCCGAGAAGCTGCCGTAGGGCTGCTTGCCGTGGGCGAAGCCCGGCACGAAGGTCCAGTTCGTGGCCCACCCGCCGGTGCCGTTCTTCACGCAGTGCGCCGCGGTCACCACCACGTCGGAGTTGGCGCTCGCGACCGTGCTGCCCGAGCAGACGTAGTCGTGCCCGCCCATGGTGAAGAACACCTTGCCGGTGGTGCGGGCGATCGCGCCGCCGCCGTTCCACGCCGCACCGTTGGCGGCCGCGCCAACCTGCTTCGCCTGGGACTGCTGGGCCGGCACGGTCACCCCCCGGCGGGAGGTGACCGGCGCGCGCAGCCGGACCGCTCTGCTTGCCTGTCCGGAAAGACGCCCTACCGAGCTGTGCGCGTTCCGTTTCCTGGCCGGGTGGGCCGGTATCGCGTGCTCCATCCGCGACCGGGTCCAGTACCGGCGCACCCCGGCCTGCTGCCCCGGCGTGACGGCGGCCGCGTGCCCCGTTATCGTGATGGCGTGCGCCGCGGGCGGGTGCCCACCTGCCGAGGCCGACCCTGTCCCGAACGCGATGGCGGATGCCGTTGCGGCGAGCACACCGGCCGCGGCGATGAGCGCGGCTCGCCGCGCGACCCTGTCCATGACTGGCGAGTATGTCACCTAGAGCAGTCAGATGACTACTTTCCGCAATTAATCTAACCGTGGGGCGGTAGATGGGTCACCAGGACTTCCGGGACAATGGCGGGATGGCTGCGGCTCAGGGTAAGCGCGACATCGTCATTCTCGGCTCGACCGGGTCGATCGGCACCCAGGCCGCCGACGTCATCAGGCGCAACCCGGACCGGTTCCGGGTGGCCGGGCTGGCCGCCGGCGGCGGGAACCCGGACCTGCTGGCCGTGCAGGCGGCCGAGTTCGGCGCCGACGTGGTCGCGGTCGCGGATGAATCCGCGGTGGACCGGGTGACGCAGGCGCTGCGCGCCACGGCGGGCACAGCGGCCGGTGGCGGGCGGCGGCTGCCCAAGGTGCTGGCGGGGCCGGACGCGATGACCGAGATCGCGGCTTGGCCGTGCGACACCGTGCTCAACGGGGTGACCGGAGCGGCGGGCCTGTCCGCCACGCTGGCCACCCTGGACGCCGGCCGGACGCTGGCGCTGGCCAACAAGGAGTCGCTGATCATCGGCGGCCCGCTGGTCGCCGAGCGGGCCGCACCAGGCCAGATCATACCGGTGGACTCCGAGCATTCGGCCATCGCGCAGTGCCTGCGCGGCGGCCAGCCGGACGAGGTGCACCGGCTCGTCGTCACCGCCAGCGGCGGCCCGTTCCGCGGCCGCCGCCGGGCCGACCTGGCCGGCGTCACCCCGGAGCAGGCCCTGGCCCACCCGACCTGGCGGATGGGCCCGGTCATCACGGTGAATTCCGCGACGCTGGTCAACAAGGGCCTGGAACTGATCGAGGCACACCTGCTGTTCGGCGTGCCGTTCGAGCGCATCGAGGTGGTCGTGCACCCGCAGTCGGTGGTGCACTCCATGGTCGAGTTCACCGACGGCTCCACGCTGGCCCAGGCCAGCCCGCCGGACATGCGGATCCCGATCGCGCTGGCGCTGGGCTGGCCGGGCCGGGTGCCCGGCGCGGCGCGTCCGGTGGACTGGACCGCGGCACACACCTGGACGTTCGAGCCGCTGGATGAGGAGGCCTTCCCGGCGGTCACGCTGGCCCGGCAGGTGGGCATGGCCGGCGGCACCAGCCCCGCGGTGTACAACGCGGCCAACGAGGAGTGCGTGGCGGCGTTCCTCGCCGGGACGCTCTCGTTCACCGGAATCGTGGACACGGTAATGCGGGTAATCTCAGAACACGACGGCTCCGGTCTGGGGAAGGTCGGCCTGGAGGATGTGCTCGAGGCGGACCGCTGGGCGCGCGCACGGGCGCGTGAGCTGACCGGAACGGCTGGCCGCAGGGAGGGAGACTCGGCCGGATGAGCACTCTGCTCGGCTGGATCATCTTCATTGTGGCCATCTCGGTCTCGGTGATCTTGCACGAGTTCGGCCACTTCGCCACGGCGAAGGCGTTCAAGATGAAGGCCACCCAGTTCTTCATGGGGTTCGGCCCGACGCTGTGGTCGTTCCGCAAGGGCGAGACCGAGTACGGCATCAAGGCCATCCCGGCCGGCGGGTTCGTGAAGATCACCGGCATGACCTCGATGGACGAGGTGGACCCCGAGGACGAGCCCCGGTCGTTCCGCCGGCACCCAGCCTGGCAGCGGATCATCGTCCTGGTGGCCGGGTCGACCATGCACTTCCTGCTGGCCATGATCCTTTTGCTGGCGATCCCGCTGGGCATCGGCCTGCAGCGGCTCGACCCCAGCTCAACCATCGGCACCGTAGTCAATTGCGTCCCCAAGACGGACCAGTCCGGCTGCGTGAAGGGGGAGCCGGACTCACCGGCCGCGCAGCTGGGCCTGAAGCCCGGCGACAAGATCACCGGTCTGGCCGGGCGGCCGGTGCACACCTGGGCCCAGTTCACCACCGAGATCGGCCAGGTGAAGCTGGGCAGCCGGGTAGCGGTCACCGTGCAGCAGGACGGGCGGGAGTTCACCAAGACGGTGCAGCTGGCGCAGACGCGCCAGGTCGGCAGTAACGGCAAGCCAGGCAAGTCCGTCGCGTTCCTCGGTGTCTCCCAGGGGGCGGTGTTCCAGACCACCGGGGTGGGGAAGGCGTTCAGCTGGGCCGGGTCCATGTTCAGCCAGGCCGTCACCGGCACCGCGAGCGTGGTCAGCACCCTGCCCAGCGCGTTCTCGTTCTCCCACCTGTTCGGCGCCGACCGGGGGCAGACCGCGGCCGGCCAGGTGACCAGCATCGTCGGGGTCGGCGAGATCACCAGCGACGTGGTGGCGAGCGCCGGTGGCTGGCAGGCCAAGGTGTACCTGGTGCTGCTGATCGTGGTCTCGGTGAACATCTTCATCGGCCTGCTCAACCTGGTGCCGCTGCTGCCGCTGGACGGCGGCCACGTGGCCATCGTGCTGTACGAGAAGGTGCGGGACCTGGTGGCCAGGATGCGGGGGAGGCCCGCACCCGGGCTCGTGGATATCACTAAGCTGATACCTGTGAGTCTTGGGGTGTTCGCCGTGATCATCGGGTTCTCATTGCTCCTGGTGGTGGCGGACATCGTCAACCCGATCAATCTCGGCTGAACCCGGCATTGCCCACAACCTGTAGTGCCCACAACCGTTAGGTAAGGCGACTGCTTACTATGACCGTTGATCTTGGCTTGCCACAGCCCCCGCCGGCCACGCTCGCGCCGCGCCGGAAGTCCCGGCAGATCATGGTGGGCAAGGGGCCGCATGCCGTCCCGGTCGGCGGCGGCGCACCGGTCTCCGTCCAGTCGATGGCGACCACGGTGACCGCGGACGTGAACTCCACCCTGCAGCAGATCGCGGAGCTGACCGCGTCCGGCTGCCAGATCGTCCGGGTGGCGGTGCCGTCCCAGGACGACGCCGAGGCGCTGCCGGCCATCGCCCGCAAGTCGCAGATCCCGGTGATCGCCGACATCCACTTCCAGCC
>DASYAV010000148.1:0-22023 GCA_036501145.1 Streptosporangiaceae bacterium | reverse complement strand
GTGCGGGTAATGACAGACTGGATGCCCAACGGAGTCCCCTGCCAGACAGCGATCTTGGTCGACGCAGTTCTAGCAGGGACTCCGTTGCCCGTCTCACCGGCTTGACAGCTGTATCCGAACCTTTAACTACACGGCCTTGGGACTAGCCGGGCCGCCGGGGTCGCGGAGGCCTCGGCTGCCTGGTCGACATCATCCTGGCTGAGCGGCTGGATGATGCCGTGGGTTCGCTCGCCGACCTTGATGCCCTGAACCGGGCTGCGGAAGATTGTCTTCTGCTTCTTGCAGAACGCGAACAACGACCGCAGCGCCACGAGGACGTTTGAGCGGCGGGACCCGTGCAGCTCCCCGAGGGCGGCGAGGACATCATCGCGGGTGACCTCACGCAGGTGGCCGTAGCGGCCTGACCAGGCGAGCAGCACCGGCCGGAGGCAGAGCATGTGGTTCCAGGCGGAGGCAATGTTCCGGGGCCTGCTGCGGGGGCTGTCGCGCATGGTCCGCAGCCATGCCTCGGTGTCGGCCCGGATGCCGGGGGCCAGGCCGTCGAGGCTGCGCTCCAGCCAGTCCTCGAAGGACGGCCACGCTCTTGCTGGCTGCGGCCGGTACGGCCGCCACGATCAGCGCCTGCGGCGGCGGGGGGGCAGTTCGGCTGCTGACTTCTGCAGCCAGATCCAGACGATGAGCGTTAAGTTCGCCGCGCTGCAGGACAACCCCACGAAGTCACTCGTCGCCCAGGCGGCCAGTGCCGCACAGGGCCTGGCGGGCAGCGACCCGTCCGCGATCAGCAGCGCGGTCAAGACTCAGGCCAACGCCATCGCCGCGTGGGCGAAGACCGGCGTTCCGCCGAACGCGCTGGGCACCGGCTCTTACGGCACTGCCAACGACCAGATCAACGCCTGGACCAGCGCGAACTGCAAGCAGTCCGGGTGACCATGCCCGGGCGCGTGAGGCGGGGGACGGCCTGGACCGTTCCCCGGCGCGCCGAGCGGCTGACCCCGCAGATGACGGCCAGCGAGCGTCCGCCAGCCCTCCTTTGATGCGCATGCCTGCGTGGCTGCGAAACCGATGAGTTCCGTGAGTTCGCCTTGTCTGCATGGGTTGGAGGTGCTGCCCTGACGTGCCGCGAACTCGAGGGCTCGGGGACGCGGCCACACGAGGAGGAGCGATGAGCAACGCTGTGCTGTACATGTCGATGTCGGTCGACGGATTCATCGCCGGACCCAACGATGGACCGGACAACGGGATCGGTGATGGCGGGGAGCGCCTGCACGAGTGGTTCGGGATGGACGCCGTGGGCAGCCATAACGACGCCGTCGCCCGCCTGGCGGGTGTGAACCGCGACGTCATGGATGAGGTGATGGCCACCGGGGCGGTCGTCACCGGCCGGCGGACGTTCGAAAACGCGGGCGGCTGGGGAGGTGACCACCACGACGGCGTGCCGATCTTCGTCCTGACCCGACGGCCGCCCGCTGCCACGAGGCAATGGCCCGTGGTGACCTACGTCAGCGACGTGAAGGACGCGGTACGCATGGCGAAGGAAGCGGCCGGAGACAAGGATGTACTGGTCCACGGCGCGGTCACCGCACAGCTGGCACTGGGGGTTGGGGCGCTGGACGAGCTGCACATCCATCTGGTTCCGGTGCTGCTCGGGCAGGGCCGCCGGCTGTTCGAAGACATGCCGCCCGGGCACATCGAGCTGGAACTCACCCGCGCCTTCGCCGGGCCAGGCGTGCAGCACCTGCGCTACCGGGTTCGGCAGGCAGGGTGAGCCGGATGGGGCTGCTCCGGCTGCAGCCGGCTGTGTCGCTGGATATCCCGCCCCAGCTGCTTCTACGGTGATGGGCATGACGGGGTACATCGAGGTGGCTGGGCTGCGCATGTGGCATGAAGTGTCCGGTGAGGGCGATCCGCTCGTCCTGCTGCACGGCGGGTTCGTCGGCGCGTCCTCGTTCTTCGCGCAAGTCCCGGCGCTGGTCGAGGCCGGCTATCGGGTCCATGTCCCCGAGCGCCGCGGGCACGCACATACCCCGGACGTCGAGGGTCCGCTGAGTTATTCGGTGATGGCCGACGATATGGTCGCCTACCTGGAGCAGGAGGCCGGAGCGCCGGCTCACCTGGTCGGGTGGAGCGACGGGGCGGTGGTCGCACTGCTGGTAGCCCGGCGCCGCCCGGACCTGGTGGCCCCGGATGGTGCTGATCGGGCAGTACTACAACTCCTCAGGCAGGGTCGCCGGAAACGACCTGGTGGCGTACCTCAACTCGCCGGAGGCGGTCACGTTCCTGCGCCAGGCCTACGACCCGGTCTCCCCGGACGGCCCTGACCACTTCTCCGTCGTGCACGCCAAGATGATGCACATGATCACCACCGAGCCGGAGATCGCACTGGACACCCTGGCCGGCATCACCGCCCCCACACTGGTGCTTCAAGGCGACCGGGACGAAGTCACCGTCGAACACTCCCTGGCCGTCGTTGCCGCGCTGCCCGAGGCACGCCTGGCGGTGCTACCGGGCACGCACACCCTCCCGCTCGAGCATCCAGAACTGGTCAATCCGCTGATCCTCTCGTTCCTGCGCGGCACCAATCCGGCTCCGGACTGGAACGCCTTCACCGGCTGAACGGGCCTGAGCTGCTGCCGGTGCGGCACTGGCCGTACCGGCAGCAGCCAACCACCGCCGTCAGCCGAGCGGGCCTTTGCCCAGGGGCTCAGGCCCGACCCACTTCGACCCGTTCCAGTAGCCCTCCCACAGGTTGGCGTCGGTGCCTTTCCAGTACACGTAGGTGTCACCACTGGAGTCGACGCCGGCCGCCGGCGCGGAACCGAGCGGCCCCATGCCGATCTTGAACGGCGCACCCAGCGACCCGGTGGCCGCCCCGTCGGCCTCCCACAGGTTGTTGTCCGTGCCCCTCCAGAACACGTAGGCGGTCCCGTTACCGGTCACCGCCACCGCCGGCGCCGAACCAAGCGGGCCCTTACCGAGAGGTTCGGGCCCGGCCCACTTGGCCCCGGTCCAGTACGCCTCCCACAGGTTGCCGTCAGTGCCCTCCCAGTACACGTAGGTGTCACCAGCAGAGTCGACCCCGGCACCGGGAGCAGAGCCGAGCGGCCCCATGCCGATCTTGAACGGCGCACCCAGCGACCCATTGGCCGATCCGTCGGCCTCCCACAGGTTCCCGTCGGTGCCCTTCCAGAACACGTACGCCGTCCCGTTGCCGGTCACCGCCACCGCCGGCGCCGAACCGAGCGGCCCCTTGCCCAGGGGTTCGGGCCCGGCCCACTTGGCCCCGGTCCAGTACGCCTCCCACAGGTTGCCGTCGGTGCCCTTCCAGTACACGTAGGTGTCACCATTCGAGTCGACCCCGGCCGCGGGCGCCGAACCGAGCGGGCCCATACCGATCTTGAACGCGGAGCCCAGCGGCCCCTTGGCCGGCCCGTCGGCCTCCCACAGGTTCCCGTCGGTGCCCTTCCAGAACACGTACGCCGTCCCGTTGGCCGTCACCGCCACGGATGGCGCATTGTCGGGCGGTGGTGGCGGTGGCGTGCCGAGGTGGTCGGCCGGCGCGTGCACGGTGCCGAGGACCGGGCCGTACCCGCCGGAGATCGTCGAGCCGCTGAGGGTGTAGGTGTGCCAGCCGGTCGGTGACGCGTTCTCCTCGGTGGCGTAGATGCTGCTGCCGCTGACGTGGTCCACCACCGCTACGTGCCCGGCGCTGTTACCGGACGTGGCTCCCTCCACGATCATGTCGCCGGGCACCGGGATGTACCCGCTGCTGTTCGCGTGCGGCTGGAAGCCCAGGGAGCCCGCGTCCCCGTAGATCTGGTAGGCGTAGGCCACGCCGGCGAACTGCTCCCGCCCGTACCAGCCGAGCTTGTAGTACAGCCGCTGCGGCAGGTCCACGCACTGGAACCCGTAGCCCGTCGTGGTCGTGACGTTGCTGCCGCAGGTCTGGTTGTACGGGTAGCACACGTCCACCCCCTGGCCGCCCAGCCACGAGCCGCCGGAGACCACCACCGAGGCGGCGGCCGGACCCGCCGCGGCCAGCGACGTGGCCAGCACCGTGGCCGCGGCCACGGCCGCGATCTTCACCCCGCCGAACCGCCATCGCCGGCCCGTCCGGCCGGCCCGCCTGCCCCGCTGCCCGATCTTGCGCATGATTGACTCCAGGTTCGTTGCCTCGCATGGACAAGGGTCAGGCTGCTCCTCGCCGGAAGCGTTGCCCAAGTAGGCAACGGCGAAATTTACTAACTTTCTTAGGAAATTCGTAGAGCCGCTATTTAAATACCTATTCTCGGAATTTCCCCTTAAAACAACTCTTCGGTGTACGGTTGATGCTTCAGAGGCACCTGGGGGGCCAATGCGGCACATTGGCAATTGCGGCACCGGCACCGGCCGGCCCCGGCTTGCCCGGCGGGGGAAGCAGCGGATCGCCGCCGTCGCAACGGTGGCCGCCGCATTAGCTGGCGGCTCGCTGACCAGCCCCGCACCCGCGTCCGCGGGCCTGACCGAGTCGGTCATCGTCACCGCCACGGGCCTTTTGAGCCCGGTGGCGGCGGTGCTGCGAGTGGGCGGCACGATCGTGACGCGGTTTCACATCATCGACGGGACGCAAGCGCTGATTCCCGCGGTGCTGGAGCCGGTGCTGGCCGCGCTCCCCGGTATCACCGTGACCCCCGATCTGACGGTAAGCATCGGCTCCAAAACGGAATCCACCGGGCCGCACACCCCGTCCGATATGTTCCGGCAGCAGACCGGGGCCACCCGGCTGGCCACCCGGGGCGACACCGGCCGGGGAGTCACCGTGGCCGTGCTGGACACCGGCATCGACCGGCTGCCGGACTTCGCCGGGCGGCTGGCCGGCGGGGTGGACCTGACCGGCGGGCACAGCCCGTTCCACGACAGCTACGGGCACGGCACGTTCGTGGCCGGCCTGATCGCCGGCGACGGGGCCTCGTCCGGCGGGCGGTACTCGGGTGAAGCGCCCGGCGCCAGGCTGGTCTCGGTCAAGGTGGCCGGGGCGAGCGGCAAGACCAGCCTGGGCAGGGTGATCTCCGGCCTGCAGTGGGCGGTCAGCAACGAGCACCGTTACGGCATCAGGGTGCTCAACATCTCCCTCGGGGTGCGGCCGCCCGGGTCCACGGTCAGCGACCCACTGGATCAGGCCGTCGAGGCGGTCTGGAACTCCGGGATCGCGGTCGTCGCCTCGGCGGGCAACGCCGGGCCGTTCAACGGCACGATCCTGTCCCCCGGGGACGACCCGCTGGTGATCACGGTGGGCGCGCTGGACGACATGGCCAGGCAGACGCCCGGCGACGACGAGATGACCGACTTCAGCAGCGCCGGGCCCACCTCACCGGACGGCTGGGTCAAGCCCGACCTGGTCACGTCCGGCCGGTCGGTGGCGAGCCTGGCCGCGCCGGGCTCGACGGTGTACAAGGGCTACCCGTCGGCCCGGATCGGGCGGGCGAACTTCGTCGGCTCGGGCACCTCGTTCAGCGCCGCCATCACCAGCGGGGCGGCCGCGCTGGTGCTGGCCGCCCATCCCGGGCTGACCCCGGACCAGGTCAAGGCCCGGCTGCTCGGCAGCACCAGGCCCGGGCCGGTCGGCAACCCGTTCGCCGACGGGCACGGCGCCCTGAACGCCTACGCGGCGGCGACCGCGAAGCCGATGAACTACCGCCAGTCCGCCGCCGGGCTGACCCCGGCGTCGGCCGGCGCCACGGTGCCGCTGTCCCCCACCACGGCCGTGGACACCTGGAACACCAGCCTGTGGTCCGGGCTGCCGTGGCACCGGTCTCCGCCGGACGGCTGGCTGTGGGACGGCTGGCTGTGGAGCGGCGAGCAGTGGAACGGCTACGCCTGGCTCGGCAAGGCCTGGAACGGCTGGGCCTGGAAGGGCGCGTCCTGGAACGGCGAGGACTGGACCGGGCGGGCCTGGAACGACGACGCCTGGAGCGGCTCGGCGTGGGACGGGTCGGCCTGGAACAGCGCCGCCTGGGACAGCTCGGCATGGGGCTGAGCCACGCCGACCCCGGCAGCCCGGCACCCGGGGTGCCCCGCGCCGAGCCCGGCGGCCCGCCGCCCGCGGTGTCCCACGCCGAGTCCGGCAGCCCGGCGCCCGCGGTGCCCCGCGCCGGGTCCGGTGGCCCGCCGCCGACGGTGTCCCGTGCCACCTGGGCGGTCGTCGCGGCGGCGGTCACCGGCGGCGGCGGCGCGCTGGCCGCCGCGGCCTGGGACCAGCCGGCCCGCGGGCTGGGCGGCGGGCAGCAGTGGATCATCGCGGCGGCGATGGGCCTGCTGCTGCTGGCCAGCTGGGTGTGGCCGGTCGTGGTGTACCGGGGCGGCGAGTCCGAGGCGTTCAGCATGGACGAGGGCTTCTTCGTCGTTCTCGCGCTGCTGGTGCCGCCGCTGCTCACCCTGGTCACGTTCGCGGCCGCCACCGCGCTGGCGCAGGCGGCGCGGCGGCGCCCGCTGGTCAAGTCGGCGTTCAACACCGGGCAGGTGCTGGCCGCGGCGGGCCTGGGCCTGGCGGTGAGCCGCGCCATCGCCGCCCCGCCGCACATGCTGACACCGGCCGCCATCGCGGCCATCGTGCCCGGGGTCGCGGTCTACTTCGTCGTCAACACGGTGCTGGTCGCCTGTGTCGTGGTGTCGATGGGCACGGCCTGGCAGGAGTTCACCGGCGACCTGCGGATGCAGCTTGGCCTCGCGGGCGCGGCCGTGCTGATCGGCACGATCGTGGCGCTGGCCGCCGAGGTGCACATCTGGGCGCTGGGGCTGGCCATCCCGGGGCTGGTCATGGAGCGCTGGCTGATCAGCGCCAGGTTCGCGGCGCTGCACGAC
Source organism: Streptosporangiaceae bacterium (assembly GCA_036501145.1). Classification (GTDB taxonomy): domain Bacteria; phylum Actinomycetota; class Actinomycetes; order Streptosporangiales; family Streptosporangiaceae; genus PALSA-505. Next base: position 15,186 of record DASYAV010000148.1, on the reverse strand, counting down.
CGGGCCCGGCTGGCCGGCCTGCACGAGGTCACGCTGGAGGCGAACCGGGGGCTGCGGCGGCAGGCCGTGGTGGACACGATCCTGGCCTCGGTGCGGGATCTGCTGCGCAGCCCGGAGGCCCGCCTGACCTCGCAGCCACCCGGCCGTGACCATCTGGCGGCGGCGATGACGGTGGCCGGCCGGCGGCAGTGGCTGGTGGCGTCGGGCCGGCGCCGCGACGAGCCGTTCGACGACGCGGACGGGAGCCTGCTGCGGGCACTGGCCGCGGTGGGTGCCGGGGCGCTCAGCAACGCCGAGCTGTACCAGCAGGTCCGGCTGGAGCGGGAGCGGCTGTCCTCGATCACGCAGACGATGGGCGAGGGCGTCTGCGCGGTGGATGCAGACGGCAACCTGACCTTCGCCAACCCGGCCGCCACCGACCTGATCGAGCTGCCCCCGGCCGGCCCCGGCGCCGACGGCCCGGCCGGCCCGCCCTCCCCCGGCACGAGCCGGGCGCCTGACTTCCTGCGGGAGCCGGCCGGCGAGACCATGCGCACCGGCCGGACGATCCGCGAGGACGCCGCGCTGTTCCGCGGCAAGAACGGCGGCACCGTCCCGGTCGCCTACACCGCCGCCGCGGTGCTCAGCAACGGCACCCCGTCCGGCGCGGTGATCACGTTCCGCGACATCACCGAGCGCAAGGCGTTCGAAGACGAACTGCAGCACCACGCCTTCTACGACAGCCTCACCGGCCTGGCGAACCGCCGCCTGCTGCTGGAACGCCTCGACCACGCGCTGCGGCGGTCCACCCCCGGCGGCGGGACGCACGCGCTGATCTTCGTGGACGTGGACCGGTTCAAGGGCATCAACGACAGCCTCGGCCACGTGATCGGCGACGAGTTCCTGGTGGCGATCGGGGCCAGGATGCGCGGGGTGGTGCGCAGCCACGACACGCTGGCCCGGTTCGGCGGCGACGAGTTCGTCGTGCTGCTGGAGGACGTGACCGGCGTGGACGTCGCGATCGCCGCCGCACACCGGATCTGCGCGGCCGTCGAGCAGCCGATGCTGCTGCCCGGCGGCCACGAACTGGTGGCCAGCGTGTCGCTCGGCATCGCGCTGACCAGGCCGGGCCAGACCGCCGACGACGTGCTGCACGACGCCGACGTGGCGATGTACGACGCCAAGGCCAAGGGCGGCGGCGGCCGGTACAAGGTGTTCGATCAGGCGTCGATGGGCAGCCGGTCGTCCAAGCGGCTGCAGCTCGAGGCGGACCTGCGCAAGGCGCTGGAACGGGACGAGTTCGAGGTGCACTACCAGCCGTTCTACGCCCTCGACGACCAGCGCATCGTCGGCGCCGAGGCGCTGGTGCGGTGGCGCCACCCGGGCAACGGCCTGGTCAGCCCGGCCGACTTCATCCCGATGGCCGAGGAGACCGGGCTTATCCTGCCGCTGGGCCGGCACGTGCTGGCGCAGGCGTGCCGGCAGGCCCGGTCGATCCGCGACCGGCTGGGCGTGGACCTGCCGGTCAGCGTCAACCTGTCGCCCCGCCAGTTCACCGAGAGCGGGCTCTGCGCGCAGGTGACGGAGCTGCTCGACGCGGCCGGGCTGCCGCCGGAACTGCTCATCTTCGAGATCACCGAGACGATGGTCATGGACGACCTGTCCAGCGCCCGCGAGGTGATGAAGAAGCTCAGCCGGCTCGGCGTGCGGCTGGCCATCGACGACTTCGGCACCGGCCACTCCTCGCTCGGCTATCTCAAGCTGTTCCCGGTGGACGAGGTCAAGCTGGACCGCACGTTCGTGCAGGGCGTCGCGGACAGCACGGTGGACTCGGCGATCGTCCGGGCCGTCATCGAGCTGACCAGGGTGATGGGCATCGCGGCGGTGGCCGAGGGGGTTGAGACGCAGGAGCAGGCCGCCGAGCTGCGGCGGCTCGGCTGCCATACCGCGCAGGGCTTCCACTTCTGCCGGCCGCTGCCCCCGGCAGCGTTCGGCGAGCTGCTCACCAGGCACTTCGGCCAGCCGGCGGCGTTACTATCCTGCTCGGATGGGCACACTGGCTGACCAGCACCAGGCGGGAACCGACCCGATGACCGTCCGGACGGTGGACTACCACACCGCCGGCGAGCCGTTCCGGATCGCCACCAGGGGGATCCCGCCGATCCCGGGCGACACGGTGCTGGCCCGGCGGGACCACGCCATCGCGCACCTCGACGACTACCGGCGGCTGCTGGTGTGCGAGCCGCGGGGGCACGCGGACATGTACGGCTGCTTCCCGGTCCGCCCGGACGACGACGGCGCGCTGCTCGGCGCGCTGTTCTTCCATAACGCCGGGTTCAGCACGGCGTGCGGGCACGGCACGATCGCGCTGGCCACCTGGGCGGCCGACCTCGGTCTGGTGCGGCCGGGCGGGGAGGCGGAGAGCAGCATCGCCATCGACGTGCCGTCCGGCCGGGTGCGGGCCCGGATCCGCTGGGCGGGGCCGCGCGCGGACGCGGTCACCTTCCGCAACGTGCCGTCGTTCGTGCAGGCGCGGGACGTGGCCGTCGAGACCAGCGCGGGGCGTATCCGGGCCGACGTCGCGTTCGGCGGCGCCTACTACGCGTCGGTCGCCGCGGCCGATGCCGGGATACCGCCCGAACCGGCCGGCGTCCCCCGGCTGATCGCACTGGGCCGGGAGATCAAGCGGGCCCTCGACGAGGCCCGCGCGGCCGAACACCCGGACGAGCCGCGGCTGTCCGGCATCTACGGCGTCACGTTCACCGGCCCGCTCACCCCGGCGGCGGACGGCGGTCCCGGCGTGCACCAGCGGAACGTGACGGTGTTCGCCGACGGGGAGGTGGACCGCTCGCCCTGCGGCAGCGGCACCTCGGCCCGGCTGGCCCTGCTCGACGGCTCCGGCGACCTCAAGGCCGGGGAGCCGCTGCACCACGAGAGCGTGGTCGGCACCCGGTTCACCGCCCGCGTCACCGAGCGCGTCACGGCCGGCGGTCGCGCGGCCGTGATCACCGAGATCGAGGGGCGGGCCTTCCGCACCGGCGAGCACTGGTTCACCCTCGACCCGCGCGACGACCTGGGCACCGGCTTCATCCTCCGCTGAGCCCGGCCCGCGCTGAGCCCGGCTCGCCGTGCTTCCCCGCTACCTGTCTCCCACTAGCGCCATGATGAACCCGTCGTATCCCTTGCTGCCCACCGTCTGGATGGCGGTGGCCTCGACCCCCGGGCTGGCCGCGATCATGTCGGCCAGCTGGCGTACTCCGTTGACGTCGCTGTCGCGGCTGGCGCCGTCGGCGACCCGGCCGCCGCGGACCACGTTGTCGACGACGATGACCGTGCCGGGGTGGCCGAGGCGGACGGCGTAGTCGAAGTACACGGCGTTGGAGCTCTTGTCGGCGTCGATGAACACGAAGTCGAACGGCTCAGGGTCGGTGGCGGCCAGCGCCGCCAGGCTGCCGGTCGCCGGGCCGACCCGGATGTCCACCAGGCCGCCGACACCGGCCCGGTCGACGTTGCCCCTGGCCACCTCGGCATGGTGCGGGTCGAGCTCGAGGGTGATCAGGGCGCCGGGCGTGCTGATGGCCCTGGCCAGCCAGATCGTGCTGTAGCCGCCGAGCGTGCCGACCTCGAGGATCCGCCGGGCACCGATGCCGCGGGCCAGCAGGTGCAGCAGCTTGCCCTGCGCCGCGGAGACGCTGATCGACGGCAGCCCGCCCGCCACGCTGCGCCGCTGTGCCTCGTCCAGCGCGTCGTCGGCGGGGACGAGCGCCGCGCAGAAATAGTCGTCGACGGCGGTCCACGTCTCCTGGTTCATGCCCGGCCTTGGCGACCGGCCGGGCCCAGTGTGTGTCACGGTCATGGTGTTTCTCCCTCGTACGTCGGCGTTCGGGTGGCTGGTCACCGGTCCTCGTCGCCGGTTGTCCCGGCCAGGACCAGGTAGATCCGGCGGCGGGCCTCGGCCAGCAGCCGCTCCACGTGTGCCTTCTGGGCGGCGGTCCCGGCCTCGGCGACCTGGCCGACCGCGGTGTCCAAACGGCGCAGCGCGGTGTCGAGAGCCAGGTCGTCCGGGTCGGCGCTGTCGAGCATGGCGTCCCACGGGGCTGGGCGGGCGGCGCGGAGCTCCAGTTCCGAGCGGCCCAGGCTGGTCAGCTCGAACTGCCGGCGGCCTTCGGTAGCCGAGGAGCGCACCAGTTTCTGGTCTTCCAGCAGCTGCAAGGCCGGATAGAGCGACCCCGGACTTGGCTGCCACAGTCCGTTGGTCCGGCGTCCGATTTCCTGGAGCATTTCGTAGCCGTGCATAGGACGTTCGGCCAGCAGGGCCAGAATGGCCGCCCGGACATCACCCCGGCCGCCACCCCGGCGCCCACCGCCACGGCCACGGCCTCCACCGCCACGGCCACGGCCTCCGCCATGATGGCCACCGGCCCCAGGCTGACTCATCGCTTCCCACGCCCCATTCGACCCGAGACGTCGACGATATATCGTCGATGGTCGAACTGTCGAGCCCGGTCCGGCCCGGCCGTAGCGCGCCTGCCAGCCCGCACCACGGGGCAGTTCGTTTGGAACCAAATCACCCTGGCTGGGGCTCGGCAGCGTCAAGCGCGCCGACGTGAGGCCGGGCGGGGCGGGCTCCGGATCGCTACGGTTGCGGATATGCGGGCAATGGGGAAATCGCTGGCCGGTGCCGCGCTTGCCGGACTGCTGGTGGCAGCGGTCATGCCGGCCACGGCCGCGACGGCCGGCGAGGCCACCGCGGCTACCATCCGCGGTTCGCTGCTCGCCGAACTGAGCGATTACCTGAAGGACTACCGGGCCACCGAGCACATCTCCGCGGTCTCGCTGGCGGTCACCTTCCGGGGCGGCGGCCGGGGCATCAATCTGGCTGCCGGAAGCACCCGGTTCAGCGGCGGGTCCCGGGTCTCGCCCCACGCGCTGTGGCAGATCGGGAGCAACACCAAGGCGTTCACGTCGGTGCTGGTGCTGGAACTGGAGGCCGAGCACAGGCTCTCGATCAACGACACGCTCGGCCGGTGGCTGCCGCAGTACGCCGCCTGGCGCCACGTGACGGTCAGGCAACTCCTGGACATGACGAGCGGCATCCCGAGCTACACCGACTCGGGGACATTCTGGCAAGACGTGGCGGCGGCGCCCCACGGCGTCTTCTCCGCTTCCCGCCTGGTGTCCTACGCCCTCGGCATGCCGCGCACGCGGGGCTACAGCTACTCCAACACCAACTACATCCTGCTGCAGATGATCATCGAGCGCGCGGCCCACGACAGCTATGCCAGGCAACTGTGCAACCGGATCATCTCCCCGCTCAATCTGCGGAATGTCTTCTATTCCGCTGCTAACTACCCCCCGGCGATCACCGGTCGCCTGCCGGCCAGTTATTGGCATATCCCGCTGCCCGCGATGAAGTCTCAATACGACCGCGACCAGCGCCGCCATATCCTCTCCTGGGGGCAGGGCGCGGGCGGGATCATCGGCTCCCTGCAGGATCTGGCGGCGTGGGATCGCGCTCTCTTCGGCGGCCGGGAATTGCCAGCGCGGCAGCAGCGGGAACTGACGAGCCTGGTTTCCACGAAGACCGGGAAGCCCATCAAGAAGACCACCCTGGCCGATCCCGCCGGGTACGGCCTCGGCGTCAGCCAGGTGACGAGCAGGGCCCTGGGGACCGTGTGGTACTACGAGGGCGAAACGGATGGATTCCGGGTCGTGAACCTCTTCGCCCCGCGAACTGGCACCGCGATCGTGCTTGGCGTCAACAGCGCCAGCCTCACCGACCACACCGCCGCGCTCGCCACATCAATCTTCCGCACACTCCGCAACGCGGGGCTCGGCTAGACCCGGAGTCCGGATGCAGTGGCGCAAACTGGCCGTCGGGGTGTTCGAACTCAGCCCACCCAAGGAGGTATTTGTGACGAGGAATGCGTCCCGGCCAGTACCAGGCATGCCACTGCTGGGTGTGCTGGGGGCCGTGGCTGTGCTCATGCTGGGGCTGGCACCGGCTGCCCTCGCGAGCAGCCAGCCGGCCGGGCCCGCGGCTGGCCCTTCGCTGTCCGGCTGGCGCCTCATTCTGCCCGTCAGCTCCTCGGGCGGGACCAGCGGCAACGACGCCGCGGAGCTGAACCCGGCCAAGCTCGACTCGCCCTGGCTGACCCGCAAATCAAACGGGAACCTGGACTTCTGGGCGCCAGCCATCGGGGCGACCACACCGGGCTCGCTGCACGCGCGCACCGAACTGGTCAGCAACAATCCCTTCGTTCTCGGGCAGGGCCCGGCACAGACCCTGACAGAGAAGCTGAGGGTGACAAGGCAGCCCAGCCAGAGCAAGAACATCATCATCGGGCAACTGTTCGAGCAGAACAACACCAGCTCTACGCAGCCCTATGCGATGTGGCACTACGACGCCGGTGAGATCTACGTGTTCGTCACCGGCGTGTCCGGCGACCACGTGCTGCTGAGCAGCATTCCGCTCGGCGCGATGTTCTCCACCACCGTGACCGCCTCGGGCAACGACCTGACCTTCGCCGCGTCGTACAACGGCAAGACCGCGCACTACACCATCGCCAATACCGCCGGCTTCCCCGGCAACGACGTCGAGTGGCACGCCGGTGACTACCAGCAGGATGTCAGCCAGGGCGCGTCGTCCAGCGACGGCGGCCGGGTCGTGTTCGCCACGATCAAGGCTTCCCAGGGCTAATCCCTCGGCCGGATAGAAGGCGCCCTCAGGATCGGCTGACGCCAGCTTCCTGAGGGCGCCCGCAGTGCGTCTCCAGGATTGCTAGAGAGCAGTCCCTGGAGGCGTCTGACGATTAGTGAACATCGCGGGCACCTCCTTCCTGATACAGAGGACATGTCTTGCCGCGGCGCGCCTACTGTAGGACCGCACGCCGGCCTGCGGCAACGCATTTACCGGTGGCCAGGATTCTCTTACGTTGGTGGCCGGCCGGAACCCACCACAGCACCTGGTAGGGCTCGGCCATCCGGTGAAACCACTCCCGGCGCCGCCCCAGGTACTCCATGTGCGGCGAGCGGTAGGCGTAGTTCCACAGCGCGTCGCGTGACTCCCACACGGACAGGTTGACCATGAGTTCCCCGCCGGCGATGCGGATGGTCGTCGCGTCCCCGCCGAACCCGCCGGTCAGCCGCCATACGAAACCCGGGGCCTCCTCGGCAAGCCGGTTGATCAGTGTAGTCCGGACGGCAAGCCGGCACCTCAGCGCGTGATCATGCGCCGGTTTTGAACGGCGCCTGGGCGATGAGGTGCAGTCCCGCCTCGTTCGGGTGCAGGATCCGGGCCAGGGTCAGGGACTCGCCGACGTAGCAGGTGCCTGACGCCAGCCACGGGAACTTCAGGGAGGTGTCGGACGGGATACCGGGGTCGGTCTGGGCGTCCTGCCAGGAGCCGAGGTTGCCGGCCCAGCCGGAGGGCAGTGTGCCCGGATGGAGGTAGGGGCCGAGACCGTCGGGGCATTCGGCCATGACCGTGCCGCCGGTGGCCGGCTTGTAGAAGACGTAAGGCACCCCGACGGTGGTGTAGTAGTCGGCCTGGGTGCTCAGCCAGACATAGTCCTCCTTGGTCCGGCTGTGGTTGGTGTAGTTGTAGGTGGTCGCGGTGCTTTCTTCTTCGCTGGCGCCCAGGGTTCCGGTGCCCGCGAGCGTGGGCAGGCCGATGCCGCCGCTGTACCCGGCGCCCCCGCCGGAGATGCTTGTCGGGCTCTTCACCGTCGCCGAGACTTGCTGGGTGGCGGTGAACGCCTGCAAGGCGTTGAAGGCGAGGGTCTGGCGGGGGTCGGCACCGTCGCCGGCGTTGGCGTAGTACAGGGTGGGCACGTCTTTCGCGGCCAGCCGCCACGGGTTGGCGCCGCTGTAGTCGCGCAGCGCCTGGCTGACCACATTGGCGGCCATCGTGCCGCACGCGGCCAGGCTGCCCTTCCCCTTGAACTGCCACATCAGCGGGTAGCCGATGGTCGGATCGGAGACGGCGAACGGGTTGAGCACCAGCGGGTTCTCCGAGAGCAGGTAATACTGGCCGGGGATGGTCAGACCCTCGAACTGGTTGACCGACAGCTGCGGCGCCGCCATGGTCACATGCGACAAGATCGCATGTCCATCCTTGGCGTCCGGGCTGATCGACGGCAGGTTGTACCAGCGGGCGGTGATATAGCTGGGCTGCGAAGCGTGCGCCGCGCCCTGATCGTGCCCGTAGAAATACCGGCTGACGCCGGGGTGCTCGGGTACCGACTTGTACTGCGGCACGAGGAACCCGCCGGTGAGCTTCACCGAGGTGGTTGGCACCGCGCCCGGCGCCTCGGCGACGACGCCGGCGCCCGAACCGGCTGGCCGGCATAAGCAGCGCCGAAACCACTACATCAGCGTGGACACCCTCGCCCACGGCGAGAACGACAGAACCGGGCGGGAGCGCGGAGGATGCGGTCAGCTGCCGGTGGTCAGGACCTGGCCACCGTCCCAGGTGACGCCGACCTGGCGGTAGTAGCCACCGATGATCTCCCGCACAGCGAGACGGTCCAGTTCCTCGGCCGGGGAGGCGAACAGCTCGAGGGTGGCGTCGCCGCGCCAGGGCGGGCCGCCCTCGAACCGGGCACTGCCGGACTGGACCAGCTCGTCCAGCGCGTCGGGGGCACCCTTGACGATCGACGGCATCCAGCGGTGGTGCGCCATCGGGTGCGCGTTGACGAAGCCGTTGGCCGGGGCTTCCTCGCGCAGCGTCACCACCACCTGGGCGAGCCGGCGGTCCGCCGCGGCGAGCGTGCCGACGAACACCCCGCCCGGCGCGATCCGCGGTGCGGTGCGGTAGGAGGGGGCAGCGGGTGCGCCGGGGCGGGCGCCCGGCCGGGTCAGGTTTCCTCGGCGGAACGGATGACCTTGCGGAGCAGGACGGCCAGCTGGTTCTTCTCCCGCTCCGACAGGCACACGCTGACCGCTGTCTCCCGCGCGTTGAAGGCGGGGAAGAGCCGCTCGATGACGGCCTCCCCCTTCGGCTCCAGGCTCACCAGGACGAGCCTGCCGTCCTCGTCATGCTCCTGCCGCCGGGCCAGTCCCCGTTTTCCAGGGTCTTCAGCACCCCGGTCAGCGTGCCCTTGGTGACGCCCGCCTCGACGGCGAGGTGCCGGGTCTGCTGCTCGCCCCAGATCCACAGCACGGTGAAGGCCGCCCAGGACAGGTCCTCGTCGGCGAGCACGTCACGCTCCATGCGGTTGCGGACCACATTGGCCGCCCGGTAGATGTTAGACACGGCCGCCATCGCGGCGAAGTCCAGGGGCTGGCCGCCGATCCGGGCGCGGATGTCGCGCTCGGCCTGGACCAGGTCTTGAGCGCTGCCGCTGGCAAGGCGACGGGGCATGCCACGATGGTACGCCGCCGCCGGTCCTGCCTTCGGCGACTGCCTTGCGCGGCGCGGGCCGGCCGATCCGGGATCGCGTCTCAGTGGGTGCGGGGGAAGCCGAGGTCGATCTCGCTCGACGCCGGGTCGGGCCAGCGTTCGGTGACGACCTTGCCGCGGGTGCAGAAGCTGATGCCCTCCGGCCCGTAGATGTGCGTGTCGCCGAACAGCGACTGCTTCCAGCCGCCGAAGGAGAAGTGCCCCACGGGCACCGGGATCGGCACGTTGACCCCGATCATCCCGGCCGGCGCCTGCTGCTTGAAGCGCCGGGCCGCGCCGCCGTCGCGGGTGAAGATCGCCGCGCCGTTGCCCCACGGGCTGGCCTCCAGCAGCCCCATCGCTTCCTGGTAGCTGCCGGCCCGGACCACGCACAGCACCGGGCCGAAGATCTCGTCCCGGTAGCAGGACATCCGGGGTGTCACGTTGTCGATCAGCGAGGGCCCGAGGAAGAAGCCCGGCCCGCCGTACCGCTCGTGCTCCCGGCCGTCCGCGACGACCGTGCCACCTTCCTGCCTGGCCGAGTCGAGGTAGGACGCCACCTTGTCCCGGTGCTCGCGGGTGACGAGCGGGCCCATCTGGGCGTCCGGGTCGTCCCCGGCGCCGACCGCCACGGCGGGCAGCCGTCCGGTGATGGCTTCGACGAGCGGATCGGCGGCCGCGCCGACGGCGACCACGACCGAGATGGCCATGCACCGCTCCCCCGCGGACCCGTAGCCGGCCGACACCGCGGCGTCCGCGGCCGCGGCGATGTCCGCGTCCGGCAGCACGACCATGTGGTTCTTCGCCCCGCCGAGGGCCTGCACCCGCTTGCCGTTCCTGGCCGCGGTCTCGTAGATGTACCGGGCGACCGGCGTCGAGCCGACGAACGACACCGCCGCCACGTCCGGGTGCTGCAGCAGCGCGTCCACCGCGACCTTGTCGCCCTGCACCACGTTGAACACCCCGTCCGGCAGGCCCGCCCCGGCGAGCAGTTCGGCGACGAGCATGGTGGCCAGCGGGTCCTTCTCCGACGGCTTGAGCACGAACGTGTTGCCGCAGGCGATCGCGGTGGCCCACATCCAGGCCGGCACCATGGCCGGGAAGTTGAACGGCGAGATCCCGGCCAGCACGCCGAGCGGCTGGCGGACCGAGTACACGTCGATGCCGGTCGAGGCCTGCTCGGTGTACCGGCCGGCCAGCAGGCTGGGGATGCCGCAGGCGTACTCGGCGTTCTCCACCGCCCGGGCGACCTCGCCCATCGCGTCCGCCAGCACCTTGCCGTGCTGGGCGGTGACCGCGGCCGCGATGTCCGCGCGGTGGCTGTCCAGCGTGTCCCGGATCCGGAACATGACCTCCGCCCGCCGGGCCAGCGAGGTCCCCGCCCAGGCCGGGAAGGCCGCCGTCGCCGCCGCCACGGCCTGATCGATTTCCTTGACGGTGGCCAGCTCGACCTGGTGGGTCCGCTCACCCGTCGCGGGATCGAAGACATCCACCTGCCGCCCCGACGTCCCGGCGACGGCCTTGCCTGCGATGTAGTGCCCGATTCGGTCCATGGTCCTCTCCGTCTGCGGTTCTCAGCGGGTCTCGGCGCCCCACGCCTCTCGGCGGGCCCGCGCCCGGCCGGCCAGTTCGGCGACCCGGTCGCGCGGCAGCGCGGGCGTGCGGTGACCGTCCCGGCCGGTCATCTCCTCGTTCGCGACCAGCGCGTTGGCCACGGCCTCCTCGGTGGCCTGCACGACCGCCTCGTAGAACGGGTCGAGATGCCCCCAGGGCAGGAAGTCGAGATGGTCCAGGTGCTCCGGGCCTGTGTACAGGGTGGCCAGCGGCGGGGCGAACGCGCCCGGGTTGGCCACCGAGAAGGCGAGGAACAGGTCACCGGAGAAGTGCGAGCCCGCGGTGCCGGTCCGGGCCAGGCCGGTGGTCACCCGCCGGGCGAACGCGGTCAGCTGGTGCGGGAACAGCGGCGCGTCGGTGGCCACGATCGCGATGCACGACCCGGCCCCGTGCGGCCCGGCCCCGTGCGGCCCGGAACCGTGCGGCCCGGAACCGTGCGGCACCGAGAAGTGCTCGCTCATCGGGTCGTCGGCGGCCAGGTCGGCGCCCAGCGGGACGCCGCCGAGCACGAGCTCGCCGCGGGAACCGAAGTTGGCCTGCAGGAACACGCCGACGGTGCAGGTCCGCCCGGCGTAGTCCAGGATCCGGGAGGCGGTGCCGGAGCCGCCCTTGAAGCCGTAGCAGTTCATCCCGGTGCCGCCGCCGACCGACCCTTCCTCGATGGGCCCGGAGCGGGCCCGTTCCAGCGCCTGCACGACGTGCGTCTCGTCCACGTGGTGGCCGTTGATGTCGTTCAGGTAGCCGTCCCAGGTCTCCGCGGCGACCGGCATCAGCCAGGCGTCGGCGAGCTCCCGGTGGTGGCGCACCGTCCAGGCGATGATGCCGGCGTGCGCCACCCCGGCGGCGTGTGTGTTCGTGATGGCGACCGGGCCGGAGAACGTGCCCGACTCGCCGATCCAGGCGGCGCCGGTCATCTCGCCGTTGCCGTTCTGGGCGTGCAGGCCGGCCGCCACCGGGTCGCCGGGGCGCGCCGCGGAGCGGGGATGGATCGCCGTGACGCCGGTCCGGATGTCGCTGCCCTCGATCCGGGTGAGGTAGCCGACCTCGACGCCCGGGACGTCGGTGATGGCGTTCCACGGTCCGGGCCGCCCGCCGAACCGGAGCCCCAGCGACCTGGCGCGCGGCTTGCCGCCGGGGGTGACCAGGTGCGGGTTCGCAGCGCCGTCGGTGCCGGTCATGGGGCCACCGTGGGATGCGCAGCCGTCTCGGATGAATCGTCGGCTGAAGCGTCCAGCAGGGTCCAGGCCTTGCCCTTCTGCGGCCGGATGACGAGCAGCCAGTAGACCAGGCCGATCGCCATGGTGATCAGCGTGACCCGGAGCAGCAGCGCGGTCTGCTGGGTGAAGACGTAGCCCAGGCTGGCCAGGGCGAGCACCGGCGCGGCCGGCCACAGCGGCATCCGGTAGGAGCCGTGCCTGGTCGCGCCGGTGAGCCGGGCCACGATGGCGGCTATGGCGATCAGCGCGTAGTCGGCGACCAGGCTGGCGCCGGTCAGGTTGACCAGGGTGGACAGCGACACGCCGAGGCAGAGCACGGCGCCGAGGACGCCGATGAACGCGGTCGCGACCCACGGCGACCTGAACCTGGGGTGGATCTGCGCCACCCACGCGCTGACCGGGCCGGGGTAGGCGCGGTCGCGGGCCGAGCTGTACATGATGCGGGCGTAGCTGAGGATGATCGCGATGACCGCGTTCAGGATGGCCAGGCAGATGCCGATGCTGATCACGTCGTACAGCGTCGAGTTCGCGGTGGCCTCGATGAAGTACTGCAGCGGCACCGCCGACGTGGTGAACGTGGCCAGGTCCGGCGCGCCGACGATCGTCGAGGTGAGCGGGATCAGCTCGGCCGCCACCGTGATGACCAGCGACCAGAGGATGGCCCGGGCGATGTTCCGGCTCGGCCCGGCGGTCTCCTCGGAGAAGTTCACCGCGTTGGCGTAGCCGTTGTAGGAGAACACGGCGACCGCGGTCAGCGAGAGGATGCCGGAGAACGCGACCGGGGCGAGCAGCCCGTGGCTGGTGCCGACCACCGGGTGGATCAGCGAGCCCCAGTGGTGCGCGTGCGACAGGCCGAGCACGGTCAGGATGGCCAGCGCGGCCAGTTCGATGCCGAGGAAGACGCCGGTGAGCACGGCGTTGAAGCGGACCTTCAGGATGGCGATCCCGGCGGCGAGGATCATGATGACCGCGCCCACGTAGCGGGGGTCGACGTGCGCCACGACCGCGAAATAGGTGCCGGCCCCGAGGGCGATGGTCGCCGGGATGAAGGCGATGAAATCCAGGTAGAGCGCGAACGTGATGAAGCTGACCGGGCCGGCCAGCGGCTTGGCCTTGCCCTTGAAGGAGTGCCAGACCAGGGCGTAGTCGCCGCCGGCGATCGGGTACGCCGAGGACAGCTCGGCCCAGCAGAACGCCATGAACACGCCGACGATCGCGGCGAAGACGAACGACCAGAACGAGCCGCTGCCCGCCGCGACCAGCGCCACCGGGGCGATGATGAACACCGACGCGGCCGGGGTCACCCCGGACAGCGTGATGAAGATGTTGCCGAGCACGCTGATCGAACGGGAAAGCTCCTGGGAATAACGTTTGCCTGGAGTACTGTCCTGGGCCTGTTCGGTGATCTCCATCTGCCGGCTCCTATCCGGTTACGGCCCGGTCGGTGAGGTCGAGGGCGCGGTCGAGCACCGCGAAGCCCTCGGCGAGCTGGTCCTCCGTGATGATCAGCGGAGGATTCGTCATCAGCTGGTTCCAGTGCACGAGCGTGTAGACGCCGTGCTCGATCAGGTAGGCCTGCAGTCCGGCCATCTCCGGGCTGGTGCCGTTGAACGGCGCCATCGGCTCGCCGGCAGCGCGGTCGCGGACGATGTCGAGGCAGCCGAACAGGCCGATGCTGCGGTGCGCGCCGACCGACGGGTGGCGGGCGGCGAGTTCTCTGTGGTGGCGGGAGAGCATCTCGCCGAGCTTGGCGGCGTGCTCGATGAGGCCGTCTTCCTCGTAGACGCCGATGGTGGCGAGCGCGGCGGCCAGCGCGACCGGGTGTGAGTTGTAGGTGAGGCCGCCGGCGAACGGGTGGTCGTCGAAGTGGGCGGCGACGTGCGGCCGGATGCCGACCGCGCCGAGCGGCAGGTAGCTGGAGGTGAGCCCCTTCGCGCAGGTGATGATGTCCGGCACGACGCCGTAGTGGTCCACCGCGAACCAGGCGCCGGTCCGGCCGAAGCCGGACATGACCTCGTCGGCGATCAGCAGGATCCCGTACCGGTCGCAGATCTCCCGCACGCCTTCGAGGTAGCCGTCGGGCGGGATGAGGATGCCGTTGGTGCCGGTGATCGGCTCGATGATGAACGCGGCGATGGTGGCCGGGCCTTCGAGCTGAATCGTCTCCTCGAGGGCGGCCAGGGCGGCGGCGGCGGTACCGGCCGGGCGGGCGGGGCCGTGGTAGAAGTCGAGCACGTGCACGACGCCGGGCACGCCCGGCTCGTTGGCCCAGCGGCGCGGGTCGCCGGTGAGGCTGATCGCCCCGGCGGTGGCCCCGTGGTAGGAGCGGTAGCGGGCGAGGATCTTCTGGCGGCCGGTGACGGCGCGGGCGATGCGGACCGCGTTCTCGTTGGCTTCGGCGCCGCCGAGGGTGAAGAAGGACTTCTCGATGTCGCCGGGGAAGAGCTGGGCGAGCTTGCGGCCGAGCCGGGCGCGCACCTCGGTGGTCATCGCGGCGGAGTTGACGTAGGCCAGCTCGGCGGCCTGGGCGGCGATCGCGTCGACGATGCGGCGGTCGCCCTGGCCGGCGTTCACGCACATGAGCTGGGAGTTGAAGTCGAGGTAGCGCTTGCCGTCCGTGCCGTAGAAGTAGACGCCCTCGGCCCGGGCCACCGGGAACGGGGTGATCTTCGACTGGGCGGTCCAGTCGAAGAGGGTGTACCGCTTGGACCACTCGATGATCTGTTCCTGGGTCAGCGCCGTTGCGGGGTTCCCGGCCGCCATCGACGGCTCCTTTCGTCCTGCCGCTGCTACCGCTCCGCTGCGCCCCCGGCGAACGTGTGCTTGCCGATCATGCTACGGATTCCGCAGGCCGATTTACATGCACAGTTTGTGCATGTTGGCGGCGTTCTGATTCCGCTACTGTGCAGGCATGAGCGTCACGCTGCGCGAGGTTCTCGAGCTGGAACCGCTGCGCAGCGCCGGGCCGCAGGTGCTGTCCGGGCACGACCGGCT
>DASYAV010000147.1:0-1941 GCA_036501145.1 Streptosporangiaceae bacterium | reverse complement strand
GCCAGCCGGACGAGCTCGGCGCCCGGGACGCGTTCCAGCAGGGGGAGGCCGTTGTGCTCGAACGGGATGATCCGGTCTCGCTCCGCCCAGACCACCCGGATCGGGCAGTCCGGGTCCGCGGGCAGGTATTCCAGCGGCTGTTTCGTGATCACCCGCAGCAGCGGGGCGACCACGGGGGAGTCCTTCATCGCCCGGATCGAGGCCGCGAACTCGGCCGGGTCGGCGCGGTCGGGGTGTTCGACCTGCTTCGCGAGCAGCAGTCGCCGCGCCCACGGTCGGCGGGCGATCGCCTCCGCGCGGTCGGCCTGCCTGGCGAGCAGGACGAACGAGAGGCGCATCCCGGTGGCGACGGCGGTCATGCGCGCCGCCGATCGCCACGCGCCGGCCGGGCCGAACACGACGACCGACCGGGCCCGTCCGCGGCGGGCCAGCTCCAGGGCGATCCACCCGCCGAGCGAGTTGCCGGCGATGTGCGCCCGGTCGATCCCGGCTCGATCGAGCTGTTCGACGACCCCGTCGGCGAGCGCGTGGATGGACGGGGCCACCCCCGCAGCGAGCCGCTCCGCTCCACAGTGGCCAGGCAGGGTCGGTGCAAACACCGCGTGCCAGCGCTCCAGCAACGGCAGCACCGGGCGCCACACCCGCCAGGTGCCGCCGACGCCGTGCAGGAGCACCAGCGGCGTTCCGGAGCCGCCGGCGTACGAGGGCGTCACCGGAATGGCCTCCAGCACCGCCTCCGGCGCCGGGTGCCGACGGCGCCGCAGCAGGGCGACGGCAGCCGCCCACACCGCCGCGAGCAGAGCGGCCCTGGCGAGCAGCCAGATCAGCGGTGAGTCCGAGCGTCGGCCCTTCACCAGCCCTCCCCGTGGAGTTCGTGTCCGGGCGCTACCCTGAGCAGGCCGCGGTAGGCATCCTGGACGGTGGCGCCGTGCCACAGCACGTTGTCCACCTCTTGGGCGATCGGCATGTCCACCCCAACGTCGGCCGCCAGCTTCATGACCACCGGGGCGGCCTTGACACCCTCCGCGACCTGCTTCATCCCGGCCAGCACGTCACCGATGGGCTTGCCCCGGCCCAGCTCCTCGCCGACGTGCCGGTTGCGGCTCAGCGGGCTGGTGCAGGTCACGATGAGGTCACCCGTGCCGGCGAGACCGGAAAAGGTCAGCGGGTCACCGCCGAGCGCCTCACCGAGACGGCGCATCTCCCGCACTGCCCGGGTGATCACCATCGCCTTGGTGTTGTAGCCGGCCCCGGCCCCGTCGGCCATCCCGGCCCCGATCGCGAAGACGTTCTTCAGCGCGCCGGCGATCTCCACGCCTGCCACGTCGGTCGTAGAGTAGATCCGAAACCGGGCGGTGCGGAACAGGTCGGCCAACCGGGCCGCCAGGTTCTGGTCCGGCATGGCGATCGTGGCGGCCGCGGCGTAGCCGGCCATGACCTCCTTGGCGATGTTGGGCCCCGCGAGCACGCCGGCCGGGTGTCCCGGCAGCACCTCCGCCACGATCTCGGTCATCCGGTGATCGGTGACCTGTTCAAGCCCCTTGACCAGGCTGACGACCGGGATCCACGGACGCACGTGGGACACAACCTGTGCGAGGACTCCCCGGAAACCGTGCGAGGGGACACCCATGACCAGGACGTCGGCATCCTGCACCGCCTGTTCCAGCGAGTCGGTCGCGCGCAGGCCGTCCGTCAGCGGGCTGTCGCCGAGGTAGCGGCTGTTCCGGCCCTGCCTGTCGATCTCCTCGGCAACCTCCGGCGACCGGGCCCAGAGCACCGTCGGTGCGCTCCTGGCGACGATCGATGCCACCGTCGTCCCCCAGGAGCCGCCACCCAGCACAGCCACTCGAGGTTGCCTACGGTCCATCCCTCACATCACCTCCCTGAACAGTTCAAGGTGTCGCCGACCGCCGCGAACGGCTCGGCCCGGGCCACCTCATG
>DASYAV010000146.1:0-3696 GCA_036501145.1 Streptosporangiaceae bacterium | reverse complement strand
CGGTGAGGAAAGGGTGGACCAGGATGGCGCTGTAGATGTCGCCGATGCCCTTCCACAACTCGCTGGTAAAGCGGCTACTCATGGCGTTGCTCCTTGTGCCCGGCCATTGAGCGCGCCGATGACGGCTCCCAGTCACTATGCACGCCGCCGGAGCGGCCTCACAAATACGCGCGCGGGTGCCACGGCACCGGCTCGTTCCGCGAGACCCGTGGCGGGACATCGGACACGCGGGCGTCGCTGGCCGCGATCAGGGATGATCCTGATGCCGTCCAGGGTGCGCGGCAGGGTGCGAACCAGGGCTGATCCCGATCGACGGCGGCCATCGCCAGCGGCAGCCTTGAACCATGAACACAACCACCGCAGAGGCCCGGTCCGCCACCTTCACCGGCCAGCTGCGCCGGTCCGGTGACGACAGGATGCTGGCCGGCGTGGCCGGCGGCATCGCCCGCTCCCTCAACGCCGACGTCACGCTCGTGCGCGTCATCATCGCGGCGCTGGCCCTGTTCACCGGCGCCAGCGTGGCCCTCTACCTCGCCGCCTGGCTGCTCATCCCCGCCGACGGCGACGACAAGTCGATCGCCGCGGCGTGGATCGCCCGCCGCCAGGACCGCTCCCGCTAGACACCTGAACGCACACAGCCTGACCCGACCGGAGACCGATCACCGTGCGGGTCTTCGCCGACGAGGGCCCGCTGATGGCCGCGCTGCTCGGCCGACTGATCGCGGCCCAGCGATCCGGCTCGGCCGCTGCCGGGGTCCCGCTTGGCTACCTGGCCCGGCTCCTGCGGGCGTTCGGCCCGGAGCATGCCGTGCCAGACACGGGGCCAGGCACCGCAGCGGTGCCTGGCCCCGTCGAGCCGCTGACCAGCCGCGAGCTGGAAGTGCTGGGGCTGCTGGCGGCGGGCAGATCGAACCAGGCCATCGCCGGGCAGCTCGTGGTCACTCTCGACACCGTCAAGAAGCACGTCAGCCACGTGCTGGACAAGCTCGGCGCGGCCAACCGCACCGAGGCCGTCACCCGGGCGCCGGAGCTGGACCTGATCCCCTAGCGACGCCGTGGCCAATCCCCGCGGCACTTTCGTGCTACTGCGGACCCTGGTCGCGCTGTCTCGGGTCAGTGACCGGGACGCGGGCCTGGCCGCCAGCCTCCCAACGTCGGCCAGCAGGTCGGCGGTTCGATCGGGCTGGCCCTGGCTGGGCACGGTGGCCTGGACCGTGATGGCCAACACCGCCCGCAGTTCGGCCGCGTCCGTGACGGCCGCAGCCAGGGCGGGTCACCCGCCGGCCGGGACGGCCGCGCAGATCAAGGCGGCGATCTATGACCATACACTGTCGGTCGTTCTCGCGCGGGTTCGAGGTGTCAGCCGGGATCATGCTGCTGGCCCTCATCGTGACGATCGTGGCGATCCGGCTGACCCGCGAGGACCTGGTCGGCGCCGCCGCGGCCACCCCCGGGCAGCCGGGCAGCGCTGAGCCCGCGGTGGAGCCAGCCAATTCATAACGGCCGTTCGCGCCAGGGCCTCATCTGGTGACGCGCCGCTGCCCGGCACCGACCGGTCAGCACGGTGAGGGCTGCCCTCAAGTCACGCTAGGTTGTTACCTTATGAGGTGTGACGTGCGGGAACCGCCGTTCTGCGCGGACGCGGGGCACTCGGTGCTCATCGGCTGAGGCGCAGATCAGGTCAATCTGGCGCGCCGCCATTTCTCGTTGGGCCTTGGTGAAGACCGGCCATTGTGCCTGAGTCCGGTTGCGTCAATCCAGGTTGTCCCAGTTCCATCCCTGAAGCGCGGCTGTGTCAGGGGGTTATAGCTTGATCTACTTCGCGGCGAACAGCGATCGCATGTGCCTGCCGTTGACGATCACGACGACGCCGATCAGGATGAGGCCGCACACGCCTTGTTCGATCTTCATCCACAGCGGGAAGGTGCCGGGCAGCGCGATGATCACCGCGATGGCCACCACCGTGACGGATGCGGCGATCCGCAGCCGCAGATACGCCCGGCGGGAGCCGCCGGCCGCGCGGACAGTGAAGGTGAACAGCAGCAGGGCGCTGGCGGCAACAACGATCCCATGCGTCCAGACGGCGGAGTTCACCACCGCGGCGTGATTGCGCAGCAGCGCGATGGCTACGAGGGCGAGCACGCTGATGGCGGTGTAGCCGCCGACGAGGAGCTTGGTGCTGCGCAGCGCCGTCTGTGTGCGCGGACGAGTCTGGTGTCTTCGGTTCGGGTCAGGGTGTTCGTGATGATCCTTCGTTTCGGCCGGGCGCTGGAAGTCGCCCGGATGTTTTCTGGCCGTTCCTGCTGAAGTTCACGTTGCCGGCCGCGGTTGTGGTCAATTCCTTGCGTCGCCGCGCGCAGGCCGCATGCCGGGCCATGGTCACTCTGGGTCGAGCCGGCGTACTGAGATCAGGACGAGCCCGAGGCCGCATACCTTGTTCAGCAGCCCGTGCAGGGCGGCCTGATCGGCCACCGGGCCGCAGATGACCGTCTGGCTGCCGTCGCTGATGACCTGCAGGCCCTCGAACCAGGCGGTCCAGTGCAGGTCAAGGGACCCCAGTACCCGGATCTCATAGTGCGAGTCCGGTGCCATGCCGGTCACGCCGGCGTGGCACGGCGCAGGCAGTTCATCGGCGCTGGCGTGCCTGTCGCGCGGCATCCGGACCTGAGCGCTGTCATTCGTACCGTCCTTCTGTTGAGGTCTGTGATCTTGACGCTACGAAGGCGCAGCGGCGCGGGGCGTCACCCGAAGGTGCCGTCCGGGTGGAGTCTTGGCGTCGGCACCTGGGCACCAGAGTGCTGCCAGGCTTCCCGCCGGGCAGGCTGTTGGGCGGCGGCAGCGGCTTGTGGTGCACGCACCGGGGCGCTTCCGCTTCCGGGCCGGCGCTCCGTCTGGGAGCGGAATGGGAGCTGCAGGACGCTGTCAGGCGCGGTTAGAAGGAGTCACCATGCCTGGCTCGACGTCTGTGACGTGCGGGAACGTGGTATGACAGGAGCTTTGCCGGGTGCTGCGCTCAGTTCGCATCGAGAGGTTCATGGGTTCAAATCCCCTCAGCTCCACCCAGGCCGCGGGCCGGTTCCGATCATAGGAACCGGCCTTTTGATCTTCCGGCAGCAGCCCTTATGGTGCCGGGAGGCCGGCTGAGCACCAGGACGGCGATGTCGTCCTGGGCAGCAGTATTTCCTACCAGCGCGCGCATGATCTCGGCGCACGCGTCTTCG
This sequence comes from Streptosporangiaceae bacterium, assembly GCA_036501145.1. Lineage (GTDB taxonomy): Bacteria > Actinomycetota > Actinomycetes > Streptosporangiales > Streptosporangiaceae > PALSA-505. The sequence continues at coordinate 475 of DASYAV010000146.1, read as the reverse complement.
GCCACCGGCTCAGTCGTGACGCCGGGGCCGACGGCGATCAGCTTGCCCAGAGTTGCGGCGAGTGTATCCATGCCCTGGTCGAGCACCTGGCCGCGTCGTTCGACCAGGCCGTCGGTAAAACAGCACAAGAGCGCGCCCGGCGGGATGAAGAAGGAGGCGGACCGCCGTTGGAGGTCTTCGGCGATGCCGATGGGCGGGTCCGGGCGGAGGGGAAGCAGGCTCGCCTGTCCGCCGGGCGCGGCCAGTACGGGCGGGAGGTGGCCCGCCGAGGAAACGGTGAAGTCGCCGGTTCCCGGGGTGTACAGCCCGTAGAGCACGGTGGCCATCGCGTTCCGCTCGAAGTACTGGATCTTGCGGTCCAACATGCGCAGCGCGGTGGCCGGGTCTGGGGTCTCCAGCACATAGGCGCGCAGCGCGCTGCGCATCCGGCCCATGATCACCGCGGCCTCCAGCCCCGATCCCGCCACGTCTCCCA